>NZ_JBIVYQ010000001.1:155956-980643 GCF_044772285.1 Pseudomonas sp. NPDC090233 | reverse complement strand
CCGTGGCTGCTGTGGATCTGCGTGCGTACCTGGCCGGTGGAGTCGTCCATCACCCACTGGTTGAAGCCGCCGCCGCCGACTTCCTTGCTCTTGTAGCCGGACATCAGGCCACTGGAATGCCAGGCCGGTTTGTGCCCGCCGTAGACCTGGCCCATGATCAGCGGGCGGTCGATGTCGTTGTCGAGGAAGGTCACCACCACTTCTTCACCGGCACGCGGCACGTGCACGCTGCCCCAGTCGGGGCCGCTGCTCGGTTGCAGCATGCGCAGCCAGCAGGAACTCAAGTCGCCGTCCCGGCTGAGGCGGTCCCAATGGAAGCGCACGCAGACGCGGTTGAGGCTGTCGGTGAACACCTCGTGGCCGCTCGGGGTAACCACCACGGCGGTTTGCGGACCTGGGCAAGTGGGCTTGGCGTGCTCGAACGGGCTGCGGTACGGCGCGCTGTGTAGCTGACCTTCGAAGGTGCTGAGGAAAAAGCCGTAGGACGCTTCGCTCAGGGCCGAGCCGAGCAACGAATCGTCCGGCGCCGGGCGCACGGTCTTGAACAAGGGCGCCAGGCTGCCGACTGGATCACGGCGTTGCTGGGCCATCGGTAGGTTGCTTTCGGCAAAGAACTGCACCTCGATCAGCAGGAACTGCCGGGCCTCTGCGGCCTTGCGCTCGTACAGCGGGTGCTGAGTCAGCTCGAACCAGCGGCCGGCCTGCAACTGGCGCACACCGCCCTGGCCGTGCACGCGGCGGGCCTGGGATTCGCGCTGCTCGATCTGCACACGGCTAAGCCAATCGCCACGCTCCTGTTTCTGCCAGTTGTACTGGCCCTGGTATTCGTAACGCTCCAGGGCGGCAGGGGCAGAGGCGGCCTCAAGCGCCGGCATCACGCTCTCGCGTGGCTGGCTGTGGGCCAGATAATCGACGCTGCGCCAATTGAGCTTGCCGCTGAGCAGCTGCGAGCCGGTGCGCCACTGGGTGATGCCGTCCTGTTTTTCGGTGACGCTCTGGGTGTGGAACGGCACTTGCTGCGGGGCGAGGGCGGGCAGGGTGTCGACGCTGTCGGTGAAGACGATGCAGTGGCTGTCGGCTGTGTGCTCGACGTACCAGAACAGGCCTTCGAGCTCGCACCAGCGCTGCACGAAATTGGCGTCGGTTTCGTTGAACTGGGTGACGTAGGACAGCGGTGCGTATTCGCGGCGCAGGTCGAGGCGGTAGTTACCCTTGGCCTGTTCATAGTGGGCGAACACGGACTCCAAGATCGCCGGCAGGTTCTTGTCCTGCCAGATGCGACAGTCGCTGCGGTATTCGAGCAGGCTGAACCACGGCGCGAACACCAGCTGCCAGTCATGCAGGCCGCCGTCGCTGCCGAGGTAACGTACGCTCTCGACCAGGCCGTGGCGCGGGGTCTGGCTGCCGTCGTCGCAGAGCAGGGCGAGGCTGACGGGCTGGCCGATGAGTTTCTCCGGGTCGTACTCGGTGTCCTGCACCAGCACGTCGAGGGTATAGCGCGGGGTGCGGCCGATGCGCTCGACGCCGTGGGCGCGCAGGGCCTGCAGCTGATCGGCACCCAACGGGGTGGTCAGCTTGAGCAGGCGGCCGCTTTGCGAGAGCGGGGTGCCGAAGGTCAGGTCCATGACAGAAGTCTCCTGAGTGTGAGCTGAAAGTGGGTTATTCCAGGGCCTTGATTGGCGGGTCCTGGTAATCCTCATCGATGGCGATGCCCATTTTTTTCAGGCGTGCTTCGGTTTGGGCGCGTTCCTGGGCCATGCGTTTGAGTTCGGCGGGGAGGAGCTGTTTCCAATCCTCCCGGAGTTTGTTTTCCACGAACCCTTTATAAAACTCCGCTTCCGACTCAAAAGTGAAAGTGAACAAATAAGAGCCCGTTTCGTTTGGTGATTTAGCGCTATTTTCCCGTTGTACGCGGAGCAGTAGGTAGACCCCATCTTTGTAGAAATACCAACTGCTGAATATTGGTAACGCCAACCATTGATTTCGGTTCAGTCGTAGGTTTGGGTCAGCCCAAGGCCCTGTGCTCACAGGATGATTAAGTATACTTTCGGGATCTTCGAATTCTTTCGCGACAGCGCCGGACAACCTTGCTTCATTTGGGAAGATATACCGAACCCAACCTTCGGCCAAAAGTTTTTCCGTCTGCTGATAGAAGTAGCGTATTGCTTCAGAATGCTGCGAGTTTGGCTGCACCCCGCCCAGCGTGACATTGGCTTTATCGATGTTATCCCCGTTAAATGTTATGAGTGTTGTTCTGATGACGTCATTAAACTTAAGGGCGCCAGTGGTTGATAGTACTTCTAAGTTGGCGCGGAGAGGTTCGCTGAATGCAAGTGAAAACTCATACATACACAGGCGAAGCATGCAGTCTTTCTGGAAGTCTACCGATGATGCAGAAAATGCATTAGTGACCGGAGTGTTGACTTCAAAGGTAATGCTAGGCTTATTAGTGATCATGCCTGAGTCTCCGCAAGCCGCTAGAGTGAGGAGTAAAACAATCAAGAGCGATTTAAACATGTTCGCTCCAGGTCGAAATGGTTTCAATGCTGTTTTCCATGTATTCTGGTTCTGATAGCATCAACTGATGGTATCTATCTGCAATTTGGCTGATAAAATCCATTCTCTCATTTTCGTTGTGTAATTTACCTTTGGTCATGACAATGTCGTAGTCAGGGCTGCCCGTTTCGCACATGGTGCTCATGGCTGCAAGTCGGCGAGGAATTCCGATATGGCCCTCCATTAGAGCTTGCGAATCAAGTAATCTCTGAAATACCCAGCTGTCGTAGATCAAAGGTTGCAATATCTTGCGTTGTTCATGGTTGGCAATCGCCATCAAGGACTCATATTGATAACGTTCCCTGGTTTTTCCAACGCCAACTTTCTCAGTTTTAGAAACGAGTTCGAAACCACGCTCCACATATTCATTGGTTTCAAAATTTCTGGCTTCTGACGGAGCAGAATCAACCCAAGGGAGACTTTTGGCCGTTGATTGAAAGCCCTCACTGAAATCGTTCCAATTTCGGCTGCCAACGCAAGCTTTGAATTGTTCAGGATGGTTGATGTAGAACCAGTGCCAGACGAAAATGTCTTGGAACAGCCAGAAATTACCCTTGCCCAAATAGTCTTTCGTTTTATTTAGGAGCAGAATAGGAGCTGCCAAGTAACGCAGATTGCTGTCGGTCGCATAGTCCAGTGCGCACATGACTTGTTTGCTAGCAAATGCAGCTAGTCCAGTCCAATAAAATCGGCCTTTTTTTTCAGGTTTACCATTGCATTCAAGCTCAAGATAGATCTTGGCGTAGTTGCCTGCAATACGTTCTGCTCGAGCGCTGAAATTTTCAACGAGTTCATAGCGCGGTGGCTGTTTGAATTCAACGCGGGTTTTGATTGATAGCCTACGTATTGCCTCTTGTTGCCCAAGGGACCAAACCTGCTTGCATCCTGGATTCAAGTCATTTACAGAGCAAGTAATATTGTTTAATGTGAAATTTTCTTTCATGATTTATTTCTCGGCAAGTATTTGTCGGCGTTCACCGGAACCACGAGTTCATCAGCTACCAGCTTTACCTGCGCAGCGCTGGCCTTATTGCTGAAAAAGCGTGGGGTGTTGCCATCCTGATCGGTGAAATAAATCTTCTTCCCTTCGCCAGGGATATTGACTTCTACTGCAACATTTTCCAGCGGAACACCGAAGCTGGTCATCAGCCTGTTCTGCTCGTCGTACATGCCCGATTCAGTTCCGGTGGGTAGCTCTTTGAACGAATGCTCCATGCTGGCCGGCCCATCCAGCGTCTTTTTAGCGCCCTTGATGTCAATAGTCCCCGGCGCATGCACTTCGATGTTGCTGCCCTTGATGCGGATATAGGCGCCGCCGCTGGTGAGCAGAATCTCTTTCTGCGCGGACATTTCGATCAACTGTTCTAACGACGTCAGCTTCAGGTTCTGCAGCGCAGTCAATTCCATGGCATCGCTTTGCGCCTCCAGTTCGACCTTGCCCTTGGCCGCAAACAACTTGGCTCCGGCGTTTTGCGCAAACAGGCTGATGCTCTGCACCACGCTGGCCAGCAGCGACTTGCCGCTGGCGATGCTGACGTCCTCGCCGGTGCTCACGGTCAAGTGCTTGCCACTGTGCAGGTGGGTGTTCTGCGGCGTCGCGGTGGCGATGTCGGCCGGGGAGGAGGCGATCAGCAGGGGCTTCTGATAGCCCGGGGTTTTGCCGCGACCACCGTTGCGAATCGCCCAGGCGGTGTCGCCGCCGTTGCGTTGCTGTTCGCTCGGGCCTTGGCTCGGGCTGCTGTTGTCATTGCCATAAGTGACGTCGGCATCAGCGTTGAGTTGGGTCAGGCTGTCCAGGCCGGCCTGCAAAGCTTCGGCGTTGTGCTGCTTGGCCGTATCGGAGAGGGTCTTGAGCCGCTGCTCACTGTTCTGCAACTGCTGCTGGGCTTCGCTGACGTCGAGCTGGGCGCCTTGGGCGTTGCTACGTTTCCAGGTGCTCAGGTACAGACCTTGCTGGGCGCGCAGGGCGCCGTAGGCGTCGGTGCGCAGTTCGAAGCCGGTACCGCGCAGGCCGCCGCGGTTGTTGCCGCGCTGGTCGATCAGGTAGCCGAGGTTGAGTTGGGTGTGGCCGTGGCTGCTGTGCAGTTGCGTGCGTACTTGGCCGGTGGAGTCGTCCATCACCCACTGGTTGAAGCCGCCGCCGCCGACTTCCTTGCTCTTGTAGCCGCTCATCAGGCCGCTGGAGTGCCAGGCGGGTTTGTGGCCGCCGTATACCTGGCCCATGACCAGTGGGCGGTCGATGTCGTTGTCGAGGAAGGTGACCACCACTTCTTCGCCGGCCCGCGGCACGTGCACGCTGCCCCAGTCCGGGCCGCTGCTTGGTTGCAGCATGCGCAGCCAGCAGGAAGAGAGTTCGCCTTCCTGGCTCAGGCGATCCCAGTGGAAACGCACGCAGACGCGGTTGAGGCTGTCGGTGAACACCTCGTGGCCGCTCGGGGTAACCACCACGGCGGTTTGCGGACCTGGGCAAGTGGGCTTGGCGTGCTCGAACGGGCTGCGGTACGGCGCGCTGTGCAACTGGCCTTCAAAGGTGCTGAGGAAAAAGCCGTAGGACGCTTCGCTCAGGGCTGAGCCGAGCAGCGAATCGTCCGGCGCCGGGCGCACGGTCTTGAACAAGGGCGCTAGGCTGCCGACTGGATCACGGCGTTGCTGGGCCATCGGTAGGTTGCTTTCGGCAAAGAACTGCACCTCGATCAGCAGGAACTGCCGGGCTTCGGCGGCTTTGCGTTCGTACAACGGGTGTTGGGTCAATTCGAACCAGCGGCCGGCTTGCAGTTGACGGACGCCACCCTGGCCGTGCACGCGGCGGGCCTGGGATTCGCGCTGCTCGATCTGCACGCGGCTGAGCCAGTCGCCGCGCTCCTGTTTCTGCCAGTTGTACTGGCCCTGGTATTCGTAACGCTCCAGGGCGGCGGGGGCAGAGGCGGCCTCAAGCGCCGGCATCACACTCTCGCGTGGCTGGCTGTGGGCCAGGTAATCGACGCTGCGCCAGTTGAGCTTGCCGCTGAGCAGCTGCGAGCCGGTGCGCCACTGGGTGATGCCGTCCTGTTTTTCGGTGACGCTCTGGGTGTGGAACGGCACTTGCTGTGGGGCGAGGGCGGGCAGCGTATCGACGCTGTCGGTGAAGACGATGCAGTGGCTGTCGGATTTGTGCTCGACGTACCAGAACAGGCCTTCGAGCTCGCACCAGCGCTGGACGAAATTGGCGTCGGTTTCGTTGAACTGGGTGACGTAGGAAAGTGGCGCGTATTCGCGGCGTAGGTCGAGGCGGTAGTTGCCTTTGGCCTGCTCGTAGTGGGCGAACACGGACTCGAGGATCGCCGGCAGGTTCTTGTCTTGCCAGATGCGGCAGTCGCTGCGGTATTCGAGCAGGCTGAACCACGGTGCGAACACCAGCTGCCAGTCATGCAGGCCGCCGTCGCTGCCGAGGTAACGTACGCTCTCGACCAGGCCGTGGCGCGGGGTCTGGCTGCCGTCGTCGCAGAGCAGGGCGAGGCTGACGGGCTGGCCGATGAGTTTCTCCGGGTCGTACTCGGTGTCCTGCACCAGCACGTCGAGGGTATAGCGCGGGGTGCGGCCGATGCGCTCGACGCCGTGGGCGCGCAGGGCCTGCAGCTGATCGGCACCCAACGGGGTGGTCAGCTTGAGCAGGCGGCCGCTTTGCGAGAGCGGGGTGCCGAAGGTCAGGTCCATGACGTGGGATCTCCTGAAGAGTGGATTATTCCGAGGTCTTGTCGGTCATGAGTGGTTCAGCCTGAGCAACCGCACCTAGCAACCACCCTTGCGTCTGCGTCGTCTCTCGCCTGTCGAATACCAGTACCGAACCATCCACCGCGTTAGCCGCTTGCAGTGCCAAGGCCAGCGCACTCATGTCGCTTATCCCGCATCCATAGTCTCCCGCCAGCAGCGCATGCCCGATGACATGCTGCTGCATATCGCAGTCGGGCATGCAGGTATTCAGGAACTGGTACAGGTGCTCAAGGCGGTTTCCATCGAGGTGGCCGTCGGTAACTACGGCCTTCACGTCGGTGATTGCCACACCACCTCGCCCACACAGCGCCTCGGCCAACTGTTCGAGGACACCCATGCTTTTACGCGACTGCAAGGCACGGTGCTCATGGTCGTGGGATACGGCGGGGGAAAGTTGCCAACGGGAGTTGACATCGGCGTTGGCGAGATCGGTGCGTTGCAGATTGAGCACGGCAATTGCCTCACCGGCCATGCGCTCGCCGCTCAGGCTGCCAGCCCTGTCGACGGTCGCCCAGGAGTCGATGCCGATGCACAACAGGTTGGGTACTTCCAGGTCGTTCTGCAGCGCCCAAGGCAACCAAGTGGCGAACGTTTGTTCAGGGGCGATAAAGCCATGCCCTGGCAGGTAATCGAATGGCCACACCTCAAGCGCTGCATCGAGCCAAGGGTCGGGTGCGATGTCGGAGGGGGCGAACAGCACGACCTGAAGCTGATCCCAGTCCAGTTCGGCGGCGAACTCGTGCCACTGTTCGAGCATGCCCTGCAGCAATTGCAGCGCCCTCGGCAACGCCCTGATTTCAGCGCGATGGGAACCCGCGCGGATGCGCCGCACATTGCGCCGATGGCCCGCCGGGCTGACTAGCCGCGGGTCGTGCTCGAAGTCGGCGTCAACCTTGCCCAGCGCCTTGCCTGCCTTGGCTTCGGCCGGGCTCAGGTTGGGCAGCCACAGCCAGGCATCGGCGAGCCCGATGCGCGCAGTGTCGTAGTGCGCCAGCGGGCGCGGTGGCGGCGCCAGGCGCTGCTCCTGCTCGCGGCGTTCTCCGATCACGTCCCACAATGAACGATGGCCCTGGGCAAAGGGTTTCAACATGCTGGCAGTCCTTAAAGTATTCCGGTGTCGCTGTTGGTCGCGATCAGGCTGGAGCCGCAGGCGGTCTTGTCGCCATGGCGGGCCACCGGCATGCCGTCGACCAAGGTGGTGGTGTCGCCGCTGGCGATCACGCAGGCACCGTGCAGGCACATCACCTTGTCACCGAGACGCGCCACGGCGCGGCCATTGACCAAGGTGGACGATGAGCCTTGCACGACCATGCCGCCGCGGTCGGTGGGGTCGTTCAAGAGAATGAGGGGGCGCATGTCGAAACTCCTTTTCTGGCGGCTAGGACCACGAATCAGTCACGAGGTTGCAAGGTGCCGAGCACATCGCGAATGTTATCAACCACGCCGCTGTCCTTGATCACATCATCAAGCCAGGATTCCAGCGGCATGTTGCCCCACTTGATCGCCCGCTCGACCAGGTAGGGCACCGGGCTGTGGGGCTCGGTCTGCTTGAAGTACTGGGCTACCCCCTGAAGCAGGGTGAAGGCTTCTTCACGGTTCAGCGGCACCGTGCGCAATGGCGCATCGGCAGTGCGGCGTTCAACGACAGGCTCGGCAGCAGGGACAGCGACGCTTTGCTCGCGCACGGGTTCGTCGACGACAGGTGCTGCGGCCAGTTCCACGCCGCGCTCCTTGAGCAAGCGCTCGACCAGCTGGCGGGCGTTGACGAGCACATCGTCGAGCGCCAGGAAGCTGGGAGCGTCGTGCTCGAAGACCGCATTGGCGGTGGCCTGCAATTGGTGGCAGGCGGCCAGGCAGTCACTGATCTGCGCATGGCGCTGATGCAGGTGTTCGGTATCGGTGAGCACCACCGAACGCTGGAACAGTTCGGCGTTGATCTTGCCTTCTTCCAGTGCCTGGTGCATCGCCGAGGGGTTCAGCCGGGCCAGGTTCTCGACCTGCCGCGACTCTTCGTATTTGTGCAGGCTGTAATGCTGCCCTTGGGTGATCGGCAGGGTGCGGACCACCTGGGTCAACGTGGTGGTCAGCCACGCCAGGCGGGTGGCGCGTTCCTCCACGCCCTCGTCGAGGGCGGGGTACAGCGTCTCCCAGAAATCTTCCAGCAGGGCTTGGGCCACTGCCAGGGAAAAACGGATGCCAGGAAAATGCTTCCTGTTGGCCAGGCCTTCGCTCAACCAGGCTACCAGCATCAGGTCCTTGCTCTGCTCGGTGAGGCCGGCCGCAGCCAGTTGGATCACCTGCTCCCAGTCGGCCTGCTTGAGGTCGGTTTGCCAGTCGCCCTGGGTCAGGTAGTCGGCGTCGGCACGGCGAGCTTCCTTGATCTGATCGAACAGGCTGGAAAAGCTCAGGTCCTCGCCGGCACCGCCATCGATCGGGGCGCGCAAGGCAGACAATGAAAGGTCGTCAAGAATGTCGGACATGGACGGCTCTGTGGCAAAGGTAAAAGGAAGGTCACCGTGCCGTGACGGCACGGGACCCTCGATCGAGCAGCCCCTTACAGGCGGCCGCTCAGGTCAGACTCAGGCGTACACCTTGTTCAGCGAACGGTCCCAGCCGCCGGTGACCTTGCCGCCGCCAGCGCCATCGGAGCGCTTCTGCTGGGTGTAGGTGGTCTTGATGCGCGAGAAGTTGAACTTGATCTCTTCCATCGGCAGGTCGCTTTCGGACTTGGCTTCGCCATCCAGCGGCAGGTTGCCGAGGAAGTTGATCGAGGAGATCACCACTTCTTCCAGGGTGATGGTCAGGTAGGTCACCTTGTCACCACCGGCACGGTTCACGTTCAGCACCACTTCCTTGATGTGCTGGCCTTTGCAGCAGGCTTCGAAAGCCTTGGCAGAGGCCTTGTCGACGTACTTGCGGATGGTGAAGTCGCTCAGATTGACACGCTCGGACGAGGCACCGCCGGAAGAGCTGGCAGTCGCCGAGGTGGCCTGGGTAGCGCCGTACTGGTAGCCCAGCACTTCGATCCAGTCCTTGTGCTTGTCATCCAGCGCTTCGCCTGGGATGCCGTCGATCTTGATGAATGCGTCAAATGCCATTTTTACGTTTCTCCATAGGTGTAAAGGGCTTCCTTGATCCAACAGTGGACCTGCCCTGAGTTTGACCCCTGCGAAAGTCCGCAGGCGTCGTGTTGAGACCGGGCTTCAATCCAGTGCCCGGACCTCGATCTCTACGCGCCTGTTGGGTTCCAGGCACTGAATCAGTTCGGCGCGCGGCGCTTGCATGTTGCAGCGCACCAAAGGTTTGTTGCTGCCTTCGCCCACGGCGTCGACCAGTTCTGCCGGCAGGCCTTTGCCCACCAGGTAGGTCTTGATGGTCTGCGCACGTTGCCGCGAAACCTGCAGGTTGCTCTGGCTGTCACCGATCTGGTCGGCATGGCCGGTGATGACGATCTTGCCGACGTTCGGGGTGTTCAGCAGTTTGTTGGCAATGCTGCTGAGCTGGCGTTGGCCAGCGGCCTCCAGGCTCTGGAAATCGGCGCGGCCAAAGGCGAACAGCGTGTCGGACTCCAGGGTGATGGTCTCGATGGCGCGCAGCGAGCGCGACAGCAGGCTGTTGATGTAATTGCGCGAGCTGGAAATCAGAAACGCATTGTTGAGGATGCGCGGCGCGTCCGGTTCGCGGATCTGGTCGGCGTAGAAGGCGATCTGGCGACCGGCGAACTGATAGTCGTCGGTCTCGCCCAACGCTTGTGCGGACTGGCCGGCAGCGCGTGGCACCTGCTTGTAGATTGCCGGGTACCAGTAATCGGGAATGCGCGTCTTGAGCACGGCAGGCTGGGCTTGCTCGGCCTGTGCCTTGGACAGCATCAGGTAGGTGTCCAGCGTGGTCTGGCCAAAGGTCGCTACCGACTGGGCACGGTTGTCCACCGGCAGGGCGCGGGGTTCGACGCTGTCGATGCCGTTCACTGCTTCCAGGCGTGAAGCGTTGCGCTGGTAGACCTTGATACTGGGGAGCAGGTAAAGCGAGCGGGTCAGGTTGTCGGCGGTGGGTTTGAGCATTACCTTTTCCAGCTGAGCGAAATAGGCCTTGCGCACGAACGGTTCGACGTCGTGACCGGTGTAAAGGCCCATGCGCATTGCCAAGGGCACACCCTCGCTGTGGTGACGGGCGTACAGCTCGGCAGCGGTGTGGCGCAGCTGGTCCAGCGTATGCCAGTCGGTGTACTGCTGGCTGGCGGCAGCGTCCTGTCGTTGCGCGGCGGTCAAGTTGGCGGCCACGGCCTGGATGGCACTTTTGTTGTTGCTGTACGACCAGCCCCAGGCCAGGCACAGCAGCAGCCCAGCCAGACCGGCGACGCCCACCCAAGTCGCCTTGCGCCGGGTTTCGCGGTGGTTGCTGGTGTACAGCGCCACCAGGTGCTGATCGGGGATGATCACCTTGCGGAACAGGCTGGCGATGAACAGTGGCGCGGCCTGGCTGTGGGCAGCGGCGGCATTGCCTGGCGCGGACAGGGCAAAGCGCTCGCGCACCCGGCCGGCGTACGCGCCCTGGGCGGGCTCATCGGCGTCCAGTGCGCTGGTGAAGTAGAACCCGCGCAGCAGTTCGGCGCTCTGGTAAGGGTTGGCACGCAGCAGGTCGGCGACGAAGCTGCCAAGTAGCGGTTTCAACGCAGCCAGTTCCAGCGGCAGGCGGTAGGCGGCCGGGTCTTGGCGGGTCAACTGGATGTCTTGCTGCAGGACTTGCTGGTCGGCCAGTGCCTGCCAGTGCTCGACCAGCTCGTTCAAGGCCGTGGCAAAGCGCGTGCCCCAGTCGGACTGTTCGAAGCCTTCGTGGGCGAAGGTCTTGCCCATCACCTCATCGCGTGCAGCTTGGTCCAGCTGGCGATGGAAATGGGTGAAGCCAGGCAGCAGGTCGCACTTGGTGAACACCAGGTAGATCGGCAGGCGCAGCTCCAGCAGTTCATGCGCTTCCTGGATGCGCTCGCGCAGGCGCTTGGCCAGGCGCTCGCGCCCCTCGGCTCCAGCGTGCAGGATATCTTCGATGCTGACCGCCACGATCAGGCCATTGAGCGGGCGGCGTTGACGGTGTTGGCGTAGCAGGCCGAGGAAGGCTCGCCATTTGCCGGCTTCTTCCTGGTTGTCCATGTAGCGGCCAGCGGTGTCGAGCAGGACCGCTTCAGAGCTGAAGAACCAGTCGCAGTTGCGCGTGCCGCCCAAGCCCGCCACCCGTGCACCTTCGCGGTCGGCGTAGGGGAAGGTGAGCCCGGACTGGTAGAGCATGGTGCTCTTGCCCGAGGCCGGCTGACCGATCACCAGGTACCAGGGCAGGGCATACAGGGCGTCTTTGTTCGCTCCCGATTTACCGCTGCCTTGCAGGCGCTCGATGCTCTGCAGTAGCCGTTCGCGCAGCAGGCTGACTTCTTCACGGTCCTGTGGGTTGGCATTGAGCACTGCCTGGTCGGCGTCATCACGCAGCAACGCTTCGAGGTCGTGATGTTGGGACACGCCCCGGTACATCAGCAACACATAGGCGGCAGACAGCAGCACGAACAACCCGATGCCGGCAAGCAGGCTGTAGAGCGAGGCGAAGCCCAGCGCCATACCAGCCATCCAGACCAGGAAAATCGCCAGGAAAAACACCATGCCGAGTACGTACGGCTGGTATTTGAAGAAGTAGTACTTGAGCCTGTTCATCAATACTGTTCGTCCCGAGCACTGGCAAAGCGCTCAATGAAATCATTCAGGGCCAGGTCATCGGCGGGCAGCGTCAATGCGCCACCTGCCGCTGCTTGCGGCAAAGGGTCCAGCAGGTTGTAGCGCTCGGCGCTGCCTGCAACGCCGGTCAGCACGCGGTAAATCTCGTCACTGCCACGCGACACGAAGCACAGCAGGCCGGGGCGCATGAAGTTGTCCACCAGCACGCTGACGTCTGGCATGCCGCCCGTTCCGCGCAGGCGTGAGAGCAAGGTGCACCAAAGGTCCGCCATGGGCCGTTTTAGTCCACTTTGCGCAGGCAGCGGCAGGCTGATCGCAGCCGGTTGCTGTTGCCGCAGGGTGGCGCGCAAGCGGTATAGGTTGGCCATGCCGGCCTGAGTATCGAATTCCGGGTAGCTGTGGCGCAGCGGCCGGGCTACGTCGCGCAGGTTGAAGTCACCCAGGAACTTCTCGTGCACGCGTCGATAAAGGTCGAGGTCTTGTGCGGTCCAGCCGCGCATGGCCTTGATACGGGCGAACAATTCGCCCGTATCGGTGCCTTGCGCTGCCTGCATCAGTAACGGTTTGATCTGCCCGGCGAACAGCTCGCAGAGAATATGCGGGCTGACGAAGTGCGCGTCGTGCTCGACCCGGATGCTCTGGAACACCATGAACGGGTAGCGCCGGCCACTGGTATCGCGCGAACTGATGAAGCCGCCGAGCAGCCATTGGCCACTGCGGCTGCGGTAGCAGAAAAAGCACACCGGCAACGCGTCGAAGCGCTCGCGCCAGTCAGCGTGCGACTGCATGCGGCCCAGGCCGTTCTGCAGCCACTGGTCGAACTCGCACACCTCGGGCAGGGCGCCGTTGAGGCTGACGAAGTCGGCGCTGGCCGGGACTTTGCCGAAACACCCAATCATCAGTTCACCCGCGCACTGTCGTTGAGCACGCTCAGTGCCTTGACCTGGGCCAGGTCGGTCATCTTCACGCCGCCATAGTTACGCACCACCAGGCTGACCGGGCCCGCCACCGACTGCCAGGTGAAGCGCTGCTGAATGGTATCGAGGTCGCTGACCCGGGCGCTGTCATTCATTTTCAGCAGGCCCCAGCGGCCTGGGTAATCGAACACGGTAATACGCTGGCCTTCCAGGGTGACCACGTCCAGGCGGGCTCCCGGTGCGTTGTTGCTGCCTGGCCAGGCGAAGCGGTTCCAGCTGGTGCGGCCGTTGCGGTAGTGCTGCTCCTGGCCGTCGAGGGTGAAGATGATGTCGGTGTAGCGGGCCGACGGCTCCAGCATGATCTCGAAGCCGTTCTCGCGGTCCGACAGGCTGGCGATCACCTGGCCCACGGAGCTGGCCTTGTCGATGCTGTCGACCATCTTTGTGTTGACCAGCGGGGCGCTGCTGTTGCCGGTGCTCATGCCCAGGCCTTCACCACCGGCCAGATTGCCGATTTCGTTGCGTTTGAAGGCCGGCAGCAAGCCGCTTTCGGGGTCGACGAAGCGCTGCAGGTCCTTGACCGAGGCTTCGTTGTTGCTGCTGGCGACGATCGGGTAACGGTGCGCCATGACCTGTTGCCACGGGCGGGCGATGTCTTGCGCCCAGGCTTTGGCGATCTGCTGCCCGGCCGGGTCGCGCAGGGTTTCCCAGGTGTATTGCAAAGGCGAGTTGAACAGGCGCAGCAACGAGCCGGACAGGCTGCCCGCACTGGTGTCGACACTGGTTTCGATGTAGTTGCGCACCAGGGTCACTTCAGACGGCTGGCCCTCGAGGGTTTCGCTGATCAGCAGCTTGCTGTTCTTGCCCACATCCTGCGAGCGCTGGATGTTGCTCAGGCGCACCTTGAGTTTGCGCAGGGCAGCGAGGTAGCGGTCCATCACGGTGCTATCGGCGCCTTCGGCGTTTTGCGCGGCGAACAGGCGCGAGACCGGCTCGAAACGCTTGGCCAGGCTACCGTCGTCAACGCGTGGCAGCTTGGCGACGATGGCCTCGCCTGGCACGCCCTGGTTGGCGAACACGCCCTTGATGCTGCTCCAGAAACTGTCCTCGACGGCATTGGCCGGGGAGGCGGACGCCTGTTTGGGCAGGTCCCAGTCGGTGTTGTGATTGACGGCGGCGAGCAGGCTCTTCACCGGCGAATTCTGCACATCGCTGAGCACCGTCAGGCGTTCGCTGGCGTTGGCCATGTCGGTGAAGTGACGGATACCGACACCCTGCAGCAGGGTGAACCAGGCTTCGGCGTAGTCGGCCTTGTAGCGGGCCAGCAACTCACGCATGAAGTTGGCCTTCTGCACCAGGCCATTGCCGCCTTCGCCATCGAGCACCCAGTCGCTGTCATTGCGCAGCTCACCCGACAGCAGTTTGATCAGCTCGGGCTGGACGAACTGTTCCCAGCCCTGGCGGGTATAGAAGGCGGGTACCGACTCGGCCGAGAACAGCTGGTTACGGCTGGTGGCCGGGACCATGTCGGCGAGGTTCAGCGCCGGATACTGGCGGCCGGACTCCAGTTGCAGGCGCAGGTATTCGCGGTCGACCAGGGAGCTGGCAATCATGAACGAGCGCAGGCTTTGGCGCGCATCGGTGACCAGTTGCTCATTGCGGCGCAGTGCCGGTGCGGTGCCTTGCTGCAAGTAGCGCACATACATGGCGCTGTTGGCGGCGATCAGCTCAGGGCTGATGTCGAGCCCTTGCGCTTGCGCCGCCTCGGCCCAGGCGCGTGGCAGTTCAGTGGCGACAAAGTCAGCATCCGGGTGCGCTTGCGGGTGGGTCAGGATCAGGTACAGCTTGAGTGCGCTGTAGGCTTCGATCACCGATGCGATCTGCTGTTCGCTGAGGCGCCCAAGGCTGTCCTCGGACAGCGAAAGCCCGGCCGTCAACGCGGTGTCCTCGGACGAGTCAGCGCTTGATACCGAACGCGCCTTGTCCTGCAGCGCATCGAGTGCGCGACGGCGGCCTTCCTGGCCGGCCTGGTTGGCTGCGGACTGCAGCTGGCCGATTGCCTGGCGACCATTGCCGGGGACGCTGGTGACCAGCGTGGCGTCGGCCGGCGCTTTGAACACTTTGACATTTTTGCCGGGTGTAGCCGGTGGGCTGACCTTTGCCGTGCGGCTTTTGCCGGCCTCGGCCAATGGGCTGCGGTCAACGGTTTCGGCGAACTGATTGAGTGCGCGCAGTTGCACTTGCAGTTGCTTGCCAATCGGCTCCAGGGCCTGGGTGCGCAGCTGTTGCAGGTAAGCCTGGCGCAGCGGGCCGAGCAGGTCGGCGCCGCTGTACAGCCCGGCGCCCAGGGCCAGCGGCACACCGTCGCTGTCATAACCTTCGAACTCGCCGAGGTAACGGCGCAGCTGTTCCATGGCCTGCCCGGATGCCAGGCGTTCGGCCTGATCGGGCGCCTGCTCCAGCGCATTCAGCTCGCCGGCAATGCCGGCCAGCACTTCGCGGTTGTTATGGAACGAGATCCCTTCCCACGCCAGCAGGGCGACACCGGCGAGCGCCGCGGCCCCGGCGAGGGCCGGCGTGAGGGCACGGGTACGGCCTTGGCGCGAGTAGTAGAGGCTCAGGTTACGGTCGGGGAACACCACGTTACGGAAGGTCCCGGTGATGAAGTAGCTCTTGTCGCCGACCTTGCTCGCAGGCTTGCCGGATGCCGGGCGTTCGGCGGCTTGCAGCGCATAATGCGCGCCCAGTGCATCTTCATAGACAGGCGGCAACTGTTCATCGGTTTGCAAGGCACTGGTGAAATACACACCACGCACGATGGGCGGCGTGCGGCCATCGGCGGTGCGTTCGAACTGCTCGAGGAAACCGCCCAGCACCGTGGAAAGCTCGGCGAAATAGTTGGGGAACTGCAGCAGTTCGACGTTGGCGGTGTTGCCGGCACCAATCAGCTGGCCGTCCACATGCTCACGCACACTGCCCAGCAACTGGCCGAATCGCTCTTCGACCACCGCACGCAGACCCTTGCTGCGCACATCGGCCAGCGGGAAGGTCATGCCCAGCGGTTGTTGACGCTGGTGGTTGTCCAGGCCTTCGAAGGCCTGGTTGAAGCCCGGCAGCAGGTCGGTCTTGCTGAGCATCAGGTACAGCGGTGGGTTGACGCCCAGGCATTCGCTGTATTCGTCGATACGGCTGACCAGACGCGCGGCGATGGCTTCGCGCTCGGCGACCGTTGCGCAGATGATCTCCGGCAGACTGACCACCAGTACCAGGCCGTTGACGGCAGGCTTGCTGCGCTGTTTGCGCAGCAATTTAAGGAACGATGCAAATTCGCTGGCCGACGCGTCGTCACGCAGGTAGCGGCCGGCGGTGTCGATCAGCACCGCTTCGGGGCTGAAGTACCAGTCGCAATGCTGGGTACCGCTGTCGAAGCCGCTGGCCTGAGCACCGGCAATCGAGGCGGACAGCCCCGAGCGGGTCAGCAGCGAGGTCTTGCCCGACGCCGACATGCCGATCACCAGGTACCAAGGCAGGTCGGACAGTGCCGAGGCGCCGCCGCCGCCCGCCGAGCGCGCCGAACGCAGCATGGCAATCGCGTGCTTGAGGCGCTCGCGCAGCACATGCTGGTCGCGGAACTCGCCTTCGCTACCCAGTGAGCGGTCGACCTCCAGCTGAACCAGGCTTTCGATGTTCTGCTCGGCGCGGATACGGCGGTATTGGCGCAGCACCACCAGCAGCAGGCACACGGCGCTGAACAGCGTCATTGCGACGTAGATGTGCTCTTGCGAAACCTGCCAGCGCGGCAGTGCGAACCAGCAGGCCAGCAGGCCAATTGCCCAGAGCAGTGCCAAGGCAACCCAGAAATTTTTCAACCAACGCAGTAGTGCTTTCATGTCTTCCTGACCGTACCCAAGTTAAACGCCGAACAGCTGTCGGACCTGTTCCGCCAGCGCGGCGACTTCCTTGCCCAGCAACCAGTCCAGGGTCAGGAAGACCGCCCCGCACACCAGCACGATGAGCACCATGTACAGCCACAGCGGTACCTCGTAGCGCAGCATCTGCGACACCTGGTCGGGCAGTGCCCACTGTGGGGCGAGCGCCTTGCGTGGCGCACGGTGGCGGGCGATGTCCTGGCCGAGGGTGTTGGCGATGTAACGCAGTTGGTCTTTCTGCTCCAGGCTGTACTTGCCTTCAAAGCCCAGCGCCAGGCACAGGTGGTAAACCTCGAGCACGTCGAGGTTGCGCTTGACGTCGGTGCGCAGGCTGTCAAGCTTGTCGAAGAAGCCCTGGCCGGCCAGGTGCACGCCGAAGTACTGAAACTGCAGCGGGTTGATTTCGATCTGGTTGCGAATTTCGCTGGGGCCGGCGTTCAGTACGCTTTCGTCGAGGAAGGCGCACAGCGCGTACTGGGCATCCTTGACCTGCTCGACGCTGTAGTTGGCACGGCGTGCATCGCGTTCCAGGGCCGGGAAGAATTCGTCGACACTGGCGCGCAGGCGCTTGACGTCGACGACCTTGTTGCCACGGCGGATCATCAGGGCCATGGTCAGGAAGTCCTTGACCAGGTCCTTGAGGGTTGTGGTTTGTTCGACGGCGGTCGCGCCGCCTGGCATTACGGCAACAGTCATTTGAGCACCGCCATCAGTTCGAGCTTGAGGTTCTTGAAGGCACTGGGTACATAGAAGGCGATGGCATTGGCGCCCATCATGCGTTCATACACACGCCCATGCGGTTCGATCGCGAAGTACTGGTTGTCCAGGCGCACCGGGATGGCATTGGGCGTGCGAACGCAGTGGTTGAGCGTGGCACCGGGCATCGCCGTGTTGACCACCACTTCAATGTCTTCCGGCGAACCAACCTTGAACGCCCGTGGTACCAGTTCCAGCACCTGGGCGCCGGGCATGTCGGCGTGTACCGAGATGTAGAAGTCGGCATCGACCAGGCGTGGGTCGTTGAGGCGGCCGACATAGTACGAGGGGCGTGTCTGGTCCAGCGGAATCGGGATGTACTGGTTGGGCACGACACTGTTGAGCAACTCGCGCAACAGCCGGTCGAGCTTCATCATCGAGGCGGCGGGGTCCTGGTGGTCGTAAGCCGGAATGTCGTCCAGCCGTGCATTCAGCGAGAAGGTCAACAAGCTGCCGGCCAGCTCGGCGAGGAAGCGGTAGAGCTGCTCCGGGTGCAGCCGCGGGTGTTGCAGCAGGTGTGCAAGGCCCGGGTAGGCGCGGTTGACGGTGTACAGCAGCCAGAACAGGCTGACGTCGCTGGACCCGAACTCGGCGATCTGGTCGGCACGTTCCCGGCGGCGCCCGGACAGCGTCTCGCTCTTGCTTTGCAGCAGGGTCAGCAAGCGTTGGGCGATGGTCAGCAAGGTTTCGTGGGCACCCAGGTGCAAGGCCGGGTGGACGAACTGGCTGTCGACGCTGAAGGCGTTGAGGTTGTTGCGCTGCAGGTTCAGCAGCGGGCAATGGCTGTAGCCGTCCAGTGCATCGCCATCGACCAGCAACACGACGTTCAGGCGCAGGCTGGTGATCTCGTTCTCCAGATCGCCCTCATTGAGGTCCGGCAAGGTGTCGAAGGCTTTGCGGTAACGGCGGGCGCCCTGGCGTTCGGCACCTTCTTCGAGGTAGTTGGCGCTGTAGGGTTCTGCCAGCTTGAGGGCGGCATACACCTTGATACCTGAGCCCTGCATCACGTCCTTGAGGTCGCGCGCGGCCGGCAGCGGGTCGTGCTGCGGGGCGTCGAACACCGTGCCGTCAGGGAACACCAGGTGCAGGCGCTTGAGTTGCAGTACGCCGCTGCTCAGCGCTTGCTCGTCGACTTCCAGGGCCTGAACCCCCCAGTGGAACGGCGATGAACGCAAGCTCGCCTGGGCAAGCTGATGCTGGTGGAACTCGTCCTGGTACTGGAAGTGCTGGGGGAGGAGGAACATGCCCTCCGACCACATCACACGGCTTTTTTTACTCATGGATACCTTCCAGTGCTGAGTCGAACAGGTTGTTCATCGATTTCTTGATGGATTGGTCAGCGGCCTCTTCGGCGGCCTGCTGGGCAGAGTCCAGCGCCTTGGCCTGCAGCTGCTGGGCCACGGACGGCTCCGCTTGCGGCGGTTGCGCCGGCTGCAGGGTGGCGATGGCCTGCTGGCTGGGCAGTTGCAGCACGTCCTGGCCGCGCTCGGCGGTGATTTCGTTGTGGTCCAGCAACACCCGGCCGCCATTGGAGGAGAACCAGATGCCATCCTTGCGGAACGCGTCAGCGTTGAACGCCATCTTCCAACGGCCACCGCTCTCGTCACGGAAGAACGCGGCGACGGCGACGTAATGCGCCTGCTTGTTCAGCGGCCAGCGCTGGATGCCGCCGATGCCTGGCAATACCACCAGTTCGCGGGTGTCGAGCAGGGTATTGCCGAGCGCTTGCTCCGGTTGGTTGAGCAGCGTGTCAGCGTCAGTGCTGACGAAGCGCTCCAGGCTGGTCAGCTGATAAACCCGAGTGACCACCGACAGCGGCGTGCCGGCCACATCCGGGTTCAGCTGGTTGCCGCCATCAACGGTCAGGACCACCTGCTCGTCGCTGCTGAACAGCATGTCGCCTGCCCAGGTGTCATCGACACGTTTGCCGACCCGGTCGGTGATGCCGCAGGCGCTCAGCGCCGACGCCACGATCAATACACCCAGTAACCTGCCCATTGCATTGCTCCTGATAACTCGGTCTGGCAGCCCCCGAACGGCCGGCGGTGCTGCTGATGGTCCCTGCGTCAACGGTTGTTCCTTCATGCCAGGCTGTAAGCGAAGCCACCGGCTTCATCCAGGTCGATACGCAAGCTGGTGATTGGCTGGTCTTGCGCCATGCGTGCCAGTACGTGTTCGGCCAGTTCGGGCATGAGGCTGCCCGACAGGATGTTGTCGATGTTGCGTGCGCCGCTGTCGACCTCGGTGCAGCGCGCGGCAATCGCCGGCACCAGCGCTGGGCTGAAGTGCAACTGGGCCTGGTGATTGCGTTCGAAACGCTGGCGGATGCGTTCGAGTTTGAGGCCGACAATGCGCTCCAGAATGGCGTCCTGTACCGGGTAGTAGGGCACGATGCTCAGGCGGCCGAGGAATGCCGGCTTGAACACGCCATTGAGCTGCTCGCGCAGGTCCTCGACCAGTTGTGCCGGGGCGGGGGCCTGATCGGTACCCAGGCAGGTACGCATGATGTGCTCGGTGCCGACGTTGGAGGTGAGGATGATCACGGTATTGCGGAAGTTGATCTCCCGGCCTTCGCCGTCATCCAGGACGCCTTTGTCGAACACCTGGAAGAACAGTTCGAGCACGTCCGGGTGGGCTTTTTCCACTTCGTCCAGCAGCACCACGCTGTACGGTTTGCGCCGCACCGCTTCGGTCAGCACGCCGCCCTCGCCATAGCCGACGTAGCCGGGTGGCGAGCCCTTGAGGCTGGAGACGGTGTGGGCTTCCTGGTACTCGGACATGTTGATGGTGATGACGTTGCGCTCGCCGCCATACAACGTGTCGGCCAAGGCGAGAGCTGTTTCGGTCTTGCCTACGCCACTGGGGCCGAGCAGGAGGAACACGCCAATCGGTTTGTTCGGGTCTTCCATGCGCGCCCGGGAGATCTTGATGCGCTTGCCAATCTCGTGCAGGGCATGGTCCTGCCCAAGGACGCGCTCGCCCATCAACGCGGGCAAGCGTTGCACGGTATCGATTTCGTCACGCAGCATCTTGCCCAACGGGATACCGGTCCAGCCGGAAATCACTTCGCCGATGGTGGCGCCGTCGACCAACGCGTGGACCAGCGGTTCTTCACCCTGAACATCGGCCAGCTGGCTGCGCAGACCGGCCAATGCTTCGCGGTTGTCGGCTTCACTGGCTTCGCTGAGGGCGTGGATCTGTTTTACCAGTTCCAGCTCACGCTGCCATTGCAGGTTGAGACGTTGCTGACGCTGAGCAGCTTCTTCGACTTGCGCGCGCAGCTGCTCAAGACGACGCTGGTGGTCGCTGCCTTTGCGTTGCTCCTGTTCCAGCAGGTTGATCTCGGCCTGCAGGTGATCGACCAGGCGCAGGCAGTCTTCCAGGCGCCCGGGTTGTGAGCTTTGCCCCAAGGCAACCCTTGCGCACGCGGTGTCGAGGACGCTGACGGCCTTGTCTGGCAATTGCCGGCCCGTGATATAGCGGCTGGACAGGCGTACGGCTTGAACCAGGGCATCGTCCATCACCGCCACACGGTGGTGGTCCTGCATCTTGTTCAACAGCCCGCGCAGCATGTAGATCGCCTGGTCTTCTTCGGGCTCTTCCACCTTGACCACCTGGAAGCGGCGGGCGAGGGCGGCGTCTTTCTCGAAGTACTTCTTGTATTCGGCCCAGGTGGTGGCCGCGATGGTGCGCAGTTCGCCACGGGCGAGCGCTGGTTTGAGCAAGTTGGCTGCGTCGTTCTGCCCGGCCTGGCCACCGGAGCCAATCAGCGTGTGGGCTTCGTCGATGAACAGGATGATCGGATGAACGCTGCGCTTGGTTTCTTCGATCACCGATTTGAGGCGGTTCTCGAACTCGCCTTTGATCCCGGCCCCGGCCTGCAGCAGGCCCAGGTCGAGGGTGTGGATAGCGACATCCTTGAGCGGGACAGGCACGTCACCCTGAGCGATGCGCAGTGCCAGGCCTTCGACCACGGCGGTTTTGCCGACGCCAGCCTCGCCGGTAAGGATTGGGTTGTTCTGCCGCCGACGGGTCAGAATATCGACCATTTGCCGGACCTCGGCTTCACGGCCCAGTACCGGATCGATACGGCCCTCGCGGGCGCTGCGGGTCAGGTCGACGGTATATTGGTCAAGCGCTGGCGTCTTGCCGGATGTGCGCACGGTCGATTGAGCGCTACCCTCCGTTTGCAAGGGGGCGGCGAGTTGGGCTTCACCACTGGCGCTGATCAGGTCCGCCAGGTTGGCACGCAGGTCGTCGACATTGATCTTTTCCAGTTCGACCGCGCTGGCCAGCAACAGGCGGCGCAGGTCCGGGTCGTTGAGCAAGGCCAGCAACAGGTAGCCACTGCGAATCTGTTGCGTGCCGTATTCGATCGAGGCAAGCACCCAGGCGCGCTCGATCAGTTGGGTGATGTGCGGCGACAGGGCAGGGGTGCGGGTATTGCCGGTCTTGAACCCTTCCAGCGCCTGGGCCAGCTGTGACTGCAGGCGTTCGACCACCACGTCGTAGTGGCGCAGCACCGGACGTAGGTCGTTGTCGTCCGCTTCGAGCAGCTGCAGCAATACGTGTTCGATGTCCACTTCGTAGTGACGCTCGGCCAGGCACAGCGCGGCAGCGCCTTCGGTGGCAGTGCGGCAGGTATCGTTGAGCTTGGCAAACAAGGACTTAAGGTTCACAGCGAGACCCCATCAAAAGGAATACTAAAAATGCCGCAGCGAGCAGGCCTGGCCTGGCTGCCGGGCCGCTTCAGCCAGCCCAGCCAGCCCAGCGCCACGCCGCTTTCACGGCCCAGGCGGGCGACAGGTACCGCGTCGGGTTTGAGTTGCGGTGCCACTTCGAAGTCAAGACTGGGCCCGAGGTAGAAACGCACCAGCTCGACCAGCTTGCGGTAGTCGGCGGTGCCGGGCAGGAAGCGTTGGTAATCGTCGAGCGCCAGTGGGCCAATTTCGATGCGCACGCAAGATTGGTAGTCCCACACGCGGTTGCCGACGACGCTGCTTTGCCCCAATTGGGCGTTTTGCCGGCCCAGGCGAGTGCATTGCTCCGGCTCCAGTTTCAGCCAACGCCCGGCGAACTGGCGCACGGTGACATTCAGGCCGAAATAGAAGCACAGCATCGCCTGCAGGTTCTGCGGGTTACGCGGACGCTGGGTGAACAAACCGGCGAAGTAGCTGAACAGCTCGTGGCGCAGCCCCGAGACTGCCTCGGCGAACTTGCGCCGTTGCCCTTGCTCGCCAAAACCTACGAGGTTGAGCAGGTAGCGCTCGAAGTCCGACTTGCCGTTACGTTCGTGTTCGATGTGGAACTTGTACTTCTGCCACGCTTGGTAGAACAGCGCGACCATGCGGTGGGAGAACAGGTCCAGAAACGCATGCGCGGCATCGTCCCGGTACTGAATGTGCCGGTTGATGAGCAATTCGGTGTAAGGCCGCGGCAGTACACCGGACGGTCCGACCAAGCCCATGAAGGTGACCTGCACCTCAGACAGTGGCTGGTCATTGACGTTGGTACGTTCGCTACGCTCGAACTTCAGCTCGCTGACTTCGCTGACCGGGAAGTTCAGCGACAGTTGCGAACGGAAACGCAGCGGATCGTCGTGCGGCCGCGTTTCCGGGTCGATACGACCCGCTCTGCTGTAGTGCAGGCGCAACAGCCGTACCAGTTGGAAAAACTCGAACCGGTACGGCTCCGCGCGCGCCTGGTCGATCAGACCAGGGGTTGATCGCCGGTTCTGGCTGGCCATTGTACGATTCTCTTTTCCCGCTGACGGGTACGTAGGGTGAGTTGGGTAAAGCTGTTGACGGTGCAGTACTGGCCGAAGAAGTGATCGAGGATCTTGCCGAACAGGAACACGCCGCTGCCGATGTACTGGCTCTCATCGAGCTCCAGGGTGATGCCGACACCGCGCACGAAGTTCGGCCGTGGGTGGCCGATGCGGGCGACTACCGCCTCACTCTTGATCGAGAGAATGCCGCCAATCTGTTTGCGTACTGCCAGCGCGCGCCGGTAGTTGTACAGGCTGAGCATCTCCTGCAGCACCTCTTTGCCTTGGGAGACCAGCGACAGATGATTCAACGACAGGTGCGAAACCAGTCGCCAGATCAGGCCATCACCCAAGGGGACGCGGGCCGTTGCGGTAGGCTTGCGGAGCATGCGGATGCTGTCGACCACGCCATCCTGGTCCAGGCTGAAGTCGCTCTGGCTGCCGCCGTAGCTGAGCAGTTGCGGCAGGTCTCGGTTGCTGCAGGTGAGGGCGATGCTCAGGGTGTCGCTGCTGGTGTCGATCAGGTCCAGTTCGCGGTCGACCACGCGGATCACCATGTCGGTGCCGGTCTGGCTGCCACGTCGCGACGGTTGGCGACGGGCGATCCAGTAACAGGCGTCTGGCCCGAGTTCACCGCGCGGCTCGAAGAAAGGATTGCACTCACTGACCTTGTCGTTACCCGCCAGCTTGCGCACTCGCTGCACGCGGTCGATCGACACCACTTCGGCATTGCCTTGCAGGCGTACGTCCGGGGTGACCGGATACTCGTGCTGGGCGTGGGTGAGCTTGATCGGCTCGGCCTGCTGTTTGAACAGGTTGATGATCGGCGTGCAGCCCAGTTTGAAGTTGTTGCGCCCGATGTTCTGCGCCAGGCGCACCAGGCGTTCGCCGAGGTCGAAGTGGGCGAAGTAGAAATTGATCTCGAGCGTTTGCAGGTCACGTCCAGCCAGGCTGCGCTTGAGCCCGCCGATGTCGAAGAACAGGAACTTGTCGGGAAAGGTGAAATAGTCGTGCAGCAACCGGTAGCCGGTGAAGGAGCGGGCCGAATAATCCACCAGGCCATCCTCGGCCTCGAAGCCGACCGCTTGCAAGGCATCGGCGGGCAGGCCGATCTCGCGACGCTGGCCATTCTCGGTAAAGCTCACGGTGGCCTTCGCCAGGTTGTTGAACAGCAGTTCGTACAGTTGCAGCATCAATGTGCTTTCACCGTCGAGGAAAAACCGCAGCGAATGGATGTCCAGCTGGCCGAAATGCAGGTCGGTGTTAGCGGCCAAGCCGATTTTCAGGTGTGCGACCAGGTCGGCGCTGTGGCCGTTGAACACCGAGCGCTCCAGCTCGACGAAGGAGGCTTCCTGCACGACGATGGGCCACAACTGCACCGGGTAGCAGGTCCTGAACCGGCAGGCAACGCCTTCGATGCTGCGTGACGTGATCTCGGTATGGCGCTCGATGTCGTAGCGTGCAGTCAGGGCCGCCCGATTTCCGGCGGAAAACTCCGCGATGGAAATGGCCGGAGTCGGGCGCAGATAATGGGGGTACAGGACTTCGAGAAATGCCTCGACGATTTCCGGAAACTCGTCATCGAGCTTTTTATGAATGCGCGCCGAAAGGAACGAAAAGGCCTCGATCAGGCGCTCGGTGTGGGGGTCTTCGCAATTGTCCCCCTCGATCAACAGGCGCGAGGCGATTTTCGGGTACTCGCGCGCAAACTCCTGCCCAAGAAAGCGCAGGTGCGAGAGTTCCTTTTCGTAGTAGGGCAGCAGGTCGTCGAGCATCAGTTGAGGTTCTGCACTTTGTATTCTTGGGTATTGACCTGCAATACCGCGTCGAAGGACACCTGGCGTGTGGCGTCCTGCAGGTGCAGCACGGCATCGACCCTGAAGGTCAGCATGCGATGGCCTACCTGCTGGTTCATCAGTTGTACGCGCACGGCTCGGAATCGTTTGTCACCCACGCTGATCGCGCGCTCCAGTTGCGCCTGGATCAGCCGCCGATCCTCGGGGTTGAGCACGCCTTTGCTGGTGAAGTCCGGCATGCCGTATTCGAGGATGGTGCCGGCCAGTTGCGGGCGGCTGGCAAGTCGGTCGGCGACCAGGCACTGGCGGGTATTGACCAGTACTTCCAGGTCGTGGATCAGGCTGGCCTTGTAATCGCCCAAGGAACACAGGCGCTTGGAGACCGCCTCGCTGGCTTGATGAGGAACATCATCAAGCAAGCGATCCAGCAGCGTTGGCACCAACTGGTAGTGACGGCTCATGGGTGAACTGTGCCTTCCTGGCTAGCGAACGATCAGCTACGGGTGGATTGCGGCAGTTCGGCGACCAGCCGCAGCGAAGCGGTCAGTTCATCGAGCTGGTAGTGTGGGCGCAGGAACGCCACCGCCTTGTAAGCCCCCGGTTTGCCAGGCACTTCAACCACTTCGACACTGGCTTCGCGCAGCGGGAACTTGGCCTTGGCTTCCTGGCTGGCGGTGTCGTCGAGCAACACGTAGTCGGCCAGCCATTCGTTGAGGAACGACTCGACATCCTTGCGCGAGGCGAAGCTGCCGATCTTGTCGCGCATGATCGCCTTCATGTAGTGGGCGATGCGCGAGGTGGCGAAGATGTATTGCAGCTGCGCCGACAAGCGTGCGTTGGCGTTGGCGATGTCGGTGTTGTACTGCTTTTGCTTCTGGGTCGACTGGGTGCCGAAGAACGCCGCGTAATCGGTGCCTTTGCAGTGGACCAGGGGAATGAAGCCCAGGTCGGACAGTTCTTTTTCGCGGCGATCGGTGATGGCGATTTCGGTCGGGCATTTCAGGGCGACTTCACCGTCATCGGTTTTGAAGGTATGGGTGGGCAGGCCCTCGACCAGACCGCCGCCTTCCACACCACGAATCGCCACGCACCAGCCGTAGCGAGAGAACGCATCGGTCACACGAGTGCCCAGGGCGTAGGCGGCGTTCATCCACAGGTACTTGTTGTGGTCGCGGCCGTCGACGCTTTCGACGAAGTTGAATTCATCCACCGGTACGGTATCCGGGCCATAAGGCAGGCGACCCAGCACGTGCGGCAGGGTCAGGCCGACGTAGCGCGAGTCTTCCGAGGCGCGGAACGATTTCCACTTGGCGTATTCGACGGTGTCGAAGATCTTCGCCAGGTCGCGTGGGCCGGACATGTCGGTGAACGAGTCCCAGCCGAACAGCTCCGGCGAGGCTGCGGAAATGAAAGGTGCATGGGCCGCGGCAGCCACGTGCGAGATTTCTTCGAGCAGGTACATGTCTTCCGGGCTGCGGGTGAACTCATAGTCGCCCAGCAGCATGCCGAAGGGAGCACCACCGAAGGTGCCGTACTCTTCTTCGTAGATCTTCTTGAACAGCGCGCTCTGGTCGAATTCGGAGGCAGACTTCAGATCGCGCACCAGGTCTTTCTTCGAGGCGTTGAACAGCTGGATTTTCAGCGTGGTGCTGGTCTCGGTCTGATCGACCTGATACTTCAAGCCACGCCACGAGGCTTCCAACTGCTGGAACTCGCGGGCATGCATGATCTCGTTCATCTGCTCGGAGAGCATGGCATCGATTTCGGCGATGCGCGCATCGAGTACCGCGATCAGGTCCTTGCTCGGCGTTACTTCACCTTCCAGCACCTGGCCCACCAACTCGCCAATCAAGTCGCGGGTACGGCTGCGTTCGCTGTCTGAACGCGCCACACGGCTTTCCGAAATGATGCTGTCGAGCAGCGAAGGTTGTGGCGCGAAGTTTTCCACTTCAACCAGGTCGGCGCCCTGTTGTGGCAGTGTTTGCTTGTCGGTCATCGTCTGGCTCCTGCTTACTCTTTGCCGTCGGTGGCGGGGACGGCGGCTTCGCGACCGAATTCCTTGCCCAGGGTTTTCAGTTTTTCGGTGTTCTGCAGCACGTCCATCAGCAGCTCTTCAAGCTTGTCGTTGCCGCCCATCTTGTTGCGCAGGTCGGCCAGCTTGTTACGCACGTCCAGCAGTTTGCGCAGCGGTTCGACCTGCTTGACCACGTTCTGTGGCTCGAAGTCTTCCAGGCTGTTGAAGTTCAGCTCGACGCCCAGCTGGGTGCCGTTCTTGGCCAGGGTGTTGTCGACGCGGTAGGTCAGGCGCGGCTTGATGCCCTTGAGCACGCCGTTGAAGTTGTCGCGGTCGATGAACACGAACTTGCGGTCCTTGAGCTTGGGCAAAGGCTCCAGCGGGTTGCCGGAGAAATCGCCCAGCACGCCGACGACAAAGGGCAGCTCCTTTTTCTCGAGCGCATCGCCGATGTCCACGTCATAGGTGATATGGACCCGAGGTGCGCGGACGCGGTCGAGTTTGTGCTGAGTACTTTCCTTCTTCGCCATCGTGTTCTCCAGTGCGAGCAATTCGCTGCGAATCATTGCGCCGCCCGTGGCCGGGCACTGCGCGTTACAGTCCTTCGATCGTCAGCAGCAGGCGCTGACGGATTTCGTCGTTCATGTCGAGAATGTTGTCGCGGCCCACCAGCTCTTCGAAGCTGGTGTTGCCGGCAATTTGCGTGCTGCTACGGATGACCGAATCGTCCGGAAGTGCCGAGCGCACCGGCGAGCTGATGATGCAGAAGGGCAGGTCGCCCAGGCCCTTGAGGCGCTCGAAGCTCAGGCCGAAACGCAGGGCCTCGAACAACCGGCCAAGGCCCGGCGACTTGCTCAGGCAGTAGAACAGCACCAGGTAGTGCACCACGAAGCGGTACAGCTCGGCGCTGCTGCGGTTGGGGTCGTTGATGACCGTGCGGAAACGGGCCAGCTCAAAACCCTGGAAACCCACCACCCAACGCACCGGGCTGGTGATGCGGATGACCTGGCCGCTCGGGGCGAGGACCTTGTCGTATTCCAGAGGAAACAGTTCGGGGGTAGTGCTGATGAGGTTGAGCGGTACCTCCAGCTCGCTGACCAGCTGGAAGGGGACGGCCGAGCCGATACGCTCGTAGAGTTCGATGAGCGATTGGAAGTGGCCCTGGGTCTCGCGCCCGCTGCTGCGTTGCGCGCCCTGCAAGTACTCGCCAAACAGGGTTTGTGGACGGATCAGCGGTGCCAGGGTGGCGAGGTAGTCCGACGCCTGCGCTTTCAGCGCATCGGCAATCGCCCGCGTCTGGCTGCGCAGTTTGATCAGTGCTTCGACATCGAATGTCTGAGTCATCGGTACATCGTCCATGAGCCTTTTTGAATCATCCTGATACGCCGGGTTGAGGACTTCAGCCTCGGTACTGGCACATGAATATCGTGTTGCCAGCAATGCCGTGTAGGGCACCCTGCGGTGGAAGAAGTTCCAGCGAGGTTCGCAATTTTTTCGTTGTTTGTGATGCGGTGCAATGATGTCGCATTGATACTGCCGTTGCGGTTTGCTCACGTAAATTAGGGGTTTGGCCCCGTAGGCAAGGGGTTTCAGCTGCGAAAAATCCTTCGGAAAAAACGTCTGAAAAAAATCAACAAAAAGTGAAGTGGGTCTCAATTTGCTGGCAGTGGTCTTTCGCTTAAAGCCCTTTTCAACGGGCCATCCAATGATGGCAATGCGACGGAATACGGCGCAGCCAGGTGCTCTGCATCAAAGGTTAACCATTCACCATTCAGCGATTGAGTGAGCTGAAATCAGCGCTTGCGACATCATCGCTGATTGAGCGATTCGCTGTTCCACTGGGTGGAACCACATTCAATTGTGCTTCCACTCCACACGCGTTTATCTGTCGTTAGCACGACCTGCCTTCCCCGTCGTGATCTCAAAGCGAACAACAAGAACGGGACCCACCCGCGCGAGGAGATTCTTATGCAGCAACACCAGCACATCCTGGCCTGGCTCAACGACGTGGCCAGCGACCTGCACGCCATCCGTCATGACATCCACGCCCACCCTGAACTCGGGTTCGAAGAAAGCCGCACCTCGGCCTTGGTCGCTCAGCTACTCAAGGATTGGGGCTACGAAGTGCACACCGGCATCGGCAAAACCGGCGTGGTCGGCGTGCTGCGCAACGGCAGTAGCATGCGCAGACTCGGCCTGCGCGCCGATATGGACGCGCTGCCGATCCACGAGGCCACCGGCGCTGCGTACAGCAGCCGCCACCAGGGCTGCATGCACGCCTGCGGCCATGACGGCCACACCACCATGCTACTGGGCGCGGCGCGCTACCTGGCGGCGACCCGGCAGTTCGATGGCACACTGACGCTGATATTCCAACCAGCCGAGGAAGGCCAGGGTGGGGCCGAAGCGATGCTGGCCGATGGGTTGCTGGAGCGATTCCCCTGCGATGCGCTATTCGGCATGCACAACATGCCGGGGCTGCCGGCGGGGCACCTGGGCTTCCGTGAAGGGCCGATGATGGCTTCTCAGGACTTGTTGACGGTGACCCTCGACGGGGTTGGCGGGCATGGGTCGATGCCGCACCTGACGGTCGACCCGCTGGTGGCGTCGGCCAGTGTGGTGATGGCGCTGCAAACAGTGGTGGCGCGCAATATCGATGCGCAGGAGGCGGCGGTGGTGACCGTCGGCGCACTGCAGGCGGGCGAGGCGGCCAACGTGATTCCGCAACAAGCGCTGCTGCGCCTGAGCTTGCGGGCGCTCAATGCCGAAGTGCGGGCACAGACGCTGGAGCGGGTGAAGGCGATTATCACCGCCCAGGCCGAGAGCTTTGGCTGCACCGCCAGCATCGAACATCGCCCGGCGTACCCGGTGCTGGTCAACCACGCTGCGGAAAATGCGTTCGCCCACCAGGTCGGTGTCGAGCTGCTCGGCGCCGAAGCGGTGGACGGCAACACGCGCAAGCTGATGGGCAGCGAGGACTTTGCCTGGATGCTGCAGCGCTGCCCGGGCGCCTACCTGTTCATCGGCAACGGCCTGCAGCGGCCGATGGTGCACAACCCGGCCTACGACTTCAACGACGACATCCTGCTGACCGGCGCCGCCTACTGGGGCGCGCTGACGGAGAGCTGGCTCAAGCCCGCCTGAAAAGCTGCACGCTTCCCTAACTGCCGCACTTGAACCGTTTCTGGCTAACAGATTGATGGAGTGCCCTGCATGCAGACTTCAAACACAGGCGCGTCGCGTACCCGGCAAGTGGTCGCGGCGGTCATCGGCAATGCTCTGGAGTGGTATGACTTTATCGTGTACGGCTTTCTGGCGAGCATCATCGCCCGCCAGTTCTTCCCTTCCGACGACGAGTACGCCTCGCTGCTGATGGCCCTGGCCACGTTCGGCGTGGGATTTTTCATGCGACCGGTGGGTGGCGTGCTGCTGGGCATTTATTCCGACCGCAAGGGCCGCAAGGCGGCCATGCAGCTGATCATCCGGTTGATGACGGTATCCATCGCGATGATCGCCTTTGCGCCCAATTACCTGGCCATCGGCATGGGCGCGCCGCTGCTGATCGTGGTCGCGCGCATGCTCCAGGGCTTCGCCACGGGCGGCGAGTATGCCAGTGCGACCGCGTTTCTGGTGGAGAGCGCGCCGTCCCATCGCAAGGGGCTGTATGGCTCGTGGCAGCTGGTGGGGCAGTGCCTGGCGGTGTTCTGCGGGGCGGCGATGGTGGCGTTGGTGACGCACCTGTGCACGCCTGAGGCGCTGGACAGCTGGGGCTGGCGGATTCCGTTCGTGATCGGCTTGCTGATCGGCCCGGTGGGGCTGTGGATTCGCAAGCATATGGAAGAGCCAGAGGAGTTCCTCGAAGCCCGCAAGCAGGCCAAGGGCCAGGCACCGAACCTGTGGCAGGTGCTGAGTGTGCATCGGCGCAGCCTGCTGGTGTCGATGGGGCTGGCCTGTGGGGCGACGGTGTCGTTCTACGTGGTGCTGGTGAACATGCCGACCTTTGCCCACAAGAACCTGGGCCTGCCGCTGGACCAGGTATTGTTGGTGCAGATGCTTGCGGTCGGCCTGATGACGGTGATCATCCCGCTGGCCGGTGCACTGTCCGACCGCCTGGGTCGCAGGCCGGTATTGATGGCCTTCACCCTGGCGTTCTTCGTGATGGTCTACCCGCTGTATGTGTGGGTGGCCGAGGCGCCGTCGATCGAGCGCCTGCTGGTGATGCAACTGCTGCTGTGTACCGCCATCGGCGGCTTCTTCGGCCCGGCGCCGACCGCGTTGGCTGAGCAATTCCCGGTCGAGGTGCGTTCCACGGGCGTGTCAGTGGCCTACAACGTCGCGGTGATGGTGTTCGGCGGCTTCGCACCGCTTATCGTCACCTGGCTGAGCCAAGTGCTCGGCACTCCGGTGGCGCCGTCGTTCTACGTACTGTTCGCCTGCCTGCTGACATTATTGGGTATCTATTGCCTGAAAGAAGCCCCGCGTGCCAGCAAGCCTGTCGCCTTCAACCTTGGAGTGAAACCGTGAACTTGTCCGCCATCGACCCGATCGTCGCCCTTGATGCCGAGGCGCTGTCCCAGGCGATCCATGCCCGCCAGTTGTCGTGCCGTGAAATGATGAGTGCTTACCTCGGCCATATCGAGCGCTTCAACCCAAAGGTCAATGCGCTAGTGTCGCTGCGTGACGGCGCAACGTTGCTGGCCGAGGCCGATGAGCGTGACCGTGAGTTGGCACGTGGCCAGTCGCGCGGCTGGATGCATGGCATGCCGCAGGCGATCAAGGACCTGGCGGCCACGGCGGGGCTGCGCACCACGTTGGGTTCGCCGCTGTTCGCCGAGCAGGTGCCGACGCACGATGCGGTCAGCGTGGCGCGGGTGCGGGCGAGTGGGGCGATCATCGTTGGCAAGAGCAATGTGCCGGAGTTCGGCTTGGGTTCCCAGAGCTACAACCCCTTGTTCGGCACCACCACCAATGCCTACGACCATAGCCGTGTGGCGGGTGGCAGCAGTGGCGGCGCGGCAGCGGCGCTGGCCATGCGCCTGCTGCCGGTGGCCGACGGCAGCGACATGATGGGGTCGCTGCGCAACCCGGCGGCGTTCAACAACGTGTTCGGCCTGCGCCCTTCACAAGGGCGGGTGCCCTACGGCCCGACGCCGGAACTGTTCATGCAGCAACTGGCAACCGAAGGGCCGATGGGGCGCACGGTGACGGACGTGGCGCGGCTGCTGTCGGTGCAGGCGGGGCGTGACCCGTGCGCACCGCTGTCGCTGAGTGAATGCCAGTATGACTTCGCGGCGGCGTTGCAACGCGACTTCAAAGGCGTGCGGGTCGGTTGGCTGGGTAACTTCGATGGCTACCTGCCGATGGATGACGGTGTCATGGGCCTGTGCGAGGCTGCGTTGGCGGACTTCGCCGAACTCGGCTGCGACGTCGAGGCCTGCCAGCCAGGCTTCGACTTGGCGCGTTTGTGGCAATGCTGGCTCACCCACCGCCACTTCCTGGTGCACGGCAACCTGAGCGCCGCCTATGCCGATCCCGGCAAGCGCGCACTGCTCAAACCTGAGGCACGGTGGGAAGTGGAAGGGGGCCTGCGGCTGACGGCGGCGGATGTCTACCAGGCCTCGCTGGACCGCAGCGCCTGGTACCAGGCGTTGAACGCACTGTTCCAGCGTTACGATTTCCTGCTGTTGCCGTCTGCCCAAGTGTTCCCTTTCGACGCAGCCGAGCCGTGGCCGAAAGTGGTGGGTGGGCAGGTGATGGACACCTATCACCGCTGGATGGAGGTGGTGATCGGCCCGACCTTGGCCGGCCTGCCGAGCATGAGCGTGCCGGTGGGTTTCAACGCCGCCGGGTTGTCGATGGGCCTGCAAATCATAGGCCCGGCGCAGGCCGACCACGCGGTGCTGCAGCTGGCTTTTGCCCACGAACAGCTGACCCGCTGGGTCGAGCGGCGGCCGCCTGCGTGCCTGCAATCGCGTTGATGATCCCAGGCAGGCCCGTATCTTGCTGGGCATGATGACCATCCACGCACAGACAAGGAGGTCGAACTCATGGGTATCACGGCAGAGAGTGGCGGTGTGCGCTCGGTGGAGCGGGCGCTGGCGATCGTCGAGTTGCTCGGCGAGCATCAGGCGCTGGGTTTGGAAGAGCTGCATTACCTGACGACGCTGCCCAAGGCCACCGTGTCGCGCATGCTCGCCACCTTGCAGGAGCAGGGCTGGGTCTACCGTGGCCTGAGCGACCGCCGTTATCGCCTGTGCGCCCGGCGCCTGTTCGGCGACCGCCAGCAACGCTTCAAGCGCCAGCTGGTGGAAAGCGCCGCGCCGTTGTTGCTGGAACTGAGCGAGCGCACCGGGTTGGTGGCGGACTTGTCGTGTTTCGACGGTGAGCGGCTGGAGGTGATGGAAAGCGCGATCCCGCAGGTGCTGCGCAAGCGCTACCCGGTCAACTGCCAGATAGTGGGACACCACGCCAGCCTGTTTCATTCGGCCATGGGTCGCGCGTGCCTGAAGGAGCTGGCGGCAGATGAAGTGCAGCGCCTGGCGGCGCACGAGCGAGTGGGTGATGAGGCACTGCTACGCGATATCGAAGCGGATGGGCACAAAGGCTTTGGCCAGCGCACCGAAGGGTTCTGGGAGTATCCGGTGCGCTTGCCGTTCCTGATTCGGGCGATTGCCCTGCCGGTGCGGGTAGAGGGGCGGCTGGCGGGGAGTATTGCGTTGCACTGGCCGCTGGACCAGGCGCCGGTGGAGCGGGTGTTGGGACTGCATTTGAACAGTTTGGCGGCGACGGTGGGGGAAGTGCAGCATGCCTTGATGAATTGAGAGGCATAGGTACGTTGCAACAAACGCAGGAGCGGATTCATCCGCGATGCGCCGCGCGGGCGGCGCTCGATCTAGGCAGCGCAAAAAATCTCCCGCCATGCACATTGCCGCCATACTGCAATAACCGCCGATCCCAAAAGGCCCCCGATGCTAGCCGTCGAACACCTGCACAAGTCATTCGCCACCGCCCAAGGCCCGCTGGAGGTGCTGCGCGGGGTCGACCTGACCCTGGCACGTGGCAGCAGCCTGGCCCTGATGGGCGAGTCCGGCAGCGGCAAGAGCACCTTGCTGCACCTGCTGGCCGGCCTCGACCGCGCCGACAGCGGCCGCATCCTGATCGACGGCGAGCCGCTCGACAGCCGTGGCGAAGCGGCCCTGGCACGCTGGCGGCGCGAGGGCATCGGCCTGGTGTTCCAGCAGTACAACCTGATCAGTAGCCTCGATGTCGCCGCCAACCTGGCCTTTCAGGCGCGCCTGGCGGGCCGCCATGACCCCGTGTGGGTGAAGCATCTTGCCGCAAGATTGGGCTTGGCTGATCTGCTTCAGCGCTACCCGGAACAGTTGTCCGGCGGCCAGCAACAGCGTGTGGCCATTGGCCGGGCGCTGGCAAGCCGGCCTATGCTGCTGCTCGCCGACGAGCCGACCGGCAGCCTCGACGAAGCCAGCAGCGACGAGGTCATGGCGCTGTTGCTGCAACTGGTGGAAGAGGCGGGCAGCAGCCTGTTGATGGTGACCCACAGCCAACGCCTGGCCGCACGCTTGCAACGCCGCTGTGTGTTGCAGCTGGGCCGGGTTCAAGGGTAATGAACACTCTGCTGATCACCTTGCAGGCACTGGGCAGCCATTGGTGGCGCCACCGCCTGCAGTGCATCAGCATCTTCACCGGGTTGTGGCTGGCCACGGCTTTGTGGACAGGCGTGCAGGCACTCAATACCCAGGCGCGTAACGACTACGCAGCGGCCAGCGCCGTGCTTGCCGGGCCTGCGCGCGTACAGCTGGTGGCGCGGGCTGGGCAGCGTTTCGACCAGGATTTGTATGTGCAACTGCGCAGGCAAGGCTGGCAGATTACGCCGGTTCTGGAAGGGCGTTTGCATTTGGCAGGGGAGTCACCCACAGCGTTGCGGCTGATCGGCATCGAACCGCTGAGCCTGTTGCCGGGTATGGCGGTCGCCGGTGCCGACGCTCAAGGTTTCGACCTGCAGGCGTTCATCGGTACGCCTGGGCAGGCCTGGGTCGGCCCGGACACGCTGCGTCAGTTGGGCAAACAGCCTGGGGAGCAGGTCGTCACGGCGGACGGGCAATTATTGCCGCCATTGACCCTGCACGCGCAGTTGGCGCCAGGCGTTGTCATAGTCGATATCGGTCAGGCCCAGGCGTTGCTCAACGCGCCTGGGCAACTGTCGCGGCTGCTCAGTGACAGTGATCGCCCGCTGCCAGACGCCATTGCAGCAAGCCTGAAGCTGCAGCCGTCCTTTGAGGACGCCGACTTGCAACGCCTCACCGAAAGCTTCCACCTTAATCTCACCGCCCTTGGCCTGCTGGCCTTCGTGGTCGGGTTGTTCATCGCCCATGCGGCTATTGGTCTGGCGCTGGAACAGCGGCGCGGGCTGATCCGCACCTTGCGCGCTTGCGGCGTGAGCCTGCGGGTGTTGGTAGGCGCGCTTGCACTGGAGTTGGGGCTGTTCGCTGTTCTGGGGGGCGTGGCGGGCGTCGCGGCGGGATACCTGTTGGCGGCGCTGATGTTGCCTGATTTCGCTTCCAGCTTGCGGGGGCTGTATGGCGCCCAGGTGGCCGGGCACTTGCACCTGCCAGCGCAGTGGTGGTTGCTGGGCATTGCCGTCAGCCTGCTCGGCGCGCTGCTGGCGGGGCTCGACAGCCTGCTGCGTGCGGCCCGTTTGCCGTTGCTGGCGATAGCGCAACCCCAGGCATGGCGGCTGGCGCAAGTGCCGTGGTTGCGGCGCCAGGCCGTGGCCGCTGTGGCGCTGTTGGCGCTGGCCCTGGCATGCGCTTACTTCGGCAATGGGTTAGCCAGTGCATTCGCCATGCTCGCGGCACTGCTGTTGGCGGCGGCGCTGCTGTTGCCGGGGCTGCTCGCAACGACATTGCGCGGCCTGGCACATTACAGCCGGCGCCCGCTGACGCAATGGTTCATCGCTGACAGCCGACAGCAGTTGCCTGCCCTGAGCCTGGCATTGATGGCGCTGCTGCTGGCATTAGCCGCCAGCGTCGGCGTTGGCGGCATGACCGAAGGTTTCCGCCGCACGTTCATTGGCTGGCTGGATCAGCGTCTGTCGGCGGACCTGTACGTCACACCCCGCGACAGCATTCAGGCTCAGCAGATAGCGGCGCAGTTGCTGGCCGATCCAGCCGTCACCGCGGTGCTGCCTAGTTGGCGGGTCGACTGGCGTTTGCAGCAATGGCCGGTGCAGGTGCAGGGAGTGATCGATCATCCGTTCTACCGCGAGCATTGGCCGTTGCTCAAGCAGGCGCCGGGTGCCTGGCAGGCGCTGGCTGACGGCCACGGTGCCATGCTCAGCGAGCAACTGGCCCGTCGCCTGGGGCTGGGTGTGGGCGATACGGTAATGCTGCCTGGCGAGCCACCGCAAACAATGGCAGTGGTTGGCCTGTATGCCGATTATGGCAACCCCAAAGGCCATGTGCTGGTCAACGCCGACTGGCTGCGGCAACACGCGCCGGGCGCCACTCTGTCCGGCCTGAGCCTGCTGGTACGCTCATGTGAAGTCAGCGGACTCAAAGACAGGGTGCAGCAACGTTATGCCCTGGATGATAACCAGGTAGTCGAACAAGCCCGCTTGAAAGCCTGGTCGACCGACGTGTTCAGCCGCACGTTCGCCGTCACGGCGGCATTGAACAGCCTGACCTTGGGTGTGGCCGGGGTTGCATTGTTCATCAGCCAGCTGACGTTGGGCCATCGCCGCATGGGGCAACTGGCACCGTTATGGGCGCTGGGCGTGCCGCGCCGCAGGCTGGCCTGGTTGAGCCTGGGCCAGACATTGATGCTCAGCGGCTTTACCGTATTGCTGGCGATCCCTTTGGGTCTGTTGCTGGCCTGGTGCCTGGTGACGGTGGTGAACGTGCAGGCTTTTGGCTGGCGACTGCCGTGGCATGTGTTCCCGGGGCAATGGCTGCAGCTTGCCGTGTTGGGCCTGTTCACCAGTTTGCTGGCCAGTGCCTGGCCGCTGTGGCAACTGGCACGCAGCCAGCCAAGCGCCTTGTTGAGGCAGTTCGCCGATGAAAACTGAAGCCTGGCTGCTGATAGTCTGCCTGTTGTTGACCGGGTGCGACCCACCCGTGCCTGCACCCAAAAGTTTTGCAGGCCTTGGCGCCGATGCGGCTGTATTCAAGCAGGTCGTACCAGGCGTGCCGCTGGTGTTTCCCCGCGACCATGGCGCGCATGACGGTTTTCGCATCGAGTGGTGGTACGTCACCGCCAACCTTCGCGATGCCCAGAGCCGCGATTGGGGCGTGCAATGGACGCTGTTCCGCTCGGCACTGCGCCCTGGGCCTGAAACCACGAACTGGAACAGCCCCAACCTGTGGATGGGCCACGCGGCCTTGACCGGCCCGGGTGGCCACCAGGTCAGCGAAACCCTGGCTCGTGGCGGCGTTGGCCAGGCGGGCGTGGAGGCGCAACCGTTCCGTGCCTGGATCAATGATTGGTCGTTGCAAGGCGACCCGGATGTCAACCATCTGAAGATGCGTGCCAGTGGGCAAGGGTTTGGTTATGACCTGGCGCTGAAGACTGATCGCCCTCTGGTGCTGCACGGCGTGAACGGCTACAGCGAAAAATCCGGCAAGGGCCAGGCGTCTTACTACTACAGTCAGCCGTTCTACACGGTCAGTGGTGAGGTCGAGCGGGATGGGCAGCGTATCACCGTGACAGGCCAGGCGTGGCTCGACCGGGAATGGAGCAGCCAGCCGTTGGCGGCTGGGCAGCTGGGCTGGGACTGGTTTTCGCTGCACCTGGAAAGCGGGGCGAAGATGATGCTGTTTCAGGTGCGTGAAGCTCAAGCGTTGCCGTATCGGGCGGGGACGTGGGTCGATGCACACGGCCAATCACAGGCGCTGCAGGGCGAGCAGATTGAGTTGACCCCGCTGGCTTGGACCACGCTGGACAATGGTAAACGACTGCCAACGCGCTGGCGGGTGCAGGTGCCGTCGGTGCAGGTGGATGTGGAAGTCGACGCGCTGGTGCCCAACGCCTGGATGGGCACGCGCTTTCCGTATTGGGAGGGGCCAGTGCGGGTAGGGGGCACTGGTCGGGGCTATCTGGAAATGACCGGGTACTGAATCGGCTATTTGAAGCCGGTCACCGCATGCGGAACATACGGCGCTTCCAACCTCTCAATCTCATCGGCATTGAGTTTCAATTCCAACGCCGCAATCGCATCATCCAGCTGGGTCGCTTTGGATGCCCCCACGATCGGCGCTGAAACCCCGCGCTTGCCCAGCACCCAGGCCAGCGCCACTTGCGCCATCGGCACGCCACGCTCGGCGGCAAGCTGCTCGACCACGTCGATCACCCGGCCGTCTTCCACTTCGGTGCCGGCGTAGAACGACTGCCCGGAAATATCAGTGCGCGTGCGCTCGGTCTGCTGCCCGTGCGGGCGGGTCAGCCGGCCGCGGGCCATTGGGCTCCAGGGCATAAGGCCGACACCCTGGTCGAGGCAAAGCGGGATCATCTCGCGCTCTTCTTCGCGGTAGATCAGGTTGAGGTAGTTCTGCATCGACACGAAGCGGCTCCAGCCGTTGGCCGCGGCCACCTGCTGGGCCTTGGCGAATTGCCAGGCGTACATCGAGGAGGCGCCGATGTAGCGCGCCTTGCCGGCCTTGACCACATCGTGCAGGGCTTCCATCGTCTCTTCGATCGGGGTGTGGTAGTCCCAGCGATGGATCTGGTAGAGGTCGACGTAGTCGGTGCCCAGGCGGGTCAGGCTGGCGTCGATGTTGGCCATGATCGCCTTGCGCGACAGACCTTGTTCGTTAGGGCGGGTGCTGCCTTCCCACATGTTGGCGGGGAAGAACACCTTGGTGGCGATGACGGTTTCGTCACGGCGGGCGAATTCCTTCAGTAGCTTGCCGAGGATGATCTCCGAGGTGCCTGCCGAGTAGCTGTTGGCAGTGTCGAAGAAGTTGATGCCTTGCTCGACGGCGTGGCGGATGATCGGGCGGCTGTCGGCCTCGCCCAGGGTCCAGGGGTGGGTGCCGGCGTCGGGTTCGCCGAAGGTCATGCAACCCAGGCACAGTTTCGAGATATCCAGGCCGGTGTTGCCCAACTTGACGTACTGCATCCGTTTCTCCTCGGTGATAGTTGGCGATGGGGGAAGCTTAGCGGGGCTCGCGGTGTGCGGAAATTCCCTATCGGTGCAGGCGACTTCTGCAGAAATTCACAAGCGCAGCAGCGGCTTGATCTGGTGTTGCAGGAAGTCGGTGACTGCCTTAATGCGCGGGGTGTTGCGCACGTCCTCGTGCACAGCGAGCCAGATTTCGATACTCATCGACTGTTCCTCATCCCCGATAGACCTTAGGCCATGCTCCTCAGCCATGAATGCGGGCAGGCAGGCGATGCCGATGCCGCCGGCGGCCGCCTGGGCCTGGATGCGCAGGTCGTTGCTCTGCAAGACGAAGGGCTGGTAGTCGGTTTGCGCGAGCAGCCATTGCTGCTGCGGCGACTTGCTCTGCGACTGGTCGTAGCCGATGTAACGCGGTGCGCGGGCGCTGCGGATGAAAGCGTCCGACGCATACAGGCGATATTCGAGGTACCCGAGCAGGCTGGCCACCAGGGTTGGTTCACTGGGTCGGGCCAGGGCAATGCTGATGTCGGCTTCGCGGCGTGCCAGCGAGGCGCGTGACTTGCTGCCCACCAGCTTCAGGCGCAGCTGCGGGTAGCGCTGGTACAGCTCGCCCAGGTGCCGCGCGACGATGCTGCCCAGCAGTGCAGGCGGGGCGGCCAGCACCACTTCACCCTCGACCTGCTGTTGGCCGGCACTGGCGAAATGTTCAAGGGCGAAGGACGACTGCGTCATCTGTTCGGCGTACAAGCCAACCCGGCGGCCCTCTTCGGTCAGCACGTAGGCCCTGGGGCGACGGTCGACCAGCTTGAGGTTGAGCGCCGCTTCCAGTGCAGCGATGCGCCGGGCCACAGTGGCGTGGTCGACACCGAGCTGCTTGGCGGCGGCGGAGAGCGAGCCGGCGCTGATGAAAGCGGAGAAATGGCGAAGATCTTCCCAGTCGAACATGGCGGGCCTCAGGTGTGGGTTGGCATGATACGCCTAAACCGAGGGTTAACCTGTTTGCTCAAAACTATGAAGCTTGCACAAATCCTCGTAGGAGCGGCTTTAGCCGCGAAGGAAGCGACGCGGTGGATGGCACCGGCTTTGCCGGTGATCGCGGCTGAAGCCGCTCCTACAAGATCCGATGAAACCGGTTTCAAAACATTTCCGAATCAGCTAGATTGCGCGACTTTCTCAGGGCGCCATGCCTTGATCGAAACCCAGATGGCGCAACCCAAGGCCGCCCAATGCTGATGAGGACTCGAGATGCCTGAGCATTCTTCCGACAACCCGCGCCGGGATTTCCTGCGCAAAACCCTGACCCTGATACCGGTCGTCACCGTGGCCAGCACCGGCCTTGGCGCCAGCCAGTTGCTGGCCGAGCCAGTACGTGAGCCAAAGGTGCCGGCCACGCCACCTGCGGGTGATTACCAGCCAACCTTCTTCACCAAAGAAGAATGGGCCTTCGTGCAGGCGGCGGTGTCGCGCATCATCCCCGCCGATGAACTCGGCCCAGGAGCGCTGGAGGCCGGCGCCGCTGAATTCATCGATCGCCAGATGAATACCCCGTACGCCACGGGCGCTCAGTGGTACATGCAAGGCCCATTCAAGGCTGACGCCGCACCGGAGCTTGGTCATCAGCTACAGCTCAGCCCGCAACAGATCTATCGCCTGGGCATTGCCGCTGCGGACGCCTGGTGCAAAAACGCCAGCGGTAAAACCTTTGCGGAACAAGACAGCGCTACCCGAGATAAGGTTCTCGGCAAGATGGAAGCCGGTGAGATCGTTTTCGAGCAACTGCCGGCCAAGGTGTTTTTCAGCCTTCTGGTGCAAAACACCCGCGAAGGCTTCTTCTGCGACCCCATCCACGGCGGCAACAAAGGCATGGTCGGCTGGACGCAAATCGGCTTCCCCGGTGCCCGGGCAGATTTCATGGACTGGGTCGAGCGCAACGAGCCTTACCCATTCCCGGCAGTTTCGATTCGCGGCGAGAGGGCGTAAGGCATGGCCAATGCAATGAAGAAGGTCGATGCGGTGATCGTCGGTTTCGGCTGGGCGGGCGCCATCATGGCCAAGGAGCTCACCGAAGCCGGGCTGCAGGTGGTCGCGCTGGAGCGCGGGCCGATGCAGGACACTTACCCCGAAGGCAGCTACCCGCAGGTCATCGATGAGCTGACTTACAGCGTGCGCAAGAAGCTGTTCGTCGACGTGTCGAAAGAAACCGTCACCATCCGCCACAACGGCAATGACGTTGCGCTGCCGAACCGTCAGCTCGGCGCGTTCCTGCCCGGCAAGGGCGTTGGTGGCGCGGGGCTGCATTGGTCCGGTGTGCACTTTCGGGTAGACCCGATGGAGCTGCGCATGCGCAGCCACTACGAGGAACGCTACGGTAAGCGCTTCATCCCTGAAGACATGACCATCCAGGACTTCGGTGTCAGCTACGAAGAGCTCGAACCGCACTTCGACTTTGCCGAGAAGGTCTTCGGGACTTCCGGTCAAGCCTGGACCGTCAACGGCCAGGTGGTCGGCGAGGGGAAGGGCGGCAACCCCTATGCGCCGGATCGCTCCAACCCGTTCCCGCTGGTCTCGCAGAAGAACGTGGTGTCGGCCAAGCTGTTCGAAAAGGCCACCGCGAGCCTGGGCTACAAACCCTACAACCTGCCGTCGGCGAACACATCCGGGCCTTACACCAACCCCTATGGCGCGCAGATGGGGCCGTGCAACTTCTGCGGCTTCTGCAGTGGTTACGTGTGCTACATGTACTCCAAGGCCTCGCCCAACGTGAACATCCTGCCGGCGTTGCGCCAAGTGCCGAACTTCGAGCTGCGCGCCAACGCCCATGTGCTGCGGGTCAACCTCGACGACAACAAGCGCAAGGCCACTGGGGTGACCTATATCGATGCCCAGGGGCGTGAAGTCGAGCAGCCCGCCGACATCGTCATCCTCGCCGCCTTCCAGTTCAACAACGTGCGCCTGATGCTGTTGTCCGGCATTGGCAAACCCTACGACCCGATCAAGAACGAAGGCGTGGTGGGACGCAATTTCGCCTATCAGAACATGGGCACGGTGAAAGCCTTCTTCGACAAGGACACCTACACCAACAACTTCATCGGCGCTGGCGGCAACGGCGTGGCGATCGACGATTTCAACGCTGACAACTTCGACCATGGACCGCACGGCTTCGTCGGCGGCTCGCCGATGTGGGTCAACCAGGCGGGCAGCCGGCCGATTGCCGGCATCGCCAACCCGCCCGGCACCCCCGCCTGGGGCAGCGCCTGGAAGAAGGCCACCGCCGACTACTACACCCACCAGGTTTCGATGGACGCTCATGGCGCGCACCAGTCGTACCGCGGCAACTACCTCGATCTCGACCCGACCTACCGCGATGCCTACGGCCAGCCGCTGCTGCGCATGACCTTCGACTGGCAGGAAAACGACATCAAGATGAATCAGTTCATGGTCGACAAACTGAGCAAGATCGCCCAGGCGATGAACCCCAAGGCCATCGCCGTACTTGGCAAGAAGGTCAAGGAACACTTCAACACCGCGAGCTACCAGACCACCCACCTCAACGGCGGCGCGATCATGGGCACTGATCCGAAAACCAGCGCGCTGAACCGCTACCTGCAGAGCTGGGACGTGCACAACGTGTTCGTCCCGGGCGCTTCGGCGTTCCCCCAGGGGCTGGGCTACAACCCGACCGGCCTGGTGGCGGCACTGACATACTGGTCGGCCAAGGCCATCCGTGAGCAGTACCTGAAAAACCCCGGTCCGCTGGTCCAGGCTTGAGGAGCGATGAACATGAAGACTCTGTTGATCGCGTCCCTGATGTTTGGCGCAAGCATGGCGGCGCAGGCCGATGAAGCTACCGATGCGTTGGTGAAGCAGGGCGAGTACCTGGCCCGTGCCGGCGACTGTGTGGCCTGCCATACCGCCAAGGGCGGCAAGCCGTTCGCTGGCGGGTTGCCAATGGAAACGCCCATCGGCACTGTGTACTCCACCAACATCACGCCCGACGCCACCGGCATCGGCCGCTACAGCTTTGAAGACTTCGACCTGGCGGTGCGCAAAGGCATCGGCAAGGACGGCAGCACGCTGTACCCCGCCATGCCGTACCCCTCCTATGCGCGGGTCAAGGACGACGACATGCGCGCCTTGTACGCCTACTTCATGCAGGGCGTGCAGCCGGTGGAGCAGCCGAACAAGGCCACGGATATCCCTTGGCCGCTGAGCATGCGTTGGCCGCTGGCGATGTGGCGCGGGCTGTTCGCACCGGAAGTGAAAGCCTGGCAAGCGCCTGCCGAAACGGATCCTGTGGTGAATCGCGGGGCCTACCTGGTCGAAGGCCTGGGCCACTGCGGCGCATGCCATACCCCACGTGCGCTGACCATGCAGGAACAGGCATTGAGCCCGGCCGATGGCACGCAGTTCCTGGCCGGCAGTGCGCCGCTGGAAGGCTGGATCGCCAAGAACCTGCGCGGCGATCACAAGGACGGCCTGGGCAGCTGGAGCGAGGAACAGCTGGTGCAGTTTCTCAAGACCGGGCGCAGTGACCGCAGTGCTGTCTTTGGCGGCATGAGCGACGTGGTCGAGCACAGCATGCAGCACCTGAGCGACGCCGACCTGACGGCGATTGCTCGCTACCTGAAGACGCTGCCGCCGAGCAACCCGGACGACCAGCCGCACGTCTACGACCCGCAGGTCGCGCAGGCGTTGTGGAAGGGCGACGACAGCAAGCCGGGCGCGGCGGTGTACATCGACAACTGCGCGGCCTGCCACCGTACCGATGGCCAGGGCTATACCCGAGTGTTCCCGGCCCTTGCCGGTAACCCGGTGGTGCAGACGGCCGATGCCACTTCGTTGATCCATGTGGTGCTGGCGGGCGCCACGGTGCCGGCGACCCATGCGGCGCCGTCGAATTTCACCATGCCGGGGTTCGGCTGGCGCTTGAGCGATCAGGAAGTGGCTGAGGTGGTGAATTTCATTCGCAGCAGTTGGGGGAATCAGGGCAGTGCTGTTTCGGCGGGGGACGTGAAAGCACTGCGCTAAAGGCCGACACCTAACCCAGTGGGAGCGGCTTTAGCCGCGAAGCAAGCGACGCGGTAAATGGCACCGGCTTCGCCCGTATTCGCGGCTGAAGCCGCTCCCACAAACGATCTTCATTCTATAGAATCCCGACGAACGGTAGGTGACGAGAAGCCTTGGTTTTGATGTATTGAAACCGGTTTCAGTCGCCGTCACCGACAATAATCACAAGGGACCCGAAATGACCGACCTGCCTGCACAACCCCGCGAACGCGTGACCATCAGCGAGGTGGCGCGCGTTGCCGGCGTGTCCAAGGCTACGGTGTCGCGCTACATCGGTGGCGACCGGCAGTTGCTCGCCGAGGCCACTGCCAAGCGCCTGGAAGAGGTCATCGAGCGCCTGGGCTACCGACCGAACCAGATGGCTCGGGGGCTCAAACGCGGCCAGACGCGACTGATCGGCATGCTGGTAGCCGACATCCTTAACCCCTATTCGGTCGCGGTGATGCACGGCGTGGAAACCGCCTGCCGCCAGCATGGCTACAGCCTGGTGGTGTGCAACACCAACCGCGACGACGAGCAAGAGCGCCATCACCTGGTGGCGCTGCAGTCCTACAACGTCGAGGGCCTGATCGTGAATACCCTAGGCCGTCATCCAGGCGAACTGCTCAACCTGCAGCGCGAAATGCCCATGATACTGGTCGATCGGCAACTGCCGGAACTCAACGTCGACCTGGTCGGCCTGGACAACGCAGGGGCCATCGAGCAGGCCCTGGACCACCTGCAGGCGCGTGGCTACCGCGACATCCTGGCGGTCACCGAGCCGCTGGATGGCACCAGTTCGCGGCTTGAGCGGGTACAGGCATTCACCGCGTCGGTCAGCCGCCGTGCCGGCATGCGCCAGCAACTGCTGGAAATCGACACCGACCTGCAGGCTCGGCTCGGCGCCTTCCTCGACAGCAATGGCCATGGTCCCCAGGCCATCTTCACCTTCAACGGCGTGGCAACTCTGGCCGTGACCCGTGTGCTCCACGACAGCGGCTGCAAACTGTTCCAGGACGTCGGCCTGATCGCCCTGGACGAACTGGACTGGTATCCGTTGGTCGGCGGCGGCATCACTGCGCTGGCCCAGCCCACCGAACGCATCGGCGTCGCCGCCTTCGAGTGCCTGCTCGACCGCCTGCGCGGCGAGAGCGGGGCGCCACGGCGCATCGACTTCAAGGCTGATCTGATCATCCGAGGTTCCACTCACCCACGTGAATAAACCCACGGGCAGCAGGCTGCCCGTTATTGCATCCAAAAAATGAAACCGGTTTCATAAGGACAAGAACAATGCACGCGAACCCCGTTTCCATCAGCCTCTCCAGCTACGGTGCCAGCTTGGTGCGCCAGCAAGGCCAGGAGAGCTTCCTTGAACTGCTGGCTGCTGCCGGCGTGATGCGTGTCGAACTGCGTGAAGAGCTGTTCGACGAAGCCCCGGACGCTGCCGTGTTGTCTGCGGCAATGAAAGCGTTACGCCTGGAATGCCTGTATTCCACGCCGCTCGAACTGTGGACGCCCGACGGCCAGCTCGACCCGCGTCTGCCGGCCAAGCTGGCGTTGGCACGGGCGCTTGGGGCCGTGGCGCTGAAAGTGTCCTTGGGGCATTACCACCCCCAACGCGATTTGACCGCCTTGCAAGCGCTGCTGCACCAGGGCGACCCCGTATTGCTGGTGGAGAACGACCAGACCCCACAAGGCGGGCGAATAGAGCCGCTGCTGCAATTCTTCGAGCACAGCGAGGCGTTGCGGTTGCCGCTGGGTATGACCTTCGATATCGGCAATTGGCAATGGCAGCGCGAGTCCGCGCTGCAAGCCGCACAGCAGCTCGGTCGCTGGGTGCGCTACGTGCACTGCAAGGCCGTGCATCGCGAAGCCAATGGCCGCTTGATCGCCGTTGTGCCGCAGGCAGCTGACCTGGTGGCCTGGGAGGCGTTGTTCGATGCGTTCACCCCAGGGCTAGTGCGCGCGGTGGAATATCCTCTCGCTGGTGACGACCTGCTGGCGCTGACCCGCGCCCAGGTGAACAATCTCGCGCGTATTGGCCTGGGCGCGGAGGTGAGCCATGCCTGAGCATGACGTGCTGTGTTTTGGCGAAACCATGGCGATGTTCGTTGCCGAGCAGGGCGGCGACTTGGCCTGCGTGGGCGCATTCGCCAAGCGCATTGCCGGCGCGGACAGCAATGTGGCCATCGGCCTGGCCCGGTTGGGTTTTGGGGTGCGCTGGCTGAGCCGGGTGGGCGACGATTCGCTGGGCCGCTTCGTACTGGACAGCCTTTGTCAGGAAGGGCTCGACTGCAGCCACGTCGAGGTGGACACCCACTTCCCAACAGGCTTCCAGCTCAAGGGCCGTTGCGACGACGGCAGTGACCCGGTGGTGGAGTATTTCCGTCGCAACTCCGCTGCCAGCCAACTTTCGCCCGCGCAGCTCACCCCTGCGTTACTGCAGGCCCGGCACCTGCACGCCACCGGTATTCCGCTGGCACTGTCGAGCGGCTGCAGGGCGTTGGCCCATGAACTGGTGAAACACATGCGCGCAGAAGGGAGGAGCATTTCCTTCGACCCCAATCTGCGCCCATCGCTGTGGCCGGACCAGGCCAGCATGGTGCGTGAAGTCAACGCCCTGGCGCTAAAAGCGCACTGGTTGCTGCCGGGCCTTGAAGAGGGGCGCCTGCTGACCGGCCTGGAAACGCCAGCCGACATCGCCGCGTTCTACCTCGACCAGGGTGTCGAACAGGTGGTGATCAAGCTGGGCGGCGAGGGCGCCTATTACCGCAATGCCCAGTGCGAGGGGCGCGTCGCCCCGGTGCCGGTGGCCAAGGTCGTGGACACCGTCGGCGCGGGCGACGCTTTTGCCGTTGGCGTGGTCAGCGCATTGCTCGAAGGCCGTCCGCTGCCCGAAGCGGTGGCGCGTGGCAACTGGTGCGGCAGCCGCGCCGTGCAGTCGCGCGGCGACATGGAAGGGCTGCCGTTGCGCAGTGAACTGGAGGCCTACGCGTTAGCCAAGAGTGCCTGAAACTTTGATCGCCGGTACGCCGGCCCTGTTGCGACAAAAACAACAAGCTCAGGAGCAAGCATCATGCAATCGACCCGCCTCGCCCCACGCCGTTGGTGGTACATCATCCCGATCGTGTTCATCACCTACAGCCTGGCCTACCTGGACCGCGCCAACTATGGGTTCGCCGCAGCATCCGGCATGGCCGACGACCTCAAGATCACCCCGGTACTGTCGTCCCTGCTCGGCGCACTGTTCTTCCTCGGGTACTTCTTCTTCCAGGTGCCCGGCGCGATCTACGCCGAAAAGCGCAGCGTGAAGAAACTGATCTTCGTCAGCCTGATCCTCTGGGGCGGCCTGGCGACCCTGACCGGGATGATCAGCAATGTCTACCTGCTGATCGGCATCCGCTTTCTGCTCGGCGTAGTCGAGGCGGCGGTGATGCCGGCGATGCTGGTGTACCTGTGCCACTGGTTCACCCGCGCCGAGCGCTCGCGCGCCAATACCTTCCTGATGCTCGGCAACCCGGTGACCATCCTGTGGATGTCGGTGGTGTCGGGCTACCTGATCAAGCACTTCGACTGGCGCTGGATGTTCATCATCGAAGGCCTGCCGGCGGTGCTCTGGGCGTTCATCTGGTGGCGTCTGGTGGCAGACCGCCCGGCCCAGGTCGACTGGCTGAGCGGGCAGGAAAAGGCCGCGCTGCAGCAGGCCTTGGCCGCTGAGCAGCAAGGCATCAAACCGGTGAAGAACTACCGCGAGGCGTTCCGCTCGCCGCAGGTGATCGTGCTGTCGCTGCAGTACTTCTGCTGGAGCATTGGCGTGTACGGCTTCGTGTTGTGGCTGCCGTCGATCCTCAAGCAGGCGGCCAATGTCGATATCGTCGAGGCCGGCTGGTTGGCGTCGGTGCCCTACATGGCTGCGGTGCTGGCGATGGTTGGCGTGTCGTGGGCTTCGGACCGCCTGCAGAAGCGCAAGCGCTTCGTCTGGCCGCCACTGCTGATCGCCGCGCTGGCCTTCTATGGCTCCTATGCGCTGGGCACCGAGCACTTCTGGGTGTCCTACGCGCTGCTGGTGGTGGCGGGGGCCTGCATGTACGCACCCTATGGCCCGTTTTTCGCCATCGTGCCGGAGATTCTGCCGAGTAACGTAGCCGGCGGAGCCATGGCGCTGATCAACAGCATGGGCGCGCTGGGCTCGTTCGGTGGCTCGTGGTTGGTCGGCTACCTAAACGGCGCGACCGGAGGCCCGGGCGCCTCGTACCTGTTCATGTCCGGGGCGCTGCTCACCGCAGTGGCGCTCACGGCCGTGCTGAAAACTTCACAGACCTCTGGCCAGGCCAAGCCCCGTGGCCAGCGCCTGGCAATGAGCCAATAGGAAACCGAGCATGAAAAAGCGAATCGTCCTTTACAAACGCCTCCCTGATGCCTTGCTTGCGCGGTTGCAACAACAGGTCGAGGTGACCTGGGTGGACACCCACGCCAGTGACGGCCTGGCGCGGCTGCGCGATGCCTTGCCAGGCGCGCATGGCCTTCTGGGTGCCAGCCTGCGCCTGGACAGCAGCCTGCTAGACCTGGCCCCCGAATTGGAGGTGGTCTCCAGCGTGTCTGTCGGGGTCGACAACTACGACATCGCCGACCTGACCCGCCGTGGCGTGATGCTCACCAACACCCCCGACGTGCTGACCGAAACCACCGCCGACACCGGCTTCGCCTTGATCCTGGCCAGCGCCCGACGCGTGGTGGAACTGGCCGGTTGGGTACGGGACGGCCACTGGCAGGCCAACCTGGGGCCGGCGCATTTTGGCAGTGACGTGCATGGCAAGACGCTAGGCATCGTTGGCATGGGGCGCATTGGCGAGGCCTTGGCGCGGCGTGGCGCGGCCGGTTTTGGCATGCGCGTGCTCTACCACAGTTCGCGGGCCAAGCCGGAGGTGGATGCCCGCTATGGTGCCCGTTACTGCAGTCTTGACGCTCTGTTGAGCGAATCGGACTTCGTCTGTTTGACGGTGCCCTTGAGTGCCAATACCGAAGGCATGATCGGGGCGCGTGAATTCAAGCTGATGAAGCCCGAAGCGATTCTGGTCAACATCGCCCGTGGGCGGGTGGTGGATGAGCTGGCGCTGATCGAAGCGCTACGCGAGAAACGCATTCGCGCTGCCGGGTTGGATGTGTTCGTGCAGGAGCCATTGCCCGCTGATTCGCCGCTGCTGCAGCTCGATAACGTGGTGGCAACGCCACATATCGGTTCGGCGACCCATGAAACACGCGAAGCGATGGCGCGCTGCGCGGTGGAGAACCTGCTGAGCGCGCTGGCCGGCCAGCGGCCGGCGAACCTGGTGAATGAGCCGACCTGGAAAGCAGACAAGCACAATTGAATGTGCCTGGCCGGGGGCCCCCCGTGGGAGCAGCTCCAGCCGCGAACACCGGCGAAGCCGGTGCCATGCACCACGTCGCTTGCTTCGCGGCTAAAGCCGCTCCCACAGAAAAAATTCAGGCCAGTTCATTGAGCGGACGGGCCCGGACATCCACCTGCACGATCGGCTGAACCGGGATCACCTGCTCATTGGCCATCAGACTGCGCATCAGGCTATACCCGGTGAGCAACATGTAGATGGCAATCGGCAACCCGACCACGATGCTGGCCATCTGTATCGCCAGCAGCCCTCCGGCAATCACCAGGCTCGCCGCAATCGCCCCCTCCAGCACGCACCACAGCACCCTTATCCAGTTGGGAGGGTCGATGCTGCCCAGCGAGTTGAGCATGCACAGCACCTGTGTGCCGGCATCGGCGGCGGTGACAAAATGTACGGCCAGCAGCAGGCAGATGACCACGCTCAGCAGCGCGCCCAAACTCGGGCCGCCCAGGCGGTCGAGCAGGGTGAACATCGCCGTGGTGGTTTCCTTGCGGGTAGCTTCGAGAATCGGGCCACCCTGGAACGCGCCTGCGGCGGTTTGCTCGGCCACCGGCTGTTGCTCGTACGCCTTGCGCACCTGCTGTTCATCCTTCAACGCGGCGCCGCCGAACACAGCCATCCACAGGATCGTTACCACGGTCGGCACCAGCAGCGCGCCAACGATCAGCTCGCGAATGGTCCGGCCGCGGGAAATGCGGGCGATGAAGAGGCCCACGAACGGCCCCCAGGTCATCCACCACGGCCAGTAGAAGGCGGTCCAGCTTTTTTGCCAGTCGCCATCGGCCTGGGCGTCGGTCCAGAAACTCATGCCGATGATGTTCTGCGCATAGTCGCCGGCAGACTCGAACAGCAGGTTCATGATGTAGTTGGTCGGGCCGAGCCCCAGCACTACCAGCATCAGGCCGAAGGAAATCCACATGTTCAGGGTGGACAGACGCTTCATGCCCTTGGACACGCCGGCCACCAGCGAAATCGAGGCAATCACCGTGACCACGGCGATAATCCCCAGCTTGAACGACAGGCTGACCGGGGTACCGAACACTTGGTGCATGCCCATATTGATCTGCTCGACCCCAAGACCCAGCGACTGGGAAACGCCAAAGGCGGTCACTGCGCCACCGATGATGTCCACGGTATGGCCGATCGGCCCGTAGATGCGGTTGCCGATGATCGGGTAAAGGATCGAGCGCAACGCCAGCGGCAGGCCCTCGCGGTAGGCGAAATAGGCCAGGCCCAGGCCGATCACGGTAAAGATCGCCCATGGATGCAGGCCCCAGTGCAGCAAGGTGATGCGCATGGCCATGGACGCGGCCTGGTCGGTAAGGCCAGGGGTGAACGGGTTGCTGGCGTAGTGCAGCACAGGTTCGGCGACCGACCAGAAGATCAGCCCCACGCCCATGCCGGCGCTGAACAGCATGGCGATCCAGGCGGCGAAGCTGAATTCCGGTTTTTCGTCCGGGCGCCCGAGTTTGAGTGTGCCGTGGCGGCTGAAGGCAATGAAGATCAGCACCCCGAGAATGCCGCTGACCAGGGCCAGGTAAAACCATTTGAGGTGATCGAGGATGGCGTCGGAGGCGCCTTTGAACACGCCGGCCGCCTGGTCGCCGTGCGACGCGCACAGCACCACGAAGGCGACCACAATGGAGAGGGACCCTACCGTCACAATAGGGTTGAGGCCTTTGAAAAGGCCCTGTTTTGCACGCATCGGCTCTATCCTTTTTATTGTTGCAGAGGGCCTCTCGAGCGGCCCTCTTGGCTGCGTTGCTAAGAAATGTACAGCTAGATGTTCAGAGGTCGATCACCAAGTCCGAAGTAGGGCGGCTGCAGCACAGCAGTCGCAGGCCTTTGTCGATTTCGCGTTGGCGGATGCCGCCGTTGTGGTTCATCTCCACGCTGCCTTCGAGCACCGCGGTCTTGCAGGTGCCGCAGACGCCCTGGCTGCACGAGGAGGGCACCACGGCGCCGGCTTTCTTGGCGGCGGCCAGTACGGTCTGGTCGGCGCCCATGGTGAAGGTCTTGCCCGAGCGCGCCAGGCGCACGGTGAAGGTATCCACGGCCTGGCCGGGGATGGCCGGCGCGGGTTCGGGTTGTGCTTCGGCACTGATGTCGAAACTTTCCTGGTGATAGCGCGACAGGTCAAAACCGGCGCCGGCCAACAACCCTTTGGCCGCATCCATGTAGCCTTTGGGGCCGCAGGTGAACACGGCGCGCTCCATGAAGTCGGGGATGTGCTGTTGCAGTTCATCGAGTGACAGACGGCCAAGCGGGCCACTCCAATCCGGCTCGTCGCCGCTGCTTTCGCAGAAGAACAACGTGCGCAACCGCGGCATGCTGCGCTCCAGGCGGGCCAGTTCGTCGCGGAAGATGATGTCTTTGGGCGTGCGCGCGCTGTGCACGAAGACGATGTCGAGGTCGGCGTGCAGGTCAGCGGCTGCGCGGGTCATGGCCATTAGCGGGGTGATGCCGGAGCCTGCGGACAGGTACAGCAATTTGCGCGCGGGGCCGGCGACCGGGGTGAACACGCCTGCCGGGCCCGAAGCGGCCAGGGCACTGCCGGCGCGCAGATTATCGTGCAGCCAGTTGGAAACGCTGCCGCCCGGCACCCGCTTGACCGTGATCGAGAAGGTGAAGGGGCGGGTCGGTGTCGACGACAGGGTATAGCAGCGCGACACGCTGGCGCCGTCGATCACCGGCGAGACGGTGAGGAACTGCCCAGGCTCGTAGGCCAGGGCGTGGTAGTCCGGGCTGTGGAAAGTGAAGGTCTTCACGTCGTGGGTTTCATCCACCACGCTCAGGCACTCGATGCGCCGGCTCTCGCCGCTGGCCCACTGGGCGCCGTGGGCGGCCCAGTGGTCACTGTCGGTGAAGCGTTGGTCGGCGAGCAAGTTGGCGATATTCTCGAACACAGTCATGGCCTCACACTCCGTGGGCGGCGAGGCGCGAGGTGTACCAGCGGGCGAACTGGTCCACGTACGGCTCGGTGAAGGTGGAGTAGGGGCCTGGCTGGAAAGCCGGGTCCTGGGTGCCGCTGTGGGTGATGGCGACCAGCGCGGCATCCTGCTGGGTGGTGGCGACCCACACTTCGGTCAGTTTCTGCAGGTCATAGTCGACCCCTTCGACGGCATCGCGGTGCACCAGCCATTTGGTGCGCACCAGGGTGCGTTCCGGCGACAGCGGGATGATCCAGCTGATCATGGCGTGGTCGCTCATCACGTGGGCCCAGGCGTTGTTGCCCCACAAGTGGGTGTCGCCCAGGTCGCGGCGGGTGAGGTTGCCGAGCAGCTTGGTGCAGGCAACCTTGGTGTCGAGTGTCTGAGACTCGCCGCTGCCGGCGATGATCATGCGCTGGGTGCGAAACTGCGTAGGGGCATCGTCGTGCAGGTGCTCCACGGTTTCATAGAGCAGGCCGGACTGCTGCCAGTCCGCTTCGATGCCGGCCTTGCGCACCTGGTAGGCGTCATAGGATGCACGGGCTTCCTCGCTCATTTCTTCCAGGCTGACGCCCAGGTCTTCGGACTGGTACGACACGATCAGCTCCGGGTGAGTACCGGCGCAGTGGTAGCACTCGCGGTTGTTTTCCATCACCAGCTTCCAGTTGCCCTCCTCGATGTAGTCGAGCTCGTAGGCAATGCGGGTGTTGGTCAGGTCGAAGGGCGCGAAACGTGGGCCCATGACCTCTTCGAGGTCTTTGATATCTTCCGGCGGGTTGTCGGCCAGGCAGATCAGTACATGGGTGCCAATGACCTTGCAGTGCACGGGAATCAGGCTGCGGCACATGGGGTCGAAGCCCTTGCCCATGTGGCTGGCATGCTTGAGGCTGCCGTCCAGGTCGTAGGTCCATTGGTGGTAGGGGCACACCAGCATGCCGACGGTGGACTTGCCGGCTGGTTTCAGGCGCGCGCCACGGTGGCGGCAGACGTTGCGGTAGGCGCGGATCTGCTCGTCATCGTCACGCAGGATCAGCACCGACGCCTTGCCGATATCCACGGTGTAGACATCGCCCGGCTCATCCACATCGGCGGTGACCGCCACCTGGATCCAGTGCCGATTGAAGAAGATATCCATGTCGTTTTCAAAGATATCCTGGCGGCTGTACAACTCGCCGTTCATGCCAAAGCCGGGTTGGCGCGATTCGATAAGTTGGCGATGGGATAGTAGCGTCGAGCTGTTCATCGTTGTCCTCAGGCACTCTTGTTTTTAATGGACCCTTACAGGTATGGGCCGATTATCAAAGTGCGCTTATAGAGCGTCAACGCGCTAATTTTTCCTCTTCGTATTACTTCAGGTTATGCGAGTTTCTTGCCTATGAATGCTGGCTCTGGCAGGGCTTAAAGTACTTTTCATAATACAAATTGACTCGGATATACAATGCGCTTGCCTGAACCCGGGATACAGTTTTAAAAAAACCTCGCGACTTACCTCGCCTGCCACTGCAGGCCGCCTGCCAATCAAAACTTCGTAGCGTGCTAACCCTGCGAAGCCACTGTTAATTGGTCATAAATATAATAATGAGGGTCGTATGTATCAGGGCGATGAAATCATTTGCGTGAAAAACATCTTCAAAGTGTTCGGGGCCAACCCGGACATGGCCATGGAGATGCTCCACAAGGGTGCCGACAAGCACGAAATATTCAGCAAGACCGGCCACGTCGTCGGCGTGTTCGATGCAAGCTTTTCCGTCAAGCGTGGCGAGATCTTCGTCATCATGGGCCTGTCCGGCTCGGGCAAGTCGACCATGGTGCGGCTGTTCAATCGCCTGATCGAACCCACCTCCGGCAGCATCCACCTCAACGGCCGCGAAATCACCGGCCTCTCCGATAAAGACCTGCTCGACGTGCGCCGCAAGGACATGGGCATGGTGTTCCAGTCCTTTGCGCTGATGCCGCACATGAGCGTGTTGCAGAACACCGCCTTTGGCCTGGAGATCGCCGGTGTGTCGGAAGCTGAGCGCCACAGCCGTGCCCGCGAGGCACTGGCCCAGGTCGGCCTGGCCGGCCACGAGCACAGCTACCCGCACCAGTTGTCTGGCGGCATGCAGCAGCGCGTGGGCCTGGCCCGTGCGCTGGCCAACGACCCGACGATTCTGCTGATGGACGAAGCCTTCTCGGCCCTCGACCCGCTGATCCGCAGCGAAATGCAGGGCGAGCTGATGCGCCTGCAGGCCGAGCAGCAGCGCACCATCATCTTCATTTCCCACGACATCGAGGAAGCCATCCGCATCGGCCACCGCATCGCGATCATGGAAGGCGGCCGGGTGGTGCAGATCGGCACGCCGCAGGAGCTGATCAACCAGCCGGCCAACGATTACGTGCGCGCGTTCTTCAAGACCTTCAACAGCCGCTGCCAGTGTTCCAGCCTGGCAATCGACGCGCCTTTGCCGTCTTTGAGCCGCCACTGAACCCACGCGAGGTTTGCCTCCATGTCCGAATTCAGCCTTCTCGACCCCTTCCAGGCGGCCACCATCCCCCTGGGCGACTGGGTCACCGCAACCCTCAACTTCCTGGTGCACAACTTCCGCGAAGTGTTCCGCGCCATCCGCTGGCCGATCGACCAGGTGCTCAACGGTATCGAATTCACCCTGCAGAGCATTCCACCGACCATCGGCATCCTGCTGTCGTCCTTGCTCGGCTGGCAGCTGGCGGGCAAGCGCATGGCGCTGTTGTGCTTCATCACCCTGACTTTACTGGGGCTGATCGGGGTGTGGTCGGAGTCGATGACCACCTTGGCGCTGGTACTCACCTCGGTGTTCTTCTGCGCCGTCATCGGCATCCCGCTGGGCATCGTCTGCGCCCGCAGCAACCGCCTGGAAAGCATCATCCGGCCGATCCTCGATGCCATGCAGACGCTGCCGGCGTTCGTTTACCTGGTGCCGGTGGTGATGTTGTTCGGCATCGGCAACGTGCCCGGCGTGCTGGTGACCATCGTGTTCGCCCTGCCGCCGCTGGTGCGCCTGACCAACCTGGGCATCCGCCAGGTGCCGGAAGACAAGATCGAAGCGGCTCGTGCCTTCGGCTGCACGCCCCGGCAGATGCTGACCCGGGTGCAGCTGCCACTGGCCACCTCGACCATCATGGCCGGCCTCAACCAGACCTTGATGCTGTCGCTGTCGATGGTGGTGATCGCCTCGATGATCTCGGTGGGTGGCCTGGGCCAGATGGTACTGCGCGGCATCGGCCGGCTGGACATGGGCCTGGCCACCGTCGGTGGCGTCGGGTTGGTGCTGCTGGCGATCTTCCTCGACCGCCTCACCCAGGCTATGGGCGCGCGCAGCAGCGCCGACCCGAGCCTGCGCTGGTACCACACCGGCCCCGTGGGCGCTGTACTGCGCCTGGCAATTTTCCGTATGCCGAAACAACAACCAGAAAAAGGTACGCGATGATGACCCCGTTTAACTTCACCCGCCGTCTTCTGCAAAATACCTGCGCCCTGGCCCTCGGCCTGGCGTGCCTGCATGCCAGCGCCTCGGTCGACAAACCGGGCGAAGGAATAAAGATCACCCCGGCATTCCCCACGGTCGACGAGGAGCGTTTCCGCGGCGAAGTTGCCCTCCAGGGCCTGCGCGAGCTGGGTTACAACGTGCAGAAAGCCAAGGAAACCGAATACGCGACGATGATCCTGGCGGTCGGTTACGGCGATGCCGACTTCAGCGTCAACCTGTGGGACAAGCTGCACGCCAGCTTCTACGAGAAGGCCGGTGGCGACCAGAACATGGTCAAGGTCGGCGACATCCTCCCCGGTGTGCTGCAGGGCTACCTGATCGACAAGAAGACCGCCGACCAGTACCACATCAAATACCTCACCGACCTGAACAAACCCGAGATCGCCAAGCTGTTCGACACCGACGGTGACGGCAAGGCCGACATGACCGGCTGCAATCCCGGTTGGGGCTGTGAGCTGGTGATTGCCCACCAGATGAAAGCCTACGGGCTAGAAGACCGCATTCACGTCAACCAGGGCTCGTACTTCGCACTGATGGCCGACACCATCACCCGCTTCAAGGAAGGCAAGCCGGTGTTCTACTACACCTGGATGCCGCAGTGGGTGGCCGGGGTGATGGTCGAAGGGCGCGATGTGGTCTGGCTGGAAGTGCCGAAAACCGATCTGCCGGGTGGCGATAACACGGTCAATACCCTGTACCAGGGCAAGAATCTGGGCTTCGCGATCGACAAGATCGAGGCGGTGATCAATCGCGAGTTCGCTGAGGAAAACCCGGCAGCCGTGAAGTTCCTCTCGCTGATGCAGATCCCGGCGGCGGATGAAAGTGCGCAGAACCTGAAGATGCAGAACGGCGAGAAGAGCTTTGCCGATATCCAGCGTCACAGCCAGGAATGGATCGCCGCCCATCGCCAGGCCTTCGACAGCTGGCTGCAGGCGGCTCGCGCCGCGGCTATGCAAGCCAGCAAGTAACTCCACAACAGAGCACAACCATGACCCAGCCAGCCGCCAGCCACCTCAGAAACAGGAATTTCGCTCACTTGGCGCCGGATCATCGGCTGGCCACGGGTGCGGCGTTGCGTCGGGTCGGGTTCGTGTTGTTGGAACACTTCTCGATGATGACGTTGACCACGGCCATGGACACCCTGGCCGCCGCCAATCAGGTCAGTGCCAAGCCGCTGTTCGCGTTCACGATGATCGGCGACAGCGCGCAGGTCAGGAGCGACTCGGGCATCGTCATCTCGGTCGACCAGACCCTGGCCGACCTGGATGCTCGCAGCCTGGACTTCCTGTTCGTCTGTGGCGGTTTCAGGGTGCCGCTGAAACGCAACCCGCGCCTGCGCCGCAAGCTGCACGAAGCCGACAGCCACGGTTGCCTGCTAGGTGGCTTGTGGAACGGCGCGTACTTTATAGCCGAAGCTGGGCTGCTCGATGAGCATGACTGCGCCTTCCACGTTGAGGGCCGGGCGATGATGAGTGAGTTGTTCCCTGGGGTGCGGGTCAGCCGCGCAGGGCATGTGCTTGACCGTCGGCGCCTGAGCTGTGCAGGCGCTTCCAGTGCGCTGGACATGATGCTGGAACTGCTGGCCGGGCGTTACGGCAAAAGCCTGTTGGTCGGCGTGGAGCAGATCGTTGCGGCGGACAAACCCGCACCGGCGGTACCCAAGGTAGTGCCGCCGTTCAGGGTCGGGTTGCCGCAGAACCTCAACGAAGCGATCGAGCTGATGAGCTGCAACATCGAGGAGCCCATCGCCATCGACGAGATCGCTCGGCATGTGAAGCTGTCCCGGCGCCAGCTTGAACGTGCGTTCCGCCAGCATGTGCAGTCGACGCCGCTGACGTTCTACCTGGAGTTGCGCCTGGGGCATGCCCGGCAGTTGTTGCAGCACACCGACAAGCCAATGTCGGAGATTGCCATTGCCAGTGGCTTTACCAGCTTTTCCTATTTCTACCGGCGGTTTCACAGCTTTTTCGCCATGCCACCGCGCAAGTATCGGGCGATGAGCCGGGGCTGGGCGGTGCATTGAAGTAAACCTGTGGGAGCGGCTTTAGCCGCGAAGCTAGCGACGCGGTGGATGGCACCGGCTTTGCCGGTGTTCGCGGCTGAAGCCGCTCCCACAGCGATTGGGTCAGTGTTCCGAGATTCCCACTGGCTAGTGGCCGCCCTTCATACGGCGTGCCACCAGGTAGATCCCCAGGCCGACCAACGCAGTGGCGGCGCCGATATAGCCGGTACTGGTCCAGCCCATTCCCGCACTGATCGCCATACCGCCCAACCACGGCCCCAGGGCGTTGGCCAGGTTGAAGGCGGCGTGGTTGGAAGCTGCAGCGAGGCTCGGCGCCTCGTGGGCGATGTCCATCAAGCGGATCTGCAGCGGCGCGGCCAGGGCAATCATGGTGCCGACCAGGCCAACACCCAGCAGGATCGTCCACAGTGAATGGGCCGCGAAGGTGAAGAACACCAGCACGGCGGTCGACCACAGCAGCACGACGCCCACGGCACGGAACTGCAGGCAGTCGAACAGCTTGCCACCGGCAATGTTGCCGATGATGCCGCCGGCACCGAATGCGGCCAGGCCAAACGGAATCCACTCAGGTGACACCCGGGTCACCTGCAGCATGGTCGGTGCCAGGTAGCTGAACACACAGAACATCCCGGCAAAGCCGATCGAAGCAATCGCCAGCGCCATCCACACCTGGGGCAGGGTGAAGGCTTTCAGCTCCTTGCGCGGATCGCTGCGTACCTCATCATGTGGCTGGGGCACGAAGCGCCAGACCAGGGCCATGGTGCACAAGGCAATCGCCCCTACCAGGATGAAAGCCGAGCGCCAGCCGAAGAACTGGCCAAGGTACGTCGCCACCGGGTTGCCCAGCAGCATGGCCAGGGTCAGGCCCATCATCACCCTGGCCACGGCCCCGGCACGCTGGTTGGTAGGCACCATGCTCGACGCCACTACGGCGGCGATGCCGAAATACGCTCCGTGGGGTAGGCCGCTGATGAAGCGGAAGGCGACCATGCTGGCGAACGACGGGGCGAACGCGGTGGCCATGTTGCCGATGGCGTACAGCGCCATCAACAGCAACAGCATGTGCTTGCGCAGCAGCTTGGCCCCGAGAATCGCCAACGCCGGCGCACCGACCACCACGCCCAGCGCATAGGCGCTGATGGCATGGCCCACCTGGGGTTCGCTCAGCTGCAGGTTACTGGCGATGTCTGGCATCAGCCCCATGATGGAAAATTCGCCGGTACCGATGGCAAAACTGCCCAAGGCCATCGCGGCCTCCATTCTGCCGATCTCGCCTTTGGAGCGGGTGAGCGGCGGTAATTCCTGAACAGACATCTGAATCCTTAATTGAAACGTGGGTTGCTTGTTACATTTTGCATTAATTGTACGAACTCATAAAATGCCCGTATCAATCTGCCGGTTCACGAGTGCGCGTCATGGCCATCAACTTCGACCTCAACGACTTGCAAGCCTTTCGTGCGGTGGTCGACCAGGGCAGTTTCAGCAAGGCTGCAGAAGCCGTCCGCATCTCCCAGCCAGCACTGAGCCGGCGCATCGAAAAGCTCGAAGATGCATTGGGCGTGCGACTGTTCGAGCGCACCACGCGCAAGGTCAGCCTGACCCAGGCCGGGCGAGGTTTCATGCCCAGCGTCGAGCGTTTGCTGGACGATCTGGACAACGCCTTGCTGGGCATCAGCGAAGTCGCTTCGACTCGGCTCGGACAGGTGACGGTCGCCTGCGTTCCTTCAGCGGCGTATTACTTCATGCCGCGGGTGATTGCCCACTACCACCAGCAATATCCGCGCATCAAGGTCAAGGTTCTGGATTCCAGCGCCCACGATGTGCTCAGCGCCGTAGTCGAGGGCGAGGCGGATTTTGGCCTGAGCTTCATGGGCACATTGGAGGCTGACGTGGAATTTGAGCCACTGGTGCAGGAGAGTTATGTGGTGGCGTGCCGGCGCGATCATCCGCTGGCGGGGCGCGGTAGCGTCAGTTGGGATGAGTTCTACCAGCAGGATTACATCTCGCTGGGTAAGACTTCGGGTAACCGCTTCCTGCTCGACCAGGCGCTCAGTGGCATCGTGCCGCAGCGTCAGAGCATCTGCGAAACCCGTCACGTCACTACCATGATCGGCCTGGTCGAAGCGGGCCTGGGGGTGGCCGCCGTGCCGTTGATGGCGATGCCGGCGGCGGATCATCCTATTCTTACCCGGGTGCCGTTGACCGACCCCGAGGTGATGCGCAGTGTCGGCTTGATCAAGCGCCGGGGTCGCACGCTGACCCCGGCGGCGTTGGCGCTGGAGCGGTTGGTGGTGCAGATGAAGGCCGACGTCAGCGGCTGACCGAATCCAGCCCGGTGGCCTGTACATCCTGCTGCGCGCCTGGCGCCGCCAGGTAGTCAAGCAACGCCTTCGCCTGGCGCGGGTGCTGGGCATTGACCGGGATGCCAGCGGCAAAGCGTGTCACCGATTGCACCGCCTCAGGCAGCTTGCCGACAAAACTTACCCCCGGCACCGGCAGCAATTCGCTGACCTGCTGCAAGCCCAGCTGGTAGTCACCCTTGGCAATCACCGAAGCGACCGGAATTTTCGGCACCATCGTGGCCTTGGGTTTGAGCTGGTCTTCGATGCCCAGCCGCTTGAACAGCTGGTTCTCGACATACACGCCGCTGGCACTGTCCGAATAGGCCACCGAATTGGCGGCCAGCAGCGTTTGCTTCAACGCTTGCACCGAGCCGATATCCGGCTTCGGCGCGCCAGCGCGCACCACCAGGCCGATGCGCGAGTCTGCCAGTTCCACCCGTGAAGCCGGGTCGACCTTGCCCTGCTTGATCAACTCATCGAGCGCGTAGCCCACCATGATCACCACATCGGCCTGTTCACCCCGGGCCATGCGATTGGGGATGGCTTCGGGGGCCTTGCCCATCGAGGGGCCGAGGGTCGTGTCCAGGGTGTTGCCGCTGGCAGCGGCGAATTTCGGGCCGAGCAGCTGGTAGGCGGCGGTGAAACCGCCGGAGGTCATCACCTTGATCTGTTCGGCCTGGGCGAGGGTAGCCAGGCCAGCACAGGCCAACAGAACAACGCTTTGCAGTAATTTGTGCATGATCATGCTCCTTCAGCCCATGGCCGGTTGCAGGCGGCCGCTGGCGCGACGGTAGAGGAACAGCGTCGCGCACAGTGCGCAGAGCGCCGCGAAGCTCATCCAGTAACCCGGTGCGGCCTTGTCGGCGGTGTACTGGATAAGGAAGGTCGAGATCGCCGGGGTGAAACCACCGAACACCGCAGTGGCCAGGCTGTAGGCCAGCGAGAAGCCGGCGACGCGCACTTCGACCGGCATGATTTCGGTCAGCGCCGGGATCATCGCGCCGTTGTACAGGCCGTAGATGAACGACAACCACAGCAGCACCATCAGCATGTGCAGGAAGCTCGGCGCGTTGACCAGGTAGTCCAACGCCGGGTAGGCCGTGGCCAAGGTCAGCAGGGTCATGGCGATCAGCACCGGGCGGCGGCCGATGCGGTCGGACAGCGCACCACCCAGCGGCAACCAGATGAAGTTCGACACGCCCACCAGCAAGGTCACCAGCAGCGCATCGGACGTGCTCAGGTGCAGCACGGTCTTGCCGAAGGTCGGCGCGTACACGGTGATCAGGTAGAACGCCGTGGTGGTCAGCGCGACCATCAGCATCCCGGCAACCACCGTCGTCCAATGTTGCACCAGGGTCCGCAACACCTCAGCCATTGACGGGCGATGCTTGCGTGCAGCGTATTCTTCGGACTCCGCCAGGTTGCGGCGCAGCAGGAAGATGAACGGAACGATCAGGCAGCCGACGAAGAACGGAATGCGCCAGCCCCAATCGGCGATCATCGCCGGGGCCATCCACTGGTTCAAGGCAAAGCCCAACGCGGCGGCAACGATGATCGCCACCTGCTGGCTGGCCGACTGCCAACTGGTGAAGAAGCCTTTGTTGCCGGGCGTGGCGATTTCCGCCAGGTACACCGACACACCGCCCAGTTCCGCACCAGCCGAGAAGCCTTGCAGCAGGCGGCCGACCAATACCAGCGCCGGGGCAAGCAGGCCAATGCTTTCATAGCCGGGTACCAGCACGATCAGGATCGTGCCGCTGGCCATGATCGACAACGTGACGATCAGCCCTTTGCGCCGGCCCACCTCGTCGATGTAGGCACCCAGCACCACTGCGCCCAGCGGGCGCATCAGGAAGCCCGCGCCGAATACGGCGAAGGTCATCATCAAGGACGCGAATTCACTGCTGGCAGGGAAGAACACCGCCGCGATCTGCGTGGCGTAAAAACCGAAGAGGAAGAAGTCAAACTGTTCGAGGAAGTTGCCCGACGTGACCCGGAAGATCGCGCCGGCTCGGGAACCGCCGGAGGAAGTTGCTGCTGTCATTGCCTGTACTCCATACCGCTTTTATGACGTGCGCCGGCTGGAGACGGCGCACGGTTCTTATAGGCGGAGCATGGTGCGACAGGGGTATTGATATGAGAATTGCATTGTTCGCATGGATTGATGTGTCTAGCGGATCAATCTGCCATTTGCAGGTCAGGTAGCTTCACCCGGAAGGCACGTGTCAGCCCGAGCAGGCAGATGAAGCCGGCGCCCATCCAGCACAGGCCGATGGTGAACGACATGCTCGACAGGCTGCTCCACAGCCACAACGTACTGAGAAAGCCCAGCGCCGGGATGGCGCCATACAGCAGGTAGTTGCGGGTGCCGCTCAGCTTGTTGTCGACCAGGTAATGCTTGACCACCGCCAGGTTGACGGCCGAGAAGGCGAACAATGCGCCAAAGCTGATCATGTTGGCCACGGTGTCGAGGGTGATGAACAGGGCGACCAGCGACAGGATGCTGACCAGCATGATCGCCGTCGCAGGTACTCGTTTCTTCGTCACCAACTGCCCGAACACCCGAGGCAAGGCGCCGTCTCGGCCCATGGCGAACAGCACCCGCGACACGCTGGCCTGGGACACCATCGCCGAGGCGAAGCAACCGGCGACGTAGGTGGCGGTAAAGGCTGTGACCAGCAACTCGCCGCCGACCCGGCGCATGACATCCACCGAAGCGGAATCCGGGTCGGCGAACGTCGACCACTCGGGGAAGACCATCTGCGCGAAGTACGACACCAGCAGGAACAGCAGCCCACCAATCACTGACACTGCCATGATTGCTTGGGGGATGCGCCGCTCGGGGTTTGTGGTTTCCTCGGCCATGGTCGAGACGGCGTCAAAGCCCAGGAACGACAGGCACAGTACCGCAGCCCCAGTCATGATCAGCGGCACGCTGAAACCTTCGTGGTGGAACGGCGCCAGCAACGAGATCGGCGCCGCCTGATCGGACAAGTTGCGCACCGATAACGCGACGAAAACCACGATGAACACCAGTTGCGCGACCACCAGGATCCAGTTGACCCGGGTAATCGACTCGATGCCGATCAGGTTGAGAAAGGTGACCAGGGCGATGGAGCCCAGCACCCACACCCAGGCGTGCACCGCCGGGAAGTATTCGGACATGTAGATACCGATCAGCAGGTAGCTGAGCAGCGGCAGGAAAATGTAGTCGAGCAGCAAGGTCCAGCCGGCGATGAAGCCGAAGTGGCTGCCAAACGCCTTGCGCGTGTAGGTGTAGACGGAACCGGAGTAGGGGTGGGCCTGGACCATGCGGCCGTAGCTGTAGGCGGTGAGCAGCATGGCGGCAAGGGTCAGCAGGTAGGCGGTGGGCAGGTGCCCTCTAGTCATCTGGGTGACCAGCCCGTAGGTGGTGAACACCGCCAGCGGAACCATGTAGGCCAGGCCGAACAGCACCAGCGCGGTCATGCCCATGGATTTTCGAAAACGGCCGGAGCCAGTGGCTTGCGAAGCAGGGTGGGGCGGATGGGCTGTAGTTGTTGTTGTATGCATTGCTGACTCCTGGTTTGGGATGCAGGACGCCGCACGATGCGAGCAGGCTCGATCATGGGGATGGCGTTCGATCAGGGGCAGAGCTGAGGTGGGACAGGGCCATGCTCCCACACTCGCGGTACGTCCGAAATCACCCTTTGGGGGGAGTCAACCCATAGCGAATCAGGGCCATGAGGCCAGCTCATACCCCCATGACTTTATGTGGTTGCAGCTGCGCGCAGCGGCGGTGTTAAAAAATCGCAAACACGGTTCCTCTAACAACAAAGAGTGTTTGCACAGATGAAAGAACTCGACCTGTACATCGGCGAAGCCTTCGAAGGCCCAGGCGTCAACGCCGCCCACATCAACATCCTCATCGGCCCGCGCAATGGCCCAGCCGGCCAGGCCTTCGCCAACAGCCTGGCGTCGCCCAGCCAGGGCCACTGCCCGTTCATGGTGATCGCCCAGCCCAACATCCCGGTCAAACCCATGACCCTGTACGTGAACAAGGCCGTCATCGTTGGCGACCTGCACGGCAACGCCACCTGGGGCGCGTCGCAGGCGGGCATCGCCAAGGCGGTCACCGAGGCGCTGCTGGACGGCACGCTGCCGGCCGAGGCCGAAGACGAGTGGGCCATCGTCACCGCCAACTGGGTCAACCCGGCCTGCGATGACCTCGATGCGGTGTACCTGAACAACTACAACGCCTGCCGCACGGCGATCGGCGCCGCGCTCACCGGCAAGCCAGAGCGTGCCCAGCTGGCCGATGTGGTCGGGCAGATCAGCAACCCCTTCTACACCCCCAAAGCCTGAGGTCGCCGCCATGCAATACATTCGATTGGGCAACTCCGGCCTGGAAGTCTCGCGCCTGTGCCTGGGCACCATGAACATGGGTACCCCGGACTGGAAGCCATGGATCTTCGATGAGAAGCAGAGCGAGCCTATCGTGGCCCATGCCCTGGACAACGGGGTGAACTTCATCGACCTGGCCGACTTCTATTCGGCCGGTGTCGGTGAAGAGGTGGTGGGGCGCATCGTCAAGCGCCTGGCCCGCCGCGAAGACCTGGTGATCACCACCAAGGTCGGTTATGGCACCGGCGGCGGCATCAACGCCAGTGGCCACTCGCGCAAGCACATCATGGACAGCATCGACGCCTCGCTCAAACGCCTGGGGATGGACTATGTCGACCTGTACATGCTGCATTTCTTCGACGTGAACACCCCGGTCGAGGAAACCATGGGCGCGCTCAACGACATCGTCAAAGCGGGCAAGGCACGTTACATCGGCGTGTCGACAATGCTCACCGGGCAACTGGCGAAGATCCTCCTGTGCTGCGAGCGCAATGGCTGGGTCAAGCCGATCAACATGCAGCTGCAGCTCAACTGCGCCTACCGCGAAGAAGAGCGCGAGATGATCCCGTTCTGCCGTGATCAGGGCCTGGGCGTTTCGGTATTCAGCCCGCTGGCCCGGGGTTTGTTGACCGGCGACGTGCAGTCGACCCGCAACCAGACCGACTTCTTCACCCAGCAGATGTACAGCGACGAGGCCTCGTTCGAGATCGCCCATTCGGTGCAGCGGGTGGCCAGGGCACGTGGCGTGTCCAACGCCCAGGTGGCCCAGGCGTGGGTACTCAACCACCCAGGTGTCGACTGCATGCTGGTGGGTGCCGACACCACGGCGCAGTTCGACAGTGCGCTGGCGGCCCTGGAAACCCGGCTGGATGCCGAAGAGCTGCATGAACTGGAGCGCAATTACACCCCGTGCGACCTGATCAACGACTACACCTCGGGTAAGCGTATCCTACGCAGCGCGCGGCCCGGCATCGAGCGCTTCACGCTGAACGGGGTGGCGGCATGAGTAGGTTGCTGCGCAACGGCCATTTCATCGATGGCCAGTGGTTGTCCGGCGGCCCGACCTATGCGGTGATGGACCCTGCCACCGGCGAACTGATCGCCCAGGTGCAGAAGGCCGGCGCTGAAGAAGCCGAGCTGGCCATCGCCGCCGCGGAACGTGCCTTGCCGGCCTGGCGAGCGCTGACGGCCAAGGACCGCAGCCAGCGCCTGAAGCGTTGGGGCGAGCTGATGCTGGCCCACCAGCGTGACCTGGCCACGCTGATGTGCCGTGAACAGGGCAAGCCCTTCGCCGAAGCCATGGGCGAGGTAGTGTATGCGGCGAGCTTCCTCGAATGGTTCGCCGAAGAAGCCATGCGCGCCTATGGCGATGTGATCCCCAGCCACAAGGCCGATGCGCGGATCGTGGTCATCAAGGAGGCGATTGGTGTGGTTGCGGCAATCACGCCGTGGAACTTCCCGCTGGCCATGGTCACGCGCAAGGTCGGCCCGGCGCTGGCGGCGGGTTGCACCATGGTACTCAAGCCGTCCGAAGAAACGCCGCTGTCGGCCTTCGCCCTGGCCGTGCTGTCCGAGCAGGCGGGGATTCCGGCTGGTGTGTTCAACATCGTCTCCGGCGATGCGGTGGCCATCGGCGGCGCGCTGCAGGCTTCCAGTGTGGTGCGCAAGCTGTCGTTCACCGGCTCCACCCGCACCGGCAAGCTGCTGATGCGCCAGGCGGCGGATACGTTGAAAAAGGTCTCGCTGGAGCTGGGCGGCAACGCGCCGTTCATTGTCTTCGAGGACGCCGACCTGGACGCCGCCGTGAAGGGCGCCATGGCTTCGAAATTCCGCAACACAGGGCAAACCTGCGTATGCGTGAACCGCTTCTTCATTCAGGACGGTGTGTACGACGCCTTCGTGGCCAAGTTGGCCGAGGCGGTCAAGGCGATGCGCGTAGGTGTGGCGCTTGAGGGCGAGACAGAGCAAGGCCCGCTGATCAATGCGGCAGCGCTGGCGAAGGTCGAAGCCCACGTCGGCGACGCACTGGAGAAGGGCGCAAAACTAGTATGCGGCGGTCGTCGTCACGCATTGGGCGGCACCTTCTACGAGCCGACGGTATTGGCCGACGCCAGCCGCGACATGCTGATCGCCAGCGACGAGACCTTCGGCCCGGTGGCCGCCTGCTTCCGCTTCAAGGACGAGGCCGAAGTGCTGCGCCAGGCCAACGACACGCCGTATGGCCTGTCGGCCTACTTTTACAGCCGCGACATCGGCCGTGTGTGGCGCATGGCCGAGGGCCTGGAAGCCGGCATGGTGGGCATCAACGAAGGGGTGATTTCCACCGAGCTCGCGCCATTTGGCGGCATCAAGGAGTCCGGCCTGGGCCGCGAGGGTTCGAAGTACGGCCTCGACGAATACCTGGAGATCAAATACCTGCTGATGGGCGGGCTCTGACACCAGGCAACGCCGCCAGCGCACGTGCTGGCGGCACATCAGCTTCATCTCTAGTTCAAGAACAATAAACGGAGACGAACATGTCTGTTAAACCCGTCAAGATCGACGACCTGCCGATTGGCCGGTTCCACCTGAAGATCGCCGGCCTGACCTTTGGCGCGCACTTTACCGACGGCTACATCCTTGGCCTGATCGGCATTGCTTTTACCCTGCTGAGCCCGCAGATGCAGCTCGATGCCTTCTGGCAGGGGTTGATCGGCGCTTCCGCGCTGATCGGCCTGTTCCTCGGCAGCCTGTTCTTCGGCTGGATCTCCGACCACCTGGGGCGGCAGAAGATCTTTCTGATCAGCTTCGTCCTGATCACCCTGGCATCGGTCATGCAGTTCTATGTCGAAAGCGCCATGGCGCTGCTGTTCTGCAGGATCCTGATCGGCATCGGCCTGGGCGGCGACTTCAGCGTGGGCCACGCCATGCTCGCCGAATTCGCCCCGCGCAAGCATCGCGGTGTGCTGCTAGGGTCGTTCAGCGTGATCTGGACCTTTGGCTATGTGGCGGCCACCTTCGTCGGCACGGCGATGCTCAGCCTGGGCGATGACGCCTGGCGCTACATGCTGGCCTCGTCGGCGATCCCTGCAGGGTTGATCTTGCTGGCGCGCATCGGCACCCCGGAATCACCGCGTTGGCTGCTCAACCGTGGCCGCGTCGAAGAGGCGCGGGCCATCGTGCGCAAGCACCTGGGCGCGCATGTGGTGCTGGATGAAGAACCGGCCAACGAACACGGTTCGGGCTATGCGGCGTTGTTCAGCCGTGAGTACCGCAAGCGCACGGCGTTCAACTGCCTGTTCTTCGTCTGCATCGTGATGCCGTATTTCGCCATCTATACCTTCCTGCCGACGATTCTGGCGAAGATGGGCCTTGCCGAGGGCTTTGGTACCGAGCTGATGCTCAACCTGCTGCTGATCGTCGGCGCGCTCGCCGGTATCTGGTGCACGGTGAAGTTCTCACGGCGCGGATTCCTGATCGGCTCGTTCGTGGCGCTGGCGTTAGCGTTGCTGCTGTTGGCGGTTTTGCCGGGCAGTGCGGCGTGGTTGATGGTCCTGGTATTCGGGGTGTTCACCCTGGTGCTGTCGGCGGTGAGCAACCTGGTGGGGGTGTTCCCGGCCGAGAGCTTCCCGACCCCGGTGCGGGCCAGCGGGATTGGCCTGGCGACGGCGGTCAGCCGGCTAGGGTCGGCGGTGAGTACCTTCCTGTTGCCGGTGAGCGTGGCGGGGATTGGCTTGAGCCCGACCATGGGGATTCTGGCGGGGGTCTTGGCGTTTGGCGCGCTGATTTCCTGGGCATGGGCGCCGGAGACCAAGGCGCTGACCTTGAGTCAGGCGTGTTCGGTGCCGAAGGAGGAGGTTGAAGGGGCTGTGGTTTCGGTGGCTTAGCCCTCAGTCTTGCAGTGCTGATACCGGCCTCATCGCGGCTGAAGCCGCTCCTACAGGGTGGGAGCGGCTTCAGCCGCGATGAGGCCAGCACATTCAACATCTAATTTCTGAATCTGCCCAACCACTCAGTAAACAACCGCACCTTGGACAACCCCTGCTTTTCACTTGCCACATCCAGCCAGTATCCATAAGGCCCGATCACCTCCAGCGGCGCAATCGGCAGCAAACTACCCTCGCGCAGCTCGCGCTCGATCATCTGCCGGTCGATCACCGCCAAGCCTCCACCGGCAACAGCAGTGTGGATCACCTGGTCCAGGGTGCTGAATTCCAGCCCGAGCCCGGCATCCACATCCTCCCGCCCCATGGCCGCCAGCCAGTTTTCCCACACTTGCAGCCGCTTGCCGTCATGCAGAATGTGCAGCAGCGGATGGCGATGCAGGTCGGGTGGCTCGCCGTTGTTAAACAGCTCGGCACTGGCCACGGCGACATGCCGCTCCATCACCAGCAATTCACTGTGCCAATGCTCGGCCGGCGTCAGGCCAAAACGAATCCGGCAGTCGACTTCCGCCAGGCTCTGTTGGCTGGCCTGGTTGCTGACGCTCAGGCTGATGTCGGGATACTGCTGGCAGAAGCTGCGCAGGTGCGGCGACAGCCAGCGCGTGGCCCAGGTTGGCGGTGCCAGCACCCGCAGGCGCTGGCGCAGGTTGGGTACTTTGACCGACTGCAAGGCGCGCTCGATCTGGTCGAAGGCACCCGCCAGCTGTGGCGATAGCGCCACGCCGAACTCGGTCAGGGTGAGGCCCTGGGGCGTGCGCACGAACAGGGCGACCCCCAGGTAGTCTTCAAGCTGCTTGATCTGCCGGCTGACCGCGCCCTGGGTGACATTCAACCCAAGGGCGGCCTGGCTGAAACTGCGGTGCCGCGCGACTTCTTCGAAGACGCGCAGCATGGTGAGAGGAGGGAGTTGGCGCATGGCACACGCGCTTCAGAAGTAGTAACCGATATTCACGTACAGCTGATTCTCCCATTGGTCGCTGCCGCCGGCACCCAGGCTCTGGGTATAGCTGCTGCCACCGATGTAGGGGTCGTTCTTGCCAAACAGCCATTCGGTGGCTACCCACAATTTGCTCAGCGAGAACGACGAGCCGAGAATTACCCGCTCGGAGGTGTCGAAGCCCGAGGCCGACTTGTCGAAGGCGCTGTAGTTGGCGTACAGCTTGATGCCGCTCAGCTGGTTGAACAGGAACTTGCCGTCGACGTCGTAGCTCAGGTCGGCGACGTAGAAGTTGCCACGGCTGGCGACGTTGAACGTGCCGTCGTAGCCGCCGAAGGTCACCACTTCGTCGGTGCCCGCATTGCGTGGCGACATTTGTTGGCGCGCCGCCATCAGTTGCACACCCCATGGGCCGTTCTTGCCCAGGTAGTGCACGGCCAAAGCATTGCGTCGGCCGTCGTTGCCGGTGTCGTTGTTCTTCAAGGTGGAGGTCATGGCCGACACCCCGGCTTCCGACTTCCAGCCTCCCAGCTCCAGCGCCTTGGCCACGCGCACCACGGCAGTGTTGCGTTCGCGGTTGTCGCTGCCATCTTCGACATAGCTGTCGGCCGACGACACCACAGTGGAATAAGTCCGACCGTTGCTGGTGCCCTTGCCTTGCCAGGCCGGGCGCAGGTAGTAGCCGGCCTGCAGGTTCCAGTCGCCGGCCTGCTGGATGTACTTGGCGCCGATCTGCTCGACATCTTCCAGGCCGACCACGTTGCCGAGGGTCTCGAAGAATGTACTGCCAAAGTAGGGCTGAAGGCCGAACGGGATCTGGTTCAGGCCAACCTGTACCTGCTGCTCGGGGTTGAATTTGTACCCGACCCACGCTGTTTCGGCGAAGGCCACGTCGCCCACGTTGTTGGTGTACTTGTACGGGTAGGCGCGGCCATAGAAGCGGTACTTCGCGGCACCGATCCAGGTGTCGGAGCTGTACTTGGCGGTAAGGAACACGGTGTCGAAGTTGAACTTCTGGATGTCGCGGTCCGGGTCGTAGTCCCAGCGTGCGCGCACGGCGCCACCGAGGTCGAGGTTCTCGCTGACCTGCACGGCGAGGGCGGGTACGGACATCAGCGAAAGAGTGGCCAGGCAGGCAGACTGCAGGCGCAGGGAAGCGGGCAAGGGCATGGGACAGCTCTCGTTTATTGTTATGTGAGATGCGCGCAGTGTTGCCAGCGGGGGCGGGGGAGACAAACGATTAAATGGCGGGGCAAACCTTCGCTAAATGCACGTTACCGGTTTGGCAGTGTAGGCATTGTCCTACAAAACATGGGAAGCTAGGCACCTTGTCGAATGCCTTTCCGAGTGCCCTCCATGAAACGAAAAATGCCTGGCCTCAATGCCCTCAAAGCCTTCGAGGTGGCTGGCAGCACCGGCAGCTTCACCCGCGCCGCCGAGTTGCTCAACGTGACCCAGAGTGCGGTTAGCCGCCAGGTCCGTCAGTTGGAGGAGCAGTTGGGCGAAGACCTGCTGCAACGCCGTCACCATCACTTGGAACTGACCAACGCCGGGCGCGTGCTGCTGCGCGCGCTGAACCAGTCGTTCGACAAGATCGAGATGACCGTACGCAGCATCCAGCAGAAGACCCACGCCAACCGCCTGCACCTCAATGCGCCGCCCACCTTCACCAGCCGCTGGCTGATGCCGCGCCTGGGGCGGCTGCGCGAAGCCCATCCGGAACTTGAACTGAGCATCGGCACGCGCTTGCAGGACAGCCTGGCCGAAGCCGCGACGCTGGATTGCGCGATCCGTTTCGGCAATGGCGAATGGGATGGGCTGGACAGCTCGCTGCTGTTCCAGGAGCGGCATGTCGCCGTGTGTGCGCCATCGTTGTACGGCCGCGAACAGCAAGAGCAGGGCATCGACCTCAACCACATGACTCTGCTGCACGTGCTGGCGCGTGAAGACCAGCGCTACCTGACCTGGAAGCACTGGCTGGACGCCGCACGCATCACCGGCGTGGATACCCAGGGCGGTTACGAATTCGACCTGCTCGACTTGGCCATTCGCGCTGCAGTCGATGGCCTGGGCATCACCATCGCCGATTGGCACATGGTCGCCCCGGAGCTGGCCGTCGGGCAGCTGACCCAGGTGCTCAACGTGCACGTGGACGGCCACCAGTCGTACTGGCTGGTGACCCGGCCAGAGCAGCGCGACCTGCCGCAGCTGCAGGCCTTCAGCCAATGGCTGCAGGCAGAAATCTGGCTGTCGCAGCGCCAGCTGGAGCCTTCCACCCCGGCTGTTTAAGCCCCCGTGTTGCCTAACGTGCGTTTTTCGAATGTTTACCCGCGCAATTAATCGTTTGTCCATCCGTGGCCGGATGACAACACTGCCGGGACATAACAACGTTAAAACGATGGGCAACCGCCATGCGATTCGAGCGAAATTTTGTTGACGGCTCCTTTGTCGAACCTGCCACCACGGCCCTGATCGCCGTACACGACCCCGCCACCGAAAACCTGGTCGGCCAGGTGTCGGCCGCCACGGCCGCTGAAGCGATTGCCGCTGTCGAGGCCGCCGCCAAGGCGCAAAAAACCTGGGGCAAGCTCACCAGCATCGAGCGTGGCGATTACTTGCGTGCCTTTGCCGATGCCCTTGAAGCGCGCGCCGAACAGGTCGGCGAAGCGTTGGCATGGGAGTCTGGCAAAAGCCTCGGCGACGCCAGCAACGAAGCCCGCTACGCCGCGCAGATCACCCGCTACCACGCCGAATGGGCGCGGCGCATCGAAGGCGAGATCATCCCCAGCGACACCCCGGACGAAAAACTCTTCCTGCACCGCGAACCGATTGGTGTGGTGGCTTGCCTGATCCCGTTCAACTACCCGGTCTACACCCTGCTGCGCAAGGTCGCCCCGGCGCTGATCGCCGGCAACACCGTGGTGGTACGGCCGAGCAACAACACCCCGCTGTCGGCCTTCGAGATTGCCCGCGCCGCGCAACACGCAGGCCTGCCGGCGGGCGTGCTGAACATCCTGACCATGGACCACGCCACCGCTGCCAGCCTGTGTACGCATCCGGCGGTGGGCCTGATCACCCTGACCGGCAGTGTCAACGCCGGGCGCATCGTGCTCGACTACTGCAAGGCCAATATCGCCAAGCCGTCGCTGGAGTTGGGCGGCAAGACCCCGGTCATCGTCGAGGCCGACGCCGACCTTGAGCAGGCCGCCAGCGCCATTGTCGGTTCCAAGACCACCCACTGCGGCCAGCTGTGCACGGCAGTCGAACGAGTGTACGCCCACGAAAGCGTGCACGACCGCCTGCTGGCGCTGCTCAAGGCCAAGTTCGAAGCGGTGCGCTTCGGCAATCGCGCCGAAGACCCGCAGCAGATGGGCCCGCTGGTCAACGCCGCTGCGCGGCGCAACATCCACGCCATGGTCGAGCGCGCCGTGGCCCAAGGCGCCGTACTGGAAACCGGCGGCGTGGTGCCAGAAGGCCCGGGTCATTTCTACCCGCCAACCTTGCTCAGCCACTGCCGCCAGGACATGGAAATCGTCCAGGAAGAAACTTTCGGTCCGGTGCTGGCGCTGCTCAGCTACCGCGACATCGACCATGCCCTGGCGATGGCCAACGATCACCAGTTCGGCCTGTCCTCGGTGCTGTACAGCGAGAACTACCGCACCGCGATGAAAGTAGCGGGCGCCATCGAGGCGGGCGAGCTGTACGTCAACCGCACCCCGGCCGACCCGTACCAGGGCTTCCATGCCGGCTGGAAGCGCTCGGGCCTGGGCGGCGACGACGGCAAGCACGGGATGCTCGAATTCACCCAGACCCGACTGGTGGTCATGAAGTACTGAGCGGCACGTAGCAAGCTGTACGCACGCGTGCAGCCGTTTCACCTCCAATAAAAACAATCAACAGGCAGGCCCGTATTGCGGGCTGCCCGAGGCCTCATCCATGTCCAAGCATGCTGCTAATGCTGCCGCTGTTCAGGGTTCTGCCGCCCTTGCCCAGGGCAACAGCGACAAGGGAAGTCGCTACTTCCAGCTCTTGCTGCTGGTGCTCGCCGCTGGCGCCATCTACCCGATCCTCTACCTGCGCCAGGTCTACCAGACCACCATGCTGGAGGTGTTCCAGATCAACCACAGCGAGCTGGGCTACCTGTATTCCATGCTCGGCACGATCTTCCTGCTCAGCTACCTGCCCAGCGGCTGGCTGGCCGACCGCATTGCACCGCGCTTTCTGATCTTCTTCTCGCTGGTGGCCACCGGTGCCCTGGGGCTGTGGTACTCCACTGCGCCGGGCATGTCGTCGCTGCTGGTCATCTTCGGTTGCTGGGGCCTGACCACGGGCCTGACCTTTTGGGCTTCGGTGCTCAAGCGGGTGAAGATGATCGCCCGGCAGTCCGAACAGGGCCGCTTCTTCGGCATCCTCGACGGTGGCCGTGGCCTGGTCGAGGCGCTGCTGGCGACGGTGGCGCTGGCGCTGTTCGCCCTGGCGACCGAGACGCGTGGTGAATCGGCGGCCGAAGGTTTCCGGCATGTGGTCTATCTGTATTCCTTCACCTGTATCGCCATTGGTTTCGTGCTGGTGCTGCTCAAGGACCCCAAATCCATGGAGGCGACCGAGCCGGTAGAGAAGGGCAGGTTCAACCTGCTGGCCGACCTGGCGATCCTGGTGAAAATCCCCGAACTGTGGCTGGTGACCGCCATCGTGTTCTGCGGTTATCACATCTTCTGGGCCACCTACAGCTTTTCCGATTACCTGCAAGGCAGTGGCATGACCGCGGTGATGGCCGGCACCATCACCACCATCAAACTGTGGATGCGGCCTATCGGCGGCATCGCTGGCGGTTGGCTGGGCGACAAGTTCAGCAATGTCTCGGTGTTGATCGTCGCGATGCTGCTGGCGTCGCTAGGCGTATTCGGCCTGATCCTGTTCCCGGCGCTGAATAGCCTGGGCTTGCTGATCGCCACGGTGATCTTCATCGGCCTGATGACCTACGCCATCCGTGGCCTGTACTGGGCGATCCTGGATACCTGCGACATCCCGCTGCGCATCACGGGCCTTGCCATCGGCATCGTCTCGGTGATCGGCTACCTGCCGGATGCCTTCATACCGCTGATCAACGGTTACCTCACCGAACATTTCCCCGGCGCCCTCGGCTACAAGCTGTATTTCGGCTACGTGGGCAGCGTGGGGCTGATTGGCACCCTGGCGGCAGTGGCACTGCGCGCCCGGGTAAACCGCAAAGCACTCCTTCAGAACACAGGTGCCTGAGATGAAAATCGTCGCCCTTGAAACCCATATCGTCGCCGTACCGCCACCGCACATCGGCGGCATGTACTGGCTGTTCGTCAAGCTGCGCACGGCCTGCGGCATCGAAGGCGTCGGCGAGATCTACGCCGCGACCTTCGGCCCCAAGGCCATGCTGCCGATCATCGAGGACGTGTTCGAGCGCTACCTGCTCGACCAGGACCCGCACCACATCGAGCGTTTCTTCCGTCAGGCCTATTCCAGCGGCTTCACCCAGCGCCCGGACCTGACCATGATGGGCGTGGTCAGCGGCCTGGAGATGGCCTGCTGGGACATCATCGGCAAGGCGGCGAACAAGGCGGTGTACGAACTGTTGGGCGGCAAGGTCAATGAGCGCCTGCGCTCCTACACCTACCTGTACCCGGTCAACAGCCAGGGCGAGTACGACTACGATGACCCGGACCTGGCCGCCGAGTGCGCGGTGCAGAACATGAACAAAGGCTTCACCGCCGTGAAGTTCGACCCGGCCGGGCCGTACACCGCTTATTCCGGGCACCAGATTTCCCTGGAAGTTCTGGAGCGCTGCGAAACCTTCTGCCGCAAAATCCGCGAAGCGGTTGGCGACAAGTGCGACCTGCTGTTCGGCACCCACGGCCAGATGGTGCCGTCCTCGGCCATTCGTCTGGCCAAGCGCCTGGAAAAGTACGACCCGCTGTGGTTCGAAGAGCCCATTCCGCCAGGGCAGGAAGACGCTATGGCCCAGGTCGCCGGCAAGACCAGTATCCCCATCGCCACCGGCGAGCGGCTGACCACCAAATACGAGTTCTTCAAGCTGCTGCAGGCCGGCGGCGCTTCAATTTTGCAGATGAACGTGGCGCGCTGTGGCGGCCTGCTGGAGGCGAAGAAGATCGCCAGCCTGGCCGAGGTGTACTACGCGCAGATCGCCCCGCACCTCTACAACGGCCCGATCGGCGCAGCGGCCAGCTTCCAGCTGGCGGCCTGCACGCCGAACTTCCTGATCCAGGAAAGCATCGAGACCTGGGGCGGCTTCCACGCCCAGGTGCTGAACAAACCGCTGCAGTGGGAAGACGGCTACATCATCCCGTCCAGCGAGCCTGGCCTGGGCGTAGAGCTGAACATGGACGTGGTGCGCCAGCGCACGCCGTATACCGGCCAGCGCCTGCACCTGCAGATGGCCCCGAACCCAGCCGACGTGCGCGATATCTCGCCGGCCAAAGGCTGACCCGATGCCGCCCGGTAACGGGCGGCGTTCAACCCGACTTACGCGGTAACCTGCATGACATACGACTACATCATCGCCGGCGCGGGTGCTGCCGGTTGCATCCTGGCCAACCGCCTGTCCGCTTCGGGCACGCATTCCGTGTTGCTGCTGGAAGCGGGCGGCAAGGACGATTCGTTCTGGTTCAAGATCCCGGTCGGCTTCGCCAAAATGTACTACAACCCGACCTACAACTGGATGTACTACAGCCAGCCGCAGCCGCAGCTTGGCGGGCGCGCCTTGTATGCGCCGCGCGGCAAGGTGCAGGGCGGCTCGGGCTCGATCAACGCGATGATCTATGTGCGCGGCCAGGCACACGACTTCGATGACTGGGCCGCCAAGGGCAACCCGGGTTGGGGCTTCAAGGACGTGCTGCCGTACTTCCGCAAGCTGGAGAACCACCCGCTGGGCGACAGCGAGTACCACGGCGGCAGCGGCCCGATCAGCATCACCCCGATGAAGGGCCAGACGCACCCGATCTGCGACGTGTTCCTAAAGGGTTGCGAACAGCTGGGCTACCCGCAGAGCGATGACTTCAACGGGCCGAATTTTGAAGGGGCGGGCATCTATGATGTGAACACCCGCAATGGCCAGCGCTGCTCCAGCAGCTTCGCCCACCTGCACCCGGCGTTGCAGCGCCCGAACCTGACCGTCGAGCATCATGCGCTGGTCGACCGTATAGTGTTCGAGGGCCAGCGGGCCACCGGTGTGCTGGTCAGCCAGAAAGGGGTTGCCCGCAGTTTCAAAGCGCGCAAGGAAGTGATCCTGTGTGCGGGCGCGGTAGATACGCCGAAGATCCTGCAACTGTCCGGCGTCGGCGACCGTGCATTGCTCGACCGTCACGGTATCACCCAGGTAAAGCAATTGCCGGCCGTGGGGCGCAATCTGCAGGATCACCTGTGCGTCAGCTACTACTACAAGGCCAATATCCCGACCCTGAACGACCAGCTCAGCTCGCTGTTCGGGCAATTGAAGCTCGGCCTGCAATATATGCTGACGCGCAAAGGCGCGTTGGCGATGAGCGTCAACCAGGCGGGTGGTTTCTTCCGGGGTGACGAGGGGGAGCAGAACCCCAACCTGCAGCTGTACTTCAACCCGCTGTCGTACCAGATCCCGAAGAACAACAAGGCCAGCCTCAAGCCGGAACCCTACTCAGGGTTTCTGCTGTGCTTCAACCCGTGCCGGCCGACCAGTCGTGGCCATGTCGAGATCGCCTCGGCCAATCCGCGCGATGCGGCGCTGATCGACCCGAACTACCTGACTACGCACAAGGACATCGACGACGTGATCCAGGGCAGCCAGCTGATGCGCAAGATCATGCAGGCGCCAGCGCTCAAGGGCATTACCGTGGAAGAAGTGCTGCCCGGGCCGGCAGTGCAGAGCGAGGAGCAGATGCTGGCGTACTTCCGCGAGAACTGCGGGTCTATCTACCACCTGTGCGGCTCGTGCGCGATGGGGCCGGACGAGCAGACGTCGGTGGTAGATACGCGGCTCAAAGTCCATGGGCTGGAAGGGCTGCGCATTGTCGATGCGTCGATCTTCCCCAACGTCACCTCGGGCAATACCCATGCTGCGGTGTTGATGGTGGCAGAGAAGGGCGCCGATCTGATCTTGCAGGGCCAGTAGGCGCATACCCTGTAGGAGCGGCTTTAGCCGCGAAGCGGTGGATGGCACCGGCTTTGCCGGTGTTCGCGGCTGAAGCCGCTCCTACAGGTTAGGCGATGAGCTTTTCCAGGTTGAGCAAGATCGAGGCAGCATCATAGGGTTTGCGTACCACCGGCACATGTTTCAAATGGGCAGGAATGATGATGCTGTCGCCATAACCGGTTGCGAACAGGAACGGTATGTCTAGCCGTGTGAGTTCTTCAGCCACGGCGATGGATGTGCCGGTACCGAGGTTGATGTCCAGCACTGCTACATCCGGTTTCCGCTCAAGCAACAGCTTCATCGTTTCTGCCTCGGAGCTTGCCGTGAGGACATCCTCTACCTGCGCATCGGCCAGAATTTGCTCAAGACCCACCGCAATCACCAGTTGGTCTTCAAGGATCAGCACACAGGCATCGACCAGGCGCGTGCAGTCCACTTGCGGGAGCGCTTGCGCCACCGGCGCTGCGTCGGTAACGGTGTCTTCTACCAAGGTCAGGTGTTTAGCCGGGATTCTGAACAGCCCGAGCAGGCCCTCGGGCCTGTACTCCAGGGTGCTGGTGCCACCGAGGTCGAAAGGTATGCTGCGTTCGATCAGCACCGAGCCAAAGCCGCTGCGAGTTGGCGGGCGCACCGTTGGCCCACCGCTCTCGCACCAGGTGATCTCGCAAGCGCCACCCGCATCGACTGACCAGGTGACCGACAACTTGCCACCGGCCCGCGACAGCGCGCCGTACTTGGCGGCGTTGGTCGCCAGCTCGTGCAGCACCAACGCCAGTACGGAAAAGGCGCGGGCATCGAGGAGCAGGTTTGGCCCCCACAGTTCGAGCGCATCGGCCGAGGTGCGATAGGGCGAGAGCTCGGCCTCCAGAAGGGCAGAGAAACGCCCGCCACCGTCACCGCGCACGACCTGGTCGTGAGCCAGCGACAGCGCCTGGATACGGCCCTTCAGCGTTGCAACGTAGCTGCTGAGGGTCTGATTCTCCGCAGCCGGGTGGGCGACCAGCGCACCGATCAGCGAGAGAATGTTCTTCACCCGGTGATTGAGTTCTTCGTTGAGCATCCGTTGGCGCACATCCGATCGTGAACGCTCATCGGCCAACAATTCGCTGTTGTGCAGGGCCACTTCGACGATCGCCGCGCGGATGGCCTCACCGAACTGGCGGTCCTGTTCGTTCCAGGGCAGGCTGTGCTGGTGCACGGTCTGCTTCCATACGGCGAAGCTCTTGCGTGGGGTCAGGCGCTCACCCAGCGGGCCGCTTTCGTAGGTCTTGTTGGGGTCGCCGGCCCAGTCCAGGGTTTCGACCACCTCCTTGCGAAACAGCATGAGGTAGTCCCGCGGGTGCTGCGACATCGGGATGATCAGTGCGCCGGCAACATCGACGGCGTAATCCTGGGCGGCAGGGTGGGCCATCGACAGGCAGTTCGATGCCCAGGTGCGGCCCTCGGCGACGCTTTCTGCGAAGCTCAGCAGGCTGGGCATAGCAGTTTTGGGCGGTGTCACCCCGTCGCTGGTCCATCGCCCCTGCAATGCCATACCGATGCCATCGCAGGGGATGAGCGCCTGGAAGTCGGCCATGTGCGCGCGCAGCAGCGCTTCGATGTCTGCAGTGCGGTGTGCCTCGTGCAGCAGGGTGTCGAGCACCTGGCGGGCATGTGCGGCGGCTTCTAGCGTTTGCCGTGCACGCAGGGTCTGGATGTGCAGCGAGAAAAACTCGCCGAACATTTCCGCAGCAACCCGCTGGCCCATGGACAACGTACGCGGCGCGTAATGGTGGCAAGCAATCAGCCCCCACAGCGCGCCATCGACGATCACCGAAATCGACATTGAAGCGCCGACGCCCATGTTGCTCAGGTATTCACAGTGAATCGGCGAGACGCTGCGCAGGTGGGCGTAGGAAAGGTCCAGCGGTTCACCCGACAAGTCCAGCACCGGTTCGATGGGCACAGCCTTGAACTGGGCGTCGGAAATGATCCGTACCGGGTTGCGCAGGTACAACGCGCGCGCCTGCTGGGGAATATCGGACGCCGGGAAATACTGGCCCAGGAAGCTTTCCAGGCCGCTGCGCTTGGCCTCGGCAATGACCTTGCCGGCACCGTCGACGCCCAGTTGATAGATCATCACCCGGTCGTAACCGAGCAGGGCGCGGACACGCCTGGCAGTGTCCGGGAAAAGTTTGTCGGAGCGGTCGATCTCGCGCAGCTGGCCGATCACTGTGCGCACCAACTCGATCGGCTCGGCGATGCTCGCGCCCGAAGGCTCGAACTCAAGGATGACAGTGCCCTTGAACAGGTGTGCAGAGACATCGAAGGCCTCGCCCGAGATGACCCTCACGCCAAACGACAGCGCCGGCCGCGACGCTTCCTTGACCCGGGCCAGCGAGTTGCGCAGGGTGTGCGCCGCCTCGCTGCCGATGATCGTGTCGAGCCTTTGCCCGTTGAGCTCACCGACCGCGCCCAACATGCCTGGGGCATTGGCCGAATGGCGCAACACCAGGCTCGCCGAAGCGTTGCAGGCCAACAGACAACCGTGCGGTTGAATGCTGCCGGGGATCTGGATCGGCTCACGATCACAGTTGGTCAAGTCGACGCGGGGTTGCAAAGTCATGGGCACCTGCCGGTATCGCGAATACCGGCGGCCTGCAAGACTGCCGAATATTTTCAAGTAAACGAAGTGGTTACAGTCATATTCAAGCTCCGAGTCTAGCTGGCATGGTGCTATTCGTCACCCGGCACACGGAGGTACCGGGCTCGGAGTAGGTCAAGGGATCAGAAGCCTTCCAGGACAATCTTGCCGCGGGCCTTGCCACTTTCGATCAGAGCATGGGCGCGCTTCAGGTTGTCCGCGTTGATCACGCCGAAGTGTTCACCGACCGTGGTCTTGATCACGCCCTCGTCGACCAGCGCAGATACCCGCTCCAGCAGTTGATGCTGCTTGATCATGTCTTCGGTCTTGTACAGCGAACGGGTGAACATCAGCTCCCAGTGCAGCGACAGCGATTTGCGCTTGAGCGGCATGACATCCAGCTGCGCCGGGTCATCGATCAGCGCCAGCTTGCCTTGTGGCCGGAGCACTTCCACCAGTTGCGCAAGGTACGTGTCGGTGTGCGTCAGGCTGATCACGTAGTCCACCGGGTCCTGCTTCAGCTCCGCCAGTTGCAGCGGGAGCGAACGCGAATGGTCGATCACGTGGTGGGCGCCTAGTTCGCTGACCCATTGCTGTGTTTCAGAGCGCGAGGCGGTGCCGATCACCGTCAGCTGCGTGAGCTGCCTGGCCAATTGCACGAGGATCGAGCCCACGCCCCCGCCAGCGCCAATGATCAGCAGGCGTTGGCCCTGCCCCCCGTTCTGCTCGACGCCCAGCCGATCGAACAGCAGCTCCCAGGCAGTAATGGACGTCAGCGGCAAGGCGGCGGCGCTGGCGTTGTCCAGGCTGCGCGGTTTGTGGCCGACGATGCGCTCGTCGACCAGGTGAAACTCGCTGTAGCTGCCGGGGCGGTCGATGGCGCCGGCATAGAACACCTCGTCGCCTGGCTGGAACAGCGACACTTCGCTGCCGACCTCGCGCACGACGCCCACCGCGTCCCAGCCCAGGACCTGCGGCTGGCCGGTAGTGCGACTGGCGCGAACCTTGGTATCGACCGGGTTGACCGCAATGGCCTTGACCTCGACCAGCAGGTCCCGGGGGCCAGGCGTGGGGTGGGGCAGGTCCGTCTCGAACAGGGACTGGGGATCCTGAATAGGCAAACCGGCTTGGGTATATACAACGGCCTTCATTGGCATGACCTCGAAAAAGTGAAAGTGATGTCAGGTTATCCGTGTTGGTTTCGTACAAAAACCGGCGAGACGAGGTAAGACTTTCACTGCTGCGATGAAAGTCCGGGAAATTACCTGCGCCTGCCGTTGTAAATGCAGTCAGGCGTTGTAGCGTGGCGCCAGGCGGTTGTTCGAAAGTTGGCCGAGCAGCGCTTGGCGGCTGGCCTCAAAGGTTTCGTACGGCTTCAGGTCATGCATCGACGGGATGGAGATCAGCACATCCTTGTCGAAGTCCTGAAGAGCTCCATCGACCAGGTCGGTCGCCGACATGACGATGTTCGGGTCAAGATTCTCCACAGGCAGGCCGCCGATTTGCCAGAAGTCGGTCGCGGTGGCGCCGGGCAATACTGCTTGAACCTTGATCCCATCGGCGGCCAGCTCCTTGTGCAGCGACTGGGTGAAGGCGGTGACATAGGCCTTGCTGGCGCCATACACGCCATTGAGCAGCTCCGGCGCCAGGCTGACGATGGAGGAAATGTTGATCAACGCACCGTGCTTGCGCTCGACAAAACCGGGCACGGCGGCATAGCTCAGGCGGGTGAGGGCGGTGACGTTGAGGCTGATCATCTCGGCCATGCGCTCGACATCGCTTTCGAGCAGGCTGGTGTGAGTGCCGATGCCGGCGTTGTTGACCAGCAGGCTGATGCTGGCGTCTTCGCGCAGCTTGCGTTCGACCCGCGCCAGGTCGGCGGCGTTGCCCAGGTCTGCCGGGAATACTTCGACGCTTTGTTGGGTTTGCGCGGTGAGGCGGCTGGCAAGCGCATCGAGGCGCTCACGGTTGCGCGCCACCAGCACCAGGTCATAACCGCGGCGCGCCAGGCGCTCTGCGAAGATTGCGCCGATTCCGGTGGATGCGCCGGTGATCAGTGCAGTGCCTTTGTATTGCTGTGTCATGGCCGAGCTCCGTTGGTTGGGGTTGCAGCCATGATGCGCAACGTTGCGAATGACTTAAATGACGTATAGGGTATTGTTTCAGGACATCCAGTAACGGAACAATGTAATGCACCGAGTCGGCTATCTGCTCACCGAGGGCTTTCAGATCATGTCCCTGGCGACACAGACTGTGTTCGAGTTCGCCAATCTGGTGGCGGGCAAGGAGGTCTACAGGATTCAGAATTTCTCCATGGGCGGGGGGACTGTCCGCTCTTCACTGGGCATGCATGTCGATACTCTGCCGCTGGGAGCGCCTGGATTGGCGGACACCTGGATGGTGACCGGCACGCTCACGCCACAGGCCCCACCTGGCGATGAGGTGCTGCACAGCGTGCGCGGATTCGTCGAAGCGTCGCGGCGCACGGCCGGCCTGTGCACCGGGTCGTTCGTGCTGGCCCAATCTGGGGTGCTCGACGGGCGACGCGCTACGACCCACTGGTACTACGCCGATGCGATGAAGCGCATGCATCCCAAGATCAAGGTCGAAGAGGATCGGATCTTCATTGTCGATGGCCCGGTGTGGACGTCGGCTGGCATGACCGCCGCCCTGGACATGGCGCTGGCGATGGTGGAGAAGGACTTGGGAGCCGCGCTTGCCCGCTCCATCGCGCACAAGATGGTGATGCACCAACGTCGCTCCGGCGGGCAGTCGCAACATTCGGAACTGCTGGCGCTCGCGCCCAAGTCTGACCGTATCCAGAGCACCCTGGCTTACGCACGACAGCATCTCAACCGCCCGCTGGGCGTGGAAGAGCTGGCTGAGGTGGCCCACCTGAGCCCTCGGCAATTCACTCGCGTGTTCACTGCAGAAACCGGACAATCACCGGCCAAGGCGGTGGAGAGCCTGCGGCTGGAGGCTGCCCGTTTGATGATCGAGCAAAGTCGGCACAGCCTGGATACCGTGGCCAAGGAAACCGGCTTCAGGGATCGACGGCACATGCGCGAGGTGTTCATGCGCGGCTATGGCGTGCCGCCACAGGCGGTACGCCGTGATGCTCGACGGGTAGAGTGAAGTACGGATCTTACGGATGGAGTACAAATGTGCTCCTGGCGTATTGGCTTACCAAGGCTGCTTTAAAACATGTTCATTTCGTTCGATGGGCCCAAGGGAACGGGTAAAACGACATTGCTGGAGTCGGTTACCCAAGCCTTGCGGGCAAAAAGGCACAAGGTGATCCGACTGTGCGAGCGAAACAACGACCCAAGCCGCGCTGACACGATGGCCCTGGTAAATACATTCGTCAGGAACCCCAGCCAAGCACTGGAGCTGGAAGTGTGTGAGCGGCTGGCCGATAGCCGTGCCTGGATTTCCCGGCATGTGCTGCCCAGGCAACCTGCGGGCAGCATCATCCTGATCGATCGCTGGTATCCGTCTGATGCGGCGTTCCGCCGGCTCGTCCCGTTTGCCGAGGTGCTGGCGCTGAACATCGAGCGAAACGTGCGAGTGCCAGATCTGCATGTAGGGGTTGTCACCGAGCCCGACATTTCATGGGCGAGGGCGGCGGCACGCTCGGCTGGGCTGCGCAGTACCGTGATGTTCAATCTCCAAGAGCAAGTGGCTTGTACCGAGGCGTTCGAGCGGGCGATCACCGACAACGGCTGGTTCTTGTGCCGCAATGAGCGGACGGTCGAGGAGGCGACGGTACAGGTGGCTGATGAGATCGAGAGAGTGCTGGCTCTCTTACGCTAGAAAGTCAGGCGGTTGTGGGCATTCAGCCTGTTCGTCCTCTTGGATGTTGCTGTAGACAGCCAAGCCGCACACAGCAACCAGGCCCACGCTGGCAAGCACGATATCGCCCAGCAACATGCCTGCGACCAGTACCAGCACGCTGATGCGAAAAAGGGTTGTCATGACTGCCTCCGTTGCAGATAGGTTTCGTCCCTCAAGCGCTAACCATAACGCTCCAATTGCAGTGGCGCATCCCACCTGCGCAAATGTGGCAGAGTTTGCCTGTGAAATGGCAGAACGGCCCGTAGCGGCAGCTATGCTGAACAGATGATCCCTTGGGACATTTATCATGTGCAGGTCGATGCTGTTACTCGCAATCACACTGGTAGCGGGTTGTCAGGCGCCCATGCCAACCGCCAACCCGCAAATGGCCTGGGTCGATTTCTCGATGCCATTCCCCAATGACCGAGTTCTGCTGGCCGAGCGGCTGGACAAGCAACGGCTGAAGGACGGACGTTTCTTTCAGGTGAGCCCTGGCAGTCATGAGCTGCTGGTCCGGTTCGACTATGAAGTCGGCGGGGGTGGAGGCATGAGCATGATGGGTGGCACCACCGTGCGCGAATGCTACCTGACCATCCCTTACGCGCATTTCAAAGCCGGCGAGCGTTATGTGCTGGAGGCGCGGTCGATGGCGCTGACGCCCGAGGCGCGTTTGTTCGATGGCAACGGCGCAGTGGTTGCGCAGGTCAGCGAGTTCTATTGCCTGATGTGAGGGGGCTCGGGTTATCCCTGGCTCGTCGCCAACGCAAGCTGCGGGAGGTATGAGATGAACAAGCTATCTATCGTCGGTGCCGGCATGGTCGGTGAGGCGGCGGCTCAGATGATCGCTCGGGATGAACTCTGCGGTGAGTTGAGTCTGATCGATGTCCAGGGTGACTTGGCCAAGGGCAAGGCGCTGGATGTCTGGCAGGCGGCAGTTGAGGCGGGATCTGATACCCGGGTTTATGGTGGGTCCAACGCCGAGATGCTGCAGGATTCCGATCTGGTGGTGATTACGGCAGGCGTGCCACGCAAGCCGGGTCAATCGCGTCAGGATGTACTGAGCATCAATCTGCCCATCCTCGACGGCATCATGCAGGACGTAAACACGTATGCGCCGTCAGCGACGGTCCTGGTGGTGTCCAACCCAGTCGACGTGCTGACTTATCGGGCCTGGAGCCTCAGTCCACTTGGGCGCGACAAGGTATTCGGCCAGGCGGGAGTACTGGATACCGCGCGCATGAAGTGTTTCATTGCCGAGGAGACAGGTTTTTCGGCGCGGGACATCACGGCGCTGGTCCTCGGAGGACATGGCGACAGCATGGTCCCGTTGATGCGCTATTGTGCGATCGGTTCGGTGCCGTTGTCGCACTTTTTGTCCGACGAGCAAATAGAGCGGATTGTGCAGCGCACACGCCAAGGTGGCGGCGAGATTCTGGCCTTGAAGAAGCTGGGCAGCGCCTGCGACGCGCCAGGTGTGGCCATTGCACAGATGGTGGACGCTATTGCCAACCGACGAAACCGCATTTTGCCGGCGGTTGCGATTCTCGAGGGCGAGTATGGGCGCAAAGGGATTGCCATGGGCGTTCCCTGTGTATTGGCCGGGCATGGGATCGAGCGGGTGATCGAGCTGACGTTGGATGCACAGGAGCAAGCGATGTTTGACCATTCTGCCGATCAAGTTGCGCGGGATATCGCGGAAATAGATGCGCTGTGAATCGGGTGGCATGGGGGTGGGGGCTTTGCCCCCGCCCGCTCACAACATCTTGTCGAGCGTGATCGGAAATTCCCTCACACGCTTGCCCGTGGCATGGTAGACCGCATTGGCCACTGCAGCCGCCACCCCAACGACGCCGATTTCGCCTACGCCCTTGGACCCCAGTTCGTTGACAATCTCATCGTGTTCCTCAACGAAGATCACGTCGATATCACCGCAGTCTGCATTGACCGGAATGTGGTACTCCGCCAGGTTGTGATTGACGATGCGTCCCAACCGATGGTCGGTCAGTGCTGATTCGTGCAGGGCCATGCCCACCCCCCAGACCACGCCTCCCAGAATCTGGCTGCGAGCGGTTTTCGGGTTGACCACGCGTCCTGCCGCCACAGCGCTGACCACCCGGGCTACCTTGATCGTGCCAAGGTCCTCGTCGACATGGACTTCCACGAACACCGCCGAATGCGTCGCCGTAGCAAACTGTTGGCGCCTGGCGCCGGGCTCCGCCTCGATCTGCACTTCGAACTCACCATCGGGGGCGCTGGCGACGATGTCCGCCACGGCCAGGCGATGGCTGCCTGCATGCAGGTAGCCATCAGCGAACACGACCTGCTCCCAAGCGGTGCTGGCCAACTGAGGGTTCATTTTGCGCGCTTGTTCCAGCACCTTGGTGCGCAGTATCTGGCAGGCCTGGCGCACCGCCGAGCCAACTGACGACACCGTGAACGATCCGCCCTGAAGCGGAGCGGTGGGCAGCGACGAATCACCCAGCACGAAGGTGACATCCTGCACGCTGACGCCGGCAGCGTCGGCTGCGATCTGGGTCATGACGGTATAGGTGCCGGTGCCGATATCGGTGGTGGCACTGCTGACGGTGAGGTGGCCCTGGGCGTCGATGCGTGCCTTGGCGCTGGCCTTCATCTGCATGGCTTCCCAGACGCCGCCGGCCATGCCCCAGCCCACCAGTTGGTTACCCTGGCGCATGTTGCGCGGTTGCGGGTTGCGCAGATGCCAGCCAAAGCGTTCGGCGCCTTGCTGGTAGCAGGCCAGCAGTTCCTTGCTGGAGTAAGGCTTGCCCTCATTGCCGTTGTTGGCAGCAAAGTTGCGCCGGCGCAGTTCGACCGGGTCGATCTGCGCTGCACAGGCGAGTTCATCCATGGCGCATTCCAACGCGATCATCCCTGACCCGGCCCCAGGCGCCCGCATGTCGAGTGGGGTGTACACATCGAGCGGGGCCAGTCGATAGCTGAGCGCAACGTTGTCGCACTGGTAGAGCATGCCGCTCCATTCCACCAGGTGCTCGGTGAAGTCCTCGAAGCGGGAGGTCTGGCCAAGCGCATCGTGAGCGATCGCCAGCAATTGCCCGTTGGCGTCTGCCCCCAGGCGCAAGCGTTGCTCGGTGCGGGGCCGGTAGCCGAAGGTGAACATCTGCTGGCGCGTCAGCGTGACGCGTACTGAACGCTTAAGGTGCAATGCCGCCATCACGGCCAGCGGCAACTGGTACTGCGGGCGCAGACCCGAGCCGAAGGCGCCGCCGACGAACGCTGCGCGCACCCGGATGTTGGCCTTGGGCAGGCCGAACACCTTGTGCAGGTAGTCTTGGCAGTTTTGCGTGCCCTGGGTCTTGTCGTGAATTTCCAGGGTGCCGTCGGTTTTATACTGCACCGTAGACGCATGGGGTTCCATCGGGTTGTGGTGCTCGTTGGCCGTCAGGTAGGTGGCATCTACCTGCACCGGCGATCCGGCAAACTGCCCGGCGAAGTCGCCACGCGGCGCCGGTGTCTCGGCGGGCGCTTCATGCGCCTGTTGGCATGCGGCCAGGTCTGTCTGGTGGGCCTCCTCGGCATAGTTGATCCTGATCAGCGAACCTGCGTACCGGGCCAGTTCGAGGGTTTCGGCCACCACCAGCGCCAACGGTTGCCCGCTGTAGAGCACTCGATCATTGAACAAGGGTCGGAACGGCGACCCTTCGGCAGAATCGGCGTCGCTGTAGTCGTCGTCATAGCTGGAGATGCGCGGACGATGGTCATGGTCGAGCACGCCGATCACCCCGGGCACGCGCAGGGCTTGTGTACTGTCGATGTCGAGTACCCGACCGCGCGCTATCGTACTGGACACGACGCTGCCGTGGAGCAGCCCCGCCTCGGGGTATTCGCCCGCGTAACGTGCCTGCCCGGTGACTTTCGCCACCCCGTCCACGCGGTCCAGGGGCGTGCCGACTACCGGTGTGGAGTTGCTCATGGTCGTGCCCCTCTGTCAGCGGTACCGTGCGCCGCGTCATTCAATGCCCGCACGATTGCACGTTGGGCAAGCGTTACCTTGAAGCCGTTGTGGCTCAGCGGTTGCGCACCCTGCAGCAACGCTTGCGCGGCACGCGTGAAAAGCGCTTCACAGGGCGCCTGGCCGACCAGCAGGCGCTCCACATCCGGGTCCCGCCATGGCTTGTGGGCAACACCGCCCAGCGCCAGGCGAGCCTGTTGGATCACCTCGCCATCGAAGCTCAACGCCGCAGCGACCGACACCAGCGCGAATGCGTAAGAGGCGCGGTCGCGTATTTTCAGATAACGGTAATGGTGTTCGAACACCGGGGGCGGCAGCTCGATGCCGGTCACCAGTTCATTGACTGCCAGTTGATTGTCGCGCTCCGGGGTGTCTTCGGGGAGGCGATGGAAAGCCGCAAAAGGTATCTGGCGTTCGCCGTCCGGTCCTTGTACATGCACCACGGCTTCGAGCGCTGCCATTGCCACGCACATGTCGGAGGGATGGGTCGCGACGCAGGCAGCGCTGGCGCCAAGGATCGCGTGGATCCGGTTCTGGCCATTTCGCGCGGGGCAGCCGCTGCCGGGCTCTCGTTTGTTGCACGGGGTGCCGGTGTCATAGAAGTAGTAGCACCGGGTGCGTTGCAGCAAGTTGCCACCGGTGCTGGCCATGTTCCTCAGCTGCGGTGATGCTCCAGCCAGAATAGCGTGGGACAGCAGCGGGTAATGCGCTTCGATCAGCGGGTGCCAGGCCAGGTCGGCATTGCTCACCAGCGCGCCGATCAGTACGCCGCCGCTGGGGGTTGGTTGAATATCGTTCAGCCCTAGGCCGCTGATGTCGATCAGACGCTCGGGGCGAACGACGTTCTCCTTCATCAGGTCGACGATGTTGGTGCCACCGGCAATGAAGCGCGAGCCGGCATCAGCCAGGCTCACGGCTTCGCTGACCGATGCGGGCTTTTGGTAGCTGAAGGGCGTCATGGGTTCGGCCCTCGTTGTGGCTGCGCCCTGTCAGTCATCAACGGCAGGGCTTCTTCAACCGCAGCGACGATGTTGCCATAGGCACCACAACGGCAAAGGTTGCCGCTCATCTGTTCGCGAATGGCCTCGCGGCTATCGGCCCGCCCTTCGTGAGCAAGCCCGATTGCGGAGCAAATCTGCCCCGGAGTGCAGTAACCACATTGGAAAGCATCGTGGGTGATGAATGCGCGCTGCATGGGATGCAGCGCGTCGCCGCTGGCCAGCCCTTCGATGGTCACCAACTCGGCTCCGTCGCACATGATGGCCAAGGTCAGGCAGGCATTGACGCGTTTGCCATCGCGCAGCACCGTGCAGGCGCCGCACTGGCCATGGTCGCAACCTTTCTTGGTACCGACCAGGTCCAACTGTTCACGCAACAGATCGAGCATGGTGGTCCAGGGATGCACCACCAGGGTTCGGGGCTGACCGTTGAGGGTCAGGGAGAGGGGGTGCTCTTCAGCCCCATTGGGAGTGATCGCGCTCATGGTAGGTCCTCACGGTAAGGGTTCGCGCAGTTGGCTGCGTCTCTGTTGTGCGACCGGGCCGGCCGAACAAACGTTCAGCCGGCTCGCCCAGTTTCCGATCACTTCTTGCCAGGCAGCACCGAGCCGAGTACCTGCTTGGCGGTTTGAACGATGATGCCCGCCTGGTCGGGGTCACCCTTGAGCAAGGTGCTGGCGAACTTCTTCGCCTGCTCCAGCTTTATGTGGGGCGGCAGGGGTGGCACGTTCGGGTCGGTCTTGAACTCGATCAATACGGGGCGGTCGGCGGCCAGGGCGCGCTCCCACGCAGCGGCAACGTCCTCTTCGCGATCCACGTAGATACCTTGCAGGCCAATAGATATGGCGAACAGATGGTAGGGCACGTCAGGGATGGACTGCGAAGCCTCGAACTTGGGGTCTCCCTCCATTACCCGCTGCTCCCAGGTGACCTGGTTGAGATCTTCATTGTTGAACACCGCACAGATCCATTGAGGGTTGTCCCACTGCTGCCAATATTTGGCCACGGTGATGAGCTCGGCGAGGTTGTTCATCTGCATTGCCCCATCGCCCACCAGTGCCACCACAGGCCGCTGCGGGTGGGCGAACTTGGCTGCGATCGCATAGGGCACGGCTGCGCCCATGCATGCCAGGCCACCGGACAGCGAACACTGCATACCCTGGCGAATTTGCAGGTCGCGGGCGAACCAGTTGGCACAGGAGCCGGAGTCGCTGGTGATGATGGCGTGGTCGGGCAGGCGAGGGGACAGCTCATGGACCACGCGCTGCGGGTTGATCGGGTCAGCCTTGACCAGGGCACGCTTGGCCACGGTCTTGTCCCACTGCGCACGCCAGGTCTCGACCTTGTCGCGCCAGCGACGGTCGGTCTTGTACTCGAGCATCGGCAACAGGGCGCGCAGCGTTTCGCTGGCATCGCCGACCAGGTTGACCTCCATCGGGTAGCGCAGGCTGAGCATGTCGGGTTGCAGGTCGATCTGTACGCCACGCGCCTGGCCTTCCTTGGGCAGGAACTCGGCGTAGGGGAAGCCGGAGCCGATCATCAGCAAGGTGTCGCACTCGGTCATCAGCTGATAGCTCGGTTCCGTGCCGAGCAGGCCGATCGACCCGGTGACCCATGGTAGGTCGTCCGGCAGCACAGCCTTGCCCAGCAGCGCTTTGGCCACCCCGGCGCCGAGTTTTTCGGCGATCGCCATGACTTGATCAGTCGCCTGCAGCGCGCCTGCACCGACCAGGATCGCCACCTTGCGGCCGTCGTTGAGCACCGCGGCGGCGCGCTGCAGGTCTTCGTCGAACGGCAACACCCTGGGCTTGCTGTAGCCGATGCCGGAATGCACCGTACCGTGCGCCCTCGGTGGTTCATGGTAGGGCATGTCCTGCAGGTCGTTGGGCAGGATGACGGCAGTGACGCGGCGTTCACCAACGGCCGTACGCACCGCACGGTCGAGCAGGTGGCGTACCTGCTCCGGTGTCGATGCCTGCTGAACGAACGCACCGGCGACGTCCTTGAACATCGACAGCAGGTCCAGCTCCTGCTGGTAATGCCCGCCCAATGCCGCACGCGCCTGTTGACCCACGATGGCCAGTACCGGCTGGTGGTCCATGCGAGCATCGTAAAGGCCGGTCAGCAGGTGCGAGGCGCCCGGACCGGAGGTGGCGATGCAGACACCGAGCTCGCCGGTGAACTTGGCATGTGCGCTGGCCATGAAAGCGGCCATTTCCTCATGCCGGGCCTGGATGAATTCAATCTTGCCGTTGGCTCGGCTCAGCGCGCCGAAAACCCCGTTGATGCCGTCGCCGGGGTAACCGAAAATGCGCCGCACCCCCCATTGATACAAACGCTCCACCAGAAAGTCGCCTACCGTGCCGGTCATTGCCTGCTCCCGTTCTGTCATCGATAGGGGTCTGGACTTGGCACGTGTCGGGAAAGTTTCAACGGTGTGCGCACCGGTCTGCCCGCTGGAACCTGAAAGCAGCGGGCAGGCTCGAAGGTGAACCGACAACCCGATCAGGATGCATCATGAGCCTCATGAACATGACGGATGCCAGCGTGCAGGCCCTGTATTTCGAAGACGACGGCGCGACGCCGAACAGTCGTTTTCCCGTGCTGTTGTACCGATTGAGGCTCGATCCGGCGGGGGATGCCGCCAGCGCATTCGAAGCGATGTTCGCGGCGCACCAATGGACACCGCTCTGGCGCGCCGGGATCTTCGATTATCACCACTTTCACCCTAACGCCCATGAGGCGTTGGGCGTCGCCTGCGGGCGGGCCCGATTGACGCTTGGCGGGGAGGCCGGGCAGAGCCTGAGCGTGAAACGCGGCGATGTGCTGGTGCTGCCGGCAGGCACGGGCCATCGCTGCATCGATTGCAGTGACGATTTCCTGGTGGTTGGCGCCTATCCCCATGGGCAGGAAGACTACGACATCCAACGGCCAGACAGAGCAGCGCACTCGCGCGCCCTGGCCCGCATCGCCAAGGTGCCACGCCCTGAGCAAGACCCGGTCAGCGGTATTGGGGGGGCGTTGATGACTCGATGGCCGGCGAATGCGTCCAACGACACCTGACGGTCGCTATTTCGTGGTCAAGGGTCAGCTATGGCGCTGCAGCAATCCCGCGCTTTGCGATGAGGTGCGTCAGCGCCTGGTGCAGGATCTGATGAAAGCGCGGCGAGCCGTGAAGGACGCCAAGGCATCCAACGACGAAGTCCAGCTGCGTGCCGCTCGAGCAGCGGTAGATGACGCAAAGCTAGCTTTAGGGGAGAGGGGGCCGGTGTGGTGGGATGACGGAAGTCCTGACTACAACCGCCATAAGGTGACCAATACGCCCTACGCTGGCTGGTATCACCTGCTCGCCGAGCAACGTTGATATCCGATGAAGACAGGGCCAAACGCAACTGAACATCGAGGCAAGAGCGACTCTCCAAGTACCATCACTCGGAGGATTTGCCATGCAGCCCAAAACCGAAGGATTTGAAGAGCAAGGCCCTAGCGGTGTCCCGTTCATCAACGATCCTGAAAAACCCAGCTCTCCACCCTTGAACGATGCCGATGCCACGGATGCAGCTGAGGCCGAGGAAGACATCCAGGATGACGCAGAGTCGATATAGACCCCAGGAGCAGCGCTGTGGTCAACGCTGCTGACCTTGGTTCGATGAACTGGCTCCTGTGCGTCACTCGTGTTCTTGACCCAGTGTCCCCGCAGCAGCGCCGGGTACCAGAATGACCTTGCGGCAATTGTCCTGTTTCTGGTCGAACATCTTGTAGCCCAAGGCCGCTTCCTCCAGGGCGAGTCGGTGAGTGACGATCAGCTCAGGTTCCAGCCGTCCCGCCTCGATGTGTTCAAGCAGTTCGGGGAGGTATTTCTGGACGTGGGTCTGTCCCATCTTGAAGGTTAGGCCTTTATCGAAAGCATCACCGAACATGAATGCGTGAATGAAGCCTGCGTACACGCCCGGCACACTGACCACACCACCGCGCCGAACAGCGGCGATACTCTGGCGCAGCGCTTTCCCGCTGCTGCCTTCGATCTTCAATGCGGTCATGACCGCCTCGGCGGTGCTGCCCTTAGCTTCGAAGCCTACCGCGTCGATGACGGCGTCCACGCCTCGCATTCCGGGCGTTTGGCGGATAATCGAGTCCGCCGGGTCGTCGTCGTTCTCAAAGTTGATCGGAATCACATCGTAGGCGTCGCGAGCGTAGGCCAGCCGGTGGTCGTTATCGTCCACCATGAAGATGGTGTGTGCGCCCAGCATCTTCGCGCAGGCCGCACTGAGTAACCCGACCGGCCCGGCGCCGTAGATGGCCACCGATGATCCCTGGCCGATTTCAGCATTGGTCACGGCTTGCCAGGCGGTAGGCAGAATGTCGGAGAGAAACAACACTTTGTCATCCGGCAGCGCCGTGGGAACCTTGAAGGGGCCGACATTGCCTTTAGGCACCCTGACATAGTCGGCTTGGCCTCCGGGAATTCCGCCATACAAATGGCTGTAACCGAACAAGGCTGCGCCCGGTGGAATGCCTTTCTTGTTGATGATCGAGCCGCGCCCGGTGTTGGTCGTTTCGCAGGCGGCGAACAGATCATGCTGACAGAAAAAGCAACTGCCACAGGCAATGACGAAGGGAATGACCACGCGGTCGCCCACTTTCAGGTTGGTGACTTCCCGACCAACATCCTCGACGATACCCATGAATTCGTGACCGAAGATATCGCCGGCTTCGGTTTCAGGAATCTTGCCGCGATAGAGATGGAGATCAGAACCACAGATAGCGGTAGCGGTGACCCGAAGAATAATGTCATCGGGATCCTGGAGGATGGGATCGGCAACGGTATCCACTCGGACATCGTGGGCGCCGTGGTAAGTCAGTGCTCTCATCGTGTCAGCTCCTGCAGCCGGATTGATCGGGTTATGCAGGGAGGATAGCTGACGATGCAAAGTTCAGATCAAACGCTTCAACGGCAGAATCAATGCATACTTCGTCTCGTCCCTTTGGTGCTAATGATCCCAAACAGGGGCATTACGGGGATCGTTGAGTTGACTTAACCTTGAGAAATTTGCAGGGAATCTAATTATGGATCGCGGAGGTCCTGGTACTCCAGGCACCCCTGATGCGCCCGCATCATCAAATCATGAACAAGCGTTTCCGACGACTGCTTCAGAGCGCTTGCAACTAGCGCTCGATGCTGGCGCTATCATCGGCACATGGGTGTGGGACATCCCGGAAAACCGAGTGACCGCTGATGAGCGTTTTTCACGATCATTTGGGCTGTCAGCGCAGAGGTGCTTGGCAGGCATTCCGATCGAGGAAGCATTCTCGTCCATTCACCCAGGTGACCGTGATCGCGTCTCCGCCGACATCCAGAAGGCCATGAAGCGGGGTGGTGCATACCGTTGCGAATACCGGGTGCGCCAGTACGATGGCAGTTTCAGGTGGATTGAGGCCAATGGACGAGCTGAGCTCAACGAAGAGGGGCGGGCTGTTCGCTTCCCTGGGGTTCTCATGGACATTGAGTCACGCCGATCGGCCGAGGCTGAGCGTGACAGGGTGTCAGCTTTGCTTCGGACTTTCACAGCTGCGGTGCCAGGTGTTGTCTACGCCAAAGACTTGAAGGGGCGGCTGCTCGTTGCAAATGATGGTGCCACCCAACTAATCGGCAAACCGCCAGAGTTCTATTTAGGCAAAACTGACCTGGAGGTTCTGGAAGACAAGGCTCAGGCTCGCCAGATAATGGAAACCGATCAGCGCATCATGCATGACGGGAAGGCTGTACAGATCGAAGAGCGTGTCGACATGCCTGATGGCACAGCTACCTACTGGCTGTCGATCAAGGCACCTTTTTGCGATGAAGCGGGCGAGGTCATGGGACTCATTGGCTCATCCATTGACGTAACTGCGCGAAGAACCGCCGAAACCAAACTCATAGAGCTCAACCGCACCCTGGAGGCGAGGATCGAAGAAGCTGTGGCTGAGCGAGAGGCAGCCCAAGCGGCGCTCCGGCAATCGCAGAAAATGGAGGCGGTCGGGCAACTGACCGGGGGTATCGCCCACGACTTCAACAACTTGCTGGCTGGCATCACCGGAAGCCTGGATTTAATCAAGCTTCGGTTGAAGCAGGGGCGTGTCGCCGATGTTGAACGCTATCTGACTGTGGCTCACGGGGCAGCCCAAAGGGCTGCATCCCTGACTCATCGACTCCTAGCGTTCTCTCGTCGCCAGACCTTGATGCCTGTTCACACCGATGTGAACACCCTGATCAGCGATATGGAGGAGCTGATTAGCCGGACTGTAGGGCCAACAATACAACTCAAGTTGGAGCTGAATGCGTCATCGAGCACGTGCCTCGTCGATCCGGCTCAGGTCGAGAATTCACTCCTGAACCTATGCATCAATGCTCGTGATGCCTTGGAAGGCGGAGGTTGCATCTCCATCAAGACGTACAACGAAGAGCTGGCGCAGGGAGCAGAGCTGGATCCAGAGTTGGTACCCGGGACGTACTTCACTATCTGTGTTTCCGACGACGGTGTAGGCATGAGTCCTGAGACGCTTGCTCGAGCATTTGAACCGTTCTTCACGACGAAACCTGTCGGGGCAGGCACCGGACTTGGCCTGTCCATGATCTATGGCTTCGCCAAACAATCAGGAGGGCAAGTCAGGATCAACTCGGAGGAGGGGGTTGGTGCCCGGGTTTACCTTCAACTACCCACTCACAAAGTCGAGATCGAGGTTGTAACTCGGTGCGAGCCGCTGGCTGAATCGGCAGTGGCTTCGTCAGGCGAGACGGTACTGGTCGTAGATGACGAGCCCTCCGTGCGCATGTTTGTGAGCGAGGCCTTGGGTAGTTGCGGGTACATTGTGATTGAGGCGGCTGACAGCCTTGCCGGGCTCCAGTTACTCCGCTCAGATACCCGCATCGATGTGCTTGTGACAGACATTGGCCTCCCTGGAGGAATCGACGGCAGACAGATGGCCGATACCGGACGTTGCAGCAGGCCTGGTCTTCCGGTCTTGTTCATGACTGGGTACGCGCAACCGCATGTGCTGGACAACGCCCAATTAGAGCCAGACACAGCGGTTCTGACCAAACCCTTCGCACTTGAGGCGCTGGCGCTGAGCATCAATAACCTGCTCCGAAAGTGCCGCGGTGACGCCGAAGTGAATCGCTAACGTCAATCGTCACCTCGGTCAGATATAAGGAGCCTTCTGATGAAGGCTCTTAGTGGAGCGGGGCGGAGCGACTATTCCGTTCGGTTAGCCTTTACTTCGAAGTGAAAGCGAGACGCTCCGTCCATACCCAGCTGCAACTGCTGCCTTTCTAGTTTTTCCTGCGTCGTGAACTGGCAATTGTTAAACCTGCGATGATTCCAAGCGCAGCAGCGCCGATTAACAGCGGCGTTTTATCCTTTGGTTTCCTCCACCCTCCGTCGATACTTCTTCTGTCACTTGGAGGCGCAAACAGGTTGCCAGATGATTTTTCGGCTGTGGGGCTGCGATTCATCCCCCATCGCGTCACCCACCCAGACAACAAAGACAATCCTGGTACTAGGTAGCTGGCCAAGTGCGCGAGGCGAGCAGCAGTGCCGACCGTTGTATGAGCGCGAGGCGAGATAGCACAGGCCACCATTGCCTTGGCTACCCGTTCGGGGTCATAGATGGGGCCTGGCGGTGTCAACGCATGTCCAGAGTAGTTGCCCCCGTCTCGAAATCCGGGTGTGTCCATGACTGCTGGATAGATGTCGCACACATGGATGTCTGGAAACTGAGTCAGCTCTCCTCGCAGCGCCTCGGTCAATCCACGCAAGCCGAACTTGCTCGCCGAATAAGCCGCTGCATAGGGCTGGGCTACCCAGCTGCCCAGCGACAGGGTGTTAATCAGAATGCCGCTACCTTGTGCTTTGAAGAAGGGAAGGGCAACGTGGGCACCTCGCAGGTATCCGATCAGATCGGTCTGGATGACCTGTTCGTGAGCTTCCAGTGGGGTATCCTCGAAGTTTCCGACCGCCCCAACTCCGGCGTTGTTGACCCAGATATCGATCCGTCCATAGCCAAATTCTGAGGCCTGCGCGGCCAGCGCTTGAACCTGATCGCTGTGCGTGACGTCGGTCGTGATCGCTATGGCATCCGTACCACAATCGGTGCATTCATCCAGGACGTCGAATAACGCTTCTTCATCGCGGGCCGCGAGCACCAAGCGTGCACCTTTACAGGCAAAGGCGTGTGCGGCGGCGCGGCCTATGCCGCTGGATGCCCCTGTGATAACCACGACTTTGCCCCGCAGCGGCCCACTCACGGGATATCGACTGCGGGGCGCCTCTTGCTCTGTGCCAGTGCTAGGGTGATCAAGCGGGGCGATGAGTTCGTCGGCCTCGACTAGAGAGAGCTCAAGGGCGGTGCCATCGATCAAGGTCAAGGTCAGCCCTTCGACCGTACCTGCCTCTTTGTTTGGATACACGGGTTCACCTTCAGCATCCAGGCTGTCGTAGATGAAGCGTGTTCCTTCGAGCCATCCCACGGCGGTGAGAAGCTCGGGGCCTAGATAATACTTTCCGTCTTGAAAGAACCCTGGAAACTGATGCGCTCGCTCCACGTTTTCCACACGGTAGCGTTCGCCTGATTTCATACCTGTCGCTTGATCGACCATCATGCAAACCTCTTGAGGTTGGGTCTGGAATATCAGCCTTTGCTGTGCTCGTCGGAAGTCGGCCCGGTGCCCCGTTTAATGCCTCGCGGGCCAGCAATTCCCCATATGCCCAGACCAACAAGTGGTAGTGCCACGATCAGGAGGGCCCAGGCCGCTTTGACGACATCCGTTTTGTCGCTGCGGAACACGCTGACGATGGCCCACAGGTCGATGAGTAGTAGAATTGCCGCGACGGCAATCCAGAAGTAACTGGCGAGACCGTTCATGACCCTTCCTCCTCTACACGTAGTCAGGGCCTAGGGTGCCTGGGGCAGCACCTGGCACGAGGATGACCTTGCGGCAGTTGTCCTCTTTCTGATCGAACATCTTGTAGCCCATGGCTGCCTCCTCTAAGGCAAGGCGGTGGGTGACGATCAGCTCGGGCTGGAGGCGTCCGGCTTCTATATGTTCGAGCAGTTCGGGAAGGTACTTTTGGACATGGGTCTGACCCATCTTGAAGGTCAGACCTTTATCGAAGGCGTCACCGAACATGAAGCCGTGAATGAATCCCGCATAGACACCGGGCACGCTGACAACCCCGCCACGACGGACTGCAGCAATGCTCTGGCGCAGCGCCTTACCACTGCTGCCTTCGATCTTCAGCGCCGTCATCACGGTTTCCGTGGTGCTGCCTTTGGCTTCAAATCCGACCGCATCAATGACCGCGTCTACGCCACGCATGCCGGGTGTCTGACGAATGATGCTGTCGGCAGGATCGTCATCGTTTTCGAAGTTGATGGGGATGACGCCATAGGCTTCCTGGGCGTAGACCAGCCGGTAGTCGTTGTCATCCACCATGAAGATGGTCTGAGCGCCGAGCATCCGTGCGCAGGCGGCGCTCAGTAGACCCACTGGCCCCGCGCCGTAGATCGCTACCGATGAACCCTGGCCGATTTCGGCATTGATGACGGCTTGCCAAGCGGTGGGAAGGATGTCGGAGAGAAACAGCACTTTGTCGTCGGCGAGGGTGGTGGGCACTTTGAACGGCCCGACGTTACCTTTGGGTACTCTGACATAGTCGGCTTGGCCTCCAGGGATGCCGCCATACAGATGGCTGTACCCGAACAACGCTGCGCCTGGTGGAATGCCTTTTTTGTTGATGATCGATCCGCGCCCGGTGTTTGTGGTCTCGCAGGCGGCGAATAGATCGTGTTGACAGAAAAAGCAGCTTCCGCAAGCGATCACGAAGGGAATCACCACCCGGTCGCCTATTTGTAGATTGGTGACGGCGCTTCCGGTGTCCTCGACGACCCCCATGAACTCATGACCGAAAATATCACCCGCTTCGGTTTCTGGAATTTTGCCTCGATAGAGGTGCAAGTCGGAGCCGCATATCGCCGTGGCGGTGACCCTTAGGATGATGTCGTCAGCTTCCTCGATGATGGGATCAGGGACGTTATCGACCCTGACGTCGTTTGCTCCGTGGTAGGTCAGTGCTCTCATGGATGCCGGCTCCTGCAGTCGCATATTTCCGTGATGGGTATGCAGGGGAAGCCATGTGCATTAACAAAGTTCAGACAAACTGATTAACTGGTTAACTTAGGCGCTAACTGTTGGGGTACAGTTATTTTTTATTTATTTCTAAAACTTAGCTTGAACCTTTTCCATTTTTCCTTTCGTCCTGAAAAATCGTGGTGCGTTAGCACGTATTGATTGCAGCTTGCTCCCACTCATAGAAGGCGCGCACTTATTAGAGCGCTTGATCAGCCGCGAGGAGAACAAACATGTTTATTCACAATAAGCGCTTGCAATTGACCGGGGGCAGGAAGAAGCTGGCCGCTACTCGTCCTCATATCAGACCATGGATTCTGGACCAGCGAGCAAGGGCTGAGGTACGTATTTTTCAGAGCCTTCGGTTGTTGTGAGCCTGGGATTGCATCCTTACGTATGCTTTTGGTCGGTGGATGGGTGAACGTGGCTGAAGCATTACGCTGACAAGTTTACGAAAAGACGTGCAGATATGATTTAACATAATATGCATTATGCGTAGTTTCGTATGGGGCTACCGGGGCCGGGGGTGGGCACATTCGAAGCCAGGCCCCTGATCTCGATCACTGTACTGCAGATCGAGCTTGGACCTCAGCGATGTAACACAGCACGAACGGATCTTGCGAGCCGCGCTCATTTTAGTAACCAACCACGTTGTCCAGCGTCCACCGCAGCAACCTCATCAGCACTGGATCAGAACATTTCAAGCTGTCCGACTCATACTGATACCGGCTGTTGTTGAATACATCGCGATACCGCTCGAATGAGTGTTCCTGGCAGGCTCTCACGAATCGCTGCAGGAATCGCGTGAAACAGCATCAGCAGATCGTGCGCGTCACGCTTTTGTTTGGGTGGAATCTTGCCGATTGATTGCAGGTGCTGGTGAGCCGGTTTTGAGTGCTTCGACGTAGAGCTTATAGGTTTCGCCGGACGCTCCTTGGTGTTGATCTGGCACAGCAATAAAGCTTTTCAGCAGGACCCACACCGATCGCTGCATTGACCATGGCGACATGCAGGAGGTTTTGGGCGTCTAGAAGTTCAGCGGCCTTGGGGTAGTTTTGGGCGCTTTCAAGCATCCAGCCTGGAAAGTGAGTCATTGAATGGTGCTCCTGGATTGTGACTGCCGCCGAAGCTCACCAGATAAGCTACCCTGCCTTATTAATATGCCCCCAAGGAATAACTACGCTAAATGACTATTTAGCGTAGTTATAATTAAACCCAACCGCTATCAACACCAGCCTACCCGGCCAACAGTTCGCCAACGCGGACGCCCAATGCCTTCAGGGTGAAGGGCTTGGTCAGTACATGTTTGCCCACCTTCAAGTCGTCGTCCTGCAAGTAGCCGGTGATGAACAATGTCTTCAACGAACCGTTGATGGTGGTCGCTTGTTCAGCCAGCTGCCACCCATCCATACCGCCCGGCAAGCCCACGTCGCTGAGCAGCAGGTCGATGCTCGCACCTGAGCGCAAAAGCGCTAAAGCGGCCACTCCGTCGGCTGCCTCGTGTATCTGGTAGCCAAGGTCCTCAAGCGTTTCCGACACGATCATGCGCATGATCGTGTCGTCTTCAACCAGCAATATCGTCTTGCCCCGTTGTAGCTCCCGCGAAGATTCGCTGCCATCGATCACTTCCGGCTCGGGCACCACGCCGAGATGTCGAGGTAGATACAGGTCAACTGAGGTGCCTTCGCCAACGGTTGAGCGGATTTTCACCTGGCCGCCCGACTGCTGGGCGAAGCCGTAGATCATCGAAAGGCCAAGGCCTGTACCCTGCCCTGCGGGTTTGGTGGTGAAAAATGGCTCAAAGACGTGAGCGAGCACGTGGGGCGGCATGCCAATACCGTTGTCGGTCACCTGCAAATGAACATACTGCCCAGGCTCAATTTCAAGGTGCTGGGCCTCTGGCTCGGCTAGCTTTAGGTTGCTGCCCACAAGCTGTATCCGGCCGCCCTTTGGCATGGCGTCACGCGCGTTGTTGCACAGGTTCAACAAGGTATTTTCGAGCTGGCTGGCATTGACAAAGGCTGGCCACAGGGCCTTGTCGCACAAGGTTTCGACCTGAATACCGGGCCCTGCCGTACGCCGAACCATTTCACTCATTTCTTCCAGCAGCGCGTTCAGGTTTACTGCCCGGGGCTCAAGGGTTTGCCGGCGAGAAAACGCCAGCATGCGGTGGGTCAAGGTTGCCGCGCGGCTGGCGGAATTGCGCGCTGCGTTGATGTGCCGCTCCACTTCTGCCATGCGCCCCTGCTGGATGCGCTGGTTGAGCAGTTCCAGGGAGCCACTGATGCTGCCGAGCAGATTGTTGAAGTCATGGGCAAGGCCGCCAGTCAACTGGCCGACTGCTTCCATTTTTTGTGACTGACGCAGTTTTTCCTCAACTGCCATCAGCTCGGCAGTGCGCTGAGCCACCCTCTGTTCCAGCGTCTCGTTGAGTTCGCGCAGCGCCTCTTCGGCCAGCGTACGCTCCAGTAGGTCGGCAGCCGTGCGCGCGAGGATGTCGAGCAGGCGCAATACCCGCTGCGAAGGGTCATGCGGCCGGGTCCAATGGGTAGACATCATCCCTAGCAATTGGCCGCTGCGTGACAATAATGGCGTTGTCTGGGCAGCGCGAATGCCGGCGCTGCGGAAGGCAAGCAGCTCTTCGGTCCCGGCGATTTCATCCCACAGCTCAAAGTCCGCAATGATTGCCCGCTTACCACGTCTGAGTGCCAGTCCGCAGCTGCTCAGCGCGTTGTAATTCACCCACTGCCAGAACTGAACGGCATCCGGTGGCAGGCCACGCGAGCACAACAGTTGCAGCTTGCCGCCGTGCCCAGAGCCATGATCGGGCGGGCACAGCACCTGCATCGTGGCAAACTGCGAGCCCGTGATACTCGCTGCAGCATCAACGATCTTGCCATAGAGCGCCTGACGGTCGTGTTCGCCGAGCAGTGCGACGCTGATGCTGTGCAACAGGTCGATATCGGACAACTCGGCGTCCTGGGGGGTGTGTTGAGTGAGGGGCGTCATGTCGGTTCCTTCAACATGGTCAGGTGCATATTAAGCCCTACCACCTCAAGCCAGGCCACCAAAACGTTTGTAGAAGCTTTCGTTCACGTCCGGCAACGGCCCGTCAGCCGTTTCCAATGCGTTATTGAGCCATGCTTCGGCCGGGGCAAACACCATGCGGTAGAGGTTGCGACATAACTGCCGCGCTGCCCGGCCTTCCCAATCACCCGGCAGCAGCTCGTCCGGCAGCTGCGGATCACGCAGCAGCAGCCGGCGGTACTCATGAATCAGCAGGGTTCGGGCCAGGAAACAGTCCTCTGGGTTGAGCTCCGTGTGTTCTTTCAATGCCTGCCACAGTGGCCGAAACAGCTGAATAAACTCGCTGTACTGCTGCCCCAAGTCGTCAATCCGCCAGCTTTCCCGCACTTGGGCGCGCAGCGCCTTGGAAGCCAAGACCTCCTGAGTATGGGTCTCGAACACGATACTGTCGTCGCCCGCCTCCAGCTCACGCAGGGTTGCGGTCAAGTCGGCGCGGTCCGCGCGCGGGCAGCCGAGGACGTTAGGTGCCATGGCACCGAATCCCTGCCATTCCAGTTCTTCGCGCACGGCTTTGCGTTTGCTGGCGTCGAGCTGCGACAGCAAGACCAGGGTCCAGGCACCATCCCAGGCTGGTTGGCTGGTGCTGTAGACACGTTTGAAGGCTTTCTCGAAGCGTCGCCGGCCAGTGCCGGTGAGGCTGTAATAGCTGCGCCGGCCGACTTTTTCGGCGCTGAGCCAGCCTTCTTTGGTCAGACGGAAGATCGAGGTGCGGATCAGCCGCTCGTTGATGCCGATCGGTTCCAGCAGGTTGATCAGGCTGCCGAGCCAGACCGTGCCGCCGTGGGGCTCGATGGCATCGCCGTAGAGGGTGATGATCAGCGAACTGGCGCGGATCGGCGTCTGCTCCTGGAAGCGGGTGATCAGGTGATTCAGCGGGACGAGGTTGCTCATGGAGGAACTGTGCGCGGGGAAAGCACCGACTATACCTGTGCCGCGTCCCGCCTGACCATTACGCTTTGCAGGGAGACTCATGCGCCCTCCTCGGCTTTTGGCCTGAAGCCGCCGTCACTCATGCGCTGGCGCTCGGCCTCAGGCTCGGCCAATGGGGGGCACTCGACCAGGCTGGCCATGCAGCGCTGGCTCAGGCGTTGGTATTCGGCGGTGCCACGCTGTTTCCAGCTCAGCTCCTGATCGGTCAGCTGGCGTTTGGCCTGGGCGGGAGAACCGAGCACCAGGCTTTGTTCAGCGCATTCGAAACCTGCCTTGACGAAGGCCGTGGCGCCGACGATGCAACGTGGCGCGATGTGGGCGCCGTCCATGACCACCGCATTCATCCCGATCAGAGCATCCGCCCCAACGCGGCAGCCATGCAGTACCGCGCCATGGCCGACATGGCCGTTGCGCTCGATCACCGTGTCGCCTCCTGGGAAACCATGCATCACGCAGGTGTCCTGCAGATTGGCGCCCTCTTGCAGGACAATGCGGCCGAAGTCGCCGCGCAGTGAAGCCAAAGGCCCGACGTAGCAGTGCGGACCGATGATGACATCACCGATCAGCACCGCGCTCGGGTGGACATAGGCCGTAGGGTCGACGACTGGCGTCAAGCCTTCGAGGCGGTAGCAAGGCATATTATCTCTCCTTAATTTGTTTTAATTTCGAAGCGATCTTGTATCGTTAACGTACGAGCGGTCAATCGCTATTAAAGCCTTATCTCCGAAGGATTAAGGAGCATTTACACGGCTGACAATCGAATAACAAGATACGTAATTCACATTTCTGTGTTGTAAAACCGTATCGCATAGTGGTTATATGGGGCCACCTGGGTGTGCTCCAGCATCGCCCCTGCAAACAATTCCAATAAATGCCGGCCATCCGATGCGCCGTGCAAGCAGCCTGAGGATCCCGACATGCCGCGTTTTCTCGATGTGCAGGCGACTGACTACGGCGTTCGCCTGGTCACCCTGCAACGCCCAGAAGCCCTCAATGCTCTGTGCACCGAGCTGTTGGCAGAGCTGGCCGCCGAACTCGCTGCCGCCGAAAACGACGAGCAGACCCGTGCCGTGGTCATATCCGGCAGCCGCAAGGCGTTCGCTGCCGGTGCCGACATCCGCGAAATGGCCGAGCGTGATCTGGTCGGCATCCTCAACGACCCGCGCGTTGCCCACTGGCAGCGCATCGCCGCCTTCCCTAAACCCCTGATCGCCGCGGTGAACGGCTACGCCCTGGGCGGTGGATGTGAGCTGGTGATGTGCGCCGACATTGTCATCGCCGGTAACGATGCGCGCTTCGGCCAGCCGGAAATCAACCTGGGCATCATCCCTGGTGCCGGTGGCACCCAGCGTTTGTTGCGCGCCGTCGGCAAGCCGTTGGCGATGCAGATGGTGCTGACCGGCGTGGCAATCGATGCCAGGCATGCGCTGCAGGCCGGGTTGGTCAGCGAAATCACCCAGCCCGAACTGACCGTCGAGCGCGCGCTTCAGGTGGCCCGCAGCATTGCCGCCAAGGCGCCGCTGGCGGTACGCCTGGCCAAGGAGGCGCTGCTTAAGGCCGGGGACACCGACCTTGCCAGCGGCCTGCGTTTTGAGCGCCACGCCTTCACCTTGCTGGCCGGCACCGCCGACCGTGACGAAGGCATCCGCGCCTTCCAGGAAAAACGCCCGGCCCAGTTCAAAGGCCGTTGACCAGCCCTTCCCATCCCCTGACGGAGCGAGCCTTCCATGACGTACGAGCACATCCTGTTTTCCATCGAGGGCGGTGTTGCCCAGCTCATCCTCAACCGGCCCGAGCAGCTCAACAGCTTCAATACGCAGATGCACCTGGAGGTACGCGAAGCACTCAAACAGGTGCGCCAGAGCAGTGATGCGCGAGTCCTGCTGCTGACGGGCGAAGGCCGTGGCTTCTGCGCGGGCCAGGACCTGTCCGACCGCAATGTCGCACCCGGTGCGGCGATGCCTGATCTAGGCGAGTCCATCGACAAGTTCTACAACCCGTTGGTGCGCACCCTGCGCGACCTGCCGTTACCCGTCATCTGCGCCGTGAATGGCGTAGCGGCGGGCGCCGGGGCGAACATACCCCTGGCCTGCGACCTCGTGCTGGCGGCACGTTCGGCCAGTTTCATCCAGGCCTTCTGCAAAATTGGCTTGGTGCCGGACTCAGGTGGCACCTGGCAGCTACCGCGCCTGGTCGGCATGGCCCGGGCCAAGGCGCTGGCAATGCTTGGCGAGCGCCTGAGTGCCGAGCAGGCCCAGCAGTGGGGCCTGATTCACCGGGTGGTCGATGATGCCGAGCTGCGTGACGAGGCCCTCGCCCTCGCCCGCCACCTGGCCACCCAGCCGACCTACGGCCTGGCGTTGATCAAGCGCAGCCTCAACGCCAGCTTCGATAATGGTTTCGATCAGCAGTTGGAGCTTGAGCGTGATCTGCAGCGCCTCGCCGGGCGCAGCGAAGACTATCGCGAAGGCGTTAGCGCCTTCATGGACAAACGCGTACCTGAATTCAAGGGGCGCTGAGCATGAGCGCACTCGACAATAACGCACTGGTGGCAGTCATCGGTGCCGGTGCCATGGGGGCCGGCATTGCCCAGGTGGCCGCCCAGGCTGGCCACCGGGTGAAACTCTACGACAACCGCCCTGGTGTCGCAGCACAGGCTGTGGCAGGCATCGATCGCCAGCTCGGGCGCCTGGTGGAAAAAGGCAAGCTGCAGCCGGAGGCCCGCGAGGCCATCGTTGCGCGGCTGCAGCCGGAAGAAACGATCGAAGCCCTGGCCGACGCCCGGCTGGTGATCGAGGCTATCGTCGAAAACCTTCAGGTCAAACAAGACCTGCTGCGCCAGCTTGAGGCGCTGTGCGCAGACGACTGCATCCTGGCCAGCAATACCTCGTCCTTGTCGATCACCAGCCTGGCGGCTGGCCTTGCCCGGCCTGAGAATGTGATCGGCATGCACTTCTTCAACCCGGCGCCGCTGATGGCGCTGGTTGAAATCGTTTCGGGCCTTGCGACCAAGCCAGCCGTTGCTGCAAGCCTCTATGAAACGGCGAAGGCCTGGGGCAAAAAGCCGGTCCATACCCGTTCAACACCCGGTTTCATCGTCAACCGGGTGGCGCGGCCATTCTATGCCGAAAGCCTGCGCCTGCTGCAAGAAGGTGCGGGGGATTGCGCGACGCTCGATGCATTGTTGCGAGATGCTGGTGGTTTTCGCATGGGCGCATTCGAACTCACCGACCTGATCGGCCATGACGTCAACTACGCCGTGACCTGTTCGGTCTTCGATGCCTTTTATGGTGATTTCCGCTTCCAGCCTTCGTTGGTGCAGAAAGAGCTGGTCGATGCCGGCCGCCTAGGGCGCAAAAGCGGCCAGGGCTTCTATAGCTACGCCGAAGGCGCCGAGCGCCCGCAAGCGACCGAACTGCACAGTCCGCTGACAATTGAGCACTGCTTGATTGAGGGCGATCTTGGCCCGCTGCAGGGTCTGGTCGAGCGTTTGCGCGACAGCGGGGCCGCCCTTACTGAGCGTGCAGGCAGGAGCCTGATTCAGGTCGGTGACGCCACACTCGCGCTGTCTGACGGTCGCCTGGCCAGCCAGCGTGCACGTGAAGAAGGCTTGCGCAACCTGGTGCTGATCGACCTGGCCTTGGACTACCGCACGGCCACGCGCGTTGCCATCAGTTGGTCTGCCGACACGGCTGTCGCTGCGCGCGACCAGGTGGTTGCGCTGCTGCAGCGCGCAGGCATCAAGGTGGCGCCGGTCGCCGATCTGCCCGGGCTGGTGGTGCTGCGTACAGTGGCCATGCTCGCCAATGAAGCGGCTGACGCGGTGCTGCAAGGCGTTGGCAGCGCTGCCGACATCGACCTGGCCATGTGTGCCGGGGTCAATTACCCACGTGGGCCGCTGGCCTGGGCTGAGCAGATCGGCCTGGGTTACACGCTGCGCGTGCTGGAAAACCTGCAATCGAGTTACGGCGAAAGCCGCTACCGCCCTTCCCTGCTGCTGCGCCGCAGCCACGCTCAAGGAGCCCGCCTGCATGACTGACCTGCAACGCACCCCGGACGAACTGGCCCAGGCCTGCGCCGATGCGATGTTCTCCCGCGACCAGGCCAGCCAGGCCTTGGGTATCCGCCTGCTGGGGGCCAGCGCCGGTCAGGCGCGGCTGAGCATGCCGGTCCGCGCCGACATGATCCAGGGCCATGGCACCTGCCACGGCGGTTTCCTGTTCGCCCTCGCCGATTCGGCCTTCGCCTTTGCCTGTAACAGCTACGACGAAGCCACTGTCGCGCTGGGCTGCAGCATCGATTATGTCGCCCCAGCCCTGCGCGACGATGTGCTTACGGTGACCGCAACCGAACTGAGCCGTAAGGGCCGCACCGGCCTGTACGACGTGCGCATTGAAAACCAGCACGGCGAGCTGATCGCCCTCTTCCACGGCAAATCCTACAAAGTGCGCGGCACGGTGATCGCGCAGGAGACCGCAAATGACTGAACACACGCCCCTCGATGCGCTGATCATCGATGCCGTGCGCACGCCGATTGGCCGCTACGGCGGCGCGCTCAGCAGCGTGCGCGCCGACGATCTGGCCGCTGTGCCGATCAAGGCGCTGATCGCACGCCACCCACAACTGGACTGGAACGCCATCGATGATGTGATTCTCGGTTGCGCCAACCAGGCCGGCGAGGACAATCGCAACGTGGCGCGCATGGCCGCGCTGCTGGCCGGTTTGCCGATCAGCGTGCCGGGCACCACGATCAACCGCCTGTGCGGCTCGGGCATGGACGCCATCGGCAATGCCGCCCGCGCCTTGCGCTGTGGCGAGGCCGGGCTGATGCTGGCCGGCGGGGTCGAATCGATGTCGCGTGCGCCTTTCGTCATGGGCAAGTCGGAACAGGCATTCGGCCGCAGCGCCGAGTTGTTCGACACGACCATTGGTTGGCGTTTCGTCAATAAGCGGATGCAGGCCGAGTATGGCATCGACTCGATGCCGGAGACGGCGGAAAACGTCGCTGAACAGTTCTCCATTTCCCGTGCCGACCAGGACGCCTTCGCCCTGCGCAGCCAGCACAAGGCCGCTGCCGCCCAGGCCCGTGGTCGCCTGGCGCGGGAAATCGTGCCGGTCGAGATCACCCAGCGCAAAGGCCCGGCCATTTGCGTCGAGCACGATGAACACCCACGCGCCGACACCACACTGGAACAGCTGGCCAAACTCGGCACACCGTTCCGCCAGGGCGGCAGCGTCACGGCAGGCAATGCGTCAGGGGTGAACGACGGCGCCTGTGCACTGCTGCTGGCCAGCAGCGCAGCAGCTCGCCGGCATGGCCTCAAGGCACGTGGACGAATTGTCGGCATGGCCGTGGCCGGTGTCGAGCCGCGCATCATGGGTATCGGCCCGGTACCGGCGACGCACAAGGTGCTGGAACTGACCGGCCTGTCGCTGGCCGACATGGACGTCATCGAGCTCAACGAGGCATTCGCCGCTCAGGGCCTGGCCGTACTGCGCGAGCTGGGCCTGGCAGACGACGATGCGCGTGTGAACCGCAACGGCGGCGCCATCGCTCTGGGCCACCCGCTGGGCATGAGCGGCGCACGCCTGGTCACCACCGCCCTGCACGAACTGGAAGAAACCGCCGGACGCTACGCCCTGTGCACCATGTGCATCGGCGTCGGCCAAGGCATCGCCATGGTCATCGAACGTCTCTGACCAATGGCTTGTTACTGAACGCGACGCCGCCGGTTATGCTGCGTCCATGACACTCACGGCCCCTTTCTGACCAGGAAGCGCCGGTCTACAAGAACAATTCGAGTGAAGCCATGAACATGTACCATGATGCCGATCATGCCCTGCTGGACCCGATGGAAACCGCCAGTGTCGACGCCCTGCGTCAGCACCAGTTGGAACGTTTGCGCTGGAGCCTGCAACACGCGTACGACAACGTGCCGCTGTACCGCAAACGCTTCGACGAATGCGGCGCCCACCCCGATGACCTGAAAACGCTCGACGACCTGGCGAAGTTCCCCTTCACGGGCAAGAACGACCTGCGCGACAACTACCCCTACGGCATGTTCGCCGTGCCTCAGCAGGAGGTGGTGCGCCTGCACGCTTCCAGCGGCACCACCGGCAAACCCACCGTGGTCGGCTACACCCAGACCGACATCGACACCTGGGCCAACGTGGTCGCCCGCTCGATCCGCGCCGCCGGCGGGCGTAAGGGCGACAAGGTGCATGTTTCCTACGGCTACGGCCTGTTCACGGGTGGGCTAGGCGCGCACTACGGCGCAGAACGCCTTGGTTGCACCGTGATCCCCATGTCCGGTGGCCAGACCGAGAAGCAGGTGCAGCTGATCCGCGACTTCCAGCCCGACATCATCATGGTCACGCCGTCCTACATGCTCAACCTGGCCGACGAGATCGAACGCCAGGGCATCGACCCCCACGACCTGAAACTGCGCCTCGGCATTTTCGGCGCCGAGCCCTGGACCGACGAGCTGCGCCGCTCCATCGAGCAGCGCCTGGGTATCGATGCGCTGGATATCTATGGCCTGTCCGAGATCATGGGGCCAGGTGTGGCCATGGAGTGTATCGAGACCAAGGATGGCCCGACCATCTGGGAAGATCACTTCTACCCCGAAATCATCGATCCGGTGACCGGCGCTGTGTTACCTGACGGGCAACTCGGCGAACTGGTGTTCACGTCGCTCAGCAAGGAGGCGTTGCCGATGGTGCGCTACCGTACCCGCGACCTGACCCGCTTGCTGCCGGGCACGGCGCGGCCGATGCGGCGCATCGGCAAGATCACTGGGCGCAGCGACGACATGCTGATCATTCGCGGGGTCAACGTGTTCCCGACGCAGATTGAGGAGCAGGTGCTTAAAATAAAACATCTTTCCGAGCTATACGAGATACATTTGTATCGCGATGGTAATTTGGACAGTGTCGAAGTACATGTGGAGCTGCGTGCCGACTGCCAGGGCATGGATGAAGGGCACCGCAAGCTGCTTACCGGTGAATTGACCAAGCAGATCAAGACCTACATCGGCATCAGTACCCAGGTGCGGTTGCAACCTTGCGGGACGCTGAAGCGCTCTGAAGGCAAGGCTTGTCACGTTTTTGATAAGCGCCTGGCCAGCTGATACAACAGCTGTCCATTATTGCCCCGGCTTCGGCTGGGGCTTTTTTTTGTGTTGTGGCTGATGGCCTCTTCGCGGGACAAGCCCGCTCCTACAGGTCATGCAGGGAGCCCTGTGGGAGCGGGCTTGCCCGCGAAGAGGTCGGCATGTGATACACAAATCTTATTTGATACCAACAAAACTGTTTGACGTTATGTTTTGTATCACTTACAAATGACTCATGCCTCAGCAGGAGTCGGAACATGTACGCACAGCTAGTGGAAACCGGAGTCAAGCGCGTCAAGTCGCTGGAGGAGATGTCGCCAGAAGAGCGCAACTTCCAGGAAAAGATCGACGCCGAGATCAAGATCGAAGCCAAGAACTGGATGCCCGAGGCCTACCGCCAGACCCTGATCCGGCAGATCTCCCAGCACGCTCATTCGGAGATCGTCGGCATGCTGCCCGAAGGCAACTGGGTCACTCGCGCCCCCAGCCTCAAGCGCAAGCTGCAGCTGATGGCCAAGATCCAGGACGAAGCCGGCCACGGCCTGTACCTGTACAGCGCCATGGAAACCCTCGGCGCCGACCGCGATGAAGAAATCGCCAAGCTGCACAGCGGCAAGGCCAAGTATTCGAGCATCTTCAACTACCCGACATTGAGCTGGGCCGATATGGGCGCCGTGGGCTGGCTGGTGGATGGCGCCGCCATCGTCAACCAAGTGGTGCTGCAGCGCACCTCGTACGGCCCCTACTCCCGCGCGATGGTGCGCATCTGCAAGGAAGAAAGCTTCCACCAGCGCCAGGGCTACGAGCTGCTGCTGACCATGATGCGCCAGGGCACCCAGGCGCAGAAGGACATGGTCCAGGACGCTATCAACCGCCTGTGGTGGCCGGCCTTGATGATGTTCGGGCCCAGCGATGAACACTCCCCCAACAGCGCCCAGTCAATGGCCTGGAAGATCAAGCGTCAGACCAACGACGAGCTGCGTCAGCGCTTCATCGACCAGACCGTGCCCCAGCTCGAACTGCTCGGCTGCAGCGCGCCCGACCCTGACCTGAAATGGAACGAAGCCCGTGGCCACTACGACTTCGGCGAAATCCAGTGGGATGAGTTCTATGAAGTCATCAAGGGCAACGGCCCGTGCAACCAGGAACGCGTCGCCACCCGGCGCAAGGCCATCGAGGATGGCGCCTGGGTGCGCGAAGCGGCCGTGGCCTATGCACGCAAGCAACAGAACAAGAACGCCGCCTGAGCGGCGATTGATGCGGAGATCTGAAATGTCTGTCTGGACCCTCTTCGAGGTATTCGTGCGCAGCAAGCACGGCCTGAACCACAAGCATGTCGGCAGCGTGCATGCCGCCGACGCCGCCATGGCGATCGAAAATGCACGCGAGTTGTACACCCGGCGCAGCGAAGGGGTCAGCCTGTGGGTGGTACCCTCGGCGCTGATTACCGCCTCCTCGCCTGACGAAAAAGACCCGCTGTTCGCGCCGTCGGACGACAAGGTCTATCGCCACGCCAGCTTCTACGAACTGCCCGACGAAGTCGGGCACATGTGAGGTTGGCCATGCACAAGCACGATCTCATCCCTTACCTGCTGTTGCTCGGCGACAGTGCCCTGGTCCAGGGCCAGCGCCTGTGCGAATGGTGCGGCCACGCACCGGCTCTGGAAGAAGAGCTGGCCTTGATGAACGTCGGCCTCGACCTGGTGGGCCAGGCGCGCAACTGGTTGGAGTACGCCGCCGAGCTGCTGGACGACGGCCGCGATGCCGATGCCCTGGCCTTTCGCCGTGATGAACGGGCCTATCGCAACCTGTTGCTGGTCGAGCAGCCCAATGGCGACTTCGCTGTGACCATGGCCAAGCAATTCCTTTATGACGCCTGGCACCATGCCGTGCTCCAGCGCCTTGCCGACTCTAACGACGCGCGCATCGCCGGTATCGCTGCCAAGGCGTTGAAGGAAGTCACCTACCACTTGCGCCGCTCATCCGAATGGGTGCAGCGCCTCGGCGGCGGTACTGACGAGAGCCGTCGACGCATGCTGGAAGCGATCCCGGCGCTGTGGCGCTTTACCGTAGAACTCACGGCGGGCAGCGATCACGAGGTGCACATGGCCGAAGCTGGCATCGCTGCCGACCCTGTGCAGGTTGGTGCCGATTGGCTCAGGCAGGTCAGCACCACCTTCGCCACTGTGTCGCTGCCGCTGCCCAAGGCCGCTAGCCATTTCTACCTCAGTGGCCGCAAAGGGCTGCACACCGAGCACCTCGGCTTGCTTCTGGCCGAAATGCAGTTCCTGCCAAGGGCCTACCCCGATGCAACCTGGTGAGTTGATCGTCGGCGATCGCGGCGCCCGGGCGCAGCACGGCGATGACCTGGCGCGAGCCTGGGACGTGCTGGGCCAGGTCATGGACCCCGAAGTGCCGGTGGTCAGCGTCGTCGACTTAGGCATTGTCCGCGACCTGGACTGGCGTGCCGGCCACCTGCACCTGGTGGTCACGCCCACCTACTCCGGATGCCCGGCCACCGAGGTGATCGAGGGGGATATCCGTCAGGCGCTGGAGCGGGCCGGTTTTCCCGCGCCCGAACTCGAACGCCGATTGACCCCGGCCTGGAGCACCGACTGGATCAGCGCGCTGGGCCGTGAACGCTTGCATGCCTACGGCATCGCCCCGCCCAGCGGCAGCACCAGCAAACGCAGCTTGCTCGGTGAGGCGCCCGAGGTGTGCTGCCCGCAATGCGGCAGCCAGCACACCGAACTGCTCAGCCAGTTCGGTTCTACGGCCTGCAAGGCGCTGTACCGCTGCCGCGCGTGCCTGGAGCCGTTCGACTATTTCAAATGCATTTGAGCCGTGGAGACCACCATGAGCCAGTTTCACAGCCTGACCATCAAGCAAGTGCGCAACGAAACCCGCGACGCGGTATCGATAGCCTTCGACGTGCCGTCGCATCTGCAGGACGCCTTCCGCTTCACCCAGGGCCAGTACCTGGTGATGCGTGCCCAGCTGGACAATGAAGAAGTGCGCCGTTCCTACTCCATCTGCAGCGCGGTGCAGGACGGCGAGCTGCGCGTGGCCGTCAAGCGCGTGCCAGGTGGGCGTTTCTCGGCGTTCGCCAATGACGTGCTCAAAGCGGGCGCGCAACTGGAGGTGATGCCGCCGTCTGGCAATTTCTTCGTGCCGCTGCAACCAACCCGCCAGGGCAACTACCTTGGCGTGGCCGCCGGCAGCGGTATCACGCCGATTTTGTCGATCATTGCCACTACGTTGGCCAGTGAGCCACACAGCCGCTTCACCCTGCTGTACGGCAACCGTTCCAGCTCGGGCGCGCTGTTTCGCAACACCCTTGAAGACTTGAAAAACCGCTACCTCGATCGCCTCAACCTGATTTTCGTGTTCAGCCGCGAGCAGCAAGACGTCGATCTGTACAACGGCCGTATCGACGCCGACAAATGTGGCCAGCTGTTCTCCCGCTGGATGGACGTGGCCAGCCTCGACGCAGCGTTCATCTGCGGCCCGCAAGCCATGACTGAAACCGTGCGGGACAGCTTGCAGGCCAATGGCATGGCGAAAGACCGCATTCATTTCGAACTGTTCGCCGCTGACGGCAGCGAAACCCGTCGCGAAGCCCGTGAGGCGGCGCGCCAGGTAGATTCGGCGCTTAGCCACATCACCGTGATCAGCGATGGCCGCGCGCTCAGCTTCGATTTGCCGCGCAACACCCAAAACGTGTTGGACGCCGGCAACGCCATCGGCGCCGAGCTGCCCTACTCGTGCAAAGCCGGGGTGTGTTCGACCTGCAAGTGCCGGGTGATCGAGGGCGAGGTGGAGATGGACAGCAACCATGCGCTGGAGGACTACGAAGTGGCGGCCGGGTATGTGCTGTCGTGCCAGACCTACCCCGTCAGCGACAAGGTGGTGCTCGATTTCGATCAACTGTAAGACCGGGTCGCCTTTTTCGCGGATGAATCCGCTCCTACAGGGTCTGCGCCGCTCTTGTAGGAGCGGATTCATCCGCGATAGCGCCCTCAGCGACACCGCAACACCCGCGTGACCTCACCAAAAACAATTACAACACCAAGAGATCGCTTGCCATGACCCCCGAACACATCGAGAGCATCAGCAACCACCCCGACTTCCAACACCTGGTCCGGCGTAAACGCCGCCTCAACGGCAGCCTGACCCTGGCCATGCTGGTCATCTACTACGGCTTCGTCCTACTGGTGGCGTTCTCCCCCAGCACCTTGGGCCAATCCCTGAGCGGCGGCGTCACCACCGTCGGCATGCTGGTCGGAGTGCTTATGGTGCTGTTGTCCTTCGCCCTCACCGGTATCTACGTGCACCGCGCCAACAACGTGCTCGACCCGCTCAACGACAAGGTCAAGCAGGAGTGCGCGCAATGAACTGGACTGCCATCTCGATGTTCATGGTGTTCGTCTGCTTCACCCTGCTGGTGACCCGCTGGGCCGCCCTGCGCACCCGTTCGGCCAGCGACTTCTACACCGCTGGCGGCGGCCTGAGCGGCATGCAGAACGGCCTGGCGATCGCCGGTGACATGATCAGCGCCGCGTCGTTCCTGGGCATATCGGCCATGATGTTCATGAACGGCTACGACGGCCTGCTGTATGCACTGGGCGTACTGGCCGGCTGGCCGATCATCCTGTTCCTGATCGCCGAGCGCCTGCGCAACCTGGGCAAGTACACCTTCGCTGATGTGGTCTCGTACCGCTTGGCGCAGACCCCGGTGCGTCTGACGTCAGCTTTCGGCACCCTGGTGGTGGCGCTGATGTACCTGGTGGCGCAGATGGTCGGGGCCGGCAAGCTGATTGAACTGTTGTTCGGCATCAGCTACCTCTACGCGGTCATGCTGGTTGGGGTACTGATGGTTGCCTACGTCACCTTCGGTGGCATGCTCGCCACCACCTGGGTGCAGATCATCAAGGCGGTCATGCTGTTGTCGGGCACTACGTTCATGGCGTTCATGGTCCTCAAGCACTTTGGCTTCAGCACTGAGGCGATGTTCGCCAACGCCGTTGCCGTTCACGCCAAGGGCCAAGCGATCATGGCGCCCGGTGGCTTGCTGTCGAACCCGGTCGACGCGATATCGCTGGGCCTGGGCATGATGTTCGGCACCGCCGGCCTGCCGCATATCCTGATGCGCTTCTTTACCGTCAGTGATGCCAAGGAAGCCCGCAAGAGCGTGTTCTACGCCACCGGCTTCATTGGCTACTTCTACCTTTTGCTGATCGTTATCGGTTTCGGCGCCATTGTCATGGTCGGCACCGAGCCGGCCTACCGGGATGCCAGCGGCGCCATCATCGGCGGCGGCAACATGGTCGCTGTGCACCTGGCGCAAGCGGTGGGCGGCAACCTGTTCCTGGGCTTCATCTCTGCCGTGGCCTTCGCCACGATCCTCGCCGTGGTGGCGGGCCTGGCGCTGTCCGGTGCTTCGGCCGTGTCCCATGACCTGTATGCCTGCGTGATGCGCAAGGGCCAGGCCACGGAACAGCAGGAAATGCGCGTATCGCGCATCGCCACGCTGGTGATCGGCATGCTGGCGGTGGTGCTGGGCCTGGTGTTCGAGTCGCAGAACATCGCTTTCTTGTCCGGCCTGGTATTGGCCGTGGCTGCCTCGGTCAACTTCCCGGTGTTGCTGCTTTCGATGTTCTGGAAAGGCCTGACCACCCGTGGTGCGGTGTGCGGCAGCATGGCCGGCCTGGTTTCGGCAGTGGTACTGGTGGTATTGGGCCCGGCGGTGTGGGTCAACGTGCTGCACCACGAACAAGCATTGTTTCCCTATAGCAACCCAGCCCTGTTCTCCATGAGCCTTGCGTTCCTCGGCGCCTGGGCGTTTTCGGTGACGGATTCCTCTGAGCGTGCACACGAGGAACGTGGGCGTTACCTCGCCCAGTTCATTCGCTCGATGACCGGCATCGGCGCCGCGGGTGCCAGCAAGCACTGAACTCTGACTCTGGGAAACCACACCAATGAACTGCATGCACTTCACGTCTGCCGCGTGGCTGGCCACACTCGCCCTGCCCTTGCCGGCCCTGGCGGACTTCATCGGCGACAGCCACGCACGGCTGGACCTGCGCAACCTCTACCTCAACCGTGACTTCCGGCAAAACAATGCGCCGCAAGCCAAGGCCGAGGAATGGGGCCAGGGCTTTACCGCCCGACTGGAATCGGGTTTCACCGAAGGCCCGGTGGGCGTTGGCGTGGACGCCATGGGCCAGCTGGGCATCAAGCTCGACTCAAGCCCCGACCGGCGCAACACCGGCCTGCTGCCGTTCGGCCCGAACAGCCATGAACCGGTCGACAATTACAGTGAGCTGGGTTTGACCGGGAAGTTGCGGGCGGCCAAGAGCACCCTGCGCCTTGGCACCCTGCAGCCGATCCTGCCGGTGGTGGTGTACAACGACAGTCGCTTGCTGGCCTCCACCTTCCAGGGCGGCCAGCTGACCAGCCAGGACATCGACCGGCTGACTCTGAATGCCGGGCGTCTCAGCAAAACCAACCTGCGCGACTCGTCCGGGCGCGACGACATGGGCTACGGCGCCGCCAGCAGTGACCACCTCGACTTCGGCGGTGGCAGCTACGCGATCACCCCGCAGACCAGCCTCAGCTACTACTACGCCAAGCTGGAAGACATCTACCGCCAGCAATTCGTCGGTTTGGTCGATACCCGCCCGCTGGGCGAAGGCCTGAGCCTGCGCACCGACCTGCGCTACTTCGACAGCCGCAACGACGGCGCCGAACGCGCTGGCAACATCGACAACCGCAACTTCAACGTCATGTTCACCCTGGGCGTGCGCGCCCATAAATTCACCGCCACCTGGCAGCAGATGTCCGGCAACAGCGCCTTCCCGTTCGTCAACGGCGGCGACCCGTTCACCGTCAACCTGGTGACCTACAACACCTTCACCCGCGCTGGCCTGGACTCCTGGCAGGTGCGCTACGACTACGACTTCGTCGCCCTGGGTATTCCGGGCCTGAGCTTCATGACCCGTTACACCGACGGCCGCCACGCCGAGACAGCCACCGTCAGCAATGGCCGTGAGCGCGAACGCGACACCGACCTGACCTACGTCATCCAGAGCGGCCCATTCAAGGACGTCAGCCTGCGTTGGCGCAACGTCACCTTCCGTTCCGGCAATGGCCTGACCAACGCCGTGGACGAAAACCGCCTGATCATCGGCTACACCGTGGCGCTGTGGTAACAGCGCCCTCACCCCACTTGAATCGCATGGAGAACAGCATGTCTGACGCCCCTACCCTGCAGAGCTTCATCGGCGGCCGCTGGATCGGCCAGCACGGCGCCCAGGCTTTGCGCAGCGCCCTGGATGGTCACGTCCTGGCCTACAGCCACGAAGAGCGCCCGGACTTCGCCGAAGCCGTTGAGTTCGCCCGTGCCCGTGGCCTGGCCGAACTCATGGCCATGGACTTCCAGCAGCGTGCCGCCCGCCTCAAAGCCATTGCGCTGTACCTGGCCGAGCGCAAAGAGCAGCTTTACGCACTCTCTCACCACAGCGGCGCCACCCGTGCCGACAGCTGGATCGACATCGAGGGCGGCAACGCCACGCTGTTTTCCTATGCCGGTATCGGCAGCCGAGAACTGCCGTCGGGCAACCTGGTTCATGAAGGGCCGGCGATCCCGCTGGGCAAGAAGGGCCATTTTGCCGGCAGCCACATCCTGGTGCCGCGCGCTGGTGTCGTCGTTCATATCAACGCGTTCAACTTCCCGATCTGGGGCATGCTGGAGAAGTTCGCCCCGACCTTCCTCGCCGGCATGCCGTGCATCGTCAAGCCCGCCACCTCCACTAGCTACCTGACCGAAGCGGTGGTGCGCCTGATGAACGAATCCGGGCTGTTGCCAGCCGGCAGCCTGCAGCTGGTGATCGGCAGCACCGGCGACCTGCTCGACCGCCTGCAAGGCCAAGATGTGGTGACCTTCACCGGCTCCGCCGATACGGCGGCGAAATTGCGCGTGACCCCCAACCTGATCCGCAACTCGGTGCCCTTCACCGCCGAGGCCGACTCGCTCAATTGCGCCATTCTCGGCCCTGATGTCACCCCGGACAGCGAAGAGTTCGACCTGTATATCAAGGAAGTGGTCCGCGAGATGACGACCAAGGCCGGGCAGAAATGCACCGCCATCCGCCGCGCCATCGTCCCCGCCAAGCACTTGGATGCCGTGGCTACGCGCTTGCGTGAGCGTCTGAGCAAAGTGGTGGTCGGCGACCCGGCGCTGGAAGGTGTGCGCATGGGAGCCCTGGCCTCGCATGACCAACAGCGTGACGTCGGCGAGCGCGTGCGTGCCTTGCTGCAATGCTGCGACCAGCTGTTCGGTGCCAGCGACGGTTTTGCCCCGCGTGGCGAAGGTGTTGCCGAGGGTGCGTTCTTCGCGCCGACCCTGCTCCAAGCCCGCGACCCGCATGCCGACGGCGGAGCCCACGATATCGAAGCATTCGGCCCGGTCAGCACATTGATGGCCTACGACGACCTGGACGAAGCCCTGGCCCTGGCAGCGCGCGGCAAAGGCAGCCTGGTGGCGACCCTGGTCACCGCCGACCGCGCCGTAGCCACCAAGGCGATTCCTGCCGCTGCCGCCTGGCATGGTCGCCTGCTGGTGTTGGACCGTGAGGCCGCACAGGAATCTACCGGGCATGGCTCCCCGCTGCCGCAGCTTAAGCACGGCGGCCCAGGCCGCGCCGGTGGCGGCGAAGAACTGGGAGGCCTGCGTGCGGTCAAGCATTACCTGCAACGTGCCGCCGTACAGGGTTCGCCGAGCATGCTGACCGCCGTGACCGGTGAATATGTACGCGGTGCCGAAGTGATCGAGACTGAGGTGCACCCGTTCCGCCGCTATTTCGAGGACCTGCGCATCGGTGAATCGCTGTTGACCCACCGCCGGACGGTGACCGAAGCGGACCTGGTCAACTTTGGTTGCCTTTCGGGCGATCATTTCTACATGCACTTCGACGAGATTGCTGCCAAAGAGTCCCAGTTCGGCAAGCGTATCGCCCATGGTTACTTTGTGCTGTCTGCCGCTGCCGGGCTGTTCGTGTCCCCAGGCGCCGGGCCGGTATTGGCCAACTACGGCCTGGATACGCTGCGCTTCATCAACCCGGTGGGTATTGGCGACACCATCCAGGCGCGGCTGACCTGCAAGCGCAAGATCGACCAGGGCAAGACCAGCCCGCTCGGCCAGCCGCAAGGTGTGGTGGCGTGGGATGTGGAGGTGACCAACCAGCTGGGTGAGCTTGTGGCCAGCTACGACATTCTGACCCTGGTGTTGAAAAAGCCTGAGTGATAAGCGCCTGTACCGGCCTCATCGCGGCTGAAGCCGCTCCTACAGCCGCGATGAGGCCAGCACAGGCACCACTGGAGGCACAACGCCACCTCGTACATCCGCCCTACTGCCCTGCCCGTTCCTCGGCGCTATAGTCCGGCCACAGAACAACGCCAAGGAAGCCCATTGCCATGAACACCCTCAAACTCCTCCTGAGCGCCGTCGTATTGGTCGGTGTCGCCGGCTGCCAGACCATCAAGCCCTCCGACGACACCCTCAAAGAGCGTGCCGAGTTCGCCCTGAACACCAAGGTAAGCAAGGTGGCTGATGTGCGCAGCGACAGCACCCTCACGTACTACACGGTCACCACCGCCAAGGGCGAGTACAACTGCCAGATCCCAAGCGGCGCTATCGTTGCCGTTGGCAGCATGGGCCTGTATCAGCCGACGCCGTCCTGCCTCAAGGAAGGCCAGGCGCTGATCCTGCAGTAAGCTTGCGCAAAGCTAGCCGCAGTTCGGCAGGACGCACGGGTTTAGAGAGCACGGCGATATCACGACCTTGCACGATGGCCTGGATTTTCTCCAGATCATGCCCGGTCATGATCAGCGACGGCACCTGCCACCCGCGCTGGCGGCGCAAGCTGTCGATACAGTCGACCCCCGTCGCTTCCTGCCCCAGGTCATAGTCCGCTACGATCACCTCGCATTCGCTGCTAAGCCCCACCGGCGAACTGTGCGCCTCCACCTCGCATCCCCAGCGCTGCAACAGCGCCGAGGTGGCACGCAGCACGTTGTGGTCATCCTCTACCAGGCAAACACGCAAACCGCCCAGCATTGCGTTCTGCAGCGTCTGTTGTTCAACGCTGGCAAGCGGCTTCACCGGCGCCAGCCGTGGCAAGCCTTGCAGGCGTACCGCCGTGCCTCGGCCAAGCCGGGAACTCAAGCACACCTGCATACCCATCAGCCGCCCCAGGCGCTTGACGATCGACAACCCCAGCCCGACGCCTTCGACATCCTTGTCTCGCAGTTGGCGCACCCGGTAGAACTCTTCGAAGACCAGCTCCTGTTGTTCCGCAGCAATGCCGCGGCCTTGGTCATAAACGACGATGGCCAGTCCTTCGCGATGGCGTCGCACCCCGAGCAGCAACGGGCGGTGGGCCGCGTACTTGAAACTGTTGGAAAGCACGTTTTGGATCATGGTTGCGAGCATTCCACGGTCGGCCCGGGTCCAGTGTCCGCTGGGTCGCATGCGTATCTCGACACCGGCCCAGCGCGCGGCTTCGGCGTTCTGATTCAGCAGCTCGGCCAGGAGGTCGTCCACGGCGAAGGTTTCGAGCTTGGGTTGCACGCGGCCGTTGTCGAGGGTGTACAGATCGAGGATCGAACGGAACAGCTGCGACACGTTAAGCAGGGAGCGGTCGATGCTGTCTACCAAGCGCCGCTCCTGCTCGCCCAGCGGTGCTTCGCGCAGGCACGCAGTGAACAGGCCGATGGAGTGGATCGGTTGGCGCAGGTCGTGGCTGGCCTGGGCGAGAAAGCGCGATTTCTCCTGGGTAGCCGCCATCGCCAGCTCCGAGGCCTTGCGCGTGCGCTCCAGCAGCAGGTGGGCATACACCGGGATCACGGTGCTGGTGGTCAGCAGCATCAGCACCATGAACGGATTGGCCTGCCAATAGGGGTTGAGTTGGTAAACCGCGACCAATGCCGTCAGCGCCAGCACGGTGGCAATCAGCAGGTAACGCGTGCCGAAGCGCATGCCGTTGCCCAGGTTGACCCAGACCATCACCGCATACAGCGGCAGCGCGGCCTCGCCGCCCAACACCAGGCCAAAACAGGTGCCGGTGTAGTCATGCACGATACCCAGCACTCGCCGCCATGGGTAATGCCCCGGCCAGCGGGCAATGGCCTGGCGCAGGCCGATCGACAGTACGATGAAGCTGGCGATGTAGTAGATGACCGGCAGGTAGTCGTTCAGCGAATGCCCGGGAAGAAAGCCCAGAACGGTGATGTAGACCAGCGCGCAACTGGCGACGATGACCCGCAGATTGGCCTGGTCGAGCTCGTTGTTCTTGTTGTAGTCCATGCTGACGTCCCTGTGTGCGGTGTCGCATAACGGCCATCCCGGCGCGACAGTTACCGAAGTCAGCTGCTAAATTAGCAGGGTCCGGGAAACCGGTCTTCACAGGGAGTGTCAGGACGTGACGTGCCGCATCATCGTGGCGGATGATCATCCGCTTTTCAGGGAAGCCATGGCTCGCACCGTGCAACGGGTGTTGCCACACGCTCAGCTGGAAGAAGCCGGCGACCTGCAGCAGGTGCTGGACCTTGCCAGCCAGGGAGACGTGCCGGACACGCTCATTCTCGACCTGCGCTTCCCCGGCCTAACCGGCATAGACCGCCTGGCCGACCTGCGCCAGCAATTGTCCCGTACCACGTTGATTATCGTGTCGATGGTCGATGAGCCCGCGCTGATCGAGCGGGTTTTGGCCAGCGGGGTCGATGGCTTCATCGGCAAAAGCATCGCCCCCGAGGAGATCGGCTCGGCAATCCTGGCCATTCGCGAGGGCGAAGTACTCGTCAAATATTCCCCCTCAGGGCTGTTGCCAAACCTGGGGAGTGAATCCGAACTTGAGCTGCTCACTCACCGTCAGCAAGAAGTGCTGCGGCTCATTGCCCAGGGCAAGACCAACAAGGAAATCGCCCGCGCCTTGGATATCTCGCCGTTTACCGTGCGTATTCATGTGTCGTCGCTGCTCAAGGCGTTGAATGTCACAACCCGCACGGCGGCGGCCGTGAAATACACCGGAACTTGAAACCGTTGGTCGGGCACGACGGCTTGCTGGCAGATCATCCTTGGCTGCATTGCACTCTAAATTGCACATGCCACCAAGGAGATCGTGATGAACGAGATACTGCGAATGGGCGGCGGCAGCGCCCAGGATGATTGGCCCGAACTGGACCCGGAAAAGCGCAACGATCGCGCGGACGACCCTGATGCCGACCCGAACGTCGCCGATGATGAACAGAACCGCCCCGGCGTTCCGGCCAGCAACCCGGAATCGGGTGCCTGACACTTTGGAGCGGGCCTCAAAGCCCGCTCCTGCTGTCAGCTGATGACCGCCGAATCTCCCACTGGCTGGCTCGGCTTTCCTCCAGACAAGCGCCAACTTACAGCGGTGATTCCATAGCGTTCAGCCATGGGCCGGCTGACCTTCTTGATTTTTTCACGACCGAATTTGGGAATGATGCCGATACCCGCATCACAACTTGCCCAATGCCAGGCCTCGGCGTTATCCATCCGCTCCATGCGGATGATGAAACTGCGCTGTTCCCCATGCAGTTGGTAGTCAATGATGTACAGTTGCGGATTAGGCATCACGGGGCCCTCCTCTTCTCCATGGATGACTTAGTCATTGAGTGATACCTGGCGGCAAAGATTCAAAATAATTGTCGAACAATTACACTCCAAGGCGGCCCGCAGAGCGGACGCTTGCGGGCCCTCGGATTTGGCAGTGGCTTAACTCTGTTGCGGACGGCCCCCGCCGTGGCTGTTCTGCCCACCCTTGCGGCCAGCTTGCGAAGCCCGTTCACGGTCATTGGCAAAGTTGCCGCCCGACGCCTGACCGCCTTTGTGGCCGGCGCGGGATGCTCGTTCGCGGTCGTTGGCGAAATTGCCGGGGTTGGTTTCCTTGGTGCCGCCACGTTGGCTGGTTCGCTCTTGATCACGAGCCATGTCGTTTCTCCTTGCGATTCGAGGGTTGGACGCATGAAGCGTTGCCATGCCTAGTTTCCGAGCCATCAGCGCAACGATTTGCTCAATGTGAATGCACGCAGCTGACAGGTGGCGCGAAACTTCAGAAAGACAAATGCTTGCGCCCGAACTATGCGTGAACGCTCCATTGAGTGGTTTCTGCTTCGATCGGCATTTCGTCGATGGCATGAATCATCCCGCTCTCAAGTGCCTCCTGCGGCCCCAGGATGCGTGGATAGGCCATCAAATAGCGTGGAACATCCAGCACCTCGGCGCTGCCCTGAGTCCGCTCCGCGACGATCTGCGCATACAGGCGCAAGTCATAGTCCAGGCTCATCGCATATTCGGCCATGCGGGAATGATCCACCGAGCCGTGCAGCGTCCAATGAAAGGGGTGAAACAGGAACTTGCTGCGGGCACAGGCCGTTCGGTGTTCGCCAGCGAGGAACAGGATATTGCCCATCGATTCCACGGTACCCAGGTTGTGCGTGTGCACTGGCACGGGCAACGTTCGCAAGAAGTTATAGAGGGTGAAGCCGTAACTGCATTCCCCGCCCATCGTCGCGATGTTCAGCTGCAGCACCTCGACACCTTGCTGCAGCGCCTTGGAGCAGGTGTTGATCAGGTTGCCACAGGTGGATGAATTGATCGGGCCGGTGAAGTGGATGATGTGTCTGGCCATGCGTGCCTCCAGATAGCCGGGTCGCTGCGCAAGGTTGGGCGGCTCTCAGTCGCGTGCGTCGTCCCGTGTGACGATTGGTCCATTGGGTTCCCCGTGTTCGCCCATCAGTTGGTATTGCTTGCGCAGTGCGTGCAACTGCGCGGGGTCCATGTCTTCGAGGTCGAGCAACGCCTTGTGAGCGCGTTTGGTTGTGCGCAACAGCTCGTCGATCTTGATATGCAACTCGTCATTGTCGCGGTTCTGGGTGTTCTGGATGAGGAACACCATGAGAAACGTGATGATGGTGGTGGACGTGTTGATCACCAGTTGCCAGGTATCGTTGTAGTCGAACAACGGCCCACTCACGCCCCAGGCCAGTATCAACAGCAGCGCGACGGCAAAGGACATCGGGCGGCCGGTGAAATTGGCCAGCCATTGGGCGAAGCGGTCGAATTTCATGCTCAGCGTCCTCACCACATTTCGTCCTTCGGTGGAATCGCCGGCGGGCGCAAAGTTCCCCTACACCGCCTTGCCGGCCATTTGTCAAACAGCCTGAACCGTTTCCCTATTGGCCGGGTCGCTATTCAAGGGACAGCAATGAGGACGACAGCGTGAGTGATATCCGCATCGGTATTTCCGGATGGCGCTATACCCCGTGGCGCAAGGACTTCTATCCCCAGGGCCTGCCGCAGAACAGCGAGCTGGCATTTGCTTCGCGAGCGGTCAACAGCATCGAGATCAATGGGTCGTTCTACAGTTTGCAGACGCCGCTGCGTTATCAGCAGTGGCGAGACGATACACCTGAAGACTTCGTGTTTTCGGTCAAAGGGCCGCGCTTCATCACCCATGTGCGCAGGCTCAAGGACATCGAGGAACCGCTGGCCAACTTCTTCGCCTCGGGCCTGTTGTTGCTTGGCAAGAAACTGGGGCCGATCCTTTGGCAGTTTCCGCCCAACATGAAGTTCGACGAAGAACGTTTTTCCCGCTTTCTTGAATTGCTGCCACGGGATCGCAAAGCTGCGCGTGATTGCGCTCGGCACTGCGCCGAACGTCTGCAGGGCAATGGCGGCACCGATATCCGTGGCAACGCGCGCCTGCGCCATGCCGTGGAGATACGCCACGAAAGTTTTCTGTGCGAGGCGTTCGTGCAGTTGTTGCGCAAGCATCGCGTGGCACTGGTGGTGGCTGACAGTGCAGGCAAGTGGCCATACGTCGAAGACGTAACCGCTGATTTCGTGTACATGCGCCTGCATGGCGATGTCGAGCTCTACAGTAGTGGCTATACCGCCCGTGCCTTGCGCAGGTGGAAGCAGCGCATTGAAAAATGGAGCCAGGGCAGCCAACCCGACGATGCGCATCTGATCGTCGAACGGCAGCCGCATCGGCGCGCATCGCGGGATATCTACTGCTACTTCGATAACGACCAGAAGGTCCACGCCCCGTTCGACGCGCGGCGCCTGCTGGAAAAACTCGAACTGGCAGGTGAGCTGGTCACTGAGCCCGGCGTGGAACCGGAGGTGGCATTGTGAACAAGACCCTGCCCAAGCCTGAGTGCATCATCGACCGTATCACCACGGTTCATCGGCTGAACGTGCTGACGATCAACGTCCACAAAGGATTCACCGCCTTGAACCGGCGTTTCATCCTGCCGGAGCTGCGTGAAGCGGTCCGTGCCACCGATGCAGACCTTGTGTTCCTGCAGGAAGTACACGGCAGCCATGAACAGCATGCGCTGCGTCATCCGACCTGGCCCGACACGCCACAGTACGAGTTTCTTGCCGACAGCATGTGGCCGCAGTTCGCTTATGGGCGCAATGCGGTCTACCCGCACGGTGATCATGGCAACGCGCTGCTGTCGAAATTCCCGATTGCCGATCACCGAAACCTCGACGTCACGATAGAAGGTAACGAAGAGCGCGGCTTGCTCCATTGTCGGCTGAACGTTCCGGGTCATGATGAAGTGCATGCAGTGTGTGTACACCTGGGCCTTCGCGAAACCCACCGGCAAGATCAGGTGCGCCTGCTTCTAGAGCTACTCGACAGCCTGCCAGCCAATGCCCCGGTCATCGTTGCCGGCGATTTCAACGATTGGCGGCTCAAGGCCGATGCCGTGCTTACCCGACACCTCGTGGAAGCGTTCGGTGAGCGTTTTGGGGCGCCGGCACGCAGTTTCCCGGCGCGCCTGCCACTGCTGCGCCTGGACCGTATCTACTTGCGCAACGCCAAGGCAAGCAAGGCTCAGGTGCTTTCCAAATACCCGTGGTCACACTTGTCGGACCATGCCCCCCTGGCTGCGGAGATCAACCTGTGAACAGACCTTGGGTGGAAGGCAACAGCGTCGAGCTGTTGATCAATGGCGAAGAATATTACCCTTGCGTGTTCGAAGCGATGGCGCAGGCACGCAAGGAAATCCTCCTGGAGACCTTCATCATTTTCGATGACAAGGTTGGCCAGCAACTGCAGCAAGTGCTGATCGATGCCGCGCAGCGAGGCGTACGGGTAGAGTTGGCGGTGGATGGCTACGGCACTGCGGACCTGCCGGATGGTTTCATTTCGGCCATGACCGAAGCTGGCGTGAGTTTTCATGCGTTCGACCCACAGCCACGCGTGGCGGGTATGCGCACCAACCTGTTCCGCCGCTTGCATCGCAAGATCGTGGTGATCGACGGCGAGCGAGGCTTCATTGGTGGCATCAACTACAGCGCCGACCACCTGGGCGATTTTGGGCCGATGGCCAAGCAGGACTATGCGGTGGAAGTGCGTGGGCCGGTCGTGGCGCAGTTGCATGCGTCCAGTAAACGGCTGATGGCGCCGGTGCTCGACCCACCCAGCGAGGTGCGGCCGCTCAGCCAGGCTACCGGCGGTGTCAGTGCGGTACTGGTCGAGCGCGACAACACGCATCACCGCAGCGATATCGAGGCGTGCTATCTGCAAGCAATCCGTGCTGCGCGTAAACGGATCGTGATAGCCAACGCTTACTTCTTCCCGGGCTACCGGCTATTGCGCGAATTGCGCAACGCTGCACGGCGGGGGGTCGAGGTGACGCTGATCCTGCAGGGGCAACCGGACATGCGCTGGGTCCGCGCGCTCTCCCGGTTGCTGTACAACTACTTGCTGCGCGATGGCGTGCACATTCACGAATATTGCCAGCGGCCCCTGCACGGAAAAGTGGCGCTGATGGACGATGAATGGTCGACCGTGGGTTCGAGCAACCTCGACCCCCTGAGCTTGTCGTTCAACCTGGAGGCCAACCTGCTCATTCGTGATCGCCGTTTCAATCAACACCTGTATCAGCACCTCGCCTCGCTGGCCGGTGAGCACTGCAAAGCGGTGACGTTGGAACGGATGATCCGCGGCTATTGGTGGCGGGCGCCGCTGATCTTCGTGGGTTTCCACCTCACCCGCTACTTCCCCCGCATTGCGGGCTGGTTCCCCGCTCACCGGCAAAAGCTTCGCTCGGTACAACCCGAGATGCAGGCCCAGGGCGATTTGCACGAGGGCAATACCTGATGGCGCAGAAAACCTGGCAGACCTGGGGCAAGCGCGTGCTGACCTTGTTGTTCCTGATCCTGATCCCGGCCTTGCTGTACATGCTCGCCCGCAACCTGGACTGGAACGAGGTGCAGCAGTCGTTGGTCGCCTACAAACCCAGCACACTGATCATTGGGTTGGGCCTGGCGATGTGCAGCTACCTGACGTTCGCCAGCTACGATCTGCTTGCGCGGGCCTACACCGGGCACCACCTGCCGGCGCGCCAGGTGCTGCCGGTGGCGTTCGTCTGCTATGCCTTCAACCTCAACTTCACTACCTGGGTTGGCGGCGTTGCCCTGCGCTATCGGCTGTATGGGCGGCTGGGCCTGGATACGCCGACGATCACCAAGATCCTGACGCTGGGCCTGCTGACCAACTGGATGGGCTACATGTTGTTGGCAGGCACAGTCTTCGCACTGCGTCTGGTCAAGTTGCCTGAAAGCTGGGCGGTGGGCGTCACCGGCCTGCAGCTGATCGGTTTTCTGCTGCTCGGCGTAGCGGCGGCTTATCTCCTCGCCTGCGGGTTTGCCAAACGACGCACCTGGCGCATACGGGAGCATGAGATCACCTTGCCGTCACTGCGGCTGGCGCTCTGCCAAGTGGCATTGGGGGCGAGCAACTGGGCCTTGATGGCGCTGTTGATCTACTGGTTGCTGCCGGACAACCTATTCTATCCGTCGATCCTCGGGATCTTGCTGATCAGCTGCGTGGCAGGCGTCGTTGCGCACATTCCAGCAGGGCTAGGGGTACTAGAAGCGGTCTTCCTTGCCCTGCTGCACGGCCAGTTGAGCCAGGGCAGCCTGGTCGCGGCGTTGCTGGGCTATCGCACCCTCTATTACCTGATACCTCTGCTGCTGGCCGTGATTACCTACCTGGTGCTGGAAAAACGTGCGCGGGCCATGCGCCAGCGCGGCGAAGCGAACTTGCGCAAGACCTGAATACGGGCTGAGGCCCGGGAGGTGACACATGCGTGTTTCCCTGTTGCTGATACTGCTGGGCAGCCTGGCCAGCGCAGAGGTGCTGGCCGAAGCGTGCGAGGTGACGACCCGCTCGTCCAGCGAAGCCATCAAGCCGGTGGAGGGGCGGACCTGTTACAGCTACAGCAACATGCCTGCCGAGGCGATCAACTGGTCCTGCAGCAATGAAAGCAAGGAGATGCTCAACACCGAGAAACATAAAGTGCCGCGCTGCGCGGATGGCAGCGTCGGCAGTTGCATTGCGCCGTTGACCCAGGAGAGCCTGGCCAATCCGAAATCTGCGGGGCGCGACGAGCCGTCGACCAAGCCCGCCCTGCCCAAGGATGCCCGGGTGGTCACGTATTACTACGACACCCCTAGCCTGGGCCAGGCCCGCACGGACTGCGAACGCAGCAACGGCATCTGGCAAACGCATTAGTTCTGTGGATCTGGCAGATACAATCATCCTGTGGGAGCGGCTTCAGCCGCGAATACCGGCAAAGCCGGTGCCATTCACCGCGTCGTCTGTTTCACGGCTGAAGCCGCTCCCACACCACACATGGGACATCACCGCTTCGGCGGCTCGTCCGCCACATCGTCTGTCCACGGCTCGCCATCCAGTGGCGCGGATCGGGCCAGTTCGGCTTCATCGAGGCCAATGCCTCCACCAATCTCACGGGCATCGACTTCACGTAGCTCTTGATCCGCCGGCCCGCCGCCATCGCCCGGCTCGTACGGGTCACGTGCACCGGTTTCATCCAGTAGGGTGTCAGGGCTGAGGTCGTCATCGGTGACGTTGTCTTCATGCAGGCTGTCGGTCAGCGCTTCTCCACCGGTCATGCCACTCTCCGTCACGCGCTGCGGCGGGAACTCCTTGTCCACTTCCGAGGCAGGGCGTTCATCACCGATACGCCCCTTGCGCTCGTCATTGCGTTCATTGAAATCCAGTTCATGAACGCTGCCCATGCGGTCCTCGGTGTCGTCGATTTCGCTGGGCGTGTAAGGCTTGCGGTCAGTGGGTTGGCTCATCTCGGCTCTCCATCAGAGGGGTGTAACTGGTCGACTGCGCAGCACGGCCGAGATTCAGAGTTTTTCGTGCATGTAATTTTTTGAACTCCCAACTCGCCCGCTGCCTCCCAAATTAAGAGCCGCCACCCTATCTGGAGCCTGATATGGCCAAGCCCTTGGAGGAATATGAGCGCAAGCGTGACTTCAACGCCACGCCCGAGCCCAGTGGCAAGCGTGGCCGGTCCAAAGCGGCGCATGCCCTGCAGTTCTGCATCCAGAAGCACGATGCCAGTCACCTTCACTACGACTTCCGGCTTGAGCTGGACGGCACGCTGAAGAGCTGGGCCATTCCCAAGGGCCCGTCGCTGGACCCCAAAGTGCGGCGCTTGGCGGTGCATGTCGAGGATCATCCCCTCGACTATGCGGATTTCGAAGGCAATATCCCGGAGGGCCACTACGGCGCTGGGGATGTGATTGTCTGGGATCGAGGGATCTGGGAACCCGAAGGTGACGCACACCAAGCCTACGCCAAGGGGAAACTGCGTTTCCGACTGCAAGGTGAAAAGCTCAGCGGTGTGTGGAACCTGTTCCGCACCCACCTGGCCGGCAAGAAAGAGCAATGGATGCTGGTCAAATCCCACGACGGCCAGGCGCGCAGCGAGGCCGAATACAGCATTGTCGAAGCGCAACCCGACAGCGTGATCAGTGATCGGACTCTGGTCCCGCGTCGTGCGGCAAAAGCGGAGAAGGCCGGCAAACCGGCCAAGCGCAGCCGCACCCGTGCAGGTAAAAAGATCGCCCTGCCCGATAAATTGCAGCCTCAGCTGGCGACTCTGGTCGACTCGCCTCCCCAGGGCGACTGGCGTTATGAGGTCAAATTCGATGGCTATCGCATTCTCGCCCGCATCGAGGGCGACGATGTACGGCTGTTCACGCGCAATGGTCATGACTGGAGCAGCAAGATGCCGCGGCAAGTCGCTGCACTGCGCGCATTGGGTATCGATTCTGCCTGGCTCGATGGCGAGATGGTGGTCAATGGCGAGAACGGCGTAGCTGATTTCCAGGCCCTGCAGAATGCCTTCGACACCGAACAGGACGGTGAGATCATCTACTACCTGTTCGACCTGCCTTTCTTGGGCGGCCAGGACCTGCGCGAGCAGCCCGTGGAGGACCGGCGTGAGGCGCTGCGTCAGCTTCTTGAACACGACGCATCCGGGGTGCTCGAATTTTCCGCCGATTTCGGTCAGCCGGTTCAATCACTGCTCGACAGCGCGTGTCGCTTGGAGCTCGAAGGCCTGATCGGCAAGCGCGCCGGCAGCCCATACATCGGCCGGCGCAGCGCTGAGTGGATCAAGCTCAAATGCAAGCAGCGCCAGGAGTTCGTGATCGTCGGTTTCACCGACCCCAAGGGAAGTCGCAGTGGTTTCGGGGCGTTGCTATTGGCCCTGCACCACCCCGACAGCGGCGAATTGCGCTACGCAGGCAAAGTGGGCACGGGCTTCAGCGCCACGACGCTGGACAGCATCCACGCCCGCCTCAAACCCTTGGAAGTTGCCAAGTCCGCCCTGCCCCAACCGCCAACCGGTGCCGAGGCTCGTGGTGTGCACTGGCTCAAGCCGCAACTGATGGCCGAAGTCTCGTACGCGCAGATGACCCGGGACGGAATCGTGCGCCACTCGGTGTTTCATGGCCTGCGTGATGACAAACCGGCCAGTGCCATCGACCTGGAGCGTGCCATGCCTGCCAAACGGGTTTCCAAACGTCAGCCAGCACAGCATGACGAGGATCTGGGCGAACTGCGCCTCACGCACCCCGACCGGGTCATCGACGCCACCATCGGCGCGACCAAACGTCAGGTTGCCGAGTATTACGCAAGTGTCAGCGAGTTGATCCTGCCCCAACTCAAGGATCGCCCTGTCGCACTGGTCCGCGCTCCAGAGGGCCTGGGCGGCGAACTGTTCTTCCAGAAAAATGCCGGCCAGCTGCAGATCGCCAATGTCGTCACCTATGACAAAGCCGAGGCCGGCCAGGCGGCGATGGTCATCAACCGCCCCGACACCTTGCTCGGCGCGGTGCAGATGAACATGCTCGAACTGCACACCTGGAACGCCACCGACAAGGACTTCGACAAGCCCGACCGCTTTGTGCTCGACCTCGACCCGGACCCCGCACTGCCGTGGAAGGCCATGATCGAAGCCACCCAGCTGACCTTGACCCTGCTCGACGAGCTGGGCCTACAGGTATTTCTCAAGACCAGCGGCGGTAAAGGCATGCACCTGGTAGTGCCACTGACCCGGCGTGCCGGTTGGGATGAGGTCAAGGACTTCAGCCATGCCATCGTCAGCTACCTGGCCAAGCTGTTCCCCGACCGCCTGAGCGCGGTGTCCGGCCCGAAAAACCGCGTCGGGCGGATTTTCATCGACTACCTGCGCAACGGCAAAGGCGCTACCACGGCCTGCGCCTATTCCCTGCGAGCCCGCGAAGGGTTGCCGGTGTCGGTTCCGATATGGCGCGAGGAACTCGGCCAACTCAAAGGCGCCAACCAATGGCACATCGGCAACCTGCACGAACGTCTGGCCGAAGTCGACGACCCCTGGGCGGCAATGGGCAAGACCCGGCAATCGATCACCGCGCGCATGCGCAAACAGATGGGGATGGCATGAGCATCATTCAGGACTTCAATCTGGACACGCTGGACAGCTTGCTGCGCACCTTCAGTGAGCGGCCACAGGCGCTCAACCTGGACGCGCAACTGGCCCAACTGATGCAGGCCTTGCGGGCTGGCCACCTCGACCTGCTGCCGCTGCCGGGCCAAGGCGATACCTTGCAGCGCTGGCAGACATTGGCGCGAGTAGCCGGATGCGACCTGGCATTGGCAAAACTGTACGAGGGCCACACCGACGCTCTGGCAATTCTGACCGAATGTGGCTCGACACAATTGGCAGGAGACGGAATATGGGGCGTATGGGCCGCCGAGCCCCCTGATGCCCGTGCCCAGATCGTAGCCCGCAATGGCGACGAGGTACGCTTGAGCGGGTGCAAAGCGTGGTGTTCCGGCGCGTTGCAGATCGATCACGCACTGATTACCGCATGGGCCGATAACGACATGCCGCAGTTGGTGGCGATCGACCTGGCCCATACCCGCAATAGCCTGCAGATCGATCATTGGCAAGCGGTGGGCATGGGCATCACGGCTAGCGTGGAGGTCGCGTTTGACGACACCCCAGGAATAGCGGTCGGCCATTCGGGCCAATACCTCTCCCGACCAGGCTTCTGGCATGGCGGCGCAGGTATCGCTGCCTGCTGGTATGGCGCTGGCGAAGCATTGGCCGACTACCTGCGTGAGCACTGCCGCAAGCCTCGGGCAGATGCCCACGCCCAAGCCCATCTGGGCGCGGTAGACGCAGCGCTGTTCGGCGCCCGCGCCGCCTTGCGCGAATGTGCAGCGTGGATCGATTTACATCCTGCTGCCGACGCCAGTTTTGAAGTGCGGCGCGTACGTGCCCAGGTTGAACAGGCGGTCGACCAGGTCATCCATCATGTGGGCCGCGCCCTGGGCGCCACCCCCTTCTGTCGCAACGCCCATTTCGCCAGGCTCAGCGCCGACCTTCCGGTGTTCCTCCGCCAAAGCCACGCCGAACGCGATCTGGCCACCCTCGGACACCAGCTGGCGCATGTACCGGCAGGAGCCTGGCAGCTATGAAGGAAAACCTAATTCAAGCCAGTTCAGGCACGCCCTGGGCGGATTGGCAGCAGTCCGCGCACCTGGCCCGTGCGACCTGGATCACCCCACAACAGCTCCTTCCACCGGGCCGACGCTTGGTCTTGTTGGCACCGCATCCGGATGACGAGATCTTGATGGCGGGTGGTTTACTGGCCGGCATGCGCGGCCGCGAGCAGGACCTGTTGCTGATTTCCGCCACCGATGGTGAAGGCAGCCACCCCGACTCACCGACCTGGACCGAACACCGCCTGCGTCGGCAAAGGCCACTGGAGAGTCGGCATGCGTTGCAGCAGTTGGACCTGGATCTCAACAACCTGGATTGGCGCCGGCTACACCTCAAGGACGGTGGACTGCCGCGTGACGAGGCTTTTCTGGTCAACCACCTCAATCAATTGCTCAAACCCGACGACCTGTTGATGACCACCTGGCGCGGCGATGGCCATTGCGATCACGAAGCGCTGGGGCGCGCCGCAGCTCAGGCCGCGCTTGCGCGTAAGGTGCAACTGGTCGAGGTGCCGGTGTGGGCCTGGCACTGGGCGCAGCCTGACGACGCACGCCTGCCCTGGCCACGAGCGCATCGTCTGCAGCTGGATGAAACACTGGTGGCGCGTAAGCGCCAGGCGATCGCCGCGCATCATAGCCAGCTGGAGCCTGATCAGCAGCGGCCGCCGGTCTTGCCTGCGAACCTGCTCGATTGCCTGCTGCAACCCTTCGAACTGATATTTCTGTGAAGAGAGACACCATGAGCCTCGACGCCCAGTACTTCGCTGACTTGTACGCTGACAATGAAGATCCTTGGGCGTTTCGCACCCGCTGGTACGAGCGGCGCAAGCGTGACTTGCTGCTGGCCAGCCTGCCACGCCAGTGTTACCAGCGCGTATTCGAACCTGCGTGCGCCAATGGCGAGTTGAGCGCCGGGCTGGCTGAACGCTGCGCCGAACTGCTGTGCCAGGATCTGGACCCAACTGCTGTGCAGTTGGCCCGTCAACGTCTCGCAGGCACACACAATGCGGCAGTCGCTACGGGCCGCTTGCCGGTAGATTGGCCAGGCGGCAGTTTCGACCTGATCGTGCTCAGCGAGGTGGGGTACTACCTCGACCCTACCGATTGGTTGCAGGTGATCGAGCAGTCTGTCGCCAGCCTCACCGATGACGGCGGCCTGCTGGCGTGTCACTGGCGTCATCCGATTGCGGGCTGTCCGCAGGATGGCCGGGAAGTACACCACCTGTTGGCCAGGCACCTTCCACTGTATCCGGTGGTACGCCATGAAGAGGCGGACTTTCTGCTGGAATACTGGTCCTGCCAGCCTCGCGTGGTCGACCTGAGCGAGACGTGCTCATGATTGCCGTGGTGATTCCAGCGCACAATGAAGCACGGCGGCTGGGCCGTTGCCTGAAGGCCATGGGTGCGGCAGTGGCCTTGGCCGAACATGCTGGCTATCAGGTCGGCGTTCTGGTGGTGCTGGACCGTTGTGCCGATGGCAGTGCAGCTGTGGCCAAGCGTTTCGGCGTGGAGACGGTGGCGGTCGATGCCGGCAGTGTCGGCATGGCCCGGCGCCTGGGGGCTGCGCTGATGCTGGAGCGCGGCGCGCAATGGCTGGCCTGTACCGATGCCGACAGCCAGGTGCCGCCGCATTGGCTGCTGTCGCAACTGGGCTGCAGTGCCGAGGTGGTGTGTGGCACCGTTCATATCGAGCGTTGGCAGCCGTGGCAGCGTGCGGCGTTACGCAAGCTGTACCTTAGCGGCTATCAGGCGTGCGAGGGGCATCGGCACATTCATGGGGCGAGCCTGGGTGTCTGTGCCCGTGCTTACGAGCGCGTAGGCGGCTTTCAGCCACTGCAAGCGCACGAGGATGTGCAGCTTGTGCGCGACCTGGAGGCCAGTGGCGCGCAGATCGTATGGACGGCCAAGCACAGTGTGGCGACCAGTAGCCGCGTCGATAGCCGAGCTCGTGAAGGGTTTGGGGATTTCTTGTCAGAGTTGCAGACTCAAATCCCTTAGCGTTGCCCTCACGAGGCCTTGCGAGTCTTTCGGGCCGGCTTTTTCTCAGCAGGTGCTTTCTTGCCAGCCTTGCCCCCAAGGCTGCGCTTGAGCAGCTCGGTAAGGTCGATGATATCGGCACTTTTCTCGGCATCGCCGCCCTCGCCTTTGTCCACCACGCTGATCTTGCCCTTGCTGGCCTTCTCTTCAACCAGGTCCATGATGGTCTGGCGAAACGCATCATGGTATTCGTCCGGCGCCCAGTCCCCGCTCATGTCCTCGACCAGGCGCTTGGCCATGTCCAGTTCGCGCTTGTCGACCTTGGTATCGGTCACGCTCTTGTCCAGTTCCAGCGTTTCCAGCCCGCGCACCTCTTCGGGCCAACGCAAGGTGATCATCACCAACGCGTCGTCAAGCGGACGAAGTAGCGCCAAATGCTGACGGGTGTGCAGCACTACGGTAGCCAGGGCCACTTTGCCGGTGCTTTCCAGGGTTTCACGCAGCAGCGCATAAACCTTTCCCCCGCGCCGGTCGGGGCTCAGATAATACGGGGTATCAAAATGCTGCAACGGAATGTCGCTGGCGGCGACGAAGGAGAAGATATCGATAGTCTGGGTAGCTTCAGGACGGGCTTTGCGGATTTCTTCCTCACTGATCACCACATAACGCCCTTTCTCGTACTCGACGCCCTTGACGATATTGTCATTGTCGATTTCCTTACCCGTCACCTTGTTGATGCGCTTGTAGCCCACAGGCTCCATGCTGCGCTTGTCGAGCCAGTCAAAATCGACACGCTCAGTGCGCACAGCAGTGTTGAGGGAGACCGGGATATGCACCAGGCCGAAACTGATGGCGCCTTTCCAGATTGCCCTGGCCATGGCATGCCTCCTAAGGATGCAAGGGTTGACCGGGCTGGCAGTAGCGCAAGGCACCACAGCGTTCGCAATGCTGGCAGTGCAGCCCGACGATTTCGGGGTTGGCCATGGCACGCCAGTGGCAGCCACGCAGCAGGCAGACAAGGGTCATCAGCCACCTCCTTGGCCCGGAAATGCCGGGCGCTTACTTGAAATGACTGCGTGGCGGCGCGAAGGTTTACTCCGATTGCCTGGCGGGGTCGAACAGCACCCGCTTGAACGCTTCGGCGGCCAAGTGCACCTGCACGGCCCAATCACCTGCCGCATCGCTGCCGGCATCGTCGGAAATGTACTTCAGGCACACGAAGGGTATGCCTTCGCTGCGGGCGATCAGCGCCAGCACATAGGCCTCCATGTCGACGATGTCATACGGTGACTCGCCATGGTTGACCTCGAAGCTGTCGCCACTGCCGCAGGTGCCCTGGAGCAAGCCTGGGATCGCTTGTCCGTGCTCCAGCAGTACCGGTATGTCCGATAGCGGTGTCTCGTAACGGGCAAAACCCAGCGGGGTCACGTCCATGTCGCGCTGCACGAAGCGCGTGCAGCACACCACCTCGCCTTTGCCGTAGCGCTGGCTACCGGCCGAGCCGAGATTGACGATGAGCTTGGGGCGTTGCCGGTGGATGGCCTTGGTCAGGGCGATGGCGGCATTGACCTTGCCGATGCCGGTGAAGACAGTGTTGACGTGGCTGAACACCGACCCGGCTTCGGCCTCGAGTGCGAAGACGAACAGCGTATCGGCCAGCGTGATGTCAGGAAATTGCTTGATCAGCATCATGGAGCGGCATTCCAAATGGCTTGCGATGGACGCCGCCATTGTCGGCGAACGCTAGCGTAATGCAAGCGCCGCCGTGGTCGGTTGCGGCCCTGACTGCCCACGTGCCTGAGCCAGCAACTGATCCACCACCGCATTCAACGCCTGGCTGTTGCTTGCCCCGCCTTCGCGCGCCTGCCGCAAACAAGCCAGCTGTAGATCGGCGCTGCTGCCCTCGCGCAGAATACGTTCAGCTCGGTTGAATGCCCATTCAGCGTCAAGGGTCTGAGCGGGGTAGCAGCATTGCAGTTGCGATAGCCAGCCAAGCGCGGTGACCGGTTGCTGCTCATGGACCCCGATGAATTCAGCCAGGCGCCCATAGCGCAGCGCGCGCCAGTAGTTTTCCTGGGTCACCCAGCGCAGTTCACGGCTGATGGGGGCGACCTGATGAGCCGATTGCAGGCAATGTTCCACCAGATGGCGGAACAGGCCGGCCAGGCACAGAGCGTCTTCAAGGTCAGGGCAAGCATCGCAGATGCGAAGTTCCACGGTCGGGAAACGCCGGGAAGGCCTTATCGCCCACCAGAAGTCTCCATCCGGGGCCAGCGCGCCGGTGCGCTGCAGCAATGCCCGTAAACGTTCGTAAGCGGACCAGTCCTGCAAGGACTCCGGCAGCCCCATATGCGGCCATTCTCCGCAAATCACCCGGCGATAGCTCATGTAGCCGCTCGCTTGGCCCATCCAAAACGGCGACGACGCACTCAATGCCAGCAGCAACGGCAGCCAGTACAGCACGCGATTGATCAACTGCATGCGGTCATGCCCCGGCGGCACGCCGACGTGCACATGCAGCCCGTTGAGCAGGCTGCGACGAGCGACATGCCGATAATCTTCGAACAGTTGCTGATAATGCGCTGTTGGCCTGGCCTTCTGGCGCAGCCACGGTGCATTGGGATGGCTGGCTGCGCAGTACAGGCCCGCACCTTCTTCGGCCAGCGTTTCAATCAGCCGCGAACGGCTATCGAGGATGAACCTGCGCGCTTCCAGGAGATTGCCGAACACAGGGGATGCCAGCTCGATTTGGCTTAGGAACATCTCGTCGGCGAAGTGCTTGCCCAATACCTTGCGACAGCGCTGGGTGACCTGGGTCGAGGGCGTTGTCAGCACCCGCCTGCTGGCCAAGTCCAGTAGCAGGTATTCTTCTTCGATTCCGAATGTGCAGGCGCGATACATGGCATCAGGCACTGCGGTTTACGGTCAGCGCCACTGCGGCGATGCGCTCGACGTGCTCGTAGCCCGGCTCATGCAGCTGTTCACCGAAAACATCGGGATCCACTTCACGGTATACCCACGCCCATTCCGGCCCGGCCAATCGCAGGCGAATCGCTTCGAGCAACGGGTCGCGACCTTCAACAATCGCCACACCGGTGTACAACAGCAAGGCGCCACCAGGGCTCAGACGCTCGCACGCCTGGTCGACGATGCGCAATGACAACTGCGCACCCAGGCTTCCCCCGCCATGGCGGTAGGTACGCTGACCGGCATCCAGCATGTACGGCGGGTTAGCGACGATCAGATCGAAGTTGCCGCTGATTCCGTCAAGCAGGTCGCTGGACTGGATCGATACATTGCTTACCCCAGCCAGTGCTGCATTGATGGCGGTGTAGCGCAAGGCCAGTGGGTTGATGTCGACCGCCGTCACCTGGGCGTGCTGGGCAGCGCGAGCGATCACCAGGGCGCCGACGCCGCTGCCGCAGCCAATGTCCACGGCGTGTTCGACGCGCAATGGGCTGTGTTGCAGGTGGTCGTGTATGACCTGGGCAAAGCGGTAGCTGTCCGGGCCGAAAAACACCGCGTCATTGGTATCGGTGGGATAGGCGGAATGCACCAGCAGCATGTCGTCGAGGCTGGACCAGCGAATCTGACTACGCAGCAGTTCGCTTTCCTCTGACAGCACTTGCGCACTTCGCAACTGGTCCAGCTCATCGTTCGATATCAGCGAAGCAGCGAAGGGCCGACTCCAGCCAAACACATCGCGCAGGTTGCGCGCCTGCTCCGTGCCCTGCCTGGCGTTGTTTCGGGCATGGGTGGCGGGCGTCACGCAGGTGAAGCGATAGCCATCTGCACGCAGGCGCTGCCCCAGCCGTAGCAACGCTTCGTCAGCCTGAACTTGCTGGGGAGTGAGCATCATCAGTGTGGGCTCTCCTGGGCGAGGCCGGTAGCCTTGAGGTATGCACGGGTAGCTCGCAGGCCGTCCGGCAGGGCATGGCGTTTACCTGCCATACAAGCAAGCAGGGTATCGATGTCGGCGGTGGCTTCGCGCGCTGGCATCGCCAACGTCTGGTTCAGTTCAGCTTCCCAGGCGCCTGGCGGTACCCGGCGCTGGGGCGTTTGCCAGCCGTCAGCGATCCAGTCATGCCAGAGCTGCTTTTCATAGGCATTGAACACGCCGAACATGGGCGCGCCAGGGCCATTGATGAGCGACCACCATCGGCTGCCGGCGGGATCTTGCCCACGCTTGATCCAGCCCTGCGCCTGCAAGGCTTGCAAGAATGCCGGCATCGCCTCCGGGTCGGCCAACCACTGGTTGACCGTACGTTGCTGTAGACGGCAACGGTCGGCGTGCATGAACTGGCCGAACACACGCTTGCGTGCCAGTAGCGCCATGAGCTGTGCTTCAAGGTCGAAGCGACTGATCAGGGTGGGCGTGTCAGTGCCCAGATCGTTCAACCGGTAGCCATGCCGTACCCGTTGATAAAATGCCTCGGCGTTGTCCGTTGGACATAATTGATGGACGGCATGAATGGCTTTGCTGGCATGGCCGCTGGCAGCGTTGTCGATGGTGACGTGCAACTGGAAGTAATAGCCATCGATGCCCAGTTCAGCGAGTTCATGTGTCGTGATCAGCAGATGCAATGGCGGCTGTTCATAGCCAAGGTTGTAGCCGATCACTTCAGGCAGAAAATCATCCGTGCACAAGCCCAGCGCCAACTGAAGCGCCCCTTGCAGGTAACGTTTGTCGTCCAGCTCGAAGGGCTCCAGGCAACCCAGTCGGCTTAGCAGGCGCTGGTAGATGAGCACATGGTTGCAGCGCGGATCGCCTTCGCCAAGCTCCTCAAGGTAGGTGCGAATCAGGCCATGAAAGCGCGGATCCTGCCAATGGCGCAAAGTGCCGAAAAGCCAGGCACCGTCCACGGCCTTGGTCGGCGCGACCTGCTGAATGAACCACAACGCCTGGGCGCGGTTGGCGAAATATCGACGAGGGGCGCCCTGGCGGCGCTGCTCAAGGTACTCGGCATGATCGGCAGCCACTTGCGTGGCATGTCGCGCGCTCCATGCATGCAGTTGATCCATGCTGTCTGGCAGATCATCCGGGCGGGCATGGGTCAGCGAAAGTTGTTCAGCCAGCCATGGGTGAATGCCATTGGCGTCGCCGTTCAACAAAGACTCATAGCGATTGGCGAGGGAAACGTGCGCGGTCGGTGCCGGCGTCAGGGGTAGGCTGTTGCGAGACAAGACCGTCATACCGCCCTCCTCGTCTGCTTACTGACTCTGGCCTTCGCGCGGCATCGGCTCAGGGCCAGGTGCAGGTTGTGGTGCAGGTTTTTCGGTGTTCTGCTGCATCTGCAACGAGGGCTTGCTCTGATCAGCATCCTTGGCCGGATGGTCGCTGTCACGATCGAAGCAGCCGCCGACAAGGGTCAGGCTGCCGAGTAAGGCGAACAATGGAATCAAACGCATGGGAAATCCTCGTGCCGGGGTGAATCGCAGTGCCAGGTTGCCCCGACACTGCGCTGCGTCACTTACGAGCGCCCGCCTTTGCGGCTGGTGTCGTTGGTGTGGCCACCACCGGACTGTTGGCCCCCTTTGCGACCGGCTTCGGATGCCTTCTCGCGGTCATTGGCGAAGTTACCAGGATTTTTCGAACCGCCCTGGCTGCCATGACCTGCCTGGCTGCCGGCACTGCCCTTATCTTTCTTGTCCATGGTGCGAAACCTCATATGACTTCGGGATGCACGGCGAAAACGCCGTACATAGTGTCGGAGTTCCGCGATATCCAAGGATTCGCTTTATTGCGATGGGTTCGGACCGGTGGCATTAAATAAGCGGCGGTGGAGTATTTGGTGCGCTAGCGGATGTTGTGCTTTCACTGTCCAGTTGCCGCTGCCGGCCTCCCAGCCAGGCCCCGGTCAGTCCCCAGCCCAAAGCGATTGCTGCGCCTATGATCATGGCCAGCTGCGGATGCTCGCCCAACACATCGAGCCCGCGCTTGACCCATCCGCTGACCGCATCGCCGCCGCGGTAAACCACCGTATCGATGAAGTTCTTGGCTTTGTACTTATCTTCAGCTGGCAGCACAGTAAACAGCATCTCGCGCCCCGGGCGCACAAGGGCGTACTCGCCAGCGCGGCGCACCACCATCACCACCACGAACACGGCGAACACCGGCGCCAAGGCCAACCACAGGAAGCCTGCCGCCATTACCAGCGGCACTACCACCAGCAGCACCCCTACGCCCATACGTCTGGCCAGGCGGCCGGTGATGAACACCTGGGTAAGAATGGCCAGGCCCTGTACCACGCTGTCGATCAAGCCGAATACCTGGGTCTGGCGGGTGCGATCGGTAAAGGTCTCGCTGACGATCCGCGCCTGCTCGAAGTAGAGGAACGTGCTGACGCTGGCGAGCAGCACCACGAACAGGGCGATCCCCAGCAGATACGGTGAACGCATCACCGCAGTTGCGCCTGCAAATGGATTGCCGCCCAGGGGTTTGGAGGCTGGATGGTCGCTGTGGGCCGGCAGCGGATGGCGATCACGCCAGCGCTGAAGGTAAGCCGCCGCGCCAATGCTGCCCATCAGGAACAATCCTGCCAGCACCACAAGGCCAGCATGGCCCAGCGGTGCGACCAGCAGTGTGCCGAGGATCGGCCCGCTCAGGCCGCCCAGGCTGGCCCCTGCCGCGAGCAGTCCGAACAGGCGCTTGCCTTGTTCGGTGGAAAACAGGTCGGTCAGTACGCTCCAGGCGAGGGATATGGTCAGCAGGTTGAACACCGACAACCAAATGTAGAAGGCACGTGCGTTCCATAGATTGTCGGGGTCGCGGGCAAACAGCGCGGCGAACACCAGCAGGTTGCTGGCGAAGAACCCATAGGTCCAGGGCAGAATCTGCCGCCGGCGCACCCTTGACGCCAGCCAACCGAACAACGGCAGGCACACCAAGGTGGCGATGAACGTACCAGTGAACAGCCATTGCAGGTTTTCCACGCCGCCTGCCACGCCCATGGTTTCGCGTACCGGCCGCAGCATGAAGTAGCCAGTGAACAGCAGGTAGAACAGCGCCAACCCGGCGACCACAGCCGGCCCTTCTCCCGGTTGGACGTTCAGCCCTCTGCGCCAGTTGATCATGACGTCAGGAGAACTGCTGTATCAGCGTCTGTTGCTGCGCCTGCGTCAGCAAAGGCTCCTGTCCGGCCTTGAGCTGGTCGAGCTGGCGCTCGGGGCGGCCGGTGGCAGGGATGACCGTGGTTACGGCTGGGTGGCTGATGGCAAATTTGAGGAACAGTTGTGCCCAACTACCAATTCCTGCCTCCGCTGCCCAAGGTGGAAGGGGCTGATCCTTGACCTTGGCAAACAGGCGCCCGTCGTCGAATGCGCGATTGATCAGCACGGCAACGCCTTTGTCCTGGCACAGAGGTAGCAGTTCACGTGCCGCTTGTGGCGCATTGACCGAATAATTGATCTGGATGAAGTCCAGCGGCTCGCTGCGCACGATACGTGCGACTTCGTCCTGGCCGCTGTTCAAATAGTGGGTGATACCGACGTAGCGGGTCTTGCCCTGTTGCTTGAGCTCGCGGGCGTAGGGCAATTGCGTCTGCCAATCGCGCAGGTTGTGGATCTGCAGCAGGTCGACCTTGTCGGTTCGCAGGCTTTCAAGGGTACCGGCCCATTGCGCTTCGGCATCGGCGCGACTGTCGGCGGCGATCTTGGTGGCAATGAAGCACTGCCGGTGCCAACCGCCCTCCTCCAGCAGCTGGCCGAGAATGCTGTCGGCACCGCCATAATTCGGCGAGGTGTCGATGACCTTGCCACCACCGTCGAAAAACGCCTTGAGTACCACCTTGAGCTGCTGGTACTCGGCCGAGCCGGCCTGGACTTCGAAGCTGCCAGAAGTGCCGGCGCCAATAACCGGCAAAGCCTCGCCCGTGGACGGTATTTTGCGGGTCAACAGGCCACTGGAGGGAGCAGCGCGCAGCCAAGGGGCGGTGGCGAGCAGGCCTAAAGCCGCCCCGGCGCGTAGGACATCGCGACGTGCATACATGGAAAGGCTCCCGTCATAAGTCGGAAACTTTCAAGGCTAGCCGCTCTATCGCGCGCAGGTCGCTGATTCTGTATCTGGATGTTTAGTGACTAGGCTTGCAGCAGCAAGCTGAGGTCAAGGCCTGTCTCGCTCATCGGCGGACACCAGTAATATCCGCCCGACAGCGGGCGACTGAAGCGGTACAGGCCATCGATGATGCCGTCTTCAAGGCCACTCATACGCCGTAACTGCACTTCAAAAGCATCAAAGCTGTGGCCAAGGGCAACGAACGCCAGGCCTACGCCACGGCTGTCGGCCCAGGCCACCGAGCGGCGTACCATGAAAGCCTCAGGCTCAAAGCTTTCCTGGGCGGTGCGCTTGACGTGGGCCGATGCCGGGGCGTCGTCCAGCTCTTCGTTATCGCTCAGACGACGGCCGATGATGTTGTCCTGATCGGCTTGCGGCAGCGATTTGAAGTATTCAAGATCGTGCTTCCACAGTTGGAAAGCAGCAAAACTGGAGCCCGCCAATCCAGGCTGCTGCGTGGCAACGATCGCCGCCTCGATGGCATCTTGGTCGACTGGGTTTTCAGTGCCATCCTCGTAGCCGGTCAGGTCATGCCCGCCGCGGTGCAAAAAGCCGTCGACGCTGTCGGCCAGGCGCAGCGCGGGCGCCAGGGCGTTTTCCAGTGCCTGTGCCTGCAACAGCAAATCGCCACGCTCATTGCCGCGCAGCCACAGCCACAGCGCGTGCTGGGTACTGGGGTTCTCTACCGCTGCATCCAGCTGCGGGAAGGCACGCAGGCCCGGGACTTCACGGCCCAGGGCCTTTGCCAGAGGCGCGCCGATGCCGGCGATCAGGTGCTGGCCATCGACCTGCGGCAGCAGAATATCCAGCGCTGCTGGCAGTGCCTCAGGCGAGTGCAGGGTGAAAAACAGGTGGCGGGCGTGGGCCGGCACCGGAGTGGCAAGCAGACCTTGCTGGAACGGCATGACAGGCGAATCCTCGGCAAAAGCGCGAATGCTACTGCGCGATGCCTTCAGTCGCAACGCGGCAAGGCTGCTCCGGTAACAAAAGGTTACCAAGTACTGGCGCATTGCAATTAGCTATCGTTCAGGCCCGGCCTAGACTGCTTGGATCCCCCGTCCGAGTGACCGCCAATGACCGCCTCGCCCTTGCTGACCGCTTTCCTACCTTTGGCCCTGGGCATCATCATGCTCGGCCTGGGCCTGTCGTTGACCTTGGCCGACTTCGCCCGTGTGGTGAAGTACCCCAAACCGGTAGTGGTCGGTCTGGTCTGCCAGATACTGCTGCTGCCGCTGGTGTGCTTCCTGATTGCCAATGGCTTTGGCCTGGAATCGGCGCTAGCCGTTGGCCTGATGCTGCTGGCGGCTTCGCCAGGCGGGACCACCGCCAACCTGTTCAGCCACCTCGCCCACGGCGATGTGGCGTTGAACATCACCCTGACCGCAGTCAACTCGTTGATCGCGATCCTGACCATGCCGCTGCTGGTGAACCTGTCGCTGGCGTGGTTCATGGAATCTGATCAGGCAATCCCGCTGCAATTCGCCAAGGTCATGCAAGTGTTCGCCATTGTCCTGCTGCCGGTCGCTCTGGGTATGCTGATTCGCCGCTGGGCGCCCGCCTTTGCCTCACGCATGGAAAAGCCCATGAAGCTGGTGGCCGCGCTGTTCCTGGCATTCACCATCGTGCTAGCCCTGGCCAAGGACTGGCAAACAGTCGTTGCGTACGCCCCGGTGGTGGGTTTGGCGGCGTTGCTGTTCAACGTGATCAGCCTGGCGGTCGGCTACTGGGTGCCGCGGCTGTTGAGCATCCCCAAGCGCCAGGCCATCGCCATCGGCATGGAAATCGGTATCCACAACGGCACCCTGGCGATCGCCCTGGCGTTGAGCCCGTCTTTACTGAACAACGCGACCATGGCCGTGCCCGCTGCGCTTTACAGTCTGATCATGTTCTTCACGGCGGCAGCGTTTGGCTGGTGGGTCAGCCGAGGGCAGTCAGCGGTTGCGCCAGAAAGCAACATGGTGAATTGAGGCGCTAGCGGCGGTTGCGCCGGGCCTGCAGCTGGCGCTTGAGCACGTTCAGCGGTGGTGCATAAAAGAAGCCGAACGACACGCTGCCGGTACGGCCCTTGATCGCATGGTGCAGCCGGTGCGCGCGATGCAGGCGTTTGAGGTAGCGATTGAGGGGGCGTGGTTTTCGCGGCCAGTGCCGGTGAAAGAAACCGTCGTGGGCCAACACATACAGCACCCCATACGCCGCGACACCGCCGCCCACCCACTGCAATGGCGCATGGCCGGCTTTGCCCAGCGCCACCAGCCCGGCAGCGATCAGGCCAAGGGCCAGCAGGTACAGGTCGTTGGTTTCGAGCATGCCCAGGTGGGGTTCGTGGTGCGAGCGGTGAAGCCACCAGCCCCAGCCATGCATGATGTATTTGTGCGCCAGCGTGCCGACCCCTTCCATGGCCACCAAGGTGCCGATCAGCACGAAGAGATTGAGCAACATGCAACGTGTCCGGAAGATGGCAAAGAGTCGCGCAAGGGTACCGAGTACCGGCTATTTTTTCCACGCGGCATTGACCGGCTGCAGGCGAACCGGTTGATAATGGCGCGCTTTCAAGGAGCGCTCAGTGTTGATACGCCCAACTCGCCTTAACGATGTACCCAGTCTAGCGGCCATCGAGCGGTCGGCCGCGGGCGCGTTCGCTCAGTTGCCTGGCATGGCTTGGTTGGCCGAGGGTGAAGTGCTGGACCCAACGAAACATCGCTCCTTCATCGCCGCAGGAAGTAGCTGGGTAGCCGAAAGCGCTGACGGGCACTTGTTGGGCTTTATTTGCGCAAGCATAGAAGAACCGGTGATGCACGTGCAGGAACTGTCCGTGCGGCGAGAGGTGCAGGGCCAAGGCATAGGTCGACAGCTGTTGGATCAGGCGGCCAGCGAGGCGCGACGTCTGAAGATGCACGAACTGACGTTGACAACCTTTTCCAATGTGCCATGGAACGCGCCGTTTTATTCGCGATACGGGTTCGAGGTGATTGCCCAGTGCGCACTAAGCCCTCGATTACGCGACCTCTTGGCGACGGAAAACGATCATGGCTTGCAAGACAGATGTGCAATGCGTTTGCTGCTTGCATAACCCGGCAACTGCCTCAGCCCAGACTCATCGCCATCCCGCCAGCGACGGTATAACTATCTCTGCCCTGCCGCTTAGCTTTGTACAATGCCCCATCAGCTGCGGCCATCAAGCTCTCCTGGTTACATGAATCAATAGCCGGGTGGCCAACGGCAATTCCCGCGCTCGCGGAAACACGGCCCAGTGGGCTGGCGGTATGTTCAAGCATCTGCCGGCGCAGCAACTGCAGTATCTCCTCGACCACCAGCACCGCACCTTGCACATCGGTATTGGGCAGCAGCACGGTGAATTCCTCGCCGCCATAACGCACCGCGAGATCCGCCGGACGCTTCAACGCCTGCTGCAACAGTTCGGCGAAGCGGCGCAGGCATTGGTCGCCTGCGGGGTGGCCGTAACGGTCGTTGTAGAGCTTGAAGTAGTCCAGGTCGAGCATCACCACGGCTAGCGCATAGCCCTGACGCCGTGCTCGTCGGATTTCGGCTTCGAACACTGCATCGAGCCTGCGGCGGTTGCCCAGGCCAGTCAGGCTGTCGGTCAAGGCGAGTGACTTGAGCGTTTGATGCGCCCGGTGCAGCGCCCGTTCGATGGCAATTCGTTCACGCAGTTGGCGCAACACGACCCAGCCGAATGCGCCTAACCCCGCCAATAGCAACAGCATCACTGCGGCCGACTTGATCATGTCGTGGCGCCAAGGCGCGATGATCGACTCCCGCGACAGCCCAGCCTCTACCACCAGTGGATAGCTCGCCAACGCGCGATAGCCATACAAGCGTGGCGTGCCGTCAACCACTGCCACCGCCTCGGCCACACCTTCGCTGGCGTAAGGCAGGTGTTTGCGGAAAATCTCGCTGTTGGCCAGGCTACGGCCTATCACCTGCTCGACGAATGGGCGACGAACCAGAATGGTGCCGTCGCGCTTGGCCAGTACCAGCGCGCCCCGTTCATCAATTTTGAAGTCGCCGTAGTAACGCACGAACCAGTCAACTTTGATGGTCCCCAGCAATACACCGGCAAAACTGCCATCTGGGTTATCCAGCCTGCGCGAGATGGGAATGATCAGGTCACCAGTGGAGCGGCTGCGCACCACTGAGCCAATTCGCACTGCGCGGTCGGTATGGGTGCGGTGGAAGACGAAATAGTCACGGTCGCCATTGTTGGCGTTTGCAGGGATAGCGGCCTGATCGGTGACGATCCAGCTGCCATCCGGCGCGTACACGAACAACCCATGCAACTGCGGCATGATTGCTTTTTGTTGCGCCAACAGGGCGTGCAGGCGCGGCCGGTCGAGGTGGTCAAAGCCATCACCTTCCAGACGCTCGGCCAACGCGGCGGTAATGGCATCCACCTGGCGGATGGCATCTTCAGCGTGCTGGGCGGTCGCCCTGGCCAGATTGCTGACCATGTTTTCGGCGTTGCTGAAAGCGTGCCGGTAGTCGCGCCAGATGCGCCAGCCTTCGATCATCACGAAGGTCAGCATCACTACTGCCATGAAGGTCAGTACCAGGCGAAACAACGCCAAAGCCCGCCCTTCGCTGGTTACCGCGAACAGCCCGTCTTCATCCTGTTTCCTGGCCGCACCCATGGAAGTCCTTGCCCTCAAGCGTTTGCCGCCTTTCACTATAGTTCAGCGCCGCTTGCGCGTACCCAGTTCGATCCAGGTTGGCGCGTGATCGCTGGCTTTGGGTTCGTTGCGCACCCAGGCGTCCACGCCCCCGGCCTTGAGATACGGCGCAAGCGCCGGGTTGAGCAGCAGATGGTCGATGCGTAGCCCGGCGTTGCGGGCCCAATGGTTGCGGAAATAGTCCCAGAAGGTGTAGATGCGATCTTCTGGATAAAGGCGGCGAATGGCATCCGTCCATCCCTGATCGAGCAAGGACTGATAGCACTTGCGTGACTCGGGCTGTAACAGCGCATCCTTGAGCCAGGACTTAGGGTCATAGATGTCGAAATCGGTCGGCACCACGTTGAAGTCACCCGCCAGCACCGTGGGATGACCGTTGCTCTGCAGTTCTCGCGCATGGGCATTCAGGCATTCGAACCAGCGCAGCTTGTAGTCGAACTTCGGCCCGGGCTGCGGGTTGCCGTTCGGCAGGTACAGGCAGCCGACCAACACACCGTGCACCGCTGCCTCCAGATAGCGGCTCTGGCTGTCGTCCTCCATGCCCGGCATTCCCCGCCGCACCTCGAGCGGCTGGCTGTCGCGCGCCAGGATCGCCACCCCATTCCAGGATGGCTGTCCATGGTGCAGGTAGCCATACCCCGCAGACTCGATCGCTTCACCAGGGAACTGCGCGTCGGCCGCCTTGAGTTCCTGCAGGCAGGCTATATCGGGCTTTTCCCTTTCCAGCCAAGCCAAAAGACCAGGCAGACGGCTACGGATGCCATTGATATTGAACGTGGCGATGCGTAGCGCTTTCATGCGTCCGGGTCTTCCACGTGGGCCTGTACCGCGTCTTGCAGGGCACCGACATGGGCTTCATCCGCCAAGGCCTTCAGTGCCAGCCAGTCATCCCAGTCGATGGCGCCGTCATCGCGCAGCGCTTCTGCCGTGCGCACCAGTTCGTGATGGTAAGCATCCGGCGACTGTCGACGGTAGCTGTCATCGTCGTACTGCGCATACCAGGCCTCAAGCTCGGGAATACTGCGTTCAATGCTCATCTTCAGCCCCTTCGCGGCAACCTTTGAATGTGTGAGCGTCGACCCCTGGCAACGTTCAACCCCGTTGCCGCAGTGGTCGGCCCGCAGGCAAAAAAATTAAACCTATTGGCCTGGGCACGGTTCAACCGTACGCGACACTGAGGTCGCGCCACCGAAAGCAAGGAGTGAGACATGAGCAATCTGTTCATCAAGCGTGCAGGTTTGTCGCTGATTCTCGGCATGGCATCGCTGCAGGCAATGGCCGCATCCTCCGATGATTTCGTCGATGCCGCCACGGAGGCCGGCATCGCCGAAGTCGTCACCGGCAACCTGGCAATGGAAAAAAGCCAGAACGCCGAGATCAAGGCTTTCGCCCAACAGATGGTGACCGATCATACCAAAGCCAACCAGAAACTCGGCGACATCGCGCGCAAGCTGGATATCAGCGTGCCTGATGAAGCCGCGCTGACCGACAAGGTCAAGAAGATGATCCTCGAATGGCGCGAAGAGTCGTTCGACAAATCCTATGTCAACAACCAGGTCGACGCCCACGAAAAAGCCGTGGAACTGTTCAAGAAAGAGGCCGCATCGTCCGACAAGGCCGAGCTGAAAGCCTTCGCCAGCGAAACCCTGCCTACCTTGGAACATCATCTGGAGCAGGCCAAGGCACTTCAGACCAAGCATGGCAAATAGCCGGAGGAGACTCATGACTGACGATACATTGCGTAGCGAAATTCTCACCCGGCTCTTGCATGCGCACCCGCACGGGTTGGGCAAGGAAGTACTGGACAACTATCGCGGTGAAAAGGCTGTCGCTGATGTGCTTGTTACCCTGCAAGACCACGGATTGATTCAGGACGGCAGCGTGACGGTCGAAGGCGATCAGCCACTAAGCGTCAGTTATCCCATCAAGCTGTCCGCATCAGGTGTAGAGGCAGCAAAGAAGATAGATAGCTAAACACGGCACCGCTCCCGCAGTCGCCTGACGCGGGAGCGTGGCGTGCTCTGTATCATGGGGCCGCCTGGGCGTTTGTGGCCTTATCGCGATTTTGTAATTGATCTTCAAGAAACTGTAGTTGCCTGCCCTGCTCCGCGCATAGCGCGCGCTTGTCCTCTAGCGCCTGACCTTGCGATTGCAACTGCCGACGCATCTCATCGCTGGCTCCTTGTGCCTGCGCCAGGATGGTACGCAGGCCTTGAATCTGCGTGTCGCGCTGCTCCAGCAACTCATCGAGCGCCTTGCGTTCGCTGCTCGCCTGGCGATGCTCCCCGAGCAGTCGCTCATTATCCCGGTGCAGGCGGGTCAGCTCATCCTGCTTGACGACCATCCCCTGCTGCAGCTGGCGCAACTCGACCTGTAGCTGTTGCACCTGCGCCTCATGGCGACGCAGCTCCTGTTCGCGCTGTTCGCGGCTGGCGCTGCGGTAATGTTCCAGGGCATCGCGAGCGTGGCGGTGCTTTTCTTCCAATGAGCGAATCTGTTCATCCTTGTCGGTTAGGCGCAACTGAAGCTCACCAAGCGCCTGATTGAGGCTGGCCCCTCGCAGCTGCTCGGCTTGCAGTGTGCTCTGGGTGGCGTTGAGTCGCTCCGATTCTGCAGCCAGCGCAGCGGCCTGTATCTGCTGTTGCTGATGCGCAGCGGCCAGTGCCTGCTGGGCCACTTGCAGTTGTGCCTGGAGCTGTGCGCGATGTTCGTTGAGTGCAGCTTCGGCCCGCTCGACGCAAGAATCCGCCTCTTCCTGCAGTTGCTCGGCCAACTGCACCACGAGCTTGGCCAGCGTATCGCTGAGCGCAGGCGTGCCCTGCAGCGCGGCGGGCTTCTGCTCCTCGAGCTCTTTGAGATAGCGATGGATCGTGGTCTTTGAGCCCGTGTTGCCCAATTCGATACGTACCGCGTCGATGCTGGGGTACTCGCCCCGGGCGATCAGCACCTGCCTTGCCTGCTGGACTACCGCCTTGTTGATACCGCCCCGGGCCATGTTTGCTCCTACGATTTCGTGTTGTGTTACGTACTATGTAATTACGTATGGATTTTGTCTTTTTACACCGCGCCCTACAAGCCGTTTCTAAGGTGTAATAATCACGGCTTATCGCATGAGATGTCTTAAAAAGCCGATTTCAAGAAAGCTGTAGCGGAAGGGGCAGTACGAAAGGCGCTGAAAGCGATGTTGCGGTCGCCTTGAAGTCAGGTAGCAGTTGAGTCCACCATGGACAAAATGGCTACGTAACTAACCCTGGCTCAAGATGATCATCGAAAATTACAAGGCAATCGCCGATAGCATTGCGCTGCTGCTCTTCCCTCACGCTGAAGTCATCGTTCACGAGGTGCAGAGCCAGACCGTGATTCACATCGCCAACAATTTCTCCAAGCGCAAGATTGGCGACGACTCGGCGCTGGACCTGGAGCTGGGCGACTTTCGCAACGCCGCCAAGCTCGGCCCTTACGAAAAGCTCAACTGGGATGGTCAGAAGATCCGTTCGATTACCACCGTGCTGTACAACTCGCACGGTGAGGCCGAGCACCTGCTGTGCATCAACCTGAACTTCTCGGTACTGGAGCAGGCGCGCGAAGCGCTGGATGCGTTCTTCCAAATCAGCCGCCTGGTGCCGCAGCCCGATGCGTTGTTCAAGGATGACTGGCAGGAGCGCATCAACACCTTTCTTCACGCCTGGCTCAAGGAACGCAGCCTGTCACTGCGAACCCTGAGCATGAAAGAGAAGCGCGCACTGGTGGAGGCACTGCATGCCGAAGGTGCCTTCACGGGCCGCAGCGGCGCCGACTATGTGGCCAATGTGCTGAGCATGGGGCGTGCGACGGTATACAAATACCTGAAGGAACTTCGCGATCCGTCCACGTCTTGATCGCTAGAGACATTGAGTCTATTGTGGACGAACAATCCACATGCGGACTTGAATTGTCATGGTTGTCGATGCCCAATCCCTATCTTCCCTGTATCAAGCGATCGCCGAAGCCCACCAGGCACTGCGCCCCGAGGTGAGTGTCACCCCGCTTACTTATAGCGCTGGGCTTTCGGCGACAACCGGGTGCAGCGTGTACCTGAAATGCGAGCACCTGCAACACACGGGCTCGTTCAAATTTCGCGGGGCCAGTAACAAGATTCGCCTGTTGCCAGCCGAACAACGCAGGTTGGGCGTCATTACCGCCTCTTCCGGCAATCATGGCCAAGCGCTGGCGCTTGCCGGCCAGGTGATGGGGGTGCCGGTCACCGTTTACACCACCACTTCAGCGTCTGCCTACAAGCTCGGTGCTATTCGTGCACTCAGTGCCGAAGTGATCAGTCTTGACCTGGACCCACTGGGCGTCGAGTTGGAAGCTGCACGGCAAGCTGAGATCCAGGGCAAACCCTTTGTCTCGCCCTACAACGACCCAGAGGTCATCGCCGGCCAGGGCACCATCGGCATGGAGTTGTTCGAGCAAGCCCCGGACCTGGACGCAGTGTTCGTTGCAGTGGGTGGCGGTGGCATGATCTCGGGCATCGGCGCGGCATTGCGCGCGCAAAACCCCGGCATCGAGATCATCGGCTGCTGGCCGGCGAACGCCCCAACGCTGCAGCGCTCACTGGAAGCCGGGGAAATCATTGAAATGGAGGAAGACGACACGATCTCCGATGGCACAGCCGGCGGAGTCGAACCCGGCTGCATCACCTTCCCGCTTTGCCAAGCGCTGGTGACCCGCACCGTGCTGGTCAGCGAAGCAGAGATCAAGGCTGCGATGGGCGATGTCGCCAGCGGTGAGCGCTGGATCATCGAGGGCGCGGCGGGTGTGGCCGTAGCCGGTATGAAGAAGCTGGCTGAAGACTACCGTGGCAAACGCGTTGCAGTGGTCATCTGCGGGCGCAACATCGTGCTCGAAAAATTCCTTGAGGCGGTCAAATGAAGATCTTCACCAAAGAGCAGATCATTGGCCTGCTCGACACTGACCTCGCAGTGCGACGTCTTGAGGAAGGTTTCATTGCCTTCTCCAACGGCAAAGTCCAGGTTCCGCCGACTCAGGCGTTCACATTCCCCCAGGCCAACGGCGACTGCTGCATCAAGTCTGCACACGTCGCGGGCAGTGACACCTTCACGGTAAAAATATCAACCGGCTTCTACGACAATCCCGGCAAAGGCCTGCCAAGCAATGACGGCCTGATGATGGTGGTATCGGCGACCACTGGGCAACCCATCGCCCTACTTCAGGATGAAGGCTGGCTGACGTGCATCCGCACTGCGCTGGCCGGGCGCATTGCTGCCCGCATTCTGGCCCCGGCAAACGTCAAAGCCATCGGCATGCTGGGCACCGGCACACAGGCGCGGATGCAGTTGGAGCAGTTGGCTGCCGTCACTCCTTGCCGCAAGGTGATCGCTTGGGGGCGCAGTGACTTCCAGCTTGCAGCCTATAAAACGTTCGCCAGCGGTCTCGGCTTTGAAGTCGAGGTCACGCGCGATGCTGAAGTGGTTGCGCGCAATGCGAACTTGATCGTCTGCGCAACGCCATCGCGTGAGCCGCTGTTACTCAGCGAATGGGTGCAACCGGGCACCCATATCACCGCAGTAGGTACCGACGCACCGGGTAAGCAGGAGCTTGACCCGGCGCTGGTCGCACGGGCTGATCGCATCATCGTCGACGCGCTCAACCAAAGCAGCCAGTACGGCGAAGTTTCCCATGCGCTGAACGCTGGCTTGATCGGCGAGCAGCAGTTGACTGAGCTGGGTGCCCTGCTCGAAGGCCGCGTACCCGGTCGGGACGACGACGAGCAGATCACGCTGGTCGACCTAACGGGGGTGGCTGTCCAGGACGCACAGATTTCAGGCTGTGTGCTCGCCTCACTCAACAGTCAATCAACCCTGTGACAGTTCAACCTGCGCCGCTGCAGGCTTAACCGACGCTTTTTTCTCCTGCACCACGATGTAAAACTCCTCGCCGTGCTTGACCGCGCCGTACAGCACGGCCTTTTCGATCAGCTCGCTGCCGCGCAGGTGGCGCAGCATCATCGGGTCTTTGCGCAGGTCGCGATACAGCGCCAAACACAGCAACACCATCACCAGCACAAAAGGCAGCGCCACGACGATCGTCAGGTTCTGTAGGCCCGTCAGCGCCTGGCCTGGGTTACCTGGGTCGCCGATGGCCAGCATGATGGCGGCAACCGTGCCGGTCAGTGCACCCCAGAAAATAACCGTGGCACGCGCGGGTTTTGCGGTGCCGTGCTGGGACAAAGTGCCCATCACCAGCGATGCTGCATCGGCCCCGGAGACGAAGAAGATCGCCACCAGGATCATCACCAGCACGGAAGTCGCCGATGCCAGCGGGTAGCTGTCGAGCAGTTGATACAGGGTGTGATTGCTGTTCACCGCCCCGTCGATCAGCACGAAGCTGCCCTCGCGCAGGGCGTCGATGCCGGCACCGCCGAAAATGCTGAACCACACCAGGCTGACCAGGCTCGGCACCAGCAGCACGCCACTGACGAACTGGCGGATGCTGCGCCCGCGGCTGATGCGAGCGATGAACATGCCGACAAAGGGCGTCCAGGAAATCCACCAGGCCCAATAGAACACTGTCCAGCTGGCCAGCCAGCTGTCCATGGCATCGCCGCCACTGGCGCTGGTGCGCGCCATCATTTCAGGCAGCAGCTTTATATAGACGCCGATCGACGTGGGCAGCAGATTGAGCATCAACAGCGTAGGGCCAACCAGAAAGACGAATAACGCCAGCGCCAGTGCCAGCACCATGTTGGTGTTGGACAGCCACTGGATGCCTTTGCCAATGCCAGACACGGCCGACGCGACGAAGGCGATGGTCAGCAAGGTGATGAGGGCGATGTAGAACAGCTTGCCCGGCTGTTCGATCCAGCCGTTGTATTCCAGGCCGCCAGCAATCTGCAGCGCGCCGAGCCCCAGCGACGCCGCCGAGCCGAACAGGGTGGCGAAGATCGCCATCATGTCGATCACCCGGCCGACAGGGCCGTTGGCATGCTTGCCGATCAACGGCCGGAACGCGGTGGAGATCAGTTGTGAGCGGCCGCGGCGAAAGGTGCCGTAGGCAATCGCCAAACCGACGATGGCGTACATCGCCCAAGGGTGCATCGACCAATGAAACAACGTGGTCGCCATCGCCACCTGCAGGGCTTCATCGGATTGCGCCGCGGCACTCCCCGGTGGCGGGCTGACGAAATGCGACAGCGGCTCGGCGACGCCGAAGAACATCAGGCCAATGCCCATGCCGGCGCTGAACATCATGGCGACCCAGGACACCGTGCGAAATTCCGGCGCTTCGCCGTCACGCCCCAGCGGAATTCTGCCGTAGCGGCTGGCCGCCAGCCACAGCACGAAAATCACGAACACGGTCGAGGTCAGCACGAAGAACCAGCCGAAGTTGACGATGACCCAGGACTGAGCCGTTGAAGCACTGGCTGCGAGGCCCGCCTGATTGACGAGACCCCAGAGGATGAAGACGATTGCCAGCAGGCTGGTAATGCCGAACACCGCCCAATCGAGCTTGCCTTCGCGGTGGCGGTCCTGCCGGGCCTCGGCAGTCTTGGTCGGGTCGGTGACGCCGAGCGCCGGTGTTTCAACGTTCTCTTGCGTTGCCATCAATGGGCCCTTTTCGGTTTTGCTGCAGGCTTTTGTAGTTGTAATTGCTAGCGATGCCTACTCAAAAACCGGGGACGGCCCAAGAGAGGCCGTTTGATTATCCAGTGCCCGAAACGACGACCCCTATTCCAGGACCGTCCTGCTACATCCAATGCGCGACCTGTCGGTCACGTATCTACCTGGCAGGCGTTACCACGCCCTCAAACCCCATTTGCCAAAAGTCGGCTTCCAACCGCGAGGCCTGGCCAAAGACTGCTGCCAGCTCAACGAACCGCTGCTCGGTCATGCTCCGCGCGGCCAGTTCATCCAGGTGCTTGCGTGCTGCCGCGGCAACGCCCTGGTAGCCTTCACCGGCATACTCGCCTATCCATTCCCGGTACGGGTGATTGCTCAGATCACCGATCCGCTCCGCCAGCGTGCGGCCAATTTCGGCGTAGCCGATCACGCACGGCGCTAACGCCACATGCAGTTCCAGCAGATCGCCCGCAGCGCCGCAATCGAGTACATAGCGGGTGTAGGCGACCGTGGCCTGATGCTCCGGCGCCGCCTCGATATCGGCCTGCGTCAGCCCCCAACGAGCGCACAGGCGCAGGTGCAGTTCGGTCTCGTCAAGGATCGCCGCCAGGCCGGCCTGGGCAGCGCGGATGTCGGCTGGCAGGCGGCTCTTATAGGCAGCCAGCGCCCAGGCGCGGGCGAACTGGATGAGGAACAGGTAGTCCTGCACCAGGTAGGTCCGGAAGGCTTCCTCGCTCAGGGTGCCCTCACCCATCTGCCGGACGAAGTCGTGGTCCACATAGCTGGACCACTGCGCGGCGGTGGCGGCCTTCAGGCGCTCGAAGATATCCATGCTCAAGCCTCCTCGTCGTAGATGGCGTCGAAGAAGGCCAGCTCCAGGGCCACGGTACGCGCATAGAAATCGCGGCTCAGTTCTGCTTCCTGCGGCCCTACCCGGTCGAGTTCGGATTGCAGGAAGGCGACAAATTCGGCAAACGCCGGGTTGTCGTGCAGGGTAATCCACTCTGCGTGCACGAAATTGGCCGGCAGCGGTTTGGCGGCCCGCGTCGCCCAGTCCAGGTACAGACCCTCCGCTACGTTCAATACCGCCAGCGCAGCTGCATAGGAGCGGGTGGCCGCCGCCTCGCGCATGATCGCCTTGAAGCCCGCTGTGGGCAGCGTGTCCTCAGGTCCCATACGCTGCTCTGGACTTACGTCCAGTGCCTCGAAGGCGCGCAGGAAATAGGTGTTTTCATCGCTGGAAATCATCCCGGCGAAGCGGCCGAACCGCAGCCGAGCCTCGAAGGTGTCGGCAGTGGCGATGGCGGCGCCCAACAAGGTCAGGAAGCTGTCGAGAAAACGATGGTCCTGGACCAGGTAGCGGACCATGATCGGGTCCGCCACGCTGCCGTCGCAGAGCTCGGAGACGAAGCGGTGGCCGACGGCAGCCGACCAGGTCGGTTGGTTCTGTTGGCGCAGGGTTTCGGTGAAGCGTTCGGTCATGATGCTGCCCTCCATTGGGGTGACAGCGAGACCGTTATGTTGGGGCATGAAGCGGCCTCGCAATGAGGCCGGCAAAAAGGCAGGTCGGCAGTCCCATCCCTTCGCCGGCATGATCCGGATCAGGTTCTAAGGGTCACCGCGCTGCGATGCCAGCGGTCTCTCAGCCCGTTGCCGGACTCCCCTTGGTGGGGTGCAGGTATACAGCAGCTGAACAGCGTTTGTCACGAGGTAGCCCCCCACAAATGGCCCTGCACGCTGCGGCTCGGAAAAATAAAGGCATTTAGCCACCAGTCATGAACCTGTCATCTGCCTGTCGTATTTTTCGACCATCACCCAGGGTCGGGAATGCCAGCTGTGATACGCCGTTTTCTCTCGTCTGCAGGCCTGTTACGCCTGTTGATACTGGTGCTCTGCGCAGCCACCCTGACGTTCCTCTGGGGGCTGCACTTTACTCAGAAGGGAGCCGCGCGCCAGGATGCACTGTCGGCGAAGGCCGCCGAACACCTGAACCTCGCAAGCATCGTCGGCGAAAGCCTGCGACAGTTGGTCGACCGCGCCCAGGCCGTAGGCCGGGTTACCCAGGACGACATGAAAGTGCTGCGCCAGGGCAACCTGAGCCTGGCACGGCTGCTGGCCGAAGACCCGGTATTCAAACGCATGAGCCTTTATGACCGGAACGGGCGGCTGCTGTCGGCAAGCCATGGCGATGAAGCCCCAGAGCTGCCGGAGGACTGGCTGCAGCAGCTCAAACTGCATGTCGCCCATTACGGTTTCAAACCGTTCCTGCCTCGCATCACCCCAACGCTTACACCGACCGCCATGCCGAACTGGCGCCTGCCCTTCCTCTTGCCGTTGACCAACCTGCCCGGCCGCGAAATCGACAACATCCTCGTGGTACAACTCGATATCGGCTACCTCGCCGTGCTGTTCCAGCACATCGACCTGGGCACTACCGGGTTGATGCGCCTGTTACAGGATGACGGCCAGGAACGCCTGCGTATCGACACCAGTGGCGTGGTCGTGGCCGGTGATGAATTCGAGCCTGGCCTGCCGACGCCGGGCAGCGAGTCCGGGCTACTGGTCCAGTACGCCGCCGGCAACCCCTTCCAGAGCCTCTACCGGCGCATCGACGAGCGCGGCTTCAGCATCATCGTCAGCCAACGCTATGACGAGATTCTCGCCCCCACGGCCCTGGCCTATTCTCGCCAGTTCTGGCTGAACCTGAGCATGACCCTGATGATCCTCGTCAGCCTGGCCTGGACCCTGCGTCTGTTAGGCAAGCGCCAGGAGGCTTTCAGCGCCCTGGAGCACGCGCAGCAGGTCAATCAGCAGTTGATCGTGCGCCTGGAGGACGAACACCGGCGCAGCAGCCACGCCGCCGCCACCGACCACCTCAGCGGCCTGCACAACCGCCGCCAGTTCGTCGAGGTGGCAGGTCAGGCACTGACACGCCAACGTGGCAAACGCCGGCTGATGGCGATCCTGTTCATCGACATGGACCGCTTCAAGTCGATCAACGATTCGCTTGGGCACAAGATCGGCGATCTGCTGCTGCAGGCCGTGGCTGGGCGTATTCAGCGCCTGCTCGAACCGGGCGACGAGGCTTCACGCTTTGGGGGCGACGAATTCGTCGTGCTGCTGGCGGGCGAGCGCAGTGAAGCGCAGATCAACAGCTGGGTGCACAACCTGGTGCAGAAGCTCTCGGCCACCTATGCCCTGGACGGCCAGGAGGTCAACACCAGCCCCAGCGTCGGCGTCAGCATCTGCCCGCGCGACGGCCAGGATATCGACAGCCTGATCCGCTGCGCCGATGCCGCCATGTATTCGGCCAAGCAGGCCGGGCGCGCCCAATACCGCTTCTTCGACCCGTCGCTCAACCTTGCCGACATCCAGGCCTTCACCCTCGAACAGGCCTTCGGCAGCGCCCTGGCCGAGCGCCAGTTCGTGTTGCATTACCAGCCTCAGATTCGCCTCGACACTCACCAGGTGCTGGGCTACGAAGCACTGGTGCGCTGGGATCATCCAGAGTTCGGCCTGCTCTACCCGGACCGTTTCATCGGCCTGGCAGAACGCAGCGGTTTCATCATCGAACTGGGTTGGGAAGTGTTGCGTCTGGCCTGCGAAGAGCTGGCACGCTGGGACGCACAGGGCCGCGAAACCCGACTGGCAGTGAATGTCTCGGCGCTGCAGTTGCGCCAAGCCGACTTCAGCACTCGCCTGCTGGCCAAGTTGCAGCTGTACGGGATTGCCCCAGAACGACTGGAGCTGGAAATCACCGAGACCACCATTCTCGACCCCGAAGGTACTGCGGTCGACCATCTGCACCGCCTGCGTGCCGCTGGGCTTGGCATCAGCCTGGACGATTTCGGGCGCGGCTATGCCGGCTTCGCGCACTTGCAGTCGCTGCCCCTGAGCAAGCTGAAGATCGACCGCTCGCTGATCGCCCCGTTGTCCAACAGTTACGATGACAGCCCGATCGTTTCCTCGACCATTATCCTCGCCAAGCGCCTGGGCCTGGAGGTCGTTGCTGAAGGCGTCGAGACCCGTGAACAGGTGGTGTGCCTGAAAATTGCCGGCTGCGACATCGCCCAGGGTTATCACTTCAGCCGGCCGCTGTCGCCAGCGCAATTGCGCGAGTACCCGCCCTTCAACGGCCTGGAAGAGAAACCATGCGTGCTCTGAAAACCCTGGCCGGTCTATTGCTGGCCAATCTACTCGCAACCGCCGCCCTGGCCGACTGCACGCCACGCAGTCTGCGCCTGGCAGTGATTCCGATCAAAAGCAGCGAAGCGATGGTCAGTGATCATCAGGCGTTGCTGCAGCGCCTGAGCCACGCCGTCGGGGTGCCGGTGGAACTGATGATCGCCACCTCTTACGAAAGCGTGGTCGATGCCATCGTCTCCGGCGGTGCCGACATCGCCCGGCTCGGCCCCGCCTCTTACGTCCTTGCCCAGCGTCGGGACCCGAGGATCGAACCCTTTGCCACCTTCACCCTGAGTGCCGGGCCTTTCACCGCAGCCGGTAACCATTACCAGGCGCTATTGTTGACCCGTGCCAACAGCCCTGACGGCATCGACACGCTGCGTGGCAAGCGCCTGGCCCTTAGCGACCCGGCCAGCACCTCGGGCGGCCTGGTACCCAGTGTGGAGTTCGCGGCCCAGGTGGGCGCGCCATTGCCAAAGTTCTTCGCCTCGCTGGTGTATGCCGGCAACCATGACAACGCGCTGCAAGCGCTGCTGGACGGTCGTGTCGATGCGGCCTTCGTCGCCAGCGAACGCGCCGATGCCTACCTGGCTCGACACGCGATGGCACCCAGCTCTCTCAAGGTGCAGTGGCGTTCAAAGCCAATCTACTACGACCCATATGTGTTCAGTGCCAGCCTGTGTCCGGCGCTTAAAGAGCGCATTCGCAAGGCGATGCTGGAAGACCCTGGAGCCCTCGCGGCGTTCGTCGCCTCGCAGGATGCCAGCGGGCTGGTGCCAGTGAGCCGGGCCGAGTACGAACCGTTGCGGCAACTGATGGATGTCGCGGTGCCGCACTGACAGAGTCGCCAATAAGCTATATCGTGTCGGCAACAATCATCATCCCGCCGACCATGACCGACATCGAGCGCTACGTCCGCGCCGCCACCCGCGACAACACCCGGCGCAGCTACCAGACCGCCATCGAGCACTTCGAGGCCCATTGGGGCGGGTTCCTGCCCGCCACTGCCGACAGCATCGCCCGCTACCTGGCCGATCATGCCGAACAGCACGCGGTCAGCACGCTGCGCCAACGCCTTGCAGCCTTGAGCCAATGGCACATCAGCCAGGGCTTTCCCGACCCGACCAAGGCGCCCCTGGTGCGCCAGGTGTTACGGGGCATCCGCACCTTGCACCCGACACCGCCGAGACAGGCTGCGCCCCTGTTGTTGCAGCACCTGCAAACGGCTGTCGAGCATTTCGAAGAAGAAGCCAGTCAGGCCCGCGAGCACCAGGACCTGGCGGCTCTGCGCCGCGCTCGGCGCGACACCGCGTTGTTGCTTATCGGTTTCTGGCGGGGGTTTCGCGGCGATGAATTGGCGCGTCTGCGTATCGAACATATCCAGGCCGAAGCGGGTGTCGGCATCACCTTGTTCCTGCCGCGCAGCAAGGGCGACCGGGAAGCGCTCGGTGTGCAACATCGCACTCCCGCGCTCAAGGCTCTGTGCCCGGTCACGGCCTACCTGCAATGGCTGGAAGTGGCCGGCATCGCCCACGGCCCGGTGTTTCGCAAGCTTGACCGCTGGGGCAATCTGAGTGATACGCCGCTCAACAGCAACAGCCTGGTCGGCCTGTTGCGGCGCATGCTCGAACGCGCTGGCGTACCTGCAGCGCTGTACACCGGCCACTCCCTGCGCCGCGGCTTTGCCACCTGGGCCACGGCCAACGGCTGGGAATTGAAGTCGCTGATGAGCTACGTGGGCTGGAAGGACGCCAAGTCGGCGCTTCGCTACATCGACGCCGCGCAGCGCTTTGGCGAGCTGGCCGTGCTACCAGCCCGCCAGGTGCAAGCGCTTATTCCTTGAAGGCGAACCGTTCGATGCCGCCTACTTCCGGGCGAATCGCATACACATCGCCGGCATCCGGGTAGTGCCGCAGTTCTGTCGGCGACATGCCCACGCGCGCCGTGGTGATGAACAGCGTACCCAAGCCATCCCCGCCGAAACAACAACTGGTCGGACGTGGCACCGGCATCACCACCTGGTCGGTCAGATGCCCGTCGCGGTCATAACGCAGCAGGCAGCTGCCATTGAACTGGCAGACCCACAGCCCACCTTCACGGTCCAGCGCAATCCCGTCCGGGCGTCCCAGCTCGGCAGGCGTTTCGGCGAACAGGCTGACCTGGTCCAGGCGCCCTTCTGCCAAGTACTCGGCGCGATAGATCGAGCGGGCAACGGAATCGACGAAGAACACGGTCTGGCCATCTTCCGACCAGGCGATGCCGTTGGGCAAGGACAAACCGTCGTGGATCACCTCATCGTGCAACTCGCCATCGAAGCGGAACAAGGCGCCGGTATTGCCGCTCGGGCCTTCGTCCATCAGCCCGCTGACGAAGCGGCCTTTCGGGTCGCAGGCGCCGTCGTTGAAACGGTAGCTCGAACGGTGGTGCACGGGCACCGAGTACTGCCGCACCTTGCCTGGCCCGACATCGAGCAGGGCCACGCTGGCGTCCTCGGTGAAGATCAGGTTGCCCTGGTCGGTCAGGGCCAGGGCACCGATTCGCGCCGCTGATTCATACAGGTTCTCTACCTCGCCATCAGGCAGCAACCGGTGAATGCGCCCGCCAGTGATATCGACGAAATACAACGCGCCCGTGTGCGCGTCCCACACCGGGCTTTCGCCCAGGTCGGCACGGATATTGGCGACCTTGATTGGCACGTAGTGACATTCCTTGATGCGGCTCCAACGCTCGGCCACTTCAGCCAGGCTGGATGCCTCCACCCGCGCCAGATCGCGGGGGTAGCTGACCCCGCTGTTCTCGCTGAAACGCGTGGCGGTGAATTGGCCATTGCTGGCACGCAGGATGTAACCGGTATCCCGGCACAGCGCGCTGGCCAGGTACAGCACGCCCGGTGTTACCCATTCGGGTTTGAGTTCTTCAGGGGGCTGGGTCACTCCCCACATGCGGGTCTTGGCCACCGGCGAAATCGCGTTGACCAGAATGCCATGCTCCAGCCCTTCCATGCTGAGCGCGTTCATGATGCCTACCTGGGCCATCTTGCCGGCCGAATAGGCGACCAGGCCCGGCTGGGCGTAACGCTGATACATCGCACGGTCCGAGGTGGTCAGGACGATGCGCGGGGCGGAGGAAGCCTTGAGGTGTTTCCAGGCATGCTTGGCGAGCCACACCGGGGCATGCACGCTGATACCCAGGGCGCGCTCAAGAAACGCCTGTTCCTGGGTCTCGATGCCCTGGTAGTCGACCCAACCGGCGTTATGGATCAGGATATCCAGCGCACCGAAATGTGCGATGGCCAGCTCCACCAGTTGGCGACATTCTTCTTCGTTTTCCAGCTGGCCGACATGGGCGACCACTGCATAACCCTTGGCCTTCAAGGCCATGAGGGCTTCGCTGACCGCATCCGGGTCATGCCCTTCGCCCGAGCGATCGGTCCCCAGATCACTGATGACTAGCCGCGCACCACGTGCCGCCAGCGCCATGGCGTAATCCAGGCCCAGGCCCTGAGCCGCGCCGGTGACGATGGCAACTTTATCTTTGAATGGGTCTGTGGTCGGCATTGAAGCCCCCTTCCGAATCTCCTTTTTTTACGATAACAATAAAAAAATCAATGACTTAATATTAAAAGCATGCAACTTTGATATCTCGGAGATATCACCTGAGACCTGCCGCCCATCGACGTGCCCCAGCCCCCGAGTGATGTCCTGCAAAAACATGATCGCAGCACAGGCTTTGTCGCTGCGAAGCCACGCACTATGATGGCCGCCTTGCAGGGTCGGCCGGCGGAGAACGCCTTCCTGGCGCCCGTTCGACTCGATGAAGGAACGTAAGCATGATCGAGACACGTTTGCTCAGGCAGTTCATTGCCGTGGCCGAGGAGCTGCACTTTCACAAGGCAGCCATCCGCCTGCACATGGCGCAGCCGCCCCTGAGCCAAGCGATCAACCGACTCGAAGAGAAGCTGGGCTTCAGCCTGTTCCTGCGCAACAAGCGCGGCGTCAAGCTGACCGCCGCCGGCATGGCGTTCCTGGAAACCGCCTACCGCACGCTCAAGGAGCTGGAACAAGGCATCGAGTACGCACGCAACGTCTCCGAAGGCATCTGCGGCAAGCTGACCATCACTGCGATTTCCATCGCCTACTACGAGTCGCTGCTCAATACCCTGAAGAAATTTCGCGAAATCTACCCGAACGTGCGGCTGACGATCCGCGAGATGCCCTCGGCATCCCAAGCCAAGGCTTTGATGGCCGGTGAAGCGGACATCGGTTTCATGCGCAAGTTACCGATGCCGCCGGACACCATCGAATCACGGCTGCTGCTCAACGAACAGATCGTCATGGCGCTGCCCAGCAGCCACGCCAAAGCCCATCAGGCGGTGGTCGACCTGCGTGATTTCGCCGAAGAGGACTTCGTCTTCACCCCGCAAGCACTGGGCAGTGGTTACCACAGCCAGCTGATCGCCCTGTGCGAATCGGCCGGTTTCTATCCCAAGGTGGTCCAGGAAGCGGCGCAGATCCATACCTTGATTGGCCTGGTCGCCTGTGGCTTCGGCGTCGCGCTGGTACCAGAATCGATCGCCTACTCGACGCTGCGCGACCGCGTGCAGTTCCGCCCGATCCGACCGATCAAGGATCAGCCCACGCCAACCATGGGCCTGTACATGAACTGGAACCTGCAGAACGCCTCTCCCGCCCTGGGCAGTTTCATTTCCATGCTCGACCTGGGCGCGCCCAAGCGCTTTGCCGACACCATCCAGAACCCGGTGATTCTGGATGGCAGCGACAAACGCGAATTACACCGTTAAGCGGTATTCACGCAGCCAGGTATCGAGCGCCAGGGCGGTTTCCAGGTTGTTGCGTCGCAGCTGCGAATTGAAAAAGCCCTCGGGTTGATGCAGCTCGGCGGCCAGGCGACCGCGGTCGATGACCTGGAACACCGGGCTGCCCGACTCGGCCAGCAATCGCCTGATGCGCTCGCGCAGAAACCGTTCGTAGGCCAGGTTGGCCGACGTCGGGTAAGGGCTCTTGCGCCGCTGCAGCACTGCCGGTGGCAGGAGGTCGGCGCAGGCTTGCTTGAGCAGCCACTTTTCCTGACCGTCCTTGCCCTTGATTGCCCACGGCACGTTGTACACGTACTCGACCAGTTCGTGGTCGGTGAACGGCACCCGTACCTCCAGGCTGGCAGCCATGCTCAGGCGGTCCTTGCGGTCGAGCAGGATCGGCAGCCAGCGCTGCAGGTGCATGTGGCAGAGCTCGCGCATGCGCCGCTCTTGCGGGCTGTCTCCCAGCAGATGCTCGACGCTGTCTAGCGCCTGGTAGTAGCAGCTGTCCTGGTAATCGGCAAAGTTGCACAGGCGATTGAACTCGGGGTTGACCAGCTCGGGCTGCAGCAATTGCATGCGCGACAGCCACGGGAAGCGCGGCGCGGCAATGGCCTGTGGATCACGGAACCAGGCATAGCCACCAAACACCTCGTCCGCCGCCTCGCCGGAGATAGCCACGGTGGAGTGCTCGCGGATGGCCTTGAACAGCAGGTACAGCGAAGTGTCCACATCACCGAACGTGGCCGCCGAGTCATTGGCTCGGTACACCGCCCTGCGCGCAAGGTCGCCGACCAGCTCGCGGTTGTCGATGAGGATGGTCTGGTGATGGCTGCCGATGTACTCGGCAGCCGCCAGGGCGTAAGGCTGGTCGCGCTCCGGGCGAAATTCGTCGCTCTGGAACTGTTCGGCCTGGCCGACGAAGTCGACCGAGAACGAATTGACCGTGCCCTGCTGCTGCGCCATGGCGGTGAGGATGGTCGAATCCAGCCCGCCAGAAAGCAGCGAGCAAACCGGCACATCGGCATACAGCTGTTCGCCCAGCGCCTGGCCCAGTAGCTCACGGGTGCGCGCCACGGTAGTGGGCAGGTCGTCCTGATGCTCGCGCCGCTGTATCTGCCAGTAACGGCTAAGTTTTGGTTGCCCATTCGGGCGCCAGGACAGTCGATGCCCAGGCGGGAGTTCGTCAACCCCGCGCAAGGCCGTCCGTACGGTGCCGCGAGACAGGCTCAGGGCATCCACCAGGCCAACCACATCCAGTGCGCTGGCGAACTCCGGGTGCGCCAGGATCGCTTTGATTTCCGACCCGAACAGCAGGCCTTGCTGGTGGCGGGCGTAGTACAGCGGCTTGACCCCAAGGCGGTCACGTACCAGCAGGAAGTGGCCGTCGCGCCCGTCGAAGACGGCGAAGGCAAACATGCCGCTCAAGTGCTCGCAGCACTGCTCGCCCCATTCCAGATAGGCATGCAGCACCACTTCGGTGTCACTGCGGGTATGGAACTGGTGCCCCGCCTTCTGCAGCTGCTCGCGCAGCGCGTTGTGGTTGTAGACCTCACCGGTGTAGATCAGCGCGATCTCCTCGCCGCTGGCACAACGGAAGGTCATCGGCTGCACGCCGCCGCTGAGGTCGATGATCGCCAGCCGCCGGTGGCCCAACAGGGCATTACGGTGCTGCCAGCTGCCGCTGGCGTCTGGCCCGCGCAGGGCCAGGGTATCGGTCATGGCGCCGAGGGCCGGGGTGGCCTGGGCCAAGTCGCGGGTGTAGTCCACCCAGCCTGTGATTCCGCACATGCTGCGCTCCTTACACCTGAAGACGGCGGGTTGGCAGCAGGCCAGTCACAGCCTGCACGCGTTTGGCGATATCCAGCAGTTGCCGCTCGCTGTCGCGCCGGCCCATGATCTGCACGGCCAGCGGTGCCTTGCCGTCCGCACTCAGGCAAATGGGCACGGTGATGGCCGGCAGGCCACTGAAGCTGGCCAGTGGGGTGAAGCTGATCTTCTGGTCATATCCAGGCTCGGCCGGCGACGGGATGGTCGAATCACCTGGCTGCGGGTTACGCCGGTCGAAGGGCCGGTTGGGGTCCATGGGGAATACCACGAAGTCCACCTTGGCGTTGTCGAACCAGGCGTCGATACCGGCGCGGATGTTGTCCATGCGCTGGTGGATGCGCTGGTAGTCGATGTCGCTGACGCCCTCGCCCACCTTCAGTGCACTGAGCGTCGACCAGTGCAGCTCGCAGTCGAAGCGACGCGCCCAGGCCGACGATGCCAACCACGCATCACGCGCGCACAGTTGCCAGGCATCGCCACGGCAGGCCCACAGATCGGGCATGGCGACTTCAGCCGGGGCCATGTCAAGGTCTGCCAGTGCGCTGCGCGCCTGGCCCAGCATATCCAGCATCGCCGGGCTGGTCAGTGCTGGGTCCAGGGCGTGCTCCAGTACAGCGAGCCGATAGTGGTCCTTCAGCGGTTGTTGCTGACCAAGCAGCGGCTCCAGGCCCAGCAGCGGGAACAGCAGGTCGAGGTCGTCGGCGCTGCGGGTTACCCAGCCCAGCGCATCCATGCGCGGGGATAGCGGGAACACCCCGGCCAGGCTCGCGGCCTTCTGGGTCATGCGCAGGCCGACCATGCCGCAGTGCGACGCGGGCCAGCGTACTGAACCCAGGACATCCGTGCCCAGGGAAATGTCGCACAGGCCCGCTGCCACCGACACCGCCGAACCGGTGCTGGAGCCAGAGGGGTCGATGGTCGGGAAATGCGGGTTGCGGCAACCCGCGCCAAACGCGATGTTCAGCTCAGTGGTGGCGACCTTGCTGGTCAACGCGATACGCGGGTCGAGGAATGTCAGCGCCTCGGCGCTGCGCTGCGGGTAATGGCGATAGCTGCGCAGGCCCAGACGGGTCGGCAGGCCGGCCACGTCGACGGTGTCCTTGACGCCCAGGCGGAACCACGGTGCTTCGACTTCGCGGGTGCTGGTCAGGCAACGGTAGTGACTGTCGGCGTGCACCGACCATTGGTCGTACTGGACGGCCCAGTCCGCTGCCAGCGCAGGGTTGCGCTGCAGCAGTTCATGGCGTTTACGCAGGCTGAGGCCGAGGTACTCGGGTTGCTCGCGGCCACTGCTGGCGTCGGCGCCACAGCCATTGAGGTACTGGGTAATGGTGTCCTGGGTATTAGCGTGGGTCATGGCTGTATTCCTTGACAGATGTGATGGCCGCCCACGGCAAGGGTTTGCCGGTGGCGGATAAAGGCAGTTCGGCGAGCCGACGGACCGCGACGGGCCGTGGATGGCTCGGCGGCAGTTGCTGAAGTACTTGCAGTACTGCCCGTTCGCTGAGCGTGGCGGAGCTGAACAGCACCTCGTACGCTTCGCCACGCAGGGCATCGCGCACTGCCACGCAGGCCAGCGTCGGGCATTGCAGGCGGTGTTGGAGTTCGCATGCCAGGTGCGCCAAGTCGAGGCGCTGACCATTGACTTTGATCAGGCTGCTGGCCCGGCCCAGCCACTGGAACCGTCGTGCATCCGATGCCAGCACCAGGTCGTCGCAGCAGTGACTGGCCGCAGGCTCTGCCTGGTCTGGCTCACGGGCGATGCGCGGGCTGGCCACTTCGAGGGCGCATGGCTGGCCCAGGTTGCTGAGCAGCGTGACATCGTCGAGCAGCGTCCAGACCTGCTCCGGGCTGCTGTTCGCATCCAGTTCGCGGTAGGCCAGGGCACCGGTTTCGGTCGAGCCCAACAGCTCGACGAAGCGTACTTGCGGGCCAGCATGGCGCCGCACGATCGCCAACGCGTCCGGCGGCAACAGGGAAGCGCTGTGCACCACCAGCACCGCACGTCGCGTGGCCAATCGCGCCAACAGCGCAGGCAGTACTCGCCAGGTACTGGCGATGGCGAGGATCACGCACGGCCCTTCACCGTCGAGTATGGGCAGCTGCTGCTGCTCCAGCGAACACACCTGAAGGCGCGCGCCCAAGACCCGAGCACCGACTTCGCCGAGGATCATGCCGTAGCTGTGGCTGGCCGGTGCGAACGCGAAGATCTCGCGCGCATCGGGTGCCCAGCGCTTCAGAATCAAGGCGGCCTCGCGCTCCATCTGCGCCATGCTGCGCAGCCACAGCCTGGGTGCACCGGTGGAGCCGGAGGTGGAGAATGCGTGCTCGGCGCTCACTCGGCGGCCTGCAGGGTCAGTTGGTCTTCCAGTTTCTGGCTGACGAATCGCTCCATCTTCTCCAGGGTTTCGAACCAGAAGCGCACATCGTCGCTGAGGTAATCCACTTCGATATCGAAGCAGCCCTCGATGGCGGTGATCACTTCAACCGCCATGAGGCTGTCGAAACGTTCACCGATAAAGTCGCGGAAGCTGTCGCCCTTGTCGATGGAGTCGACCTCTTCGCCTAATAGCTGGCCGAGGGTCTGACGAATGCGCTGTTCAATGCTGAGGTCGTTCACGAGCCGGTGTTTCCTTGTGGATGGGCAGCGTTGGTCAATTCTGCGTCGGCGCTGAAGAACACGTGCTCGGGCAGGATCGGGTCGAATTGCAAATAGATGAAGGCGTGCGGGTAAAGCGTGCGCAGGCAGCCATGCAGCCCGTTGGCCAAGGCCTGATGGGCCAGCCGGTCGCGCGCCGCCGACAAGGTGATGCGCACATGGAACTGCGTCGGCACGCCCTCGCGGTCGGCAATCGGCATCGGCATGCCGGCGCGGAATACGCAAGCCTCGGCCAGCGGGTGGAAGAACACCATGCAGTGGGCGGTATCGGCACCAAGGCTTTTCAGCTGGCGGGTGAAGGCCAGGGCCAGGCGCTTGCGCTCCGGCAGGTGCAGCGGTGCGCAGGAAATGGTCAGGGTTGGCATGGGGAATCCTTACGACAACTGAAGGCTAGGCAGCTGCTTACGTTGGCCTTTGGCAAAGGCTTCGAGCAGTCGACCGAGGCACACGGACAGCGCGTCTACCCCCTGCAAAAACAAGGGCGACCAGGCATGGCCTGCGTCACTGCGCACCTTGTCGAGGAAGAAACGCAGGTGTGCCACGTCCACGGGCAAACCCAGTTCGGCAGCCAGTGCCACCGCCTGGTAGGTGCTGAGTAGGTCGGGTATGCGTTGCCCCTGGTTGGCGAAGCCGCCCTGACGCACCTTGTGCGCAGCGAGTAATCGCTCGGCGGCTTCGGCTACGTCATGGCCGATATAGGCGAGGCAAGCCAGTGCCTGTAGGCCGGCGCGCAACGAGGCTTCACCGCGCGGAAACGACGCGTGGCCTTGCGGCTGCCGACAGCTCATCACGTAGCCTTCGATGGCGGCCAGGTCTACGTCACTTGCATCGCCCAATTGGCGCAAGATCGATATCGCCGAGGCTGTGGACACCATGTCCGATCCGCGCCCTTCCCAGAAGCCGAAGCCACCGTCCGGGTTCTGCAGCGAAGCCAGCCAACGGCCGATCGCTTGACGCGGCGCGGGCTGCTTGGTGAATGCACCGGCCGCCAGGCCCCAATTGGTGCAGCGTACTTCCGCCCCACGACCCGGCATGTACATGATCCCCGGCTCGTTGGGCATCTGGCAGCCTTCGATCCAGTGCACGGCAGCGTCACGCTCTTGCGGCGCAAGGCCGCCGCCCAGCACCGCGGCCGCGCTGGTGAGCACATCGGCAGCGGTGTCGGCATGGCGGTAGGTGTATCCCCCCTGGGGCAGCGACAATGTCGCAATGAATGCTGCCACGCCATCCGCCAGACGGGCCACCGACTCACCCAAGGCCTTGAGCGAGCCCACGGCGCAGAATGCGGCCCAGACATCTTCCCCGTCGTAACCCGACCAGCGCACGAAGGCACCGGTTGGCCCGCGCAAGCTGTCGATCCACGAGACGCAGCGCTGTTGCCCCAGCGGTTGCGCCTGCAATGCCGCGAGGCTGGCCGTAGCCCGATAGGTTGCCCACAGGCACGGTACCTGCGCCGCTTCGCTGAAGCGGAAACCACCACAATCCATCTGCTGCGCCTGCAGCCAGCCGATCAGGCGCGGCAGGTCCCATTGCGGCGCGGGCAAACCCTGGCGGGCCAATGCGCGCGCTGCCATCACCCCGTAGAAGCAGGCGCGCGTATCCGCAAGGTTGCGTTGAGCAAAATCGGCTGACCAGCTCAAACCACCGTTGGCACACTGCAATCCTTCGAGCCAGGCATACAGGGGCGCGGTGTCGTTCACCTGACCCTGGCAGACCTCGATCAAGGTGCGCAGCGCGTAGTGGCTGGCCCACACGTCGGCCGTCTGGCCTGGACACATGGCGTAGGCATCGCCGTCGAACAGGGTATGAATCCAGCCAGCTGTCTCATCACGACGTTCGACCACAACGCCCAGGTCGTTCAGCGTCTCGGTGCAGTAGAACGTCGCCCAGGCGTCGGATGGCATGCCCTTGCTCCAGGCAAAGCCACCATCGCGATTTCGCCGACTCAGGATGTAGCTTTGCAAGGCTGGGGCGTCGACCTGGTCAAGCCGTTCTGCCCAGGCCAGGGTACGAATCGCTGCATAGGTGCACCACAAATCCGGCTGGCCATTACCCAGGCCCTGCCCTTGCGGAAAACGCGGCGGCATCATGGCTGGCCACCGACAAAGCGCAGGTTGGTCTTCTTCCAGCTCTTTTGCGATGCGCCGCTCTTGTTCAACGCCGACAGGTTGTTGACGAACAGCACACGGCTCCAGCGCAGGCCCATGTGTTGCTCGGAACGCAACTGCAGTTGTGCCTGCAGAGACGCCTCCTGGCTGACGTCCCAACCGACATCGCGCTCGAGGATCAGCGCAGCGCTGTCGTTCAGTCGGTCCACTTCGATGACATAACCGGTGGCATCGCAGGCGCCATACACGACCTCCTCGACCGCACGAATGTCCAGGCCGACCCCGCCCACGACTATACTGTCGCTGTCGCGCCCATTGATCACCAGGCTCGGGCTAACCCGGCCCGGCGCCCACGGCCCAGTGATGGTCACGCTGTCGCCGGTGTCCAGGCGCAGCAACGGGCGGGCATACAGGTTGAGTGGCGTGACGACCAGCCGGCCGGTCAGACCTTGCGCGGGGGTTACCAGCCTGCCATCGGGCAACAGCAGCTCGAAGTAATGGGTGGCGGTGGCCAGGCGCATCTGTTTGTCATCACCCACCGCTGCCAAGGTGCCGGTTTCGGTGCTGCCATAACTGGCATCGAACACCTCGCAATCCCACCCGCGCGCCAGGCGCTCACGAAACGGCTGGGTGTTGACCTCGCCCAACAGCATGATCGAGCGCACCGACTCGGCGAACGTATGCAGCAATTCGCGCTGTTTCAGGTAGCGCGTCAGTTGCACCAGTACGCCAGGGGCGATGAACAACACCGTAGGACGGTAGGTATCGAAGGTCTTGCAGACGCGTTCCCAATCGGTAATACCCGTGGTGAACGGGTAAAGACGCACGTGGGAAACGTCCAGGTACTCACAGACATTGGCAATCAGGTCGCCAACCGGAACGATGTCCGATGGCATCAGGTTGGCCACCCGCGCACCAGGGTGCAGCACGGCACGCCACTGGCTGGCGACGCTGACAGCGTTCCAGATGATGTCCTCTTTCAAGCGAGGCGTCGGCGTCGGCTCGCCGGTTGTGCCGGTCGTAGTGTAGTACTTGGCCGCTTCACCGAGTTCCACCGTGCAGAACTTCAGCGGTTGGCTTTTAAGCAAAGTTTTGAGGGTGGTCGGCAACTGCTTGAAGGCAGTGAAGCTGTACGCTCCTATATTGGCGTAGTGGGCGCTGTGTTGCGCTCGCGTCCAAACCGCCTGCAACTTTCGCTCATAAAATTCGGCGGCGGGGATATTCCCCTCCTGCTGCTGAAGCTCGCGTTCCGCGTCCTTCAGCACGCCGTAATCCTGATCCTTGTGAACTAACATCGACTCGCCCTCTCGAATAAGCAGCGCAGAGAATTGGCGAGTGCTCGGCCTAAGTAAAATACTTATTTGAAACTGCCGGTGATAGTTGCAAAGTATTACCCCGCAACTTCAGGCGGCAAAAGCTGATTAACAGGTAGGAATTTTCTGCTTGTAATGCGCTATTCGCCCCGTAAATTCGGCGAGATATCAGACAAAGATATTTATTGTATTTCCCAAGCCGTGTTCGGCCTGCGCACTATCGCCACCACCTGCTCCCAAGGCAGGTCGAGCGATGTACCTCTCAGGAGACACACCATGCTGACCCCTACCGCCGCCGTGGCGGATGCCCAGGCCACCTGGACGATTGATTCATGGCGAAGTCGTCCCGCCCTTCAACAACCGTGCTATGACGACCCGCAAGCTTTGCGCCTGGCCCTCGATACGCTGGCCCAGCGGCCGCCCTTGGTGCTTGCGGAGCGGATACTGCAGCTCAAGGCCTTGCTCGCCGATGCCCAGCAAGGCCGCCGATTTGTGCTGCAACTGGGTGACTGTGCCGAACGTTTCGATCACAACGACCTGGCGCAAAGCGCACGCCAGGTCGCGCTGCTGCAACAGATGAGTCAAGTGCTGATGCATGGCCTGCAGCTTCCGATCGTGCAGGTCGGCCGCCTCGCCGGGCAGTACGCAAAGCCACGCTCCAGTGATACGGAACAGCGTAACGGCATGACGCTTCCGGTATATCGCGGTGATATCGTCAACCATCACGATTTCAGCCCAGAGGCGCGTCGGGCTGACCCGCAGCGTTTGTTGCAGGCTCATGCCCACTCGGCATCGACCCTTGAACACCTGTACAAGCTCCAGGCCGAGGGCATCGACAACCTGTTGCTTGCCGAACATTGGCCCTTGGGCTGGCTTGACCCGGCCCAAGACTCCGAACGACTTCGTGCACTGCTGGCGGAGGTACAGGGCACACTGCGTTTCATGCGTACCTTGGCTGGCTCTGAGCCGGGGGATTTCCTGCACCGAGAGATGTACATTTCCCACGAAGCGTTGCTGCTTGAGTATGAGCAAGCGTTAACCCACCAACAGAGCGACGGCTGTTGGTTCAACCTGGCTACCCACCTGCCCTGGATCGGCTTGCGCACTGCGCAACTGCACGGTGCCCACGTGGAGTACCTGCGCGGCCTGGCCAACCCTCTGGCGGTGAAGGTGGGCGCCGACACCGATCCTGAGCAATTGCAGCGGTTGATTAAACGGCTAAACCCCACCAATGAACCCGGTCGTTTGACCCTGATCCACCGCATGGGCGCCGACCGCCTACAGACCCATCTGGGCCCACTGATCGAAACGGTGAAAGCGGCCGGTGCGCAGGTGCTGTGGCTGTGCGACCCGATGCACGGCAATACCCGCACGCTACCCTGTGGCACCAAGACCCGCGTCTTCGACGACATCCTCGAAGAGATCGCCAGCGCCTTCGCCGTGCATGCGCGCCACGGTTCTGCGTTGGGTGGCTTGCACCTGGAAGCCAGTGGCGATGATGTCAGTGAATGCCTGGGAGGCGCAGTGGGCCTGCAACCGGCGGATCTGAGCCGACGCTATCTGAGCCAGGTCGACCCGCGGCTCAATCGCGACCAGGCCATGGAACTGGCACTGCGCGTCAGCCTCGATGCCAGCGCCTGGCGACAGCGGGCTTGAACAGATAAGGAAATCTTTGTACCCATGCCAATCGTCATCTCTATATTCTCCCTGTGTACCTTCACCTTCGGCCTGTCGGAGTTCGTGGTGGCAGGGCTGGTCTCAGCCATGGCCGAAGACCTCGGCACCTCCACCACCGCTGTCGGCTCAGCGATTGCCACCTATGCACTCGGTGCGGCCATTGGCGCGCCGCTGCTGACGGCGCTGTTGCTCACCTGGCGCGATCGCACGTCACTGGTGCTGACCTTGGCCGTGCTGGCCGTCGGCAGCCTGGCGTTCGCCTGGGTCGAGCAGCTGTCGGCCCTGAACATTGTGCGCTTCGTGATCGGCCTGGCCCATGGCGTATTCATGGCAGTCGCCGCCGACGTGGCGGTAAAACTGGTCGATCCGCCACGCGCGGGCCGAGCGTTGTCGCGGGTCTGGCTGGGGCTGACCCTGGCTTTAGCCTTGGGTGTTCCGCTAGGAACGTTGCTCGGCAGCCTGTGGTCGTGGCGGGCAATCTTCGTCGCCCTGGGCGTCTTGGGTCTGCTCAGTCTGCTCGGGCTGCTGCGTCTGATGCCTCGGCAAAAGGCACCACCACCGCCTGTTGAAGGCCGCTTGGCGGGCCTGGCGGCGTTGATGCAGGGGCCATTGCTGGTGACCGCAGGCATGGCCATGCTGGTCAGCATCGCCACCTTTTCTTTCCTGACCTACGTCTCGCCCTTTCTGCTGCAAGTGACCCAGGGTGGCGTGCAGTTGCTAAGCCTGGCGATGCTGATGTTCGGCGCAGCAACCATCCTCGGCAACCTGCTTGGTGGCGCTTGCGCGGACCGATTTGCGGTAGGTCGCTGTTTGAACGTTGCCCTGGTGGTGCTGGCAGCCGATCTGGGCCTGCTTTACCTTGGGCGCGAACAGCCGTGGGCAGTTGTACTGCTGACTGGGGGGCTTGGGGGGGTGTTTTTTGCCATCGTGACCTTGTCGACACTGCGCCTACTTGGCCTTGCCAAGCAGTTGGCACCGCATGCCACGGGCGTGGCATCGGGCTTGAGCATTGCGGCGTTCAACCTTGGGACCGCGCTGGGCGGTGGGATTGGAGGTTTGATGATCGAGCGGATTGGTTTGGTTTACTTGCCACTGGCTGGAGCTGCGGCTGCGCTGCTTGCACTGGGGTTGATAGCCCGCGAGCGCGCCGCGAACCCTGTAGGAGCAGCTTTAGCCGCGAAGCAAGCGACGCGGTGAATGGCACCAGCTTCGCCGGTGTTCGCTGCTGAAGCCGCTCCCACAGAGGACGCCTGCTGGATTCAAGATTGTCGAGCACACCGCCAGACCCGGGCAATATCCCCGGCGCGAGCCTGCAGCAACTGTGCGGCATCGGCGCACGCCTGCTCCAGCGTCATCGGCCCGCTGGTCACTGCAAACGCGGCATCGATACCGTGCGCATACAGTTGCTGATACCCCTCACCCAAGGTGCCCGCCAGCACCACCACCGGCACGCCATGGCGCTTGGCGATCCGCGCCACGCCCATCGGCGTCTTGCCCCGCAGGGTCTGGGCATCGAAGCGCCCTTCACCGGTGATCACCAGGTCGGCGCCTTGCACCAGCGCGTCCAGGCCGGCCAGCTCGGCCACCACCTCGACCCCGGGACGGAACTGCGCGCCCATGAAGGCCTTGGCCGCGAAGCCCATACCGCCGGCAGCGCCACTGCCCGGCTGTTCGCGTACATCGTTACCCAGAAGCTGCGCACAGAGATCGGCAAAATGGCCCAACGCCTGGTCCAGTGCCTGTACCTGTGCGGGGCTGGCGCCCTTTTGCGGGCCGAAGACCGCCGAGGCGCCGTGGGGCCCACACAACGGGTTGTCGACGTCGGCGGCGACTTCGACCTGCACTTCGGCCAAACGTGGGTCCAGCTCGCTGGCATCGATGCGTGCCAGCCTGGCCAAGGCCAGTCCGCCCTCTTCCAGGGGCTGGCCGTCGGCATCCAGCAAGCGCAGGCCAAGGGCTCGCAACATCCCGCTGCCGCCATCGTTGGTGGCGCTGCCACCAATGGCCAGAACAATGCGCTGCGCCCCGGCGGCGAGTGCCGCAGCGATCAGCTCTCCGGTGCCCCAGGTGCTGCTGCGGCAGGCATCGCGCCGGGCGCTGGCCACCAGTTGAATGCCGCTGGCCTGAGCCATCTCGATGATTGCCGTGCGGCTGTCCGCCAACCAGCCCCAACCGGCCTCGACGCTCAGCCCAAGCGGCCCGCGAACCGTCATGCGACGCAGTTCACCTTGGCTGGCGGCGACGATCGCTTCCATGGTGCCTTCACCGCCATCGGCCATGGGGCACTCGACCAGTTCGGCAGCCGGCAAGGCTTCGGCAATGCCGGCCGCGATAGCGCGGGCGACACCGGCAGCATCGAGGCTGTCCTTGAACGAGTCGGGGGCGATGACGATCTTCATGGGGATTCTCCTGTCCAGATGAGCGGCATGCTGACAGCTGTGCAAGGCAAGGGCCTCGGTCGGATGCACAAAAGCGCCCAGGCATTGTTTGGGCAAATGCCTTTGCGGATACTCAATCGGCTGGCAACAGCTGCAAGCCCAGGTAAAGGCTCAGCATTCCTTCGAGCCGCAGCGGGTCAACCTCCGCCAGCTCGGCAATGCGTTCCAGGCGGTAGCGCAAGCTGTTGCGGTGAATGCCCAGGGCATCGGCACAGGCCTGGCTTTGACCATCGTGTGCGCACCAGGCGCGCAAGGTCGCAATCAGCTGACCGCTGGCATCCTTGGCGCGAATGCGCTGCAGGGGTTCAAGCAGTTCATCCAGGGCATCTTCGTTGCGATGGCGCCAGAGCAACGCCGGCAGGCGATAGCGTGCGAGGCTCAGCAGCTGTTGTTTCGGCAAGACTTCGCGGCCATAGGCAAGCAGGTCGCGAACCCGCCGGTAACCACGGCGCAAATGCTCCAGGCTCTGCGCCGGACAGCCCACTGCCAGGCGCTCGATCTCCCAGCCGCTACGCTGCACGCGTTCAAACAAACGCTCTTCATCCAGCACCACGCCGGCCGGTCGACACCACAGCAACGAATCACGTGCCGGGCTCACGCACCAACTGTCGGGGTAGCGGCTCATCAACCAGGCGGTCAAGGCTTCAGCGGGTGGCCCTGCGCGCAGCTCGAACAAGCAGGGTATGCGGGGCAATTGCGGCTTCAGCCCCAATTGCTGCGCTTCGTCCACCAACCGTGGCGAATCACCACTGCCACCGAGCAGCAGGGCCAGCAAATCATCACAACGCTGCCGACGCCATTGCTGTTCAACCTGTAGATGGCGCTGCGCCAGGAGCATCTCGGCCGTCATGCGCACCAGTTCGCCGTAAGTGCGCATCTGCTGCGGATCACCCGTCAAACCCAGCACGCCGATCAGCCGCCCATCGAGCATCAGGGGTAAATTGACCCCTGGCTGCACCCCTTTCAGGCATTTGGCGGCCTCCACGTCCAGCTCGACGATCCGGCCATTGGCCAACACCAGCTGCGCACCTTCATGGCGGGTGTTGATGCGTTCCGGCTCGCCACTGCCCAGGATCAGCCCCTGGCTGTCCATGACATTGACGTTGCACGGCAGAATGGCCATCGCCCGATCAACGATATCCTGCGCCAGGTCATGGTCCAGTTCGAACATTCAGCGATCCTTATGGGTGTTAGGCTTTGTACCGCAGCACAGTCGCCAGGGCCAATGGCTGTGCAAAAGCACAAAGACAGGCGCGTCGCACTCCCCGAGACTCGTCAGGGCGAGCGCCGGCACAGGCGACGCGGCGACAACCATAACAACAGAGAACCCGATCATGGCACACAGCCCCGCCCCTGACCAAGGCACGGACATCACCCGCAACGCGCTCTACCGGCGCATCACTCTGCGGCTGATCCCGTTCATTTTCATCTGCTACCTGTTCAACTACCTGGACCGCGTCAACGTCGGCTTCGCCAAGCTACAGATGCTCGACGCGCTCAAGTTCAGCGAAACCGTCTACGGCCTCGGTGCCGGGATTTTCTTCATCGGCTATGTCCTCTGCGGCCTGCCAAGCAACCTGGCGCTCAACCGCTTCGGCCCACGGCGCTGGATCGCGGCGATGATGATCGCCTGGGGCAGCCTCTCGACCTGCCTGCTGTTCGTCACCACCCCTACCGAGTTCTACACCTTGCGTTTGCTGACCGGCGCAGCCGAGGCCGGGTTCTTCCCCGGTGTGGTGCTGTACCTCTCGCGCTGGTTCCCGGCTGACCGCCGTGGCCGGATCATGGCCCTGTTCATGTCGGCGATCCCGGTTTCGGGCCTGCTCGGCGGGCCTTTCTCCGGCTGGATTCTCGAGCACTTCGCCGCCGGCCAGCATGGCTTGGCCGGCTGGCAGTGGATGTTCCTGATTCAGGGCCTGCCGACTGTCGCCCTGGGTATCCTGGCCATCGTTTTGCTCAGCGATGGCTACCAGAAGGCGCCCTGGCTGAGCCCAGCGGAACGCCAGCTGATCGAGGCCGACCTCAAGGCCGATGCTGCCAGCAAACCCGCCACCACCGGCGACGGCGTGCTCGCGGTGCTGACCAACCCGCTGATCTGGACCTTCGGTTTCGTCTACTTCTGCATCCAGAGCGGTGTGTACGCGATCAACTTCTGGCTGCCGTCGATCATCAAGAACATGGGCTTCGACAACCCACTACTGATCGGCTGGCTCAGCGCCATTCCGTACCTGCTGGCCGGTGTGTTCATGATCCTCTGCGGCCGCTCGGCGGACTTGCGCAACGAGCGCCGCTGGCACCTTGTGGTGCCTATGCTGATGGGTGCCCTCGGCCTTCTGATCGCGGTCAACTTCGCCGCCAACCCGACCATCGCCATCCTCGGCCTGTCGATTGCCACCATGGGCGCCCTCACCGGCCTGCCGATGTTCTGGCCAATGCCGACCGCGCTGTTGAGCGCCGGTACCGCTGTCGCAGGCCTGGCGATCATCAACTCGGTGGGGCAGATGGCGGGCTTCCTCAGCCCGTACCTGGTCGGCTTCATCAAGGACCAGACCGGCTCGACCGATGCTGCGCTGTATTCACTGGCAGCGTTGATCGTAGTGGGCAGCCTGGTGGCGCTGCGCGTTTCGCGCGCCGGTGCCTTGAACGCCGCTCGGGCGAACTGAGCAAACAACGGGGCCGTCCTGCGGCCCCTTCGCTTAATCTCCCGTAACAATCCTCCCCGGCCCTTTCGGTCACTTTTCCCACATCAAACCCTGGGCATCTGTTAAAAACGCCCACATGCCTACCCCACTCTTCCTCCACCTACGCCGTCGCTGGCTAACCTGGTTGTGCGTCGCACTGCTGGTCATCGGCCTGCCCTCCGGGTGCGCCGTGCTGCAGCACAAGGAACGCGAACTGGTGTTCCGCATCGAGCCCGGCCAGGCCAGTTGGTTCCGTGGCCTGCCCAATGGTGTGCAGGAGCTGGACCTACGCCCCCGCAGCTTCGCCGACAACCAGAGCCTGCATGCCTGGTGGTGGCCGGCCCGACGCGCCGATGCACCGGCCATCCTCTACCTGCATGGCGTGCGCTGGAACCTTACCGGGCAGCTGTTTCGCATCGAACAGCTGCACGCCATGGGCTTTTCGGTATTGGCTGTGGATTACCGCGGATTCGGCCAAAGTCGTGGCGGTCTGCCGTCCGAAGCGACAGTCTACGAAGACGCGCGTATTGCCTGGGAACGTTTTGCCCAACTGCAACCGGACGCTGGCAAGCGCCTGATCTTCGGCCATTCACTGGGCGGTGCAGTGGCGGTCGAACTGGCCTCGGAACTGGCCCGTGAGGCTGAAAAGTCGGGCCGCGCCACACCGGCGCGCGGGCTGATCCTTGAATCGACCTTCACCTCGCTGGGCGATGTCGCTGCCGCAGTCGCGGATACCACGCTTCCGGTGCGCTGGTTGCTGTCACAAAAATTCGATTCGCTGGACAAGATCAGCCACATCGGCCTACCGCTGTTGCTGGTGCATGGCCTGGACGACCGCTTCGTTCCACCACGCTTCAGCCAGCAACTGTTCGAAGCGGCGCAGGAGCCCAAGACCCTGCTGCTGGTGCCGGGGGCAAGCCACAACAACAGCATGAGCCTGGCGGGGCAGCGTTATCGGCGGGCGATCGAGCAACTGCTTTAGCTGCCCGGTGAAGTTTCATCACAACCGCTGGCGACTAACACTTTTTGTTTATAGCGCGGCCAGCAGTTGAATGGCACTCTGCCTTCTTTCAGTCAGTCCACAGGGAATGTCATGACACAAGCAGATTGGCACCAGCGCCGCCATGAACCCGCCTGTACGAAAAGCTGTTCTACCCGCACAAAGGCTCGATCTTCGATCATCTGTAAGCATGACCGGCCTGTTCGTCACCGAGCAGGCCATCATTGCACCGGCAAAAAGTTCATCAACAACAGGCTCTGCGCATAATTGAGCCCAATCCGCCGATAACGCTCATCAAGCAGCTCCGCCAGCAAATCCAGCCGCGCCACGATCTTGCCGAACTCCACGGCGAAACTCAGGTTGCTCCCCTCTTCCGATATCTCGTTGGAGAAAAGCAGCAACACGCCATTGGCATCCTGTCGTTGGCTCAGCATCCAGGTAGCCTTCTCGATATTACGCGCCGCGTTGTTGACGAACAGCGGGTCGATGGTATCGGTCATGTAAAACTCGGTACGCCCGCCGTGCGAGGTAATCAGCATGCTGCCGATGGCGTAGATGAAGGCACCGACCCGGTCACCGCGAAAATCCGGGCTCAGGGCATAGCTCAAGGCGTCGAGATCGCGGCGGTTGCCGAGCTGCGGCAAAGGTTGGCGCTGTTCGATGGCGATGCGGATCTGCCGCTCGGCCGTGGCGGCATCCAGATAGCCCGACAGCTTCAACTGGCTGGGGTTGCGCAGGTACAGCTTGTTCATCAGCAGGTAGAGGCTCTGCAAGTTGTCGCGCATGGCGAGCGTCGCCATACGGTCGACGCTGGTCTGGAACAGCTCGCTGGGCTTGCCATTGCCAAACTGGCTGACGATGTCCTGGCCTTGTTGCTGGGTGCAGGCGCCGAGGCAGATCAATACGCCTGCCAGCAGCAGGCGCGGGAGAAGTTCGGGTGTTTTTGCAACCATCGGCACCGGATCGGAATCGGCGGCCGCGCTGGGGATCGGCGCGGCCTGGCCAAGCATAGAGCCCCGAAAGCGGAAAAAGTGCGATGGTGCGTCTACCGGCCGTCAGTGCTCACATTGCGTGGCGTAGCATCGCGACTACCTGGGCATGCAATGCTGGGTCACCACACGCAACCACACAACCCCCATTCTGCGCCGAGCTGCCGTCCCAAGCGGTAATCACCCCTCCCGCTCCTTCGATAATCGGCATCAGCGCCTGCACGTCATAGGGCTGCAGGCTGGCCTCGACGATCACATCGACGAACCCCGACGCCAGCATGCAATAGGCGTAGCAGTCGCCACCGTAGCGCATCAGCCGCGCCTTGCCGGCCACCGATTCAAAGGCGGCCTTGCGCTCGGGGGTGTCGAACATGTCGGGCGTGGTGCACATCAACGTGGCCGACGCCAGGTCGGCGCAAGCCCGGGTTTTCAGCGGCGTGCCGCTGCGCCAGGCGCCTTCCGGAGTACCGATGAAGCGTTCGCCGGTAAACGGCTGGTTCATCACGCCGACCACGGGACGGGTGCCATCGTTGAGAGCAATGAGTGTGCCCCACAGCGGCAGACCGGTGATGAAGGCGCGGGTGCCGTCGATGGGGTCCAGTACCCAGGTCAGCGGGCTGCTGCCCACCGCCACGCCAGCCTCTTCGCCGAGGATACCGTGCGCGGGGTAACGTGCTTGGATCAGCTCACGCATGGCGTCTTCGGCAGCCTTGTCGGCCACGGTCACCGGATCGTACAGGCGCCCACCCTTGTCCTCAACGTCCAGGCTGGCACGAAAGTACGGCCGGATCGCCGTCGCGGCGGCATCTGCCAACTGCTCGGCGAAGGCGCGGAATTCACCGATCTGTTCGGCACTCAGGGACATGGGGTAGTACTCGTGAAGGTGATGGGGCACGCATGATAACCGACAACCCGCGCCGCAGTAGACGTCAGCATGCGATGCTATTGTTATGCCATTATTGCGACTTCATTTAACCGTCACTCAGTCGTTGTACTAGGATAACAACCACCTTCCGCGACAAGCCCAGGACGCAGGCCGCAATTCGGTGGGAGGTTGCACCTCGACTTTTCAAGGATGACACGATGAATTCGCACTTGCTCTACCCGCAGATCGGCAAAGTCATAGCCAGCACCGGCAGCCGCCAGTTCCCGCGCATGCTGCACGACTTGATCCAGGCGCATCTGGATATCGATGCCACGCAGATACGGCAATTGTCTGCAGTTCCCGACGAACCCGACAGCACGTCGGCGCTGATCAACGAAACGGTGTTCTCTTCCGCGCAGTGCCTTGAAGGCGGCGACAACGACCCTTCGCACTTTCACCTGATCCGCCGCAAAGGTGACTCGCGGTATGAAATCCAAGTGTTGCGCGCGGGCTCGACCTATGGCTTTTCCGCCCACGAGCGGAGCCGGCTGGATGACATTTCGCCGCTGCTACTGCCGATGCTGGAAAAGCATATCGATGCCTTGCAGCCCAGCCTTGAGCGGGCTGCGCCAGAAAGCCTGCAACAACGTTTCATCGAGCGTCTGGCCCAGTCCGGGTTGAATCTCTCAGAACGTGAGCGCCAGGTGTGCCTGGGCCTGCTGGCCGGACGTACCGCGCCGGAGCAGGCCGAGCGTCTGGCGTTGAAGGTCAACACGGTGGAAAGTTATCTGCGCCGCGCGGCGATCAAGCTGGGGATCAGCGGGCGGCACTCGTTGATACGTTGGATGTATGGTGACAGTTAGACTTCCATAGGGCAGCCCACCCTGTGGGAGCGGCTTTAGCCGCGAAACAAGCGACGCGGTTGGTGGCACCGGCTTCGCCGGTGTTCGCGGCTGAAGCCGCTCCCACAGAAGCCGCTCTTACAGGAAAGGATCCGGTACGGCACCATCAATCTCGCGCCAACGCCTCGATCGGGTCCAGCCGCGCAGCATTCCTTGCCGGCACAAAACCAAACACCACACCAATCAACGTCGAACAGGCAAACGCCATCACGATCGACCCCGGCGAAAACACCATCTCCCACTGCTTCACAAACAGCTCGAACAGCGAGCCGATGCCATACGACAAGGCAATCCCCACCACCCCGCCAAACAGGCAGACCATCACCGCCTCGACCAGAAACTGCTGACGAATGTCCGATTGGCGCGCGCCCACCGCCATGCGAATGCCGATCTCGCGGGTACGCTCGGTCACCGACACCAGCATGATGTTCATTACTCCGATGCCACCCACCACCAGTGAAATCACCGCGATCAGCGACAGCAACAGGGTCAGCGAGCGGCTGGTCTTCTGCACCGTCTGCATGATGCTGTCGAGGTTGTTGGTGAAGAAGTCCTTGGTGCCATGGCGCTGCAGCATCAGCTTGGTCACCTCTTCCTCCACCCGCTTACTCGGCACGCCGTCCTTGATGCGCACGCTGATACTGTCCAGGTGGCGTTGGCCGAGCACCCGTCCTGCAGCGGTTTCATAGGGCACCCAGATGTTCAGCTGGTTGCTGGCGACGAACAGGTTCTTGTTTTCGGCGGTCACGCCGATCACCGTACACGGCAGGTTGCCGACCAGGATCACCTGGCCCAACGGGTCGACGTTCTGCCCGAACAGGCGCTTGCGCGTGTTGTGGTCGATCACCACCACCTGCGCCTGGCGCCTGGCGTCGTCGGCGCTGAACACGATGCCCGAGGCCAAGGGGATGTTGCGCACCTGGAAGTAATGTTCGCTGACGCCGTTGAGTTGCACATCGACATCCAGGTTGCGATAGCGCACCAGGGTGCTCTGGCCGATCACCGGGGTGGCGCTGTCGACGTAGTACAGCTCGTTGAGCGCAGCGACGTCAGCGGGTAACAGCGTTTCGATGGTCTTGGCCCGACTGTCGCCAAAGTTGCTACCGGAATAAATATCGATGGTGTTGCTGCCAATCGCCTGGATGTCTTTGAGCACATAGCCCTTGGCGCCCTCACCGATGGCCGAGATCGACACCACCGAGGTAATGCCGATGACGATCCCGAGCATGGTCAGCAAGGTGCGCATGCGGTGCGATACCAGGGCGATCCAGGCCATCTTGAAGGCTTCGCGGAACATCCCCAGGCTGGCCACCAAGCGCCGAGCAGCGGGAGCTTGTGGGGCGGGCTCGGCGATAGGCTTGGGGAGCGTGTCGGCGGCATTGCGACGGTCGCTGACGATCTGGCCGTCGCTGACCTCGATGATGCGTTGCGCATGGGCCGCGACCTTTGGGTCGTGGGTCACCAGAATGACCGTATGCCCAGCGACGTGCAGTTCCAGCAGGATGTTCATCACTTCCTTGCCGCTGGCAGTGTCCAGTGCGCCGGTGGGCTCGTCGGCGAGGATCACCTGGCCGCCGTTCATCAAGGCGCGGCAGATACTCACCCGCTGCTGCTGGCCACCGGACAGCTGGCTGGGCCGGTGGCCCAGGTGGCCGGCCAGGCCCAGGCGCGTCAGCAGCTCGCGCGCCCGGTCATGGCGCTGGCCTTGGGGCGTCCCGGCATACACCGCCGGAATTTCCACGTTGTGCAGCGCATCCAGGTGTGGCAGCAGGTGGTAGCGCTGGAAGATGAAGCCGAAGTGATCGCGGCGCAGCGCCGCCAGGGCATCGTCATCCAGCTCACGGGTTTCCTGGCCGCCCACTTGATAGCTGCCGCTGCTGGCGTTGTCCAGGCAACCGAGGATATTCATCAAGGTTGATTTGCCCGAACCGGAGGCACCAATGATCGCCACCAGTTCACCGCTGTGGATCTCCAGGTCGATGCCCTTGAGCGCAAGAAACTCGCGGTCGCCGGCCATGAAACTGCGGCTGACGCCCTGCAAGCGCAGCAAGGCATCGCCGTTGCTACTGGCCACCGCCAGATGCGGCGCAAGCTCGACATTCATGTTCATGCTCACGCCCCTGCTTCGCCGTTCACCGGTTCACCAATCACCACCCTGTCGCCTTCGGCCAAGCCGTCCTTGATTTGCACCTTGACGTTGTTGTTGATGCCAGTCTGCACGTTGCGTACCTGGGCAAACCCCTTGGCATCGAGTACCCGTACCGGATAGCTGCCGTCGCCATTGCGCAGGCCCAGCGCCGCCACCGGCACGGTAAGCACACCGGCAGCGGTGTCGAGGACGATATGCACCTGTGCGGTCATCGAGATGCGCAGGCGATGCTCGGGGTTAGGCACCTCGAACAGCGCGTTGTAGAACACCGCGCCATTGGGCTTGGTGCTGCTGCCATCGCTCTTGTCGCTGCTTTGCGCATAGTTCTGCGGCGCAGGCTCAGTACCGCGCAGCTTGGCGTAGTAGCGCTTGTCCTCGCCAAGGATGGTGAAGTACACCTCCTGGCCCGGAGTGATGTGGATCACGTCGGCTTCCGAGACCTGCGCCTTGACGGTCATGGTGTCGAGGTTGGCCAGCTTGAGCAGTACCGGGGCCAGTTGGTTGGCGATCACGGTCTGCCCTTCCTGGGTGACGATACCAACCACATGGCCGGTGATGGGCGCATTGATACGGGTGTAGCCGAGGTTGACCCGGGCGGTGTCGATTTCGACGCGGGCGCTCTGGATCTGCGCGTCGAGCGAACGCACGGCGGCCTGCTGCACTTCGTATTCAGATTCGGCATTCTCGAAGTCCTGGCGCGACACCGATTCGTCGGCCTGCAGCTCGCGGTAGCGCTCGTACACCCGCCTGGTCTGCTTGAGCTGGGCCAGTGTCGAACGCCGTTCGGCCTGCAACTTTTTCTCGTCGACCTCGCGCTGGCGCAAGGTATTGCGCAGCACCAACGGGTCGATCTCGGCCAGCCACTGGCCCTGCTCGACCTTGTCGCCGAGCTTGACCTTGAGCGACTTCAACTGCCCGGACACCTGGGCGCCGACATCCACCTGCTTGATCCCTTCCAGGGTACCAGTGGCCAGTACCGCGTTCTCAATGTCGCCCTTTTCGGCGATGGCGGTGATGTATTGCGGCGCTTTGGCTGGCGCCTGAATGGCGTACAGCGCGATACCGGCGACCAGGGCCACGGCCACGCCGAGGCTGTATTTGCGGAATCTGGACTTGTCCATGAACACTCACTTTCCCATGATTACTCGGTTACTTTGTCCAGCTGCAGTGCCTGGCCGTCATGCCACCACGCCGCCAGGCTGAACACATCCGGCACCTTGAGGATGCTGAAGTGGTTGCCTGGCCCCTGCCAGAGTGCCAACTGCCGCATAAGCTGCTGCCAGCCGGTCTGCATAGCCGCCTGTTCGCGTGCATTGCCCGCCGCATCCAGGCTGGGGTCATCGACCAGCACCAATCCCACCGGGCCGCTGTAGGCCAGCGTTGGCCGATAGCGCGTGCGCAGCGCCGTGGCGAAAGTACGTACCGTGCCCTCTAGCGCTTGCGGCGCAGAGCGCGCTGGCATCAACCCAACCCGCACCATCGCCCCATGCAGCTGACGCATTTGCTCATCGTCAGTGGCCTGGGCGAAGGCCAGCGGCTCGATGCCCAAGGCCTTGCCGGTCGACAACTGCAATGCGTCAATCAAGCGCAGCAACGCTTCACCGAAGGTGTAAGGCTGGCCGCAGGTGCCGCCCTCGCCCGGTGCCTCGCTGTCGATCAAGGTCAGGGAACGCACCTGACGCCCCTTGGACTCGAACCGGGCCGCCAGGGCATGCGCCACCCAGCCGCCGAAAGAATGGCCGACCAGATTCAGCGGCCCTTGCGGGTACAGCGCTTCGATGGCCTGCAGATGACAATCGGCAGCGGCTTCGACCGATGCATGCGGCACCGAACCGCCGTCCAGGCCTCGGGCCTGCAGCCCGTAAAGTGGCCAACTCGGCCCCAGCGCTTCGGCCAGGCCAATGAAGCTGGTGACGCTGTCACCCGCCCCCGGCACGCAGAACAGCGGTGCATGGCCTGGCTGGCCGGACTGGATGGCGACCAGGGGTTGGTAAGCCACGGCTTGGTCGATGGACCTTGACGTCACGCTGTCGAGCGCTCGGGCGATGGCCGCGCCGACCGATGCCACATGGGGTGCCTGCATCATGCTGCGGTGGTCACCGGGCACCGCGATATCGACCAGCGTCTGCGTGGGCAGCGTTTCGCTCCAGCCCAGGCTCGACAGCCCTTCGCTACCCTGCTCCGCCCTGAAGAGATGAACCGGTATGCCCAATGGCGCCAGGCGGTAATGGGCCATGGCCTGCCCGTGTGCCAACTCGCGGGTAAAGTAATGACGCAGTTGTTCATCGCTCATGCTGGACCACAGGCCATAGAGCAGATCCTGTTCACGGCAACTGGTCAGCAGTGTCACGAAATCGGTCTGTTCGGCCTCCAGGCGTTGCAGCTGCGCCAGACGCGCCTCGCCGGCATCACCTTGCGTGCGCCAGAAGGTGCTGCAGTTGAGCAGCAGCTGCCGCTCCAGCGCGCGCGGCCCTTGCCAGCGCGCCTTGCCCTGGTCGGCCAGACGCGGCACATAGGTATCGATCAGGCCTAGGAAGTCCACGGCCTCGTCCGCGCCCAGCAACTGGTTGGCCATTTCGAAAGCCAGCACACCGCCAAACGACCATCCCGCCAGGCGATAAGGGCCGTGGGGTTGGACCTTGCGCAGCTGCTCGACCTGGTAGCGGGCCAGGCATTCCAGCGTGCGGGGTTGGGGTTCGCCGTATGGTACGCCTGGCAGGCCGTAGACCGGGTAATCACCTGGCAGATGCTGGCCCAGCACCGGGAAGTAGAAGTCAAGGCCGGTGAATTCGTGCACCAGGAACAACGCGGGTTGGCTGCCTGTGGCCCTGACGGTGACGACGGTCTGCAAGTTGGCACTGCCGCTGGCATCCAGCGAGCGGGCCAAGGCGGCTATGCTGGGCTGCTGGAATACGTCGTTGATGGCCGCCTGCAGGCCTGCCTTGGTGAGCCTGTCGATCAAACGGATGGCCGCGAGCGAATGGCCGCCAAGCTCGAAGAAGTTGTCGTGGCGGCCTACCTGTTCCACGCCCAGCAGTTCCGCCCAGAGGGCGGCCAGCAGGATTTCGGTTTCGCCTTCCGGGGCCTCGAATGGACGGTCCTGGAGGGCTTCGGGTTCAGGCAGAGCCTTGCGGTCGAGCTTGCCGTTGGGGCTCAAAGGCAGCGCTTCGAGGTGCATGAAAAGCGCGGGCACCATGAACTCGGGCAAAAGTGCGAGCAGCGACGAGCGCAGGGTTTCGGTGCTTTGCGGTTCCCCGGTGTAGTACGCGATCAGGCGTTGATCGCGCGCCACCACCACGGCTTCCTTGATGCCATCGATGGCCGTCAGGCCGGCCTGGATCTCGCCCAGCTCGATACGCAGGCCACGGATTTTCACCTGGTCGTCGTTACGGCCCAGGTATTCGATGTTGCCGTCGGCCAGATGGCGGGCCAGGTCACCGGTGCGGTACAAACGGGCGCCAGGGCGGGTGCTGAACGGGTCTTCGATGAAGCGTTCGGCGGTCAGTTCGGCGCGGTTGAGGTAACCACGGGCGACCTGTACGCCGCCGATGAACAACTCACCCGCCACGCCCTGCGGCACCGGTTGGCCTTGGCCATCGAGCACGTAAAGCGTGGTGTTGGCGATGGGCTTGCCGATCGGGGTGTTGTCTGGCGCGGTGAGGCAATGCCAGGCACTGACATCCACCGCCGCTTCGGTTGGGCCATACAGGTTATGCAGCTCGACGGTTGGCAATTGGGCGTGGAAGCGCCGCACCAGGCTGCCTGGCAGCGCCTCGCCACTGCACAGCACGCGCTTGAGGCGGTCTGCGCTTGCTTCACCGTGCGCCAAGAACACATCCAGCATCGATGGCACGAAGTGCAAGGTGGTTACCCGTTCGCGACGGATCACCTCGCGCAGGTATTGCGGATCACGATGCCCGCCAGGGCGCGCCATGACCAGGCGTGCGCCGGTTTGCAGGGGCCAGAGGAACTCCCAGACCGAGACGTCGAAGCTGAACGGCGTTTTCTGCAGCACCACGTCGTCGGCGCCGAGGCCGTAGGCGTCCTGCATCCACAGCAGGCGGTTGACCACGCCAGCATGCTCGTTCATCACGCCCTTGGGCAGGCCTGTCGAACCAGAGGTGTAGATCACGTAGGCCAGATGATGTGGCGTCAGATCCGCAACGACCGGGTTAGTCGCGGGTTGCTCGCCCCAGGTCGGCTGGTCCAGATCGATGACGTGCCCGCTTTCCGGCACACGGCGGGTTGCGGCCTGCACCAGCACCGCCACCGGCGCGCTGTCGCGCAACATGTGCCGCACGCGCTCGGCCGGGTAGTCCGGATCGACCGGCACATAGGCACCGCCCGCTTTCAGGATCGCCAGCAACCCGACCACCATCGACAGCCCACGTTCGACGCAGATCGCCACGCGATCATCCGGTTTGACGCCCAAACCGATCAGGTGATGTGCCAAGCGGTTGGCTTGCGCGTTGAGCTGCAGATAGCTCAACGCGCCCTCTTCTGCCCGCACCGCCACGGCATCCGGCGTGCGCTCGACCTGTGCTTCGATCAGCCCATGCAGAGTTTGCTCAAGGTCATAGCCCACCGCCGTATCGTTGAATGCCAGCAGCAGCCGCTTGCGCTCATCCGCATCCGGCAGCCCAATATGGCCTGGAACGGCCTGGGCACCCTCCGCAAAAGCCCACAGCAGTTGTTCCAGGTACCCCGAATACCGTTCGATGGTCGACCGGTCGAACAATGCAGTGGCATACACGATGCCGCCGGCAAACCCGTCAACCCCCTCGCCCATGCTCAGGCTCAAGTCGAACTTGGCGATCCGCGCCTGCCCAGCCAGCGGGGTCACCGTCAGTTCACCCAACTTCAAGGCCTGCCGATCCGGGCTGCCCTCCCAGTCCAGCGACACCTGGTAAACCGGCGTATGGGCCAAGCTGCGCTGCGGGCGCAGGGCCTCGACCACTTGCTCGAAAGGCAGGTCCTGATGCGCCTGGGCGGCCAGCACCGTTGCCTTGACCCGTGCCAGCAGGCTCGCGACATCCGGCGCCCCCGACGTATCCACGCGCACGGCGATGGAGTTGACGAACATGCCGATCAACCCGTCCACCTCGGCCTGGCGACGGTTGGCCAGCGGCGAGCCGACCACCACCTCATCCTGGCCCGCCAGCCGCGCCAACAGCACCGCCCAGGCGGCCATGAACAGCATGTACGGCGTGACCCCATGCGCCCGGCACAGAGCCTTGAGTTCAACACTCAAGCGTGGGTCGAGGCTGATTGCGACACTGTCGCCAGCGTGCTGCTGACGCTCAGGCCGTGGCCGGTCCCATGGCAAGCTGATCAGCGCCGGCACTCCGGCCAGGCTGGCGACCCAGTATTGGGCCTGGCGCTGCAACGTCTCGCTGCCGAGCCATTGGCGCTGCCACAGGGCATAGTCCAGGTACTGCACGGGCAATGGCGCCAAGGGGTCGGTGCGATCATTGCTGAACGCCTCGTACAACGCAGCCAGCTCTCGAATCAGTACCCCCAACGACCAGCCGTCGGCCACCAGATGGTGCAGATTTAGCAACAGTACGTGGCTTTGCGGCGCCAGGCGCAGCAGGCGACCTCGGATCGGCAAGTCTTGAGCCAAGTTGAAAGGCCGAACGGCTTCTTGCTCGACCAGCGCAGCCAGTGCCTGCTCATCCAGGCCAGGCACCTCCACCTTGGCCAACTTGAACACGTCCTTGCTCACGACCACCTGAGCCTCACCATCCTGCTCGATGAAGTGGCTGCGCAGGCTCTCATGGCGCTCCACCAGGCGCTGTAACGCCCGCTCCAGCGCCGCTGCATCCAACGCACCCTCCAGACCCAGGCCGATGGGGATGTGATAAGCCGCGCTGTCCGGGGCCATTTGCGTCAGGAACCACAGCCGTTGCTGGGCGAACGACAATGGCAAAGGCCTCACGCGTACGCTCGGCTGAATGGCCGGCAGCGCCTGGGCGGGATGGCTGGCCAGGCTGGCGGCGACGGCGGCAAGGCGATCGTCGGCGAACAGGTCGGCCAACGCCAACTCCAGGCCCAGCCGCTGGCGGACCTGGGCCAGCATACGCATGGCCTGCAGCGAGTGGCCGCCCAACTCGAAGAAGCGGTCATCGCGCCCGACCCGTTCCACCTGCAGTAGCTCGCACCACAGCTGAGCCAGCACCTGCTCCTGATGGCCCTGGGGGGCTTCGTAAATAGCTGCGGCGAAATCTTCCGGCCCCGGCAACGGCAGTGCCTTGCGCTCGACCTTGCCGTTGTTGCTCAGCGGCATGCGCTGCAGCGCAACGAAGGCCGCCGGCACCATGTATTCAGGCAGACGACCGCGCAAGTAGCTGCGCAGGTCGCCTGCTTGCAGCGCTTCATCCAGGCGGGTGAACCAGGCCACCAGACGCAACGGCCCCTGCTCGGCAGGCACGGCCATGACGATGACCTCGCCGATACCAGGGCATTGGGCCAATTGCTGCTGGATTTCACCCAGTTCGATGCGGAATCCGCGAATCTTGACCTGGTCGTCATTTCGCCCCAGGCACTCCAGCTGGCCATCGGCCTGCCAGCGCACCAGGTCGCCGGTGCGGTACAGCTTGGCACCAGACTGTGGGCTGAACGGGTCGTCGACGAAGCGTTCGGCCGTCAGCTCGGGGCGATTGAGGTACCCCAGGGCCACACCATCACCGCCGATGTACAGTTCACCCACCGCCCCCAGGGGCACCAGTTGCCGGTGGGCATCGAGTACATAGACCTGGGTATTGCCGATAGGCTTGCCAATCGGCACGTGACTGGCGTTGGCCGGCAACTCGCGCACTTCGAAGGTGACCGCGAAGGTGGTGGTTTCAGTCGGCCCGTAGCCATTGATCAGACGCAGGGCCGGCGCCCGTTCCAGCAGCGTACGGAAGGCCGCCGGCTCGGCGCGCTCGCCACCGCTGATGAGCAGGCGCAGCCCCGCCAGTGCCTCGGGCAGCAGTTGCACATACTGGTTGAACAGCGCTGTGGTCAGGAACAACACACTGATATCTTGCTCCACCAGTGCAGCGGCGAAGCGCTGGGGATCGACCAGCGTCGCGTGGTCGATGACCCGCACCTGGCCGCCGTTGAGCAACGCGCCCCAGACCTCCAAGGTACTGGCATCGAATGCCGGGTTGGAGGCGAAGGCGATACGGTCGTGCTCGGTGAAGTCGGCGTAACCGTTGGCCAGTACCAGGCGCGCGATGCCTCGGTGTGGCACGCATACCCCCTTGGGCATACCTGTAGTCCCCGAGGTGTACATCACATAGGCGCTGCTGCCGGCGTCCTGGGGCAGGCCAGGGTTGTGGCTGGGCTGGTCGTCAAGTAACCGCTGATCGAGGTCGATGCGCCGCACCGGCAGGTCTGCGGCAGTGTCGGACAGCGTCAGCAACACCGTGGCCTGGCAATCCTCGACCATGAACGCCTGCCGCTCGGCTGGCGCATGAATGTCCAGGGGCACATACACCGCCGCGCACTTGAGCACCGCCAGTTGCGCCACCAGCAGCGGCAGCGAACGTGGCAGCAGGAGCGCGACGCTGGCGCCCGACAGCACGCCCTCGGCCGTCAGGTAATGGGCCAGGCGGTTGGCGCGCGCGTTGAGCTCGCCATAACTCATCGTCTGCTGGCCGTGCACCGCCGCCAGTGCCAGGGGGTGGCGAGCGACGCGCTGTTCAAACAGGCGTTGCACGCACTGCTCTCGGGGGTAGTCGCGGCGGGTTGCGTTGAACGTGTGCAGCAGCGTCTGGCGCTCTTCGTCGTCAACCAGGTCGATTTGCTCAATGTTTGCCTGGTCGTTGTCGACCATCCCCCACAACAGGGTTTCGAAATACCCGAGGTAACGGCGCACGGTGCTTTCATCGAACAGTGCCGTGGCGTATTCAAGGCTGCCAGCCAAAACATCGCCCTGCTCGCCCAGGTTGAGCGTGAGGTCGAACTTGGCCACCTGGCCGGCAAGCGGCACGGCTTCGAGCTGCAGGCCTTGCAGTTGCAGGGCCGGGCCGTGGGTGGGCTGCCAGTTCAGGGTGGTCTGGAACAACGGCGTGTGCGCGAGGCTGCGCAGCGGGCGTACGATCTCGACAACTTGTTCGAATGGCAGGTCCTGATGGGCCTGGGCCTCCAGCACGCGTGCCTTGACCTGTTCGAGCAACGCCTGAGCGGTTGGCGCAGATTGCGTGTCGATGCGGATGGCCAGGGTATTGACGAACAACCCCACCAACGCCTCAAGTTCAGCGCGACTGCGGCCAGCCACCGGACAGCCGATCACCACCTCAGCTTGCCCGCCAAGCCGCCCCAGCAGTACCGCCCAGGCGCCGAGCACAGTCATGTACAGCGTGACCCCGTGACGCTGGGCCAGGGTCCGCAGGCCCGCAGCCAGTCGCGGGTCCAGTTGCAGGGGCAGGCTCGCTCCGCTGAAGTCCTGGCGCTCGGGGCGTGGTCGATCGCTGGGTAGCTTGAGCACGCTCGGCGCACCCTCCAGCGTCTGGCGCCAGTAATCGGTCTGGCGCTGCAGCTGCTCACCGGCCAGCCAGCGGCGTTGCCATACGGCGTAATCGCCGTACTGGATCGCCAATGGCTCCAGCGGGTCTTGCAGCCCCTGGCTCAGGGCCGAGTACAACGTGCTCAGCTCCTGGGTCAGCACACCGAGCGACCAGCCGTCGGCGACGATGTGGTGCACCGTGAGTGCCAGCACATGGTGCTCAGCGCCCAGACGCAGCAATCGCGCCCGCAGCAGTGGCCCGTGCGCCAGGTCAAACGGTGCGCTGGCTTCTTCACGCAGCCGTGCGGGCAGCCGCTCCGGGCTCGAATCTTCGCGCTGGAACCAATTGCCTCCGGCGGTGGCGGCAATGATCACCTCAGCACTGTCCTCACGCGGCACGAAGCGGCTACGCAAGGTTTCATGGCGTTCAACAATGCGCAGCAAGGCACACTCCAGCGCATCGGCATCCAGTGCCCCGCGCAAGCCCAGGGCCAACGGTACGTTGTAGGCCTGGTTGCCGCCCTCCATCTGCGCCAGAAACCATAGCCGCTGCTGGGCGAACGACATCGGCAACGGTTGCTCGCGCGGCACCGGCAGGATCACCGGCAGTTCGCTGCGCCCTGCGCTGGCCAGCACCGCAGCCACGGCAGCCAGCTCGGCATTGGCGAACAGAGCGGCCAGTGTCAGCTCCACGCCCAGCTGCAGGCGCACCTGCGAAACCATGCGCATGGCCACCAGGGAATGGCCGCCAAGGGTGAAGAAGTGATCGCGCCGACCAACCCGCTCGACGTGCAGCAATTCGGCCCAGATTTGCGCCAGCGCGTTTTCCAGTTCGCCTTCGGGGGGCTCGTAACCCCTCTCGAACAAGGCCGAACGCTCGGGCTTTGGCAACGCTCGGCGGTCGAGTTTGCCATTGGCAGTGAGGGGCAAGGCCGCCAATTCCACAAAGGCAACCGGCACCATGTATTCCGGCAGGTGACCCTGCAACTGGGCGCGCAAGCCATCCGGGGTTGCGGCTTCGACATCTGGCTGGGGCGTGAAGTAGGCCACCAGACGCGGCTGGCCGGGCTGATCTTCGCGGGCCAGCACCACGGCTTCTTGAATGCCAGGCAACGTGGCGAGCCGGCTCTCGATTTCGCCCAGTTCGATGCGCACCCCGCGGATCTTTACCTGATCATCGTTGCGCCCCAGATAGTCCAGGGTGCCGTCGGCCAGCCAGCGTACCAGGTCGCCGGTGCGGTACATGCGCGCGCCGGTCGTCGCTGCGAAAGGGTCGTCGAGGAAACGTTCGGCTGTGAGGTCAGGGCGATTCAGGTAGCCACGAGCGACCCCTGCCCCGCCGATGTACAGCTCGCCCGGCACTCCCAGCGCCACGGGCTGAAGCCGTTCATCGAGCACATACAGGCGCGCGTTGTCCACCGGTCGGCCGATGTGCAGCACCCCGCCCGCCTCGACCCCGCCGGAACTGGCCACCACGGTGGTTTCGGTCGGTCCATAGTTGTTGATGACGGCAAAGCGCTGGGTGCGGTTGAACTGGCGCAGGCGGTCGCCGCCGATCAGCAGGGTGCGCAGGGTCGGGTGTTCGATTTGTTGGCTAAAGGCATATTCGGCCACCGGCGTGGGCAGAAAGCTCACATCCAAAGGCTGTGCACGCCACCAGGCCAGCATCGCGTCGAGGTCGTCATTGCCTTCGCTGGCCGGGGCGAGGTGCAGCGTGGCGCCTGCGCACAGTGCAGGCCAGACTTCCCAGGCCATTGCATCGAAGCCAAAACCGGCCAGGCATGAGGTATGGCGACCATGGCACAGGTCAAAGGCGCGGCAGTGCCAGTCGATCAGATTGTTGACGCTCTGGTGCTCGACCATCACACCCTTGGGCTGGCCGGTCGAGCCGGAGGTGTAGATCACATAGGCCAGGTGGCGAGCGGTGAGGTCGGGCAAATCCGGATTATCTTCACGTACAGGCCATTCGGGCCGGTCGAGCAGCAGCACAGGCACCTGTAAGTGCCCCAGGCGCGCACTCAGCGCTTGCTGGGTCAGTACCGCCACTGGCGCGCTGTCGCTGAGCAGATAGTGCACCCGTTCATCCGGGTGGGCCGGGTCAACCGGCACATAGCCGGCGCCGGCCTTGAGCACCGCCAGCAAACCGACCGGCGTCTCAAGCCCGCGCCGCGCGACGACTGCAACGCGGTCGTCAGCGCCGACGCCGAGCGTGATCAAGTGATGAGCCAGCGCATTGGCCCGGCGGTTCAGGTCGGCGTAGGTCAGCGACTCGCCCGCATAGGTAGCGGCGATAACGTGTGGATGCACGTCGGCTTGGCGCTCGATGCGTTGATGCAGTGTCAGGCGGGTTTCAGTGGAAGCCGAGTAGCTATTGAAACCTTCGAGCAGCTCCTCGCGCTCATCGGCGGGTAGCATGTCGACTGCCAGCACCTGTGCATCCGGCGCTTGCAGCAGGCTATCCAGGGTTTGCTGCAGATAGGCGCAGACACGTTGCGCCGGGACTTCCTCGCTGGCCAGCAAGGTCAGGCGGAACGTTTCGCCCAGGTCATCGACGCTGAGGGTCAGCGGGTAATTGGTAGCCTCGGCCGACTCGACGATATCGATACCGGCCAAGGCCGCACGGCGCGGCGCGTCAGCGTTGATCACGCTATGGCGATAATTGAGCAGCGCATTGAACAAAGGCGCCGGAGCCGCCACGCCGCTGCAACGTTGGGCCAGTGCCAGCGGTGCATGTTCGTGGCGCATCAGGACGCTGAGGCGCTGGTGGGTGGCGCAGATCGCGGTTGGCAGGTCGACGCCGTGCAAGTCGACCCGCAGCGGCAAGGTGTTGATGAAGATACCCAGCGCCCGGTCGGTGGCTTCGGCGCCTTGCAGGCGGCCCATCAGCACCGTGCCGAACACCACCTCGGAGCGCCCGGTCAAGCCGCCCAGCACCCGGCCCCAGGCCAGGTGAAACAGGCTGGCGACACTCACGCCCTGCCCCCGCGCACACGCCCGCAGGCGTTGGCAAAGGGCGAGTGGCAGGTCGAGTGCGTGCTCGTTGTACACCGCCCCATCGCCCTGCACGTCCTGGATCCCATAGGCCAGGGTTGGCTCATCGATGTCGCCAAGCATCTCGCGGAAAAACCCTTCGTGCTGCGCTTCGCTGATGCCCAGCACCGCCTGCGCGACATAGTTACGGAACGGCACAGGGCTTCCCAGGTGCCGCTCTTCCCCAGTCAGGTACGCGATCAGTTCATGGCGGACGACGTCCAGGGCACTGTGATCCATGGCGATATGGTGGAACTGCAGAGTCGCACTCAGCTTGCCGTCGGCCTGCACTGGCTCTCGCAGGAGGCGGATCAGCGGGGCTTGAGTCAGATCGATCCAGGTCCGCTTCGGATCATCCTCAGGCAGTTCCAGCACCTGCAGTTCGGCCTGCCGCCAGACCACCTGCACTGGGATTTCCAAGCCTTGCCAGTGTACCGAGGTGCGCAGGATGTCGTGACGGGCGACCACGCCGCGCAGGGCATCGGCGAACGCCTGCAACCGCGCCTCGCTGGCGAACACGAAGCGCGCCTGCATCACGTAGGGGTCGTGGTCGGTGGCACTGGCGTGATGGAACAACATGCCCTGCTGCAAGGGTGCCAGTGGGTAGATGTCCTGCACGTTGGCAGCGCCGCCGGGGATGCAGGCGATGATACGGTCGAGGCTGTCCTGGTCGAGATCAATCAGGTTGAGCAACTGCGGTGTAATCCGTTGACAGCCAGGCTCGATCAAATTGCCCGGCACTTGCACCGCACCCTGCTTCACGGCCACATACTCCCCGCGCTCGATCATCGCCACAAGCGCAGGCTTGTGCTCGCGCAGGCGTGCCACCAAGGCGGCGTCAGTCAGCGCCTTGCGGTTGCCCTGGACCACCAGCTGGCCGTCCTTGAGTGCCAGCTGCACATTGTTGGCCGTCAGTGTTGCGAGTAATTGGTTGATGCTCACAGGACGATCTCCATGCTGTCTGTGATGGCTGCATAGCCGGCCAGGGTAGGTTGCTCGAACAGGGCCCGCACGTCGGCTTCCAGGCCTTGCTCGCGCAGTCGCGAAGTGAGGGTCACCGCCAGCAGCGAATGGCCGCCCAGTTCGAAGAAGTTGTCGTGGCGGCCTACCCGTTCCACGCCCAGCAGTTCGCTCCAGAGGGCGGCCAGCAGGGTTTCGGTTTCGCCTTGCGGGGCCTCGAACGGACGGTCCTGGAGGGCGTCGGGTTCTGGCAGTGCCTTGCGGTCGAGTTTGCCGTTGGGGCTCAGTGGCAGCGCTTCGAGGTGCATGAACAGCGCGGGCACCATGAACTCGGGCAGGTGTGCGAGCAGCGACGAGCGCAAGATTTCGGTGGTTTGCGGTTGGCCGGTGTAGTACGCGATCAGACGCTGATCGCGGGCCACTACCACGGCTTCCTTGATCCCATCGATGGCCGTCAAGCCGGCCTGAATCTCACCCAGTTCGATACGCAGGCCACGGATTTTCACCTGGTCGTCGTTACGGCCCAGGTATTCGATGTTGCCGTCTGCCAGGTGACGGGCCAGGTCACCGGTGCGATACAAACGGGCGCCAGGGCGGGTGCTGAACGGGTCTTCGATGAAGCGTTCGGCGGTCAGTTCGGCGCGGTTGAGGTAGCCTCGGGCGACCTGCACGCCGCCGATGAACAACTCACCCGCCACGCCCTTCGGCACCGGTTGGCCGTGGGCGTCGAGGACGTAAAGCGTGGTGTTGGCGATGGGCTTGCCGATCGGCGTGTTGTCCGGCGCGGTGAGGCAATGCCAGGCACTGACATCCACTGCCGCTTCGGTTGGGCCGTACAGGTTATGCAGCTCGACGGTTGGCAATTGGGCGTGGAAGCGCCGCACCAGGCTGCCTGGCAGCGCCTCGCCACTGCACAGCACGCGCTTGAGGCGGTCTGCGCTTGCTTCACCGTGCGCCAAGAACACATCCAGCATCGATGGCACGAAGTGCAAGGTGGTTACCCGTTCGCGACGGATCACCTCGCGCAGATATTCCGGATCACGATGCCCGCCAGGGCGCGCCATGACCAGGCGCGCGCCGGTTTGCAGGGGCCAGAGGAACTCCCAGACCGAGACGTCGAAGCTGAACGGCGTTTTCTGCAGCACCACGTCGTCGGCACCGAGGCCGTAGGCGTCCTGCATCCACAGCAGGCGGTTGACCACGCCAGCATGCTCGTTCATCACGCCCTTGGGCAGGCCTGTCGAACCAGAGGTGTAGATCACGTAGGCCAGATGACGCGGCGTCAGATCCGCAACGACCGGGTTAGTCGGGGGTTGCTCGCCCCAGGTCGGCTGATCCAAGTCGATAATCAGTCCGCCTTCCGCCACATGGCGCGTCGGGGTCTGCACCAGCACCGCCACCGGCGCGCTATCGCGCAACATGTGCCGCACGCGCTCGGCCGGATAGTCCGGATCAACCGGCACGTAGGCACCGCCCGCTTTGAGGATGGCTAGCAGCCCGACCACCATCGACAGCCCACGCTCGACGCAAATCGCCACGCGATCATCCGGTTTGACGCCCAAACCGATCAGGTGATGTGCCAAGCGGTTGGCTTGCGCGTTGAGCTCCAGATAGCTCAACGCGCCCTCTTCTGCCCGCACCGCCACGGCATCCGGCGTGCGCTCGACCTGTGCTTCGATCAGCCCATGCAGAGTTTGCTCAAGGTCGTAATCCACTGCCGTATCGTTGAAGTCCGCCAGCACACGCTGGCGTTCTTCCGACTCCAGCACCGGCAGACTCTGGAGCGACAGCTCAGGCGTATGCTCCAGCGCCGCGACCAAGGCCTCCAGCACCTGATTCATTTGCCCGCAGATCCGCGCCGCGCCAATGTCTGCCGGGGTCATGGCCACCAGACGGAAGCCCTCGCCCAGGTCGTCCACGTTCAGCCCCAGCGGGTAATTGCTGCGCTCCTGGCTTTCGAGGATGTCGATACCCTCGCTGGCCTTGCGCTGGCTGGCATCAACTTGAGTGCTGTGGCGGTAGTTGAGCATCGCGCTGAACAACGGCAATGGCGCCGCCACGCCACTGCATCGCTGGGCCAAGGCCAAGGATGCGTGTTCGTGAGCCAGCAGCGCGCTCAGCCGCTGGTGGGTCGCTTGAGCCCCGTCACGCACGCCGATGCCAGCCAGGTCGACCCGCAGCGGCAAAGTGTTGATGAACATGCCCAGCGCCCGCTCTGCGCCTTCGCCGCCTTGCAGGCGACCAAGCAACACAGTGCCAAACACCACGCTGTCCTTGCCACTGGCGGCTGCCAGCAGGCGCGCCCAGGCGAGATGGAACAGGCTGGCGACGCTGATGCCCAGTTGCCGCCCTTGTTGGCGCAGGCGCTGGGCCAGATCGTCGCGCAGCCACAGCTGGGCCTCTTCGATGTCGCGGCCATCGCCTTGCACATCGCTCAGACCGAACGGCAGCGTCGGCTCATCGATATCGGCCAGCTGCGAACGGAAGAACGCCTCGTGCTCGGCCTGGCTGACGCCCAGCCGTGCCTGGGTCACGTAATTGCGATAAGGCACGGGGGCGTGGGCCGGTTCCCTGTTGTCCTGCAAGAAACCGATCAGTTCTTCACCGACCACTTCCATGGCGGTGTGGTCGAGGACAATGTGGTGGAACTGCAAGGTGGCTTCGATGCCCGCTTCGGTCTGGAGGTAGAACAGCCGAATCAACGGGGCTTGGCTAAGGTCGAGGCGGTGACTGGCTTGCCCTTCGAAGACGGCCAGCGGCGCCGTGCGCCAAACCACTTGCACCGGCTGTGGCAGGCCTTCCCAGAGGACAGCGGTGCGCAGCACATCGTGGCGAGCGATGACCTTGTTCAGCGCAGCAGCGAAGTTGTCCAGGTGCTCGCGGCTGGCGAAGGCGAATCGCGATTGCAGCACGTAGGGGTCATGCTCCGCAGCGCTTACGTGGTGGTACAGAATGCCTTCCTGCAGCGGTGCCAGCGGGTAGATGTCCTGCACGTTGGCAGCCCCACCTGGGACCTTGCCGACAATCCGTTCAATGTGGTGCGGCTCCAGCGCCAACAGCGGCACCATGCCCGGGGTGATGTGCGTGCAACCGGCAGGGATCAGGTTTTCCGGCACCTCCACCTGGCGTGCCTTGCCCAATGTCGCCGCCAGCGCAGCAATGGTCGGCTGGCCGAACAGCGTGCGCACATCAACCTGAAGGCCCTCTCGACGCAGACGCGCCGTGAGGTTCACAGCCAGCAGCGAATGGCCGCCCATTTCAAAGAAGTTGTCATGTCGGCCTACCTGCGCCACGCCGAGCATGTCCGCCCAGACCTGCGCCAACGCGGTTTCCACTGCGCCTTGCGGCGCAACGTAGGCCTGGCTGGCGAATTGCTCTGGATCCGGGTCCGGCAGGGCCTTGCGGTCGAGCTTGCCATGAAGGGTCAGCGGCACGGCGTCCAGTTGAATGAATGCCAGTGGCACCAGGTGTGCTGGCAAGCTGGCCTGCAGCGCATCACGCAATGCCTCCGTCGCTGCGTCCCCGGTGAACCAGGCCAACAAGCGCTCGTTTCGCACCAGCACGACGGCCTCACGGACACCCGGCTGGGCGGCCAGTACAGCCTCGATCTCGCCCAGTTCCACACGCACGCCACGGATCTTCACCTGGTCGTCATTGCGGCCCAGGTAGTCGAGGGTGCCGTCGGCATTCCAGCGCACCAGGTCGCCACTGCGGTACATCCGTGCCCGTGGACGATCGCTGAAGGGGTCAGGCAGGAAGCGTTCTTCGGTCAGTTCAGGGCGATTCAGGTAGCCACGGGCGACACCCGCCCCGCCGATGTACAGTTCACCGACAGCACCGACCGGCACCGGCTCGCAATGGGCGTCGAGAACATAGACGCGGGTGTTGCCGATCGGCTGGCCGATATGCAGGTGGCCACCCGCTTGCAGCTGTCCGGAAGTCGCGACCACTGTCGCCTCGGTCGGACCGTAGTTGTTGACCAAGGTAAACCCCGGATCCCGGTCGAACTGGCGCAGCCGGTCACCGCCGACCAGCAACGTACGCAGCGTCGGATGCTGGCGCTCGCGGCGCAGCGCCTGTTCGGCTACTGGCGTAGGCAAGAAGCTGACCTGCAACGGTTGCTCCAGCCACCAGTCGAGCAGCTCGTCGACATGCTCGCCAGCAATGCGCGCAGGCGGCAGGTGCAGCACCGCGCCGCTGCTCAGCGCCGGCCACACTTCCCAGGCCACCGCATCAAAGCCGAAACCGGCCACCGTGCTGGTATGGCTGCCGGCCGCCAGGTCGAAGGCCTCGCAATGCCAGTGCATCAGGTTGGCCAGGGTGCCGTGCTCGACCATTACCCCTTTGGGTTGGCCGGTGGAGCCGGAGGTGTAGATCACATAGGCCAGCTGATGCGCGTCCAGACCCGCAACCTGTGGGTTGCTGTCCGCTTCGGTTTGCCAGTCATCACGGTCCAGCTCGACCCGTGCAACATCGCCGAGCAAGTCGCGCGTGCTTGCGTCCGCCAGTACCAGTGCCGGCGCACTGTCGTGCAACAGGTAGGCAATACGCTCGGCGGGATAGCCAGGGTCCACCGGGACATAGGCAGCACCGGCCTTGAGCACCGCCAACATGCCAATCAGGCGCTCCAGGCTGCGCGGCAGGCACAGGGCAACTCGGTCGCCCAGCTGCACGCCACGGCGAATCAGGTGATGGGCCAGGCGGTTGGCGCTGCGGTTCAGCTCGCCGTAGCTCAGCACCTGGCCGTCCTGCACCAGAGCCGCCGCTTGGGGGGCACGGGCGGCCTGGGCTTCGACCAGGGCATGCACGGTCTGGCCTTGCGGATAAGGCCGGAGGGTGGCATTGAAGGTGTCCAGCACCTGCTGTCGCGCCGCTGAATCGAGGATGGGCAGCGCGCTTGCGCGAGTACCTGCGGCCTCTTCCAAGGCTTGGCTCAATTGCGTCAGTGCCTGGTTCATCCACTGCGCGACGCGCTCGGCGCCGATACCTTCCTGGGCCAGTACATTCAAGGTGAAGCCCTCACCCAGGTCATCGACGCTGAGGGTCAGCGGGTAGTTGCTGCGCTCTTCACCGCCCAACAGGCGCACACCCTGTACGCTGGCATCATCCTCGGCAGGCGTGCCGGCGCTGCTGTGGCGGTAGTTGAACAAGGCGCTGAACAACGGCTGCCCCGCAGCTACGCCGCTGCAGCGCTGGGCCAGCGCGAGGGAAGCATGTTCATGTCCGAGCAGCGCCGAGAGCCGCTGATGGGTCACCCGCACCGCCTGCAGCACGGGTGCATCGAGGTCGATGCGCAGCGGCAAGGTGTTGATGAACACCCCCAGCGCACGGTCTGCACCTTCACCGCCTTGCAGGCGGCCCATCAGCACGGTGCCGAATACCACGTCACTGCGGTTGGCCAGCACCCCGAGCACCCGCGCCCAAGCCAGGTGGGCCAGGCTTGCAGCGCTCACGCCCAGGCGTCGGGCCTGCTCGCGCAGCTGGCGGGCCACGCCAGGCTCGACGGCAAGGCGCGCTTCTTCGATGGCGCGCCCATCGCCCTGCACATCGCCCAGGCCGAACGGCAGGGTCGGCTCGTCGAGGTCGCCAAGCATGCCGCGGAAGAACGCTTCGTGAGCGGCATCGTCAGCCCCCAGGCGAGCCTGGGCGACGTAAGTGCGGTAAGGCACCGGCGTGGCCAGTTGCCCAACGTTGCCGGCCAGCAACGCCTGCATCTCGCCGGCGATCACCTCCATGGCGGTGTGGTCCAGTGCCAAGTGGTGGAACTGCAGGATCGCCACCACGCGTTGATTGGCAGGATCGTCGGCATACATCAGGCGCATCAGCGGCGCACGTGACAGGTCAAGGCGTTGGTGACGGGCATCGAAGCGCGCCTGCAAGGCATCAATGGGCGACGTTCCGCTCAGGTCGGTAACCGCCGTCACATCCATTCGTGCTTCTCGCCAGACCACCTGCACCGGCTGCTCCAGCCCCTCGGTCAACACCGAGGTCCGCAGGATGTCGTGGCGATCGATGACCTGCTGTAACGCACCGGCCCAAGCCTGCAAGCGAGCGAGGCTGTCGAAGGCCAGGCGTGACTGCAGCAGGTACGGGTCGCCCTGCTCGGCACTCAGGTGGTGATAGAGAATCCCCTCTTGCAGCGGAGCCAATGGGTAGATCTCTTGCACGTTGGCGGCGCCGCCCGGGACGCTGGCGACAATGCGGTCGATGCTGGCTTGGCCAAGGTCGATCAGGCTGAGCATGGCCGGTGTGATCTGGCGAGCGTCTTGGGGCACACGGTTGACCGGCACCTGCACTTCGCGTCCGCTGCCCACCGCTGCAGCCAGGGCGGCGAGGGTCGGCTGGGCGAACAGCACCCGCACATCGGCACTCAAGCCGGCCTTGCGCATGCGCTCGATCAGGGTCACGGCCAGCAGCGAGTGCCCGCCCAGTTCGAAGAAGTGATCGTGGCGGCCGACGTGCTCAACCTTGAGTACCTCGGCCCAGATCGCCGCCAGACTTTGCTCCACCTCGCCAAGCGGCGCCTCGAAGGCGCGGCTGAGTATGGCGTCGTGGTCCGGCTGCGGTAATGCGCGGCGATCGAGCTTGCCGTTGGCGGTCAGCGGCAACGCCTCCAGGCGAACATAGGCTGCCGGCAGCATGTAGTCGGGCAGTTGCCCTTGCAGCTGAGCGTGCAGTTCGCCGATGGTGGGCGCCTGGTCGCTTGCCGTGAAGTACGCGACCAGGCGCTTGTCACCCGGTGTGTCCTCACGCAGCACCACTGCTGTGTCGCGAATACCGACGCACTCGCCCAGGCGCGCTTCGATTTCGCCAAGTTCGATACGGAAGCCCCGCAGCTTGATTTGCTGGTCGGCGCGGCCCAGGTACCGCAGGGTACCGTCGGCCTGCCAACATACCCGATCACCGCTGCGGTACATGCGCGCGCCAGGCTCACGGCTGAACGGGTCGTCGAGGAAGCGCTCGGCGCTCAGCGCCGGCTGGCCCAGGTAGCCCAGGGCAACGCCGTCACCGCCGATGTACAGCTCGCCGACCGCACCGACCGGCAGCGGCTGCTGACGCGCGTCGAGGACATAGCAGCGGCCGTTGGCGATAGGTTTGCCGATTGGAATGCTGCCCTCTCGCACCTCGACGATCTCGTGGGTGGTGCTGAATGTGGTGGCTTCCGTTGGCCCGTAGCCGTTCAGCAGGTGAGCCGGGGCGCCTTCACGCAGCACCCGGGCGATCACGGCAGGGTCCAGCACATCGCCGCCCACCATCAGGTAGCGCAGCTTGGCCAGGGCAGGCAGCAGGTCGCCAGCGAACTGATGGAACAGCCCGGCGGTCAGCCACAACACACTGACGCCTTGCTCCAGCAGGACATCGCGCAAGGCTTCGCGCGACAGTACCTGATGCTGGTCGATGACCACCACTGTGCCGCCGTTGAGCAACGGCGCCCAGACTTCCAGGGTACTGGCGTCGAACGCCGGATTGGAGGCGAAGGCGACCCGGTCCTGGTTGTTGAAATCGGCGAAGCCGTTGTTGATCACCAGCCGCACGATGGCACGGTGCGGGACCTGGACACCCTTTGGGGTACCCGTGGAGCCGGAGGTGTACATGATGTAGGCGGCATTGCCAGCGTTCACCGCCAAGCCCGGCGATTGGATCGGATAGCCCGCAAGGTCGATCCGGTCCAGTTCGACACGCTGGGCGTGGCCTATCAGCGGCTCGCTGCTGTGCGTCAACAGCACCTTCGCCTGACTGTCGGCGATCATGAATGCCTGGCGTTCCACCGGGGCGTTGCTGTCCAGCGGGACGTACACCGCTGCGCACTTGCTTGCCGCCAGTTGCGCCGCCAGCAGGTCGACACTGCGCGGCAGCAACAGGGCGACACGGTCGCCTGGGCGGACGCCCAGGGCCAACAGGTGATGCGCTAGGCGGTTGGCGCGCTGGTCCAGTTGCTGATAGCTGAACTGCCGGTCACCGTGGATCACGGCCACCGCGTCCGGGCTTAGCGCAGCGAAAGCACCGAACAGTGTGTGCACGGCGTGCTCACGAGGGTAGTCGCGGCGCGTGGCGTTGAAGCCGTGCAAGACCAATTCACGCTCGGCGGTGGCCAAGCAGCTGACCTGCCGCAGGGCGATCTGTGGTGAATGCTCCAAGGCTTGCGTCAACCGTTCAAGGGCTGTACCCAGCAAGCGGCATACCTGCGCCCCGTCCACTTCTGCGACGGCCTGCACCGTCAGGACGAAGGCATCGCCCAGGTCATCGACGTTGATCACCAGCGGGTAGTTGCTGCGCTCATGCGCCGCCAGTTGCTCGATGCCCTGCCAGGCTTGGCGCAATGTTTCCTTGGCCGGTGCGCTGTGGCGGAAGTTGAGCAGGCTGGTGAACAACGGCTGGGTAGCCGGTACGCCGCTGCAGCGTTGCGCCACAGCCAGCGAGGCTTGTTCGTGGGCGAGCAGCCGGGCCAGGCGTTGATGGGTCAGGCGCACGCCGTCGGCGACGCCGGACCCACCGACACTGACCCTCAGCGGCAAGGTGTTGATGAACATGCCCAGCGCCCGATCGGCGCCCTCGCCACCCTGCAACCGACCCAGCAGCACGGTACCGAACACCACCTCCTCGCGGCCAGACAACTGCGCCAGTACTTGGCCCCAGGCCTGGTGAACCAGGCTGGCGACGCTGATACCGAGCTGACGGGCCTGCTCGCGCAGGCGCTTGGCCAGGCTGGCATCGAGCGCCTGGCGGCTGTCGCGTACACGGCTGCCGTCGCTGTTTGCAGTGCGCAGGCCGAAGACTTCCGTCGGTTCGTCGATATCACCCAGCAACTCGCGGAACAGCGTTTCTTCAGCCTGGCCGTCGCCGCCCAGGCGTGCCTGGGCCACATAATTGCGGTAAGGGACGCTGGCGTGAGCCAGGGGGTGGTTTTGCAGTACCGCAGTGACTTCTGCGACCAGATGCTCGACGGCGGCGTGGTCGAGGATGATGTGATGGATCAGCAACGTCGCTTCCAGACGGCCGTCAGTACGGGTAGGCAGCAGGCGGATCAGGGGTGCGGTATAGAGGGGCAGCCCTGTGCTGGGCGCTTCGCCGAGCATGCTCGCCGCAACAGAGGGGACATCGCGCCAGACCACTTGCACTGGCTCCTCAAGGTGCTGCCAGTGGATGCTGGTGCGCAGGATGTCATGGCGTGCGATGACTTGGTCCAGGGCAGCGGCAAAGGCATTTAGCGTGACCTGGTCCGGGAAGGCGAAGCGCGCCTGTAGCACATAAGGGTCGGCGCCTTCGCTGGCCAGGTGGTGGTAGAGAATGCCTTGCTGCAGCGGTGCCAGGCCATAGATATCCTGGATATTGCTGGAACCGCCAGGAATCGTCGTGGCCAGCGTGTCAATCGATGCTTGCGACAGGTCGGCCAGGGGCAGCATGTCCGGGGTGATGTGCGAGCATTCAGCCGGGATACGGTTTTCCGGCACCTGGACGCGGGTATCACCGCCCACGGCAGCCGCCAACGCGGCCAGGGTCGGCTGGCCGAACAACACGCGGATATCGGCATGCAGGCCTTGTTGGCGCAGGCGCGACGTCAGACTGACTGCCAGCAGCGAATGGCCACCCAGCTCGAAGAAGTTGTCGTGCCGGCCTACCCGTTCCACGCCCAGCAGTTCGGCCCAGAGGGCGGCCAGCAGAGTTTCGGTTTCGCCTTGCGGAGCCTCGAACGGACGATCCTGGAGGGCGTCGGCTTCCGGCAGTGCCTTGCGGTCGAGCTTGCCGTTGGGGCTCAGCGGCAGCGCTTCGAGGTGCATGAACAGCGCGGGCACCATGAATTCGGGCAGATGTGCGAGCAGTGACGAGCGCAGGCTTTCCGTGGTTTGCGTTTCCCCGGTGTAGTACGCGATCAGGCGTTGATCACGGGCCACTACCACGGCTTCCTTGATGCCCGTGATCGCCGTAAGTCCGGCCTGGATCTCGCCCAGCTCGATACGCAAGCCGCGGATTTTCACCTGGTCGTCGTTACGACCGAGGTATTCAATGTTGCCGTCGGCCAGATGGCGGGCCAGGTCGCCGGTGCGGTACAAACGGGCGCCAGGGCGGGTGCTGAACGGGTCTTCGATGAAGCGTTCGGCAGTCAGTTCGGCGCGATTTAGATAACCACGGGCGACCTGCACGCCGCCGATAAACAGCTCACCCGCCACGCCCTGCGGCACCGGCTGGCCTTGGCCATCGAGGACGTACAGCGTGGTGTTGGCGATGGGTTTGCCGATCGGGGTGTTGTCCGGCGCGGTGAGGCAATGCCAGGCACTGACATCCACCGCCGCTTCGGTTGGGCCGTACAGGTTGTGCAGCTCGACGGTTGGCAATTGGGTGTGGAAGCGCCGCACCAGGCTGCCTGGCAGCGCCTCACCGCTGCACAGCACGCGTTTGAGGCGGTCAGCCGAGGTTTCGCCATGCGCCAGGAACACATCCAGCATCGACGGCACGAAGTGTAAGGTGGTGACGCCTTCGCGACGGATCACCTCGCGCAAGTACTCGGGATCACGGTGGCCACCCGGGCGGGCCATGACAAGTCGTGCGCCGGTTTGCAGGGGCCAGAGGAATTCCCATACCGACACGTCGAAGCTGAACGGGGTTTTCTGCAGCACCACGTCGTCGGCGCCCAAACCATAGGCGTCCTGCATCCACAGCAGGCGATTGACTACCCCGGCGTGCTCGTTCATCACGCCTTTGGGCAATCCGGTCGAGCCGGAGGTGTAGATCACGTAGGCCAGATGACGCGGCGTCAGATCCGCAACGACCGGATTGGTGGCTGGCTGCGTATTCCAGGTTGGCTGGTCCAAGTCGATCACTTGCCCGCTTTCCGGCACACGGCGGGTTGCGGCCTGCACCAGCACCGCCACCGGCGCGCTGTCGCGCAACATGTGCCGCACGCGCTCGGCCGGATAGTCCGGATCAACCGGCACGTAGGCACCGCCCGCTTTGAGGATGGCTAGCAGCCCGACCACCATCGACAGCCCACGCTCGACGCAAATCGCCACGCGATCATCCGGTTTGACGCCCAAACCGATCAGGTGATGTGCCAAGCGGTTGGCGTGCGCGTTGAGCTCCAGATAGCTCAACGCGCCCTCTTCTGCCCGCACCGCCACAGCATCCGGCGTCCGCTTGACCTGTGCTTCGATCAACCCATGCAGAGTTTGCTCAAGGTCGTAATCCACTGCCGTATCGTTGAAGTCCGCCAGCACACGCTGGCGTTCTTCTCGCTCCAGCACGGGAAGCCGCTGCAACGGCAGCTCCGGCTCATACTCCAGGGCCGTGACCATGGCCTCCAGCACCTGGGTCATCTGCCCGCAGATCCGCGCCGCGCCGATGTCCGCCGGTGTCATGGCCACCAGACGGAAGCCATCGCCCAGATCATCCACATTCAGGCTCAATGGGTAATTGGTGCGCTCCTGCCCCTCCAGGACCTCGATGCCTTGCCAGGCCTGGCGCTGCTCGACAGTGCTCGCAGCGCCATGGCGATAGTTGAGCATCGCGCTGAACAACGGCAATGGCGCCGCCACGCCACTGCAACGCTGGGCCAGTGCCAGAGAGGCATGCTCATGGGCGAGCAGCGAACTGAGGCGCTGGTGGGTCGCATGGGCAGCCTCGCGCAGGCTGACGCCGCCCAGATCGACCCGCAGCGGCAAAGTGTTGATGAACATGCCCAGCGCCCGTTCGGCGCCCTCGCCGCCTTGCAGTCGACCAAGCAACACGGTGCCGAACACCACGCTGTCCTTGCCACTGGCGGCTGCCAGCAGGCGCGCCCAGGCCAGGTGGAACAGGCTGGCGACACTGATACCCAGTACACGTGCCTGGCGACGCAGGTCAGCGGCGAGTTCGGCGGACAACGGCAGCTTGGCTTCCTGCATGTCGCGACCATCGCCCTGCACATCGCTCAGGCCGAATGGCAGGGTCGGCTCTTCGACATCGGCCAGCTGGGTGCGGAAGAACACTTCGTGTTCGGCCTGGCTGATGCCCAACCGGGCCTGGGCGACGTAGTTGCGGTAAGGCGCAGGTGCATGCCCAGGGATCGGTTTGCCTTGAAGGAGGGCGACCAGTTCTTCGCCGATGAGTTCGAGGGCGGTATGGTCGAGGACAATGTGGTGGAATTGCAGGGTGGCTTCGATGCCTGCTTTGGTCTGGACGTAGAACAAACGGATCAGCGGGGCTTGGCTCAGGTCGAGGCTTTGGCTGGCTTGCCCTTCGAAGACAGCGAGCGGCGCCTTGCGCCAGACCACTTGCAGCGGTTGCGGCAGGCCGTCCCAAAGCACGGCGGTACGCAGTACATCGTGGCGGGCGATCACCCGCTCCAGCGCGCTGGCGAAGGCTTGCAGGCGTTCTAGGTTATCGAAGCGCAAGCGCGAGTACAGCACGTACGGATCGTGCTCGGCGGCGCTCAGGTGGTGATAGAGGATACCTTCCTGCAGCGGTGCCAGCGGATAGATGTCCTGCACGTTCGCGGCGCCGCCCGGTACGCTGGCGACGATCAGGTCGATGGCCGCCTGGTCGAGATCGATCAGGCTGAGCAGGTCCGGGGTGATGTGTGTGCAGTGGCCCGGGATGCGGTTCGCCAGCACCGCGACCTGTTGGTTCCGCCCCAGGGTCGCGGCCAGTGCGGCAATGGTCGGTTGGCCGAATAGAGTTCGTACATCAACTTGCAGACCTTCCAGGCGCAGGCGTGCGGTGAGGCTCACGGCCAACAGCGAGTGGCCACCCAGTTCGAAGAAGTTGTCGTGCCGGCCAACCTGCGGGATACCGAGCAGTTCGGCCCACAAACCCGCCAGCAGTATTTCAGTGCTGCCCTGCGGCGCTTCGAATGGGCGTTGTTGTGAGGCGGCATCCGGGGCCGGCAGTGCTTTGCGGTCGAGCTTGCCATTGGGGGTCAGCGGCAGGCTGTCCAACTGGATATACAGACCTGGCACCATATACTCGGGCAGCTGTGCCAGCAGCGCCTGGCGCAGGTTGTCCGCCGATTGCTCTGCGCCGGTGTAATAGGCCACCAGGCGTTCGTCGATGGCCAGCACCACGGCTTCGCGTACATCGCCCACGCGGGTCAGGCACGCTTCGATTTCACCGGGCTCGATGCGCAGGCCGCGGATCTTCACTTGATGGTCATTGCGGCCCAGGAATTCGAGGTTGCCGTCGGCCCGCTGGCGCACTAGGTCGCCACTGCGGTACAGGCGTTCGCCCGCCACGAACGGGCTGGCAATGAAGCGTTCGGCCTGTTGCTGGGGCAGGCCCAGGTAGCCACGGGTGACGCCGGCGCCACCGATGTGCAGGTGGCCGGCTACGCCCCAAGGGACGGGCTGGTCGCGGCTGTCCAGTACATAAAGGTGGGTATTGTCGATCGGCCGTCCGATGGGCAGTACCGTCTGCGGCAGCGCCGCACCCGGTTCCAGGGTCCACACACTGCAGTCGACAGTCGTCTCGGTAGGCCCATAGACGTTGTGCAGCCGCACAACCGGCAGGCGCTGGCGAACCAGGGCGGCCAAGGCCGAGGTCAGCTCGCCGCCCCCGCAGACGATGTCGCTGAGGCTGCTGCACGCTGCGCTTTGCGGGTCTTCAAGGAAGTGCTGCAGCAACGCGGGTACGAACTGCACCACGTTGACCTGCTGCGCCTGGATCAATTGCGCCAGGTAGTGCGGGTCACGCTGGCCGTCCGGGCGGGCCAGCACCAGGCGCAGGCCGCTGCACAGCGGCCAGAACAGCTCCCACACCGAGGCATCGAAGCTGACCGGGGTCTTGTGCAGTACGCTGCCGGCGCACAGGCGCTGGCTCCAGTGCACCAGATTGACCACGTTGCGGTGCTCGACCATGACGCCCTTGGGCAGGCCGGTGGAGCCGGAGGTGTAGATCACGTAGGCCAGGTGATGCGGCGCCAGGCCAGGCACCCGAGGGTTGCTGATCGGCTGGGTACCCCAGACCGGCGCGTCCAGATCGATCAGCCGCGCTGGCGACGACTGCACCACTTCGCGGGTTGCAGCGTGCACCAGTACTGCCAGCGGCGCGCTGTCCTCCAACATGTGGCAGATACGCTCGGCCGGATAACTCGGGTCGACTGGCACGTAGGCCCCGCCCGCTTTCAGAATCGCCAACAGCCCGACCACCAGTGATAACCCGCGTTCGACACAGATCGCCACACGATCTTCGGGCTTCACCCCAATCCCGATCAGATGATGCGCCAGACGGTTGGCCTGCTCGTCCAGTTGCCGATAGCTCAGCTCACCTTCGTCAGCCACCAAGGCCACCGCATCGGGCGCATGACGCACCTGCGCTTCGAACAGGCAGTGCAGTGGCTGCTGCAGGTCATGCCCGCGTGCAGTGGCATTGGCTTCGACCAGCAGTTGCTGACGCTCCTGCGCCGGCAAAACGGGCAGCTGCTGCACGGCCAATTGCGGCTGGTGCTCAAGCGCGTCGAGCATGCTGACAACGACCTGAATCAGTTGATCACAGACCCGCTGTGCCCCCACCTGCGCCGTGACCTGGGCTGTCAAACGCAGGCCATCGCCCAGGTCATCGACGTTGACACTTAACGGATAGTGACCGTGCCCGCCGCTGGGCAGCGCTTCGATGCCCTCGAGGGCCTCGCGTTGCACCTGCTGTTCGGATTCACTCGCGCCATGCCGGTAGTTGAGCATTGCACTGAACAAGGGCAAGGGTGCGGCCACGCCACTGCAGCGCTGGGCCAACGCAAGCGATGCGTGTTCATGGACCAGCAGCGCACCCAGGCGCTGGTGCGCCAGGCGCACGCCATCTCGCACGCCAAGGCCATCGAGGTCCAGGCGCAGTGGCAGGGTGTTGATGAACATGCCCAGACCACGGTCGGCCCCCGCGCCACCTTGCAGGCGACCCAGCAACACAGTGCCGAACACCACGCTGTCCTTGCCACTGGTGGCCGAAACCAGGCGTGCCCAGGCCAGGTGCAGCAGGCTCGCGGCACTCACGCCCAGTTGCTGTGCCTGTTGGCGCAGGCGCTGGTAGTGGGTCGTTTGCAGTTGCACGGTGGCCAGGTCGAAATCGCTGGCCTGGGTATCGGTCAGCCCGTACGGCAGCGTCGGTTCGGTGATGTCGCCCAGTTCGGCATGGAAGAACGCCTCGTGCTCGGCTTCGCTGATGGCCAGACGCGCCTGGGCCACATAGTTGCGGTACGGCACCGGGGGCTGGGTCGGCGCGTGGCCGCGCAGGTGGTCGCGGATTTCTTCGAGGACCACTTTCATGGCGGTGTGGTCGAGGACGATGTGGTGGAACTGTAGGGTGGCTTCGATGGGGTGGTTATCAGGGGTGTGATTGTGCAGTAGGCGGATCAGTGGAGCGGAGCTCAAGTTTAGAGCTGAGGTGTGGCTTTCGCGGGGCAAGCCCGCTCCCACAGGCGCATTGCGCCAGACGACTTGCACGGGCTGGCGCAGGCCGTCCCAGAGCACAGCCGTGCGCAGCACGTCGTGGCGGGCGATGACCTTGTCCAGTGCGCTGGCGAAAGCTTGCAGGCGCGCGGCGCTATCGAACGCGATGCGCCACTGCAGCAGGTAAGGGTCTGCACCGGCAGCGCTGAGGTGATGGTAGAGAATGCCTTCCTGCAGCGGGGCCAGCGGGTAGATGTCCTGCACATTGGCCGCACCGCCCGGTACCGTGGCGACGATACGTTCAATACTGGCGGGGTCCAGCTCGATCAGCGGCAGCATGTCCGGCGTGATCTGCGTGCAGCCCGCCGGGATGCGGTTCTGCGGCACTGTCACCTGGCGACCATTACCCAACGCTGCCGCCAGCGCGGCCACTGTCGGCTGGCCGAACAGCACCCGCACGTCGGTCTGCAACCCTTGCTGGCGCAGGCGCTCGATCAGGGTCACGGCCAGCAGCGAATGGCCACCCAGTTCGAAGAAGTTATCAAAGCGCCCTACCCGATCGACGCCCAGCACGTCGGCCCAGGTCGCGGCCATGAGAGTTTCGGTCTCGCCCTGCGGTGCTTCATAACCTTGACTGATCAAGTCAGCGGTATCAGGGTCCGGCAATGCTCGGCGGTCGAGCTTGCCATGGCTGGTCAGCGGCAGTTCTTCAAGGCGGATCAAAGCCTGCGGCACCATGTGCGCCGGCAATCTGGCCTGCAGGGCCTGGCGCAGCAGGTCGAGTTGCACGGGGGCGACCTCGGTGAACCAGGCCAGCAGCCGCTCGCCACGCACCAGCACCACGGCATCCTCGATGCCCGGAAGTGCTTGCAGGGCCGCCTCGATTTCGCCCAGTTCCACCCGCACACCACGGATCTTTACCTGGTCGTCGTTACGGCCGAGGTAGTCCAGGGTGCCGTCGGCGTTCCAGCGCACCAGATCGCCGCTGCGGTACATGCGTGCACCGGGCAGGCGGCTGAACGGGTCTTCCAGGAAGCGCTCAGCGGACAGTTCGGGCCGGTTGAAGTAGCCACGGGCAACCTGGGCACCGCCGATGTAGAGCTCACCGGTTACCCCGATCGGCACCGGTTGGCGTTGCGCGTCGAGCACGTAGACGCGCGTGTTGGCGATGGGCTGACCGATGTGCAGGGTTGCGCCAGGCATTACCCTGCCAGAAGTGGCGACGACAGTGGTTTCGGTCGGGCCATAATTGTTGACCAGTTCGAAGCCGGGGTCGTGGTCGAACTGGCGCAGACGGTCGCCGCCAATCAGCAGGGTGCGCAAGGTCGGGTGCTGGCGGTCGCGGCGCAGCGCCTGCTCGGCCACCGGGGTGGGCAGGAAGCTGACGGCAAGCGGCTGCTCCAGCCACCAGTCGAGCAACTCATCGACGTGCTCGTTGCCGATGTGTGCAGGCGGCAGGTGCAACGTGGCACCGGCACACAAGGCCGGCCAGACCTCCCAGGCCATTGCGTCGAAGCCAAAGCCGGCGACGCTCGACGCGCGCTCGCCAGCCTCCAGGGCAAAGGCCTGGCAGTGCCAATGCACCAGGTTGGCCAGGGTCTGGTGTTCGATCATCACGCCCTTGGGCTGGCCGGTGGACCCGGAGGTGTAGACCACGTAGGCCAAATGATGGGCGTCCAGCCCGGCCACTTGCGGGTTGCTGTCGAGCACGTGCCAGGCAGCGGGCTGGTCGAGGTCCAGGTGGGGCACTGCGGCCGGCAGGCCGGTTTGACCGGATTCGGCCAGCAGCAACGCTGGCGCGCTGTCACTTAACAGATATGCGATACGTTCAGCCGGGTAACCGGGGTCTACCGGCACATAGGCAGCACCGGCCTTGAGCACGGCCAACAGGCCGATCACCCGCTCGATGCTGCGTGGCAGGCACAGGGCAACCCGGTCGCCAGGCTGTACGCCACGCTCGATCAGGCGGTGCGCCAGGCGGTTGGCGCGCAGGTTCAGCTCGGCGTAACTCAGGGCCAGCCCTGCCTGGCAAAGCGCCGAGGCATCGGGTGTGCGGGCGGCCTGGGCTTCGACCAGGGCGTGCACGGTCTGGCCTTGCGGGAACCCGTGGGCAGTGTCGTTGAAGCCGCCGAGCAGTTGTTGACGGGCCGCGTCGTTGAGAATCGACAGGCTATCCACCGGAGTGTCATGCCCCTGTTCCAGTGCCTGTAGCAACTGTCCCATCGCTGCAGCCATCCATTCGACCACTCGGGCCGCGCCGATGCCCTCTAGCGCCAACACGCTGAAACTGAAGCCTTCGCCCAAGTCGTTGACGCTCAAAGTCAGCGGGTAGTTGCTGCGTTCTTCGCCGCCAAGCAGGCGCACGCCTTCCCAGATCCCCTCGCCTTCGCGCGGCGCGTCGGCGGCGCTGTGGCGGTAGTTGAGCAAGGCGCTGAACAACGGCACCGAGGCCGCTACGCCACTGCAGCGTTGAGCCAGCGCCAGCGGCGCGTGCTCGTGGCCGAGCAGTGCCGACAGGCTGCGGTGGGTGGCACGCACGGCTGCTTGCGCCGAGGCACGGGTATCGACGCGCAGCGGCAAGGTGTTGATGAACATGCCCAGTGCCCGGTCGGCACCTTCGCCACCTTGCATGCGGCCCATCAGCACCGTGCCGAACACCACGTCATGGCGGTTGGCGAGCGCCCCCAGCACCCGCGCCCAGGCCAGGTGCATCAGGCTCGCGGCGCTGACGCCAAGCTGGCGGGCCTGGCCGCGCAGGCGTAGGCAAAGGTCGACGTCCAGCGCCTGGAAGGCCGACTCGATGCTGCGACCATCGCCTTGCACATCGGCGAAGCCCAGCGGCAAGGTCGGCTCGTCGACGTCCGCCAGCATCTCGCGGAAGAACGCTTCATGGCCGGCCTTATCCGCCAGGCGCGCCTGGGCCACGTAGTTGCGGTATGGCACCGCCGCCGGCAGGCTCTGGGCCTGACCGAACAGCAGCGCACGCATCTCGCGGGCGACTACGTCCATGGCAGTGTGGTCGAGTGTCAGGTGGTGGAACAGCAGGATCGCCACCACCTGCTGGTTGGCGGGGTCGAGGCTGTAATACAGACGCGTGAGCGGGGCCTGGGACAGGTCCAGGCGATGGTGTCGGGCATCGAAGCGGGCGTGCAGTTGCTCGATGCGGGCGATACCTGGCTCATCGACCAGGTCATCGATCTCGCTGACCACCAGCTGCGCCTTGCGCCAGACCACTTGCAGCGGCTGCGCCAGGCCCTGCCAGAGCACCGAGGTGCGCAGGATGTCGTGGCGGTCGATGACCTGCTGCAGGGCGCCGGCCCACGCCAGAAGACGCTCGACGCTGTCGAAGGCCAGGCGGGTCTGCAGCAGGTACGGGTCTCCCTGCTCGGCACTCAGGTGATGGTAGAGAATGCCTTCCTGCAACGGCGCTAGCGGGTAGATCTCCTGAACGTTGACAGCGCCGCCGGGCACGGTGGCGACGACTGCGTCGATCGTGGGCTGGTCCAGCGAGATAAGGCTGAGCATGTCAGGGGCAATGTGTTCGGCGCCTTGCGGTACTCGATTGCCGGGAACGCTCGCCTCATGAGCAACACCCGCCGCGCTGGCGAGGGCGGCCACGCTTGGCTGGGCGAACAGTACGCGCACATCGATCACCAGGCCGGCCTTGCGCAGGCGCTCGACCAGGGTCACCGCCAGCAACGAATGGCCTCCCAGCTCGAAGAAATTGTCGTGCCGCCCTACCCGCTCGACGCCCAACACCTCGGCCCAGATCGCGGCCATGGTCGCTTCAGTGTCGCCTTGCGGTGCTGTGTAGGTGTGGCCTACCAGCAGGCTGCTGTCAGGATCGGGCAGCGCGCGGCGGTCGAGCTTGCCGTGGCTGGTCAGCGGCCATTGTTCCAGGCGGATGAAGGCCTGCGGTACAAGTTGCCCCGGCAAACTGGCCTGCAGCGCCAGGCGCAACTGATCGAGGTCGATTGGCGTCGTCTCGGTGAACCAGGCCAACAGGCGCTCTTCACGCACCAGCACGACGGCGTCGGCGATGCCGGGTTGCAGGGTCAAGGCGGCTTCGATCTCGCCCAGTTCCACACGCACGCCTCGGACTTTCACCTGGTCGTCGTTGCGGCCCAGGTAGTCGAGCGTGCCGTCGGCGTTCCAGCGCACCAGGTCGCCGCTGCGGTACATGCGGGCGTTGGTATCCTCGTTGAAAGGGTCGACCAGGAAGCGTTCTTCGGTGAGTTCGGGGCGGTTGAAATAGCCGCGTGCGACCTGCGCTCCGCCGATATAGAGCTCGCCAGTAACGCCCACGGGCACGGGTTGCAGGCCTTCATCGAGCACATACACGCGGGTGTTAGCGATGGGTTGGCCGATATGCAGGCTGCCGCCAGGGCTGAGCTGTCCGGCGGTGGCGACCACAGTCGTTTCGGTGGGGCCGTAGTTGTTGACCACGGCAAAGCCGGGGTCGCGATCGAACTGGCGCAGGCGGTCGCCACCAATCAACAGCGTGCGCAGGGTCGGGTGTTGGCGGTCGCGGCGCAGGGCCTGCTCGGCGACCGGAGTCGGCAGAAAACTGACCTGCAGGGGCTGCTGCAGCCACCAGTCGAGCAGTTCGTCGACATGCTCGTTGCCGATGTGCGCGGGTGGCAGGTGCAGCGTGGCGCCGGCACACAAGGTTGGCCAGACTTCCCAAGCCATGGCGTCGAAACCGAAACCTGCCACGCTGGAGCTGTGCGAGCCAGTGCTCAGTTCGAAGGCCTGGCAGTGCCAATGCACCAGGTTGGTCAGTGCCTGGTGTTCGATCATCACGCCTTTGGGCTGCCCGGTGGAGCCGGAGGTGTAGACCAGATAGGCCAGTTGCTGTGCGTCGACAGCGGACGCTACAGGGTTGCGGTCATCCGCCGCGAATGCGCTGGGTAAATCCAGATCCAGTCGGGGTACGTTCGGCAGGTTTTCGATTGCAGTTGTCGCCAGCACCAGGGTTGGCGCACTGTCAGCCAACAAGTAAGCAATGCGCTCGGCAGGGTACGTCGGGTCCACGGGTACGTAGGCGGCACCCGCCTTCAATACCGCCAGCAGGCCGATCAGGCGCTCGGCGGCGCGCGGCAGGCACAGGGCCACGCGGTCGCCGGCCTTCACACCCTGCCCGATCAGCTGATGAGCCAACTGGTTGGCGCGCCGGTTCAGTTCGCCGTAACTCAGCACTGCCTCTGCCTGTATCACTGCCGCAGCCTGCGGTGAACGATCGGCCTGGGCTTCCACCAAAGCGTGCACGGTCTGGCCTTGCGGATAGGCCTGCGTAGTCTGGTTGAACCGTCGCAGCACCTGCTCGCGCTCAAGCGGCGGCAATACGGCCAAGCGTTGCACGGGTGCTGCTGCGTCGTGCTCCAGCGCGTCCACCAGGCTGTCGAGCACCTGTTCGAACTGCCCGCACACGCGCGCCGCGCCCCACTGCGGCAAGCTCTGCACGGTCAGGCGCAGGTCGTCGCCCAGGTCGTCGACGCTGACGGTCAGCGGGTAGTCGGTGCGTTCTTCGGCGCCGACGATATCGATGCCCGGTGCCACCGGGATGACGTCAGCGGCATCGCCTGCAGCGCTGTGACGATAGTTGAGCATGCTGTTGAACAGCGGCGCAGGCGCAGCCACACCGCTGCAGCGCTGGGCCAGGGCCAGTGACGCCTGCTCATGGCCGAGCAAGGCCGTGAGGCGCCGGTGGGTGGTTTGCAACGCATCGCGCACACCCTGCTGGCCGAGATCGATGCGCAGCGGCAAGGTGTTGATGAACATGCCAAGGGCTTGCTCGCTGCCATCACCGGTGGTCATGCGCCCCAGCAGGACGCTGCCGAACACCACCGCCTGGCGCCCCGACAGTTGCCCGACCAAGCGTGCGAAACCCAGGTGCAGCACGCTCGCCGGGCTCACCCCGAACAGCCGGGCCTGGCTGCGCAGGCGTTGGCTGAGGGCCGCCGGCAAGGTCAGGCGCGCCTGCTCCAGCAACTGGTCACCTTTGTCCTGCAGGCCGAAGGCCAGGGTTGGCTCGTCGATACCTCCAAGCATGTCGCGGAAGAAGCGCTCATGGGCCTGCTCGTCCAGCGCCAGGCGCGCGGCGGCCAGCACATTGCGAAACGGCATCGGCGCCGGCAATTGGGCCGACTCGCCGGCCAGGTGGGCCTGGATCTCGCGGCGCACGATGTCCAGCGCGGTATGGTCCATGACCACGTGGTGGAACATCAGCAAGGCGACCCATGTTTCGCCTTCGCCGCGGGCGTGCATCAACTGCATCAGGGGAGCCCGCTGCAAGTCGAGACGGTAGTGCCGGGGGTCGAAACGTTCGCACAGTCGGGCCAGCGCTTCGCCGCCGTCGACCGCGATGGCCTCGCGGACCAGCGTCGCCTCCCGCCACACCACTTGCACTGGCTCGTCCAGGTATTCCCAGTGCAGCGCCGTGCGCAGGATGTCGTGGCGCTGGATCACCCATTGCAGGGCCTCGGCGAAGGCTTCCAGATGCGCCTTGCTGGTGAAGCGCAGTTGCACCTGGGCCAGGTACGGGTCGCCGTCGCTGGCCGCCAGGTGCTGGTACAGCATGCCTTGCTGCAGCGGCGCCAACGGGTAGATGTCCTGCACGTTGGCCGCGCCGCCCGGCACGCTGGCGACGATGCGGTCGATGGCCGGCTGGTCGAGGGTCACCAGTGGGAGCATGTCGGGGGTGATCTGAAACGCCGGGCTGAGCCAGTCGTCATCGCGTTCGGCAAGCATCTCCAGCAAGGCCGGCTTGTGCCGTGACAGCGCCTCCCACAGGGTGTCGTCCAGGGTTTCGTCGTCACCCAGGACGATCAGGTCCTGGTCTTCACGCTGGAGTCGGATTGCACGGGTGGAAAGAGCAGCCATCAGTTCGCTGAAGAGCATCGGTAAGCATCCTGCTTTGCCTGGAAATAGGGATCGGAGACACGCTAAAGGATCGTGACCGGTCGGTCTGACATGGGAAGTGGGGACAGTGGCGGTGATTACCGGGGGCCGCCATAAGGCCCCCGGTCATTTCATATGCGCCTGCGCTTGCCCAGGCTTGGAATGGTGGTCTGTGGTATCACCACTTCAACCTGCTCGCGCCGGGTGCTGGCCGCCAATCCTGCCAGGGTCGGCTGGCTGAACAGGGTGCGCGCATCGACGTGCAACCCGGCCTGGCGCATGCGCGCCACCAGGCTGACAGCCAGCAGCGAATGGCCTCCCAGCTCGAAGAAGTTGTCTTCCCGCCCGACCCGTTCGATTTTCAGCACTTCGGTCCAGATGCCCGCCAGCGCCGCTTCGAGCTCGCCCTGCGGCGCCTGGTAGTCACGGCTGATCACCGCGTCCAGCCCCGGTGCCGGCAGCGCCCGGCGGTCGACCTTGCCGTTGGGGCTCAACGGCAATTGCGCCAGGGCGACGAACGCCTGGGGCACCATGTACTCGGGCATGCTTGCCAGCAGGTGGCTGCGCAGTACCTCAAGCGCGGGCGCAGGGCGGGTATCGCGACAGGTGAAATAGGCCACCAGGCGCTCTTCGCGCATCAGTACCACGCTTTGCCCGATGGATGGGTGCGATGCCAGCGCCGCTTCGATCTCGCCCAGTTCGACCCGCAACCCGCGCAGCTTGACCTGGAAGTCGTTACGGCCGACGAAGTCCAGCTCACCGTCCTGGCGGTAGCGCACCAGGTCACCGGTACGGTAAAGGCGATCGCCCCCGACGAAGGGGCTGGGTATGAAGCGTTCGGCCTGCAGCGCCGGCAACCCCAGGTAGCCACGCGCAACACCGACACCACCAATGTGCAACTGCCCCACTGCGCCAAGCGGCACCGGGCGATCGTGCTCATCAAGCACGTAAAGGCGGGTATTGGCGATGGGGCGGCCAATCGGCGGTGCCAGCGCAGGCAGCGGGTCATGCGCCTGCAGGGTCCAGGCGGTGCTGTCCACCGTCGCCTCGGTGGGGCCGTAGACGTTGTGCACGCGCACCTTGGGCAGGCGCTCGCGCACGCCGCGCAGCAGCGACAGGGTCAGCTCGCCGCCGCCACAGAAGATATCGGTCAGGCTGGTGCAGCGCTCGACATCGGGCTGGTCGAGGAACTGGTGCAACAGCGCTGGCACGAATTTCAGCGTGGTGACCTGTCGCGCCTGGATCAACGCGACCAGGTACGCCGGGTCGCGGTGGCCGTCGGGGCGCGCCAGGACCAGACGCAGGCCCGCGCACAGTGGCCAGAACAGCTCCCAAACCGAGCCGTCGAAACTGAACGGCGCCCGTTGCAACAGGGCATCCCCCGGCTGCGGCTGGCAGATCTGCGAGCCCCAGTGCATCAGGTTGCACAGGCCACGGTGTTCGATCATCACGCCCTTGGGCGTGCCAGTGGAGCCGGAGGTGTACATCACGTAGGCCAGTTGCGCAGGGCCCAGGCCCGGCACTGTCGGGTTTTCAGCGCTGCAGGCCTGCCAGTCGTCACGGTCCAGATCGAGGATCGGGGGCGATGCTGCGTCAAACAGGCCGAGGGTGGCGCCATGCACCAGCAGCACGGTCGGGGCGCTGTCCTCAAGCATGAAACGCAGGCGCTCCGCCGGATAGCCAGGGTCGAGCGGCACGTAGGCGCCACCGGCCTTGAGCACGCCGAGCAGCGCAACCAGCATCGACACGCCGCGTTCCACGCAAATGGCGACACGCAGGTCGGGGCCTACGCCCAGGGCAATCAGACGATGGGCCAGGCGGTTGGCCTGGGCATTGAGCGTCTGATAATCGAGGCTGGCATCATCGGCCTGCAGCGCGACGGCCAGGGGCGTTCGCCTCACTTGAGCCTCGAACAGCGCAGGCAGCGTGGTGCCTAGCGGGCTTTGTCGGTCTTCGGTCTGGTTGAAGGTGTGAAGCAGTCGCTGTAACTCATCGGCCGGCACGCTGCACAAGGCATGCAGCGGCTGGCTTTGAGCTTCGGCCTCTGCGAACTGACGCAAGGTCGCCAGCAAAAAGCCCAGTACCCGGGGGGCGCCGACTGCACGCGGGGCGCGCAAGGCAAGCTGCAGCGCCGCCCCGTCGTCATCCACGGTCAGCACTAGCCCATGGCTCACGACGTCACTGGCCGCGACCAGTTCCACTCCGGGGAGTACCTGCCCTTGTGGCAAGGCACCCTGGCGGTAGTTGATCAGGCTGTTGAACAGCGGTGTGGCGGCTGGAAGGCCGCTGCAGCGCTGGGCCAACAACAAGGGGGCGTCTTCGTGCCCGAGCAGGTCGGCCAGGCGTGCATGAGTCTGCACCAAGCCTTGACCCAGCGAGTGGCCAGCCAGGCGGACGCGTAACGGCAAGCTGTTGATGAACATACCCATGGCACGGTCGGCGCCCTTGCCGGCCATGGCCCGACCCAGAAGCACGGTGCCGATCACTACCTCATCACGGCCCGACAGGCTGCCCATTACCTGGGCCCAGGCCAGGTGCAGCAGGCTGGCGAGGCTCGCCCCGTTGTGCCGCGCCTGAGTACGCAGCCGGTCAGCCAGCCCGTCTTCGAGTGTCACGGCATGGATCTGCAAGTCGTGCTCGTCAACCGCCACACCACCAGGCCCGGCCACAGGCGCAGGGGGCTCTACCCCGGCCAGTTGCTCACGAAAGAATGCCTCATGACGGGCCTGGCGCTCGGCAGCGCCGCTGAGCGCCACATAGTCGCGGTACGGCACCGGCGGCGGCAACTGCTCTCCCTGCTCGTGCATAAAGGCTTCCAGTTCGCCGAGCAGCACCTGCAGTGACACCGCATCGTTGACAAGGTGGTGGAAGCGCAACAGTCCCAGCCAGCGCCCATGGCCCGCATCTTCGGCAGTGACCAAGGCCATCATCGGTGCCTGGCGCAGGTCCAACGGACGTTGTTGGGGATCGTAGGCCGCGCGCAACTGCGCCGCTATGTCAGACCCTGGCCGCTCGGCCACCCAGCTGTCTATCGGCAGGCGCGCCTGGCGCCAGACGACTTGTTGCGGCGAGTCCAGCCCCTCCCACAGCAGGCTGGTGCGCAATATGTCATGCCGCTCGATCACCCGTTGCAAGGCATCGGCAAAGGCTTGCAGCTGCGTGCGGTCGGCAAACGCGAACAGCGCCTGCTGCTGATAGGGGTCCTGGGCGTCGGTGACATGGTGGTACAACAAGCCTTGCTGCAAGGGCGCCAGCGGGTATATTTCCTGCACATTGCCTGCACCGCCCGGCACCGTTGCGACGATGCGCTCGATGGCCGCCGGGTCCAACTCGGTGAGTTTGAGCATTGCGGGGGTGATCTGCAGGCACCCTGGCGGCACACCATTGGCGGGCACCGTTGCAGCTTCGCCTACGACCACAGCAGCCGCCAGGCTGGCCAGGGTCGACTGGCCGAACAACACCTGCACATTGGCTTGCAGGCCGAGCTGGCGCATGCGCTCGATCAGTTGCACCGCCAACAGCGAATGACCTCCCAGCTCGAAGAAATGGTCCTGGCGCCCTACCCGCTCGACCTGCAGCAACTCGGCCCACAACAACGCCAGGCGCTGCTCGATTTCACCGACGGGCGCTTCGTGTTCGCGGCGCACCTTGGCCACTTCATCGGCCGCAGGCAAGGCGCGGCGGTCAAGCTTGCCGTTGGCGGTGAGCGGCCATTTGGCCAGGCTGACATAGGCGGTTGGCAGCAAGGCGGCGGGCAGCAGGTCACGCACATGCTCATGCAGCTCACGGGGCGTCACGGGCGCCTGGGCGATGAACCACGCCTGCAGTTGGCCGTCACGCAGCAGCACCACGCATTCACGCAGCGACGGGTGGCTGGCCAGGGCGGCCTCGATCTCGGCCAGCTCGATCCGCACGCCGCGTATCTTCACCTGGTCGTCGTTGCGGCCAAGGTATTCAAGGGTGCCGTCAGGCAGCCAGCGCACCAGGTCGCCGCTGCGGTACATGCGGGCCCCGGGCGCTGGGCTGTACGGGTCGTCGAGAAAGCGTTCGGCGGTCAGTTCGGGCCGGTTCAGGTAGCCACGCGCTACGCCGCTGCCGCCGATGTAAAGCTCGCCAGCTGCACCGATCGGCAACAACCGGCGTTGTTCGTCGAGCACATACAGCCGGGTATTGGCGACCGGCCCACCGATATGCAGCGGCCGGCCCGCCTCGACCACGCCCGAGGTGGCCACTACCGTGGCTTCCGTAGGGCCGTAGTTGTTGACCACCCGGTAGCGGCGCTCGCGCGCCAGGCGGCGCAGGCGGTCACCGCCGATCAAAAGGGTATGCAGGGTCGGGTGCAATTCGCCCTGGGCGAACGCATGTTCGGCCACCGGGGTCGGCAAGAAACTGACGTCCAGCGGCTGTGCCCGCCACCAGCGCAGCAAGGCGTCGATATCTTCGGCACCGTCGCGCACCGGTGCCAGGTGCAGGGTCGCGCCGCTGCACAAGGCAGGCCAGACCTCCCAGGCCATGGCATCGAAGCCGAAACCGGCCAGGCTCGACTGGTGACCGCCAGGCCCCAAGCCGAAGCTTTTACAGTGCCAATCGACCAGGTTGGCCAGCATTCGGTGCTCCACCATCACGCCCTTGGGCAGGCCGGTGGAGCCCGAGGTGTAGATGACATAGACCAGGTTGTGCGGCGCAAGCTGGGCCACTTCAGGCGCGTCATCGATTGCCTCGGCCCACGACAGGCGGTCCAGCTCAATCTGCGGCAGGCCGTGGGCAGGCAGGCGCTCACTCAACCGCGACTGGGTCAGCACCACCTGTGGCGCGCTGTCTTCAAGCAGATAGGCCAGGCGCTCTGGCGGGTGAGCGGGGTCGATCGGAACGTACGCGGCCCCTGCCTTGAGTACTGCCAGCAAGCCGACCAGGGTATCCAGGCCACGCTGGGCGACCACTGCAACACGCAGGTCAGGCCCCGCGCCCAACGTGATCAAGTGCCGCGCCAGGGCGTTGGCTCGCCGGTTCAATTCGCCGTAGCTCAGGCTGCTGCTTTCAAACTGAGCGGCGAGCGCCTGAGGCCTGGCCGTGGCGTGGGCCTCGATGCGGCGATGGATCAGCAGCTCACCCTGCTGCGCGGTCTCGGCAGCACTGTTCCACTGCTGCAGTCGTATGTGTTCGCTGGCCGTCGGCAGGTCGAGAGTGCCAATACTCAAGCCAGGCTGCCGCAACCCTTGCTCAAGTACATGCAACAGCCGCGAGGCCAGTGCGTCGACCTCGTCGGCGCTGAACCAGGCACGGCTGTATACCAGGTGCAGGCGAGCCTGGCCGCTGTGGCTGTTGCTGCGCAGATGGACGCTCAGCGGCGTGGGTTCGTGGCCGTTGCAGACCATCACGGTGTGCCCGCGGGTGTCGCCGAAGCGCAGCTCGTTGTCGTCTTCCTCATACGACACCATTAGCTCGAACAGCTGCGGGCGTTCTTCACGCAGCGCGCCGAGCGCCCGGTTCAGCTCGCTGAGGGCGAAACGTTGATGACGAAAATCCTGCTTGAGGGCATCACGGATACCCTGTACCAGTTCGGCGAATGTGCGGCTGCGGCCGAAGTCCATGCGCAAGGCGCTGACCTGGGTGAACAGCCCCAGGGTCGATTTCAAACGGGCATTGCCACGGTTGCGCACCGGCAGGCCCACCACCCACTCGTCGCGCTGCCAGGTGCGCACGCAGCATACGTGCATCGCGGCCAGCAGCACGTGAAAGGCCGAGGCTTGCAGGTCCGCTCCCAGTTGCCGCATCCGCTCAAGCAAGTCGACATCGAAAGGGAGTTCGATGGCGGCACTCGGCTCGCCAGTCAGCGCCGTGCCACGCTCGCGTGGTACCAGCAGCGCATCGGGCAGTTGCTGGTATTTAGCCAGCCAGTAGTCGCGGTCACGGCCATGGCGAGGAGAGGCCTGGTACTGGGCGTCATCGTCGATGAACTCACGATAGGACGGCGCCGTGGCAGTTAACGGCAGACCCTGTCCCAGCAGCTCATAGGCATCGGCGAGCTGCTTGAACCATAAGTCCACGCCCCAGCCATCGAGAATCAGATGATGCGCCTGCAGGGCGAGCAAACAGCGCTGATCTTCCAGCCAGATCAGCTGCGCGCCCCACAAGGCTTCGCCCTCCAAGGTAAATACCTTTTGCATCTGGGCCTTGAGTAGACCCCGTGCGGCGTCCATGGGGGCGGCGGAACCACGGACGTCGTGCTCGATCAGCGCAACCGTCAGGTTTTCGGCAAAACGCTGGCGTGGCATCTCCTGCCCGCTCACCAGCACGGTGCGCAGGCCGTCATGCAGGGCCACCATGTGCGTCAGGGCCGCACGCAGCCGCACCACATCCACCGCCCCGTGCAGCTCGACATAAGCGCCGATGTTGTACAGCGGCGAGTCCCCGTGGCGAATCTGGTCGAGCCAGATATCGCGCTGGGCAACGGTCAGGGCAAAGGTTTCGACGGCAGGCATGAGCGGGCAGGTCCTTCTGGTTGATCATCCGCGGATTCAAGCACTGCCACCCCACCCTGTATGGCCCCTGAAACCCGGACACTCCCCAGGCCCGTCCTCGTCGGCTGAAAAGCATGTAGGACATTTGCCATTGGCAGCAGCCCAAGATGGCCTACGCCCGGCCTCATCTTTCGGGATTCGCCGCGAACTGACAGGCTTATGACGCCAATTCGTTAGCTAGCTGTCGAGAAAGCCATTGTCCTATCGAACCCGTATCGCCTTGTCCCGCAGTGATTGCTGGCATTTTCTGTCCCGGTTTTCCATTACAGACTCAGCCACCCGGTCGAGATTGAATATCGCCATCTGACCGCACCCCGCCCGGAGAACTCAAACGCGAGACCACCCGCCGTAACGTTTTGAATCAAGGACGAAAGGACTATGAAGCTGACCGCCAGCCTCGAACACCGCCCTGACCCTCAGCTGTATCTGCAACTGGGTGAACTGATCGCCAGCAGCGGCGCCAATGGCTTCGCCGAGCAGATGTTTCACCTGGTCGATGCCCAGGTGCCAGTCCACAGGCTCGAACTCAGCGAATGGACCCTCGACCCGCGCCAGACCAGTATCAGCCGCATCAAGCTGCTGGGCAGCGCTGGCGCCGAGCCGCCGCCAAGTGCAGACGCCCTGCGCCATCCGTTGCTGCAAAGCATCATCCAGATGAAAGACCCCCTGTTGATCGAGTTCAAGGCGCCAGCAAACGCCCACCACAGTGCCCACCAATGCCACCTGGTTTCCCGCAGTGGCGACCGCCGCTGGGTCATCTGCTTCCATCGCCTGCCCACCCAACGGGCCTTCACCCTGGCTGAACTGTCGCAGCTCAAGACCCTTTCCGACACCTTGCTGCCGCTGGTCGAACACCATGGGCAACGGCTGGGTCAGAGTGTCCAGCGCAGCGGCTCGCCTGTTTCGGACCTGGACAATGGTTCGCTGCGACATTCCTTCACTGAACGTCTCGCCCAAGAGGCGGTAAAACTCTCGAGCCGCGAACAGGAAGTCTGCCTGGGCCTGCTGACAGGTGGCACCGTGCCGGAGATGGCGCAACGATTGAACGTCAAGAACAGCTCGATCGAAACTTACCTCAAGCGCGCCACCGCCAAGCTGAGAGTCAGTGGCCGCCACGGCCTGGCGAAATGGATGGCAGGCGCCTGACCGTGCGAGTACCGGTAATGCCCCGTCATGCCCTTACCCTCTGCGCCGCACTGCTGTGCGGCTGTTCCCTGATACCCGACTATCAACGCCCGGCGCTCCCCGTCACCGAGCAGTTCCCGCAAGGGCCGGCCTACCAGGGCGACTTGCAAGCGCGCAGGCCGGCGCAGGACTGGCGACAGGTATTTCAGGACCCTGTGCTGCGGCAGTTGATCGACGCCTCCCTGGCCAACAACCGTGACCTGCGCACGGCGATGCTGAACGTCGAGGCCTACCGAGCCCAGTACCGTATCCAACGCGCAGAGCTGCTGCCCAAGGTCAGCGCCGACGCACAGGGCCAGCGTCAGTACCTGCCGCGCAGCATGACCGGTACCGAACAGGGCGTGATCTCTTCGACCTATGCCGCAACCCTGGGCGTCAGCGCCTACGAGCTGGACCTGTTCGGCCGACTGCGCAGCCTCAGCGACCAGGCGCTGCTCACCTACCTGGCCAGCGAACAGGCCCAACGCAGTACCCAGTTGAGCCTGGTTGCGAGCGTGGCCAGCGTTTACCTGACCTGGCGCGCCGACCAGGAGTTGCTGGCGCTGTCGCTGGACACCCTGGCCGCCGACGAACGCAGCCTGCGCCTGACCGTCAACCAGCGCCGCGCCGGCACCGTGTCTGCGCTGGACCAGATTCAGGCACGCACCAGTGTCGACAGCACCCGCGCCGCCGTGGCGCGCTACAAACGCCAGGTGGCCGAGGATCTCAATCAGCTGACCTTGCTGGTGGGCGAACCGATTGACGAGGGCCTGGCCGCCCTGCCCCTGGCCGATGAACAGATCGCCGGTCTCCCCGCCGGCCTGCCCTCCGATCTGCTGCGCCGCCGACCGGATATTCTTCAGGCCGAATACCAGCTGCAGGCGGCCAATGCCAACATTGGCGCTGCGCGAGCGGCATTCTTCCCCAGCATCAGCCTGACCGCCAACGCCGGCAGCACCAGCCCGCAGCTCGATGGCCTGTTCGATGCAGGTACCGGCACCTGGCTGTTCCAACCCCAGATCAGCCTGCCGATCTTCACTGCCGGCAGTCTGCGTGCCAGCCTGGACTATGCGCAGTTGCAGAAGGACATTCAGGTGGCCCAATACGAAAAAGCCATCCAGAGCGCGTTCCAGGAAGTTGCCGACGGTCTGGCGGCGCGCGCTACCTATCAACGGCAGCTGCAGGCCCAGCGCGATCTGGTGGCGTCGAACCAGCGTTACTACAACCTGGCCGAGCACCGCTACCGCATTGGCGTGGACAGCAGCCTGACGTTCCTCGATGCGCAGCGCTCGCTGTTCAGTGCGCAGCAGGGGTTGATCGGTGACCGACTGGCGCAGTTGGTGGCAGAGGTGAACCTCTATGCGGCGTTGGGTGGGGGGTGGCAGGAAGCTGAGATATCCAGCACACCACTCTGATGGATCGCAGCGCCCGCCGTTACGGGTCTAGACTGAACGGACAAGATCAACAGGCATGAACCGGGGGGCTGCCCACACGTGGAGGTGTGCGATGAGCCAGTTCAAGCGTTTGTTCGTCATGCTCGGCCCGCAGATGCGTTTCACGCCGGCGCTGCAGCGCGCGGCGGCATTGGCTGAATCCAGCGGCGCACTGCTGGATATCAATGTATTCGTCGACGACGTCGACACGTTCGGCCTGATGAGCGACGGCCGCGAACGGGAGCGGCTACTGGCCGACAACCGTCAATGGCTGGCCGACGCCGCCGAGCAGTTGCGCACTGCCGGCCTGGATGTGTCCACCGAACTGCTGCTGACGCGCGACCCGCTGGGCAGCGTGATCGAACGCATCGAGCAACAGGGCTGCGACCTGCTGGTCAAGGACGTGCAGCATGAGCCGGTGCTCAAGCGCCTGCTAGTCACGCCGCTGGACTGGCAACTGCTCAAGGACAGCCCGGTGGCCGTGCACTTGGTCAGCGACATTCGCCTGCCCCTGCCACGGCAGATCGCTGCGGCGGTAGACCTCAACAGCCTAGGTGCTGGCGAACACCTCGACGAGCAGGTGATTCATTGCGCCCACGCCCTGGCCCTGCAATGCAACGCCGAGCTGCACCTGATGCATGTGTGCGATGCGGCGAAGACTCACATCGCCGACTTCGGCGCCGGCACGGTGACCATGCCCGGTTTCGAAGGCAGCGTGCGCACTGCGCAGCGGGCTGCGTTCAATCGCCTGGGCGACCATCATCAAATCCCCCTGGAGCGCCGACACTTCCTTGAAGGCGCCGCCATTCGGGCGATTGCCCAGTTCGTCAGCCACAGCCGGGTGGATGTGATCGTGATGGGCAGCCACCGGCATGACGCCATGCAGACTTTCCTCGGTGGGACCACGGCGCATGTCGTGGAGCATCCGCTGTGCAATGTGCTGGCGATCAAAAGACTGGGTTGAGTTCAAAGTCAGATTTTCCCGCTGGTATACCAACATGGCTCACGCAGTAGGGTCCCAGCGGGATTGGCCTTGCCGAGGACTCGGCAAACGCAGAGAACCATATGGTATCTGGCACACCAGTGCTATTCAAAAAGAATGCATTTGATAATGATTCGTAGTACTTTCGCGACGCTTACCACCCTTCCCTAGTGCCTACCTCAGGATCGTACCGTCGATGCGTCGCACATTCGTTTCGCTTTGTGTGCTTCATGCTGTCTCCCCGCTGGCCTTCGCCGAGCCCGAAACGCTCAGTGACCCTGCCCAGATCGAACTCCAGGCCTTGAGTATCACCAGCAGTGCCGACAGCGAACGCGCCGATGGCCCGGTCGACGGCTATAAGGCCAACCGCTCGGCCAGTGCCACGCGCACCGACACCGCCCTTCACGAGACGCCGCAGTCGATCAGCGTGGTGCCCAAGGACGTGCTCGAAGACATCGGCGCCACGCGCCTGCAGGATGGCCTGGACTACGCTGGCGGCGTTGGGCGCGCCAACAACTTCGGGGGCCAGGGCCTGACCACCTTCACCGTGCGTGGTTTCACCACCGGTGAGTTCTACCGCAACGGCTTCCCGATCAACCGTGGCTACCCCAATGCACCGGATGCCAACAGCGTCGAGCGCCTGGAAGTCATTCGCGGCCCGGCCACCAGCCTGTATGGCCGTGGCGACCCCGGCGGAACCTTCAACGTGGTTAGCAAGCAGCCGCTGAGTGAGCCCAAAGTGACCCTCGGCAGCCAGCTCGACGACCAGGGCATGCACCGGGCTACCTTGGATGCCACCGGTCCGCTCAACCAGGACGGCTCGCTCGCCTACCGTCTGAACGTGCTGGGTGAAGGCGGCGACAGCTTCCGCGACGACGTCGAAAGTGAACGTTACGACGTTGCGCCCGTGCTCAGCTGGCAGGTCAACGGCGCGACCAAGGTCGTCTTCGAAGGCGACTTCATGCGCAACAATCACCCGCTCGACCGCGGCCTGACCCGCCTGCCCGGCCAGCGCGGCACAGCCTCGCGCGACACCAACATCTGGGAAAAAGGCAGCGACAACCTGTTGCACAACGACAACGACATGGCGCAGTTGCGCTTCGAGCATGCGCTCAACGACGACTGGACCCTCGCCGGGGGCATGCAGTGGCTGGACGGTTCGCTCAAGGGTAATGCCGTCGAAGCCAATGGCCTGCAAGCGGACGGCCGAACCCTGGGGCGCAACTTCAACTACCGCAAGCTGGAGTGGACTGACCGCGACTATCAGCTGAACCTTACCGGCCATTTCGACACAGGCGGCTTCTCTCACACGTTGCTAACCGGCATCGAGTACGAGGACTACGACTACAACTCAATTATCCAGCGCTCAGCCGCCGGCAGCGGTGCCTACCCGATCGATATCTTCGACCCGGTTCTGGGCCAGCCTCGCCCTGCCCTGACCCGCACCACCACCCATGACCAGGAAAACCTCAAGACCTGGGCAGCCTTCGTGCAGGATCAGGTAGCCGTCACCGACCGCTTGAAAGCCCTCGCAGGTGTGCGCTTCGAGCGTTACGAGCATGACTACGACAACAAGCTGAACAATGCCGGCGATTTCAGCAAAGGCGAAAACGGCGTGACGCCACGCTTCGGCCTGCTCTACGAGCTCACCGATACACTGGCCGTGTATGCCAACACCGCACGCTCGTTCAAGCCCAACAGTGGCGCCAGCCTTCAAGGCACCGGTTTCGACCCGGAGAAAGGCAAGTCATACGAGTTGGGGGTGAAATGGGAAGCACTGGATCGTCAACTGAGTATCGATGCCGCGATTTACCACATCGTCAAGGAGAACGTGCTGACCCGCGATCCTAACGATCCGAGCGGCACCTACAGCATCGCGGCCGGTGAAGTACGTAGCCGTGGCCTGGACATCAACATTGCCGGCAACCTGACCCCCGAATGGCGAGTGATCGGTGGCTATGCCTATGTCGACGCCGAGGTCACCAAGGACAACACCGTGCCCTCCGGCACCCGCCTGGCGAACATTCCTCGCAACAGCTTCAGCCTGCTGAACACCTACGAGTTCCAGGATGGCATGGCCAAGGGGCTGGGCCTGGGACTTGGGGTGAAGTACATCGATGACCGTGCCGGTCAGACCGCAACGACCACCTTCACCATGGCGCGCTACAGCGTCGTCGACCTGCTCAGCTTCTACAAGGTCAACGAGCATGTGCGGCTGAACCTGGATCTGAAGAACGTGTTCAACAAGGGCTATGACGAGGGCGCGTTCAATACCTACGTCTACCCGGGCGCACCGCGCACAGTGCAGGCCGGGGTTTCTTACACGTTCTAAGCGACGGGGCCGCCCAGCGGCCCCATGACTTCAGAAGCCCTTGCTGTAGAACAGCGAGTACGACTCGATGCCGTCGTTCGGTTGCTTGATGCCGGCGTTCGAGTAGTGCATGGCGCGAATGCCGACTTTTTGCTCACCTGGTAGCTTCAGGCCAAAGCCGATGCGGTCCTCGAAGTTGAAAGCGGAGCCCATGCGCTGATCGCCGACGTCAGTCTTGGAGAACGCCGCCAGGCCGATACCGGCCTCAATGTAGGGGGTGTAGGTGAAGCCGCTGAACTCGTAAGTGAATACTGGGCTGAACGACAGCGAATGTGCGCCGCTGGCGTCACCCCCTTCCCAGTAGGTGTAGGCTGCATCCCAATAGCCACTCACGTAACCGGTGCTGCTTTCCAGCCATTTCTTGTCCCAGTCGAAGGACAGGCCGATACGGTAGGTCATATCCCCTTGACCAGTAGCGCCCACGGCGCCCGAAATCTGCGCGGCCTGGGCCAGGTTGGCCCCGGCAACAGCCAATGCGGCAGCCGCCAATACAGTGGCGAGACGGGTTTTCATCGATGACTTCTCCTGATGGTCAACACGGGCAAGCGGAGGCTTTTCGCCTCTCGATTTTTACGGTGGCCGATGCATCCAATCGGTCACACGAGGTAATACTTTTCTGATTATTGTCCAGATAAACAGAAAGATGAAAGTTAATTGCCACTAATGGCTAATTAGTCCGTGCACGGCCGCAACGAAAATCTCAGTCGTATTCCGCCTCTGCATGCTCGCCAAGCAGGCGCCGCTGCCTGGGCGTGGCCGCCTCAAGCACGTGTGGATTGAACTGCCATCTCAAGTAGGGCGTAAATTTTTGCGCCACCATTCGCCGTCCATAGTGCACCTGCAACATGTCGCGTTGGCGGGCAGCGCTACAGTTGGGCCCTCCGCGGTGCCAGATATCACTGCGAAATATCAGCACATCACCAGCCAGGCAGAGAATCGGCTCCTCTGCGCGCCCCCGCCACTGCGTTTCTCCAGCCTCTGGCGCCCTTGCCGCTCGGTGGCTGCCGGGCACAATCCAGGTTGGCCCAATGCTTTGATCGATGTCACTGAGGTACAGCTGCGCCGTGAGGATCTGGATGGGTAGACTGAAATCGCTGCGTTCGTGAACCCAGTCCGGTAACGCCATGGGCAGGTGATCCAGATGCATATCCATCCCTGGGTAGCCCGGATGGCTGCGCCAGGCGGTCTGGCCGATCACATGGCAATCATCGCCAAGGGCCGCCTCGGCCAGGGCGACGAGAGGTGGAAGATCTAGAAATGGCAGCCACAGCGGATTGCGATTGAAGACACATTTGTAGTGTTCCAGCAGCCCCTGGTAATCCCAATGAATCGGCTTCAGATCATCGATCGCGCAGCGCAGCAAAGCGATGCGCAACGGTTCGAGTACGTTCGGGAGCATCACATACCCTTGATCGTCTAAAGCTTGCAGCTGAGTTTCCAGATTCATGGCTAAGCACCTGCGGAGTACGGATGTACTCCGCCCTGTAGCAGTCAATCAACGCCAGTTGAGATTCACCGTGACTGGCGCTGTGCCATTCACCGTCGTCTGCTGCCGAACCGTACTGCCCTCAGCCTGACCGATGACCGTGTACTGGCCTGGCGGTAGCTGAACATAGAGCAAGGGCCCGACATCCTGCACGCTGAGCACCGGCTCGCCCTGTGCATTCTGAATATCCACCGAGGCACCGCTCTGGAATTTGCCTTCCGGCCCGGTCGAAAGTTCGACGTGCAGGTCATAGCCTGTGGTCTTGCGCAGAGCATTGGCTTCATCCTGGCCGATACCGCCCTGCAGGTAACGAATGCCGTTCTGCTCTTGAGGTTGCAGCTGCACGGCCTGCATGTCGATGGGGGCATTCAGGTCCGCGGCGGCGGCGAGCGTCCAGGGAAACACCAGCGCGAGCATCAGCGTCGCGCCCAAGGCATAGTGATGATTGCGCATGATTTGCCCCTCCTTGTGGGGATGGCTTACCTATTATCTGATGCCCTGCCGCCGCTGACGTTCGCGCTGATGCGTGGTCAGCCCGTGCGCCGCTCCTCTAGCAATTTCACGAACATGCTCAGGCTGCGCGACACCGTCCCGCGGCGCCATACCAGCCAAGTCTTGAGGTAACGAAAATCCTCCGACATTGGCCAGGCGCTGACCGTGCTGCAACCTGGCATGTTGTCGAGCATACTGCGCGGCAACATGGCCAGACCGGCACCGGCGCTGACGCAGGCGAGCATGCCGTGGTACGACTCCATCTCGTGGATCTTGCCAGGCACCGCCTGGTCCTGGACGAACCAGTTCTCGAAATGGTGGCGGTATGAGCAATTGGCGCGGAACGCGTAGATGCTCGCGCCATTGACGTCCTGGGCGCGGGTCACCGGGGCGTGGTTGAGCGGCGAGATGATCACCATCTCTTCTTCGAATACCGGCATGCCTTCGAGCGTGGGGTGCAACAGCGGACCATCGACGAACGCCGCCACCAGGCGCCCGGACAACACCCCTTCGAGCATGGTCCCGGACGGGCCGGTGGACAGGTCGAGATCGACCTTGGGGTAACGCTGGTTGTAGGCCGCCAGCAAGGCCGGGATGCGCACTGCCGCCGTGCTCTCCAGTGAACCCAGGGCGAAGGTGCCTTGCGGGTCTTCGCCGGCCACCGTCAGCCGCGCCTCATGCACCAGGTCGAGTATGCGCCGGGTGTATTCGAGGAAGTTCCAGCCAGCGGGCGACAGGCGCAGGCGGCTTTTCTCGCGGATGAACAGCTCGACGCCGAGGTCTTCCTCCAGTTGCTTGATGCGTGTGGTCAGGTTCGACGGCACCCGATGAATATGCTGGGCGGCGGCGCTGATGCTGCCCTGTTCGGCCACGGCTTTGAAGATCTCCAGTTGCACCAGGTCCACAGTCATTCTCCAAACGTGAATGTTTCGCTCATTATTATTCAGTTTTCATTAAAGCCCTAGCCCACTAGTCTGGCCTCACTGATTAACAACAACGAGTGTCCAGCCATGAGCCAGATCAGCAGCCTGACCCACGCCATCTCCCTCGATCCACACAGTGGCGAGCAGATCGGCAGCTACCCGTTCGACACCGACGCCGCACTGGAAGCGGCGCTGCAACGCGCCAAGGCTGGCTACCGTCAGTGGCGCCAGGTGTCGCTGGGTCAGCGCAGCGAATTCCTGCTGGCCCTGGCCAACAGCCTGCAGGCCAAAGCCGAAGCCTTCGCGCAGATGATCAGCCGGGAAATCGGCAAGCCGATCAGCCAGGCCCGTGGCGAAGTGAGCAAGTGCGTCGGCCTGTGCCAGTGGTATGCCGAGCACGGCCCGGCAATGCTCGCCGCTGAACCGACCCAGGTTGAAAAAGCACGCATCGAATACCGCCCGCTGGGCCCGATTCTGGCGGTGATGCCGTGGAACTTCCCGATCTGGCAAGTGCTGCGGGGCGCCGTGCCGGCGATCCTGGCCGGTAACACCTATGTGCTCAAGCACGCGCCAAACGTAATGGGCAGCGCCTACCTGCTGGGCGAACTGTTCAAGGACGCCGGGCTGCCTGAAGGCGTGTTCGAGGTGCTCAACGTCACCCCGGAGGGCGTCACCCGCGCCATCAACGATCCACGCATCGCCGCCGTGACCCTCACCGGCAGCGTACGCGCCGGCATGGCCATCGGTGCCCAGGCCGGCGCCGCACTGAAGAAGTGCGTACTCGAACTCGGCGGCTCAGACCCGTTCATCGTGCTGGCCGACGCCGACCTGGATGCGGCGGTCAAGGCTGCCGTGATTGGTCGCTACCAGAACACCGGGCAAGTCTGCGCCGCCGCCAAGCGCTTGATCGTCGAAGAAAGCATCGCCGAAGCATTCACCAGCAAGTTCGTCGAAGCGACGCGCCAGTTGAAAATCGGCAACCCGCTGGAAGATGACACCTACATCGGCCCGATGGCCCGCTATGACCTGCGTGACGAGCTCGATGGCCAGGTCCAGGCGACCTTGGCCGAAGGTGCCACGCTGCTACTGGGCGGCAACAAGATCGAGGGCGTGGGCAACTTCTATGCACCGACCGTGTTCGCCAACGTCACGCCGGAAATGACCGCCTTCAAGCAGGAACTGTTCGGCCCGGTGGCGGCGATCATCACCGCCCGCGATGCCGAGCATGCCGTGGAGTTGGCCAACGACAGCGAATTCGGCCTGGCGTCGACCATCTACACCGCAGACTACGCCCTGGCCGAGCGCATGACCGCAGCGCTGGATACCGGTGGCGTGTTCATCAACGGTTACTGCGCATCCGACCCCCGCGTGGCCTTCGGTGGGGTGAAGAAGAGTGGTTTCGGGCGCGAGCTGTCGCACTTTGGGGTGCGCGAGTTCACCAATGCGCAGACGGTTTGGCTGGATCGTAACTGATCATGTCGTTGGGGCCGCTTTGCGGCCCTTCCGCGAGCGCAGAGTATTCCTGTGGGAGCGGCTTTAGCCGCGAAGAATGCGACGCGCTGAATGGCATCGGCTCCGCCGGTGTTCGCGGCTAAAGCCGCTCCCACAAATTACCCGCTAAATCAGATATTTAGCACTAGAATCTCAATCGCGTACCTGGTCCTTGACCCAGTCCAGCATCCCCCCGGGCACGATCAACTCATGCCGCGCCCGCGAACACGCGGTGTACAACCCTGCCAGCATCCGCGCCCGCTCATTGCGATTGCCCGCCGTTACCGGTGCGACCATCAGCTCCGGCGAGACCATCACCCGGGCGAACTCCATGTTCTTCACATCCCGTACGCGGCCCAGGAACAGCTTGGGCGCCTTGTCCCAGCGGTAACGGCTCTTGGCCTTGGCGAAGTGCTCCGGGGTGTAGCCCTTGCGCAGCATGTTGGCCACGGCGACGAAGGCCTTGTCGTCGCCCTTGTCTTGCTCCAGTGCCTGCCAGCTGGGGTAACGGAACAGCATCGGGTGGCGTGGTCGGGTACCGTGGCGGTACAACTCGATGCAATCCTCGACGAACAGCTCGAAGTCCTTGCGCGCGCTTTTCAGCAGCACGAACGGCACGCCCTGGTGGGTCAGGCGCTGGAACCAGCCGAACAGCCCCCACTCGTCATCGACGATCAACGCGGTAGGCTGTGCAGGCACCGTCACGGTGTCGAAGAAGCTGACCCGCGTGTAATGCTCGGCACTGCCGCTGAAGGCGGCTTGAATAGCCGCCGGGTGCGCCTGGATCAGGGGGTTCAGCACGTTATCCATGGCCGGACCGGCACGCAGCGAATGGTCGATGTAGCGCTGGCGGATGAAACCGCCATGGTGTGGGCTCAGGCCATTGAGGTTCTGCAGTTCGTCACCCAGGGCGATGACCGACTGCGGGCTGCGGTCTAGCACGCTGAGCATCGGCGCCGACAGCTCATGGGCCTCGTCAACGATCACGTGGGTGTAACGGCTGTCGATCAGTTCGGCCGTCAGCGACAGCAGCTTTACCCGGTGGTAATCGCGCACGGGCAGCTGCACCTCACGCGATGAAGGGCGGATCAGCTCCTGCCAATACAGGCGGGCCTTCTCCAACAGTACTTCCTGGTCCAGCGGCGAGGTACCGGGGCCGGCCCAGGGCAGGTGGTGCAGCTGCAATTGGCTGTCACCGCTGCGGCAGAAGCTGCGCACGGCCTTGATGCACAGGGCCACCACATCGCGCGCGGCCAGCGGGCCGATGTCGGGAATGGCGAGCCATTTCACCACCTGTGCTTCCTGCGGGCGCCACGACAGCTTGGTGCGGTAAGGGTCACGCAGGCGCCAGCCGTTGCTGGTGAGGTCGCGGTTGAGGATCTCGTCGGCCAACTGGCCGAAAGTCATCGCCGTGTAGGCCGCGGCATCCTTGACCCGTGCCTGCAATGCGCGCAGCTGGCCTTCGGTAAGGGCCAGCAGCAAAGTACGTTGCGGGTCGAGCAGACGTGCGAACTGGTGGATCAGGAAGGTCTTGCCGGTACCGGCGAAGCCCTGCACCGCCACCGATTCGTCGACACCCGAGAGAAACTCGCGCAACAGGCGGTTCTGCTGGTCACTGAGCAGCAGATCGCTGGCCAGTGACGGCAGGTACACCGGGTGCAATGGCGTTACGCGCTGGCGGTAGCTGTCGGCGAACTGGAAATTCCATTGCCCCTCGGCATCCTGGAACTCATCTGCCGTGTATTCGACCTCTGGCGAGACCAACGCTACGCCATTTTCACCCAGCAGTCCGAGCCCCATGGCGAACGCCTCACGGTCGAAATGCTGTGCCACCTGGCCTTGGAAACGCCCTGGGGCAGCCCCTTCCACTTCGTTGGCAATGCGCACGATTTCCGCAAAACGCCGCTCCTGCGCATCGGCAGAGACGTTGCCAGGTTGCCGAGGCAGGTTCTGCACGAACAACACCGCAGCAGCCTCGGCCAGGCTGGCGGTGTGAAAAAAGTCAGTGGGTTCGCTGGCCAGACGGTCGGCCTGGTCGCTGGGCAAAGGCAGGTAGAACATCGGAACCTCGGGTGGAAACTGCCTGGCACGATAGCAGGTTTCAGGCCCGTCTGCGCCGCAGCGTCTCGCTCGGAAACTCCTTGAATAATTGCCTGTAACTCTCTGAAAATCTTCCCAAATGCCAGAACGACCAACGCATGGCGACTTCAGCTACGGTCATCTCACCGCCGCGAAGTAGGTCACGCCGGGCTCCGTTGAGGCGGCGCAATCGCAACCATTGCGCGGGCGGCATGCCGGTAAAGGCTTTGAATGCCTGCTGCAGTTGGCGCAACGAAACGCCGGCAACTCCGGCCAATTCCATCAAATTCAGGGTATCTTCCGGACAATCCGCAGCCCACTCACTGACCCGCTGCATGATCGCCCGCTCCTCCCCGCGACGCCCCAGCGCACCACCTTGGAGGCGCTGGCAGGCGTTATCCAGGATGAACAAGCAGTCCTCGAGCAACTGCTCGGCCAGCGCCTGCCCTTCCAGCGGGCAGTCGGCCTGGCCAAGCCGGGTCAGAGTAGCACTGAGCCAACTGCCGAACAGCGCATTCTGCCCGCTGCCCAGCGGCACCATGAACAAGCCTTCGAGGCGCTGCGGGTCAAGCCCATGGCGCGCCAGGAACGCGTGGTCAAACACCACCGCGACTTCCTGGTAATTCTCCGGTGTGATCCAGATATTCCGGCTCTGCTCGTTGAGCAGGTACAGGCTGTTCTCGCTACGGTCGAAGCAGAAAGCCAGCGAACCACTCGGGGCGCGGAAGAATTGCTCGACCCGGGTGTTCAGGCGCTCTTCATACACCTCCACCCCATCCAGCCCCAGACAACGCAGCTCGCCGCTGAAATGTCCTGGCGACATCTGCCGATACTGCTGCTGCCAACCAGGGGTGGCACGCACCTGTTCGGTGACATCGTTGGTGTGGAAAGCCTGAACCTGCAAGGCGTTGGGCGTTGTCACGCTTTGTCCTAGTTGCACTCTTTTGGTGCATTCATTGCCGAAGAAAATGGATAGATCGCCCCGGGGGGCTGCGACCAAGATAGTCCCCAGCGCGGCGCCTGGGAAGCCACCGGCACCCGCCGCGCACATAAAACCCAACCAAGAGGTCTGTATGAACGCCCCCTTCGATCAGCTCTCCACCTGGCTGAAAGAACACCGGATCACCGAAGTCGAATGCGTGATCAGCGACCTGACCGGCATCGCCCGCGGCAAAATTGCGCCGACCGCCAAGTTCCTCCACGAGCGTGGCATGCGCCTGCCAGAAAGCGTGCTGCTGCAGACCGTTACCGGCGACTACGTCGACGACGATATCTACTACAGCCTGCTCGATGCCGCCGACATCGACATGGTCTGCCGCCCCGACCCCACGGCGGTGTACCAGATCCCCTGGGCCATCGAACCCACTGCGATCGTCATCCACGACACCTTCGACAAACAGGGCAACCCGATCGAACTGTCGCCGCGCAACGTACTGAAGAAGGTTCTCAAACTGTACGCGGATAAGGGCTGGCAGCCGATCGTCGCACCGGAGATGGAGTTTTACCTGACCCAGCGCTGCGAAGACCCGGACTTGCCACTGCAGGTACCGCTGGGCCGCTCGGGCCGCGCTGAAAGCGGGCGTCAGTCGTTCTCGATCGACGCCGCCAACGAATTCGACCCGCTGTTCGAAGACGTTTACGACTGGTGCGAACTGCAGGGGCTGGACCTCGACACGCTGATCCACGAAGACGGCCCGGCGCAGATGGAGATCAACTTCCGCCATGGCGACGCGCTGGACCTGGCCGACCAGATCACCGTGTTCAAGCGCACCATGCGTGAGGCAGCGCTCAAGCACAACGTCACCGCCACCTTCATGGCCAAGCCGATCACCGATGAGCCGGGCAGCGCCATGCACCTGCACCAGAGCGTGGTCGACATCGCCACCGGCAAGCCGGTGTTCGCCAATGACGATGGCAGCATGAGCGAGCTGTTCCTGCACCATATCGGCGGCCTGCAGAAGTACATCCCCAAGCTGCTGCCGATGTTCGCGCCCAACGTCAACTCGTTCCGCCGCTTCCTGCCGGACACCTCGGCGCCGGTCAACGTCGAGTGGGGTGAGGAAAACCGCACCGCTGGTTTGCGCGTGCCGACCTCAAGCCCCGAGGCGATGCGCGTGGAAAACCGCCTGCCGGGCGCCGACGCCAACCCTTACCTGGCGATCGCCGCGAGCCTGCTGTGCGGTTACCTGGGCATGGTCGAGAGGATTGACCCGAGTGCGCCGGTACAGGGCCGCGCCTACGAACGGCGCAACCTGCGCCTGCCGATCACCATCGAGGACGCCCTGCAGCACATGGAAGACTGCGAGACCGTGCAGCAATACCTGGGCAAACAGTTCGTCCAGGGCTACGTAGCGGTCAAGCGTGCCGAACATGAAAACTTCAAGCGTGTGATCAGTTCCTGGGAGCGTGAATTCCTGCTGCTCAGCGTCTGATCGCCTGGGGCGCGTTTGCGCCCCCTCCTACACCGAATTCGAAGAACAAGACCAAAGAGGTGTCGACATGCGTCATATGCAAGCCCTGATTCCCGCAGCATTCACCCTGCTGTTCGGTGCGGCCGCCCAGGCCCAGCCTACCGTCAGCGTGTACAACTGGACCGACTATATCGGTGACACGACGCTGGCCGACTTCCAGGCCGGCAGCGGGATCAAGGTCGTGTATGACGTGTTCGACTCCAACGAAACCCTGGAAGGCAAGCTGCTCGCCGGCCGTACCGGCTATGACGTGGTCGTGCCATCGAACCATTTCCTCGCTCGCCAGGCCCAGGCCGGCGCCTTCCTGCCACTGGACCGCAGCAAGCTGCCGAACTGGAAGCACCTGGACCCCAAACTGCTCAAGCAGCTCGAACAGAACGACCCCGGCAACCAGTATGCGGTGCCGTACCTGTGGGGCACCAACGGCATCGGTTACAACGTCGAGAAGGTCAAGGCGGCGCTGGGCATCGAGCGCATCGATTCCTGGGCGGTGCTGTTCGAGCCAGAGAACCTGAAAAAGCTCAAGCAATGCGGGGTCGCCTTCATGGACTCGCCTGACGAGCTGTTCCCGGCCATGCTCAATTACCTGGGCATGGACCCTCGCAGCGAAAAGCCTGGTGACTATGCCAAGGCCGAAGCGCGGCTGCTGGAGTTGCGCCCTTACATCACCTACTTCCATTCCTCCAAATACGTTTCAGACCTGGCCAACGGCGATATCTGCGTGGCCTTCGGCTATTCGGGCGACGTGTTCCAAGCCGCCAACCGTGCGGTAGAAGCGAAAAACGGCGTGAAGATCGCTTACAGCATCCCCAAGGAAGGCAGCAACCTGTGGTTCGATTTGCTGGCTATTCCGAAAGACGCCAACAACCCCGAACAAGCCCTGGCATTCATCAACTATCTGCTCGAACCCCAGGTGATCGCCAAGGTCAGTGCCACGGTCGGCTACGCCAACGCCAACCCCGACGCCAAGGCTTACATGGACGCGTCGCTGGTCGAAAACCCCGAGATCTACCCACCCCAGGAGGTGTTGGACAAGCTGTACATCTCCAGCACCCCAAGCCCGAAGATCATGCGCGTCATGACCCGCTCCTGGAGCAAGATCAAGTCCAACCGCTGAGCCGAGAACGCGCCATGCCTTTCGATACCCAACACACGGCGTCGTACTACGCCGCCACCGCGCGCGATTCCGCGCCCTACCCCAGCCTCGATGGCGAACTGAGTGCAGACGTGTGCGTCGTCGGCGGCGGCCTCACCGGGGTCAACACCGCGCTGGAACTGGCCGAGCGTGGCCTGTCGGTAATCCTGCTGGAAGGCCGGCGGATCGGCTGGGGCGCCAGCGGGCGCAACGGTGGCCAGCTGATCCGCGGCATAGGCCATGACGTCAGCGGCTTTGCACGTTACGTCGGCCAGGACGGGGTGCGCTACCTCAAACAGGCTGGCATCGATTCAGTCGCGCTGGTGGCCAAGCGCATCGAGCAGTACGACATTGCCTGCGACCTGCGGTGGGGCTTCTGTGAACTGGCCAATACACCGGCCCAGTTTGCCGCTTTCAAGGACGAACAAGCGGAGCTGGCCGCGCTCGGCTATCGCCACGAGACGCGGCTGGTCAGCACTGATCGCCTGCACGAAATCGTTGCCAGCGACCAGTATGCCGGGGGCCTGGTGGACATGGGGTCAGGCCACCTGCACCCGCTCGACCTGGTCCAGGGCGAAGCGCGCGCCGCCCACGGCCTGGGCGTGCGCATCTTCGAGCAAAGCCCGGTGCTGCGTATCGAACATGGCGCCACGGTGACCTTGCACACCGCACGCGGCAGGGTCAGGGCGCAGAGTCTGGTGCTCGGCTGCAATGCGCACCTCGATGAACTGGAGCCACGCCTAAGCGGCAAAGTGCTGCCAGCCGGCAGTTACGTGGTCGCCACCGAACCACTGTCCGAGGCCGTAGCCAAGGCGCTGATCCCGCAGAACATGGCCATGTGCGACCAGAAGGTCGGGCTGGACTACTACCGCCTGACCGCCGACCGTCGCTTGCTGTTTGGCGGCGCCTGCCATTATTCAGGGCGCGACCCCAAGGATATCGCCGCGTACATGCGGCCCAAGGTACTCAAGGTATTTCCGCAACTGGCCGACGTGCGCATCGACTACCAGTGGGGCGGCATGATCGGCATCACCGCCAACCGCTTCCCCCAGGTCGGACGGCTGAGCCAGTACCCTAACGTGTATTACGCCCAGGGCTATTCCGGGCACGGCCTGAACGTCACGCACTGGACAGCGAAACTGCTGGCCGAAGGTATCGCAGCCGGGCATAGCCAGGGTTTGGATGTATTCAGTGCCGTGCCGCACCTGACCTTCCCGGGCGGCAAGGCGTTGCGCTCGCCGCTGCTGGCGCTGGGGATGTTGTGGTATCGGTTGCGAGAAGCTTTAGGGTGATGATATCTGCCAATCGACGAGGGCGAAAGTCGCCCCCATAACTTGATAAGTCACCTGACCTTAAAAACCCAAGCATTTGATATTTATACAAATATAGAAAAATCCTCGAAACTACGTGAAGCACTGCAAAAATGGGAGCTAGCCGCTTGTCGGAGATAGTGCAAAAAAGCCATCACGGTTTGGCCGCCCTGCTTTACTCAAGCGGGCTGCCAGGCAGGCGGCACCGTTCACCAAGGATGGCTGCACAAGACGGCTGACAACAGCCGCTCGCACTGGGCCGTTGGTTATTCGCGCCCACCTTCCTCTTTCCTCGCTTTTTCGCCCGCCTGCGCAGCCATGTATGAGTCTGTCATTCATCGAATGCAATGGAGGCAATCATGTCTGAATCACTGCTCGCACCTTCGGCCGGTCTGTTCCCGGTCTCCTACCAGATCGGTAACAACGCGCCCGGCGCCCAGCGCCTGCAGTTGGACTTGCTGGTGTACACCCCGGACCGCAGCCTGAACGGCCATGCGCAAATTACCCAAACCACCAACCCGCCACTGGACTTGCAGCTGGACACCTGGGGCAGCTACAGCTACCTGAGCGTGCAGCCACCGAGCGAAGGCAAGATCCTGCTCACGGTCCAAGGCAACCACGGTGGCGCGCATGCCAATTCACCGCTGCTGCTCAAGCTGCAGGTGCTGCTCGAACATGACTGGCAGCGTGGCGTGGCCAACTATCAGTACTTCAATGGCCAGCGCTGGGTAAACGTGGACAATGTGCCGGTGGTGCTGGAAGGCCAGCGTATCAAGCAGCTGGCCAATGTCGACCTGCAAACCGAGTTGCACAACGCGACGCTGGAGGCAGTCATCGCCACTGGTGATGGTGCGCAGCTCAAAGGCCTGGCCGGCAGCGCCGTCGGCAAGGCCCTGCACCAGGCGATTGAATCGACCACCAGCCCGGCCACCAAGGCCGCCAAGAAAGCCTGAGCAGGCAAGGAGCGACAACATGGCTATCGGACTGTTTCACACCCGTTTGAATGTCAGCAATGGCTTGCTCGGGGCGCCGGCCTTGACCCTTGACCTGCTGGTGAACACCGTGACCAAGAAAGTCACCGGCAAGGCGCGAGCCTCGCAGACCACCTACCCGCCACAGGTGTTCCAGGCAAATGTCTGGGGTGACTACAGCGAGCTGCAGTTTGCCCCGGCCGGCGCGCCTTCGATCGTGCTGAGCCTGGACGGCAGCCCCAGTGGCCCGCTCAGCCAGATTGCGCAGACCTTCCACCTGCACGGCCTGCTGGATGCCGAATGGAACGCAGGTTCGGCCAGTTACCGCTACCTGAGCAACGGCCACTGGATCGATCAGCACGGCCGGGTACGCAAGGCGCCGGATATCACCCACCAGGACCGGCCGCAATTGGCGCAGCGCTTGAAGGCGGCGATCAGCCAGCTGCAGGGCGCGTAACCCCCAGTGTTGGCCGGCAAGGCAGCTTGCCGGCCAACACCTGATCAGCACTCGACGAACGCTACTGCCAGGCCGCCGCGCGAGGTTTCCTTGTAATTGGCATGCATGTCCGCACCGGTGTCGCGCATGGTACGGATGACACGATCCAGCGAAATGAAGTGCTCGCCATCCCCCCGCAGCGCCATCTGCACGGCGTTGATCGCCTTCACTGCTGCAATCGCGTTGCGCTCGATGCACGGCACCTGAACCAACCCTCCCACCGGATCGCAGGTCAGGCCCAGGTTGTGCTCAAGGGCAATTTCGGCGGCGTTTTCCAACTGCGCAGGCGTGGCGCCCAATACTTGCGCGAGGCCGGCTGCAGCCATCGAGCAAGCGGAACCCACCTCGCCCTGACAACCCACTTCTGCGCCGGAGATGGAGGCGTTTTTCTTGCACAGGATGCCGACAGCGGCGGCCGCCAGCATGAACGCCACCACATCGTCGTCGCACGCTTCGGGGTTGAACTTCATGTAGTAGTGCAGCACCGCAGGGATGATGCCCGCCGCGCCGTTGGTGGGTGCGGTCACCATGCGCCCGCCGGCGGCGTTTTCCTCGTTGACCGCCAGGGCGAACAGGTTGACCCACTCCATGGCGCTCAAGGTCGAGCCGATCACGTTCGGCTTGCCCAGCTCCTGCAAGCTGCGGTGCAGGCGCGCCGCGCGGCGCTTGACGCCCAGTCCGCCCGGCAGGATGCCTTCATTGCGCAGACCGTTGACTACGCACTCACGCATGGCCGCCCAGATGCGCAGCAAACCTTCACGCACTTCGGTTTCAGGGCGCCAGGCGCATTCGTTGGCCATCATCAACTGGGCCACGCTCAGCTGGTGAGCCTTGCACAGCGCCAGCAACTGGGCGCCACTGGAGAATTCGTAAGGCAGGGTGACAGCATTGGCCTGTTGTTGGGGTGCATCGATTTCGCCTTGCTCGACAATAAACCCGCCGCCGACGGAATAGTAGGTCTGGCTGAACAGGCTGCCTTGGCCATCAAACGCTTCCAGGGTCATGGCGTTCGGGTGATACGGCAGGTTCTCGTCCAGCAGCAGCATGTCGCGGCTGTAGACGAAGTTCAGCGGCTGTGTGCCATCGAGCATCAGGCACTGCTCCTGCATCACCTGGCCGATGCGCGACTCGATGGTGGCCGGGTCGATACGGTCCGGCCATTGCCCCATCAGGCCGAGCAAGCAGGCGCGGTCGGTAGCGTGGCCTACGCCAGTGGCCGATAACGAACCGTACAAGCGCACTTCGACTCGATTTACCTGCTCAAGCAAACCCTGGGTTCGCAAGGCCTGGGCAAAGGTCGCCGCTGCCCGCATCGGGCCTACCGTGTGGGAGCTGGAGGGGCCGATGCCAATTTTGAAAAGGTCGAAAACACTGATAGCCATGCTAATGCCTGACCACGCTCGGCTGAAATGCCGACACGCGGTTATCTGAAGAAATTGAACGCAACTGCGGATTGGCGCGATACTGCGCCGCTCAAGCGTTGATGACCAACGAAACTTCCTAAGCAAGGCTTTAGCGGTACTAAACAATGCGACGACAACTCAATGGCCAGATGTTCGTCTGGCTGCATGTTTTTTCCTGCGCGGCCAGGCACCTGTCGTTCACCCGCTGCGCCGAGGAGCTGCACATCACCCCCGGCGCGGTCAGCCAGCAGATGCGTCAACTGGAAGAGCGCCTTGGCTATCGCCTGTTCCAACGGCGGGCCCGCGGCGTGGAGTTGAGCGCCGAAGGCCAGCGCCTGGCGCAGACGGTAGCCGAAGCCTATGGCAGCATCGAAGCCGAGCTGTTGCGCCTGGATGCCGGCGAAATCCGCGGCACCCTGCGCCTGCGCTCGATTCCATCCTTCCTGGCCAAATGGCTGACGCCCCGCTTGCCACGGTTTCAGCAACGTTACCCGGATATCGAGTTGCGCCTGGTGGCCGAAGACAGCGCCCACGCACTTCACCCAGGTGACTTCGACCTGGCCATCGACCTGAACGATGGCAGCTACCCGGGCATGCTCTCCACACCCTTACTGGACGAACAGATCTTCCCAGTCTGCTCCCCTGCACTGCTGCGCGGCCGACCGCCACTGCACGGCCCCGCGGACCTGGCGCACTATCCGCTGCTGCACGACATCACCGCCTGGCGCGGCAGCTCTGACTTTACCGAGTGGGAGTTCTATTTGGAGGGCATCGGCGCATCTGGGCTGGATGTACGGCGAGGGCATACGTTCAACCGCAACCACCTGACCATCGAGGCGGCGATTGCCGGAGTTGGCGTGGCGATCGCCCGGCGCACCTTGCTCAACGACGAACTGGAGCGCGGTGCGTTGATCGTGCCGTTCGGCGTACCCATCGCCAACCACAAGCGCTATGTGGTGCATTACCCACCGGGCGGGCTGAACCAACCGGGGGCACGGGCGGTGCATGACTGGCTGGTGGAAGAAGCGAAGAGCTTCCTTACCCAGCACCCCCTGCAAACCAGCACGGCCGCGATCAATCCGCCGCAACCCGTTTGACGTCGAAATCGAACGACGGCACGTAGCCCGTGGCGAGCTGGTGTGGGCACTTCGACGAGACGAAATCGTTGCTCAGCAGGTCTTGGGTACTGTCATATCCGGGCATCGAAATGCCGGTGATATTCAGCAGCGTATGCGGCAGCGAAGAAATACTGGCGCGCTGCCCTTCCCTGTCCTTCAGCTTCTGCAGCTTCTGCCACTGCGGCTTGGACCAGTTATCGGACCCCCAGATAAACGCCGCGACCGAAAGGTCATACTCGTTGCCCATACCATGGCCCAGCAGGTTGCGGCTGTCGTCCAGCAAATTCTCACCATGATCCGACGCGTACACCAACAGCGACTTACGTTGACTGGTTTTCAGCTGATCGATGAGCCTCCCCAGCAGCCAGTCGGTGTACAGCACGGAGTTGTCGTACTCGGCGGTGATCCGGTCCTTCGCGCTGTCAGTGGCTGGCTTGAACTTGGCGAACTCACGCGGGTAGCGGCGGGCATACTCGAAATGGCTGCCTTTGATATGGATGAAAATCGCCTGCTTCTGTGCGCCGCCTTGCTGGATGATTTTTTCGTACTCCGAGATCAGTGCGCCATCGTAGCTGCGCTCGAAGTACTGACGATATTCCGCCTCTGCCGCCATTTGCGGAATGATCCCGCCAAAGCTGTCGACCTCCTGCGAGGACAACCAGTAGGTCATGTAACCGGCCGCGCGATAGATACCCACCAGGGACTTGGTCGAGGCGATCAGCTCCCAGTTTTTGATGGGCTCCAGGCTGAGCAGTGAGGGCACTGCAACCGACGTATAAGGTGCAGTCGTACACATGCTGTTGAACTTGAACACGCCCGACGCCTTGTCAAGATTCGGCGTCGTTGCATTGTGGTAACCGAACAGCGACCAATTATGCGGACGCGATGATTCACCGATCACGAATACCAGGGTTTCTAGTTCGGCATCTTGCGCTATCGCGGTTATCTTGACTTCAGATTCCAAACGCTGCTTTATGTAAGTTTTCGATTCCGTGTACAAGCCCAGCGTCAAACCTATCTGCGACAAATAGCCCATCGGCGTGCTTTGATCCTTGGCGACAAGATCCAGCACCGCGCTTTTACCAAACGAATTAAGTTTAACGGTCTTGTAAAAGTACGCCCCATATCCCAACAACAAGGCTGCCACGGCCAAACAGAACACTGCTTTATTTTTGTAGAGTCGGCGTCCATAAAGACCGGCCAAGCCAACACCGTAACACGCCACGAACACCAGCAGCACCATGGCGATCGAATGCCAATAGGTCACCAGGAAGTCACCGGCTTCCTTATAGTTGGTCAATCCAATAAAAAGATAGGCCGCCGTCAAACGCGAGCCGAAATTGAGCACCAGAAACAGATCAATGCTGGCCGCCAAATAAAACGGCAACAAAAACACATGAACCTTGAACTGATTGGCAGACACGAAACGTAGTGCCACCAGCCACAACAGCGATATGGCAAGGGTATAAAAAATCAACAAGTCCGTTTTCGAACATCTGCAGTCAGCGAGCAACCTGACCATCAATGGCGACAACAGAAATGACCACAACAGCAGGGTCGGCCACTCTGCTTTCGCAACCTTTGACGCACCCTCACCCAGCCAAGACATGGTTTTCATTATTTTTATGACCGTCGTCTGAGTGTCAGGTTAAACGCAATCCGCTAGTACGCCTGCTTGCCGGTGAAGGCATTGAGGGTCCGCACCAGGATCACGAAGTCGAGCCAGAGCGACCAGTTGTTGATGTACTCGATGTCCGAGTTCACCCGCTGAATCATCTGTTCGATGTCCTTGGTTTCACCGCGGTGACCGCGCACTTGTGCCAGGCCAGTCATGCCAGGCTTGATATTGTGGCGAGCGAAGTAATCGACGATGTCCTGGGAATACAGCGTGTCGTGCTGCAGCGCGTGCGGGCGCGGACCCACCAGGGACATCTCGCCCGTCAGCACATTGAACAGCTGCGGCAGCTCATCCAGGCTGGTACGACGGATGAAGGCGCCGACCCGGGTCAGCCTTGGGTCGTTCTTCTGCGCTTGTTGCACTACGCCACTTTCAGGCTGGTGCACACGCATGCTGCGAAACTTCCAGATGCGGAACGACTCACCGGTCCAACCCGTGCGTTCCTGGCGGAAGAACACCGGCCCCGGGCTGTCGAACTTGATGACCGCAGCGACCACCAGCAATACCGGAGAGGCGCACAGCAAAATGAACGCGGCCAGCACGCGGTCTTCGAGGTTTTTCAGGAATAGGCTCATGCCAGTCAGCGGTGTTTCGGACAGGGTCAGGACCGGAATACCGGCAATTTCACGGACGCTGTGGTTGATCAGGCGCAAGGAGAAGATGTCCGGCACCCAATTGACCGCGATGCATTTGTCCAGCAGCCTCAGGTAGACATCGTTGATCAGTTCCGAGCCACCGAGCGGCGTTACGATATACACCGTACGGATCGCCTGTTTGGCGATGATCTCATCAAGGTCGCCGATGCGGCCCAGGACAGGCAAACGAAGTTTCGCCCCTGCCGCATCCGGCCCCTCCACTTCATCGATCAATACGCAACCCATTACCCGTTCGCCGAACCAAGGGTTGTTGCTTATTTTCTGATAAAGGAAGTTGGCCAGGTCGCCCCCGCCAATAATCAAGGCATTGTCCAGGCGCGCGCGAGCGGTAAAACGCTTTTGCAATTCACGCATGACAATATGCAGCGTCAATTGAACAATATAACCAATCACAAATAACTGCCCGACCAGCAAGCGCGAGTAGGTTTCACTTTGCTTGGTCACAAAGGCAATAACCACGAGGAAACAGAACGTCGCCGACCACGCCTTGAATAGCCTGAAAGCTTTCACGGAAAGCCCGACGTTACTTCTATAAATTGCATAATGGTCGTAAATTACAGCCAGTGCACCGATTAACAGCAACAGCATGATTACATAGTCTGACGTAATATAACCGAACCGGTCATAAATCAGGTACCACGCAACACCGGTAACAGCCACCCCGTCCAGGCCCGCCTGAATGGCGTTACTCACGCTACTTCTGCGCTGGAGCAGGGAACGGCTGCTTCTAGGCTCGAATACCATTATGAGGCCTCATTTATAAGTGCGCGACAAACGAATGTCCATTACACCAACGCGATAAAACCAACCTTAGATTTAATACAAAATCATAAAATTCGACTGCGGCACCCCACGCCGTTAGCTTTCACTGTAGCAGCACCCGGCCAGCAGTGCGGGAGCGATTCCGTCCTGCCGTCCGTTCTGGCCGATTCACCCTGCCGGCCGCTTGCTCGAAGCCTGCGCAAGTGTCGCTTTCGTGCACAGCATGGCGCGCAGCATGAACAGTGGGTTGCCCACCACATAGCGCACGAACAACCGCTTGGGTTCCCTGAGCAGTCTGTAGACCCACTCCCCCCCCAGCCGACGCAACCAGTTCGGCGCGCGGGTGACCTTGCCGCCGATGAAATCCAAAATGGCCCCGCCGCAGACGATCAGGCAGGGCCTGCCAATCTCGGCCAGTCTTGCCGCGACGGTTTCCTGCTTGGGCATGCCCATGCCGAGTACGATCAATTCTGGCTGCAATTGCCGGGCAATCTCGATGTAAGTGTCGACATCAGCAAAACCATCGTGCACCGACACGACCTGCACTCCGTAAAGGGCTTCGCTGCGCTGCGCGGCCTGGCTCAGATACGGCTCCTGGGTACCCCAGAATGCCACTCGCCTGCCACTGAAGGCGGCCAACAGCTCGGGGATGAAGTCGGTGCCATTCATGTTCAGGCCAGGTGCCAGCCCCAGGCGGCGGTACAGTATCGCGATACCGGAACCATCACGCAGCAATACGTCAGCGGCGGACAATGCCTGGCAGTATTGTGCGTCGGCGGCCACCAGGTTCATGGCATGGGCATTGACGAAACCCAGCACAGTTGCCGCCTGTGGTGCGCACAGTGCCCGCAGCACTTTCTGCTCGTCAACAGGGTCACTGACCACACGCAATTTGCCGATGATCGTCTTCCAGCGCTTCAGCCAAGCCCAGTCGTCCATTAGTTGTCATCCCGTTTCGAGCGCACCCATTCCACTTGGCGCTTGAGCAGAAAACCGAGGTACAGGGGAATCTTCTTCGCCGCGTAGAACGGGGCGTATAGCAATACGGAAAACGGGATCAGCTCGCGCGAAAAACGCCACCAGGCCAAGAGCACGGCGGTGCCCAGCAGGGCCAGGTTGGCTGTGGCAATCAACGCGGGCGTCAGAACGCCAAGTAACAGAAACGCCGACCAGGCCAGGACGAATACCACCATCATGGCCAACGATAGCAACGCCAGCGGTGGTACCAGCAGGTCGATGGTCATGGCCAGCAAGGGCCAGTTACCCTGCTTGAGCGCACGGCCGATCAAGCCCGGCCCCTCTGCCAGCACCAAGCCCAAATGCCCATGCTCCCAGCGTTTACGCTGGCTGCTCAGGCCCTCCTGGCTGGTCGGGAATTGGCTGGTGACCTGCGCGGCCGGGCAGAACAACGGCGGTTTGCCGTCACGGCAGAGCTCCAGGCCGAGCTTGATGTCCTCGACCAGGTGGCCTGTCGCCAAATTGGCGGCGGTCACGTCCTGCCAACTGAACGCCATGCCTGCCCCCATCAACTGGCACGGCAGGCCGGCCCTCGTCCAACCGCGTGGGCGAACCAGGTTCTTCACGCGCCAGGCAAACTCGGCAACCTGCACCTTCAGCCCGGCACCTGCCGGCGCGTGCATCAGGTAGAGCGACTGTACAGGCCGCCCAGACTCGACACAGCAGTGGGCCAGACGTTCGATCGCACCTGTCGACACCTGGCAATCCGCGTCGATGATCAGCACCACCTGGGGCGGGTCTTCGGCCAGATGCCTGACGCCATAATCCAGCGCATAGCCTTTGCCGCGCAGGTGCGCATCTTGCCGCTCGATCACCTCTGCACCGGCGGCGCGTGCCAATACAGCGGTGTCGTCGCTGCAGTTGTCCGCCACTACCAGCAGCCTATCCCCCTCCACCAACTGCGGCCGGATGGTGGCCAGCGCCGAGGCAATCACCGATGCCTCGTTGTGCGCGGGTACCAACACCGCCACCCGTGGTCTTGCGCCTTTGAGCATCGGCGCGGGCCGCGCCGGCAGGCACGCCAGCAGCACCTGGATCAACAACACCAGCACCGGCAACAGCACCAGCAAGGCCAATGCGCCCAGTAGCCAACTCAGTAAAGTCATCATGCAATTGCCTTGAAATAGCCGACCAGCCTGGCCGCTTCGGTGTCGATATCGTGGCGCTGCAGCACGCGTTCATAAGCGGCATCACCCATTCGCTGCAGGGCATCGGCAGGTTGCGCCAGGCAGTCGGCCATCGCCGCCGCCAATTCCTCGACGGCGCCTGCCGGGAACAACCAGCCGTTCTCGCCCTGGCGAACCAGTTCGGGAATACCGGCGACATAGGTAGTGAGCACTGGGCGACGCAGGGCCATTGCTTCCATGATCACCACTGGCAATCCTTCAGCGAAGCTGGGTAATACCAGCGCGCGGGCGGCGAGGATTTCTTCGCGCACCTGGGCACTGCTGATCCAGCCGGTGACGCGGACCTGGGCTTGCAAGCCGTGGCGGGCAATCAGCGCGTCGATCTGCGCGCGCATTTCACCGTCACCGGCCAGCACCATTTCGAACGCGATGCCCTGGGCCATCAGGATCCGCGCGGCTTCAAGTAGCAGTAGCTGGCCCTTCTGTTCACACAAGCGTCCCACGCAAACCAACCTCGGCGCAGCCGGTGGCGCCACGGCGGCGCCTTCGTGAAAGCCCCGCTCCAACCCACAGTGCACCACCTTGACCTTTACCCAATGCTCATGGGCGACCCAACGAAACAACTGACTGCGCCCGTACGAACTGACCGCCGCGACGAACGCGGCGCGGCGGACCTTTTCTCCCATGTGCAGAAACTGAGGTTTATCGAACTCTTCCGGCCCATGCACGGTGAAGCTATAGCTCGGCCCGCCGAGCGCGTTGGCTAGCATCACCACTTCGGTAGAGTTGGTGCCGAAATGCGCGTGCACGTGTTCAGCAGCAAAGGCTTCCAGCCACTGCACGACACGGCACGCTTCGGCCAGATAGACCAAGTGATAGGGCCAGGCGCGATCGGCCCGCATACCCATGCGCAGCGCCAGACTCAGCGCGGCGAAAAACCTTCGTGGCTGAGCGCGCAGTACGTGAAACACGGGCTTGAGCAGCCCCCTGACCCCGTCTTGCAGGACATATTGCGTTCTACCCCGTTCGGTCAGATCGTCGCCGTCCTGCAACTCGGCATCCCAGCCACGCAGGGCGATGCGCTGAACCTCGATGCCCTGGCGTTCCAACGCAAGGATTTCCCGCCGTATGAAGCTGTGACTGACCTTTGGATACTGATTGATGAAATAAGCAATGCGCATACGCCCCCAAATCGAAGTCCGTTCACTCAATGGTCAAGTCGACTCCGCGATGCCCTGACCCTTCTTGCTGTTCGTCACTGGCTGCAGCGGCAGCTCTTGGTGCCCAGTGGTCCCAGGCAATGCTGCTTCTATCCGGGCAAACACAGCGTCCAGCAGCTCATTACGCCTGCGGTACATGGCACGCTTCTTTGGCGCAACCTCTTCCAGGGTCCGCTTTGCCGGGGCCAGCCCAAGCGTGAAGAAATCTTCGCGCGTCGAGGCTTCGGCGCCGTTCTCCTGCCATATCACATCATAGTTGGCGGCCAGGTCCTCGGCCTTGTCGACGCCAAAATAGGGGTGGCGGTGGTGCCGGCACGCGTCACTGACAGCATAGATGCGTGCTGCGCCAATCGCTCTGGCAAGGCACTTGACTGCCTCGACCAGGAAGCTTCTTGGGCGTAGCCCTTCGAAATCCTTGGTCAGGTCACGGTAGATAGTCAACGACGTCTCGCTGTCGATGCCCTTATGGATGCCCTGCACCGCACCGATGAACAGCTCCAGCTCGCCTTTGCTGCGCGCCAGCGTGAACGCGATAGAGGCCACGCGCAGGTCGCCCTGGAACAGGTTGAGCACCAACTCCCCTTCGCGCTTGAACCAGATGGGACGATCCAGCACCAGGGTGCAGCCTTTGGAATACGTCGACAGGTCGCAGACAACTCGGTTTTCGTCACGCCCCAGCAACAACAGTGCGGGGTAGTCCCTGGCGACCACTTCGTAATGCGAGGCCACCACCTCGAACCGCTCAGGGGCATCCCAGACTTTGCTGATGTAGGGCCACTGCACCATACCGATGCAGTCCACCCCCAACCTGGCAAAGCGTTCCTCGCCCAAGGCAGCCGACATGCGTTGAATGAACCCGCGCAGGTCCGGCCACTGCTGGTGCATCGCAAGCGCCAACTTGCGCTTGTTGTTCAGTGCGCGCAACGAGAAGCCGGGTTGCAGGATGAGCACACTTTTGGCTAATGATCCAAGCATCATAGGCATCTCATTTGTACTCGATCAGCACCGGCTTGCCGGCCGCGAATTTGTTCAGCCAGAATTTCACCTGGCCGAACATTTCAGGAAATTTGCCCAGTACCAGAAATACCGCCTGCAACCAGTTCTCACGCGCCGATCGGCCGCCGCGCCGCGCCAGACGCGCAGCCTGCAGTGGGTAGATCAACAGCAACAGCAGCCACCACGGCCCCAGCAGCATGCTCACCAGAACGATAGACAGCGGGATGCCCAAACCCCATAACCAGGCACGCCGCGATTCGCGCAGCCAATGCCGTTCAGGTGGCGCCCCGTGCAACGATGCGCCTTCGGCATAGGCATAGCCCGCGCGCAGGCTGCGCCGCCACCACTGGCCGAAGCGGGTCATGGCGGCATCGTGCAAGGTCATTTCAGCGCCCAGGCGCCAGACTTTCCAGCCAGCCGCTCGCAGCCGGACACACAGTTCGGGTTCCTCGCCAGCAATGAGTTCAGGGCGATAGCCAGCCACGGCCACGAACGCGTCGACCCGCATCAGTGCGTCACCGCCGCAGGCCTTGGCTTCGCCCAGGGGCGTATCCCACTCCAGATCACACAGCAAGTTATAGACCGAGTGCTGGGGGAAGCGCTCACGGCGTCGCCCGCAGACCACCGCCACCTGCGGGTGCGCATCGAGAAACACTTGCGCCTTGGCCAGCCAGTCGGCATTCACCTCGCAGTCGCCATCGACGAACTGCACGTGGCGGACCGAGGGCAGGTGTTTCTGCAGGCAGGCAAACCCTTCGTTGCGGGCGCGTGCGGCCGTAAACGGAAGGGTCATGTCCAAGGCCAGCACCTCGACGCCAAGCGCAGCGGCCCGTGCGGGCGAACCGTCAGTGGAACCCGAATCGACGTAGACCACCTTGTCCGCGCGCCCGGCCAACGACGCCAGGCAGCGCTCAAGGCGCAGGCCCTCATTACGGCCGATTACCACCACTCCAATGCCTTTCACCATGGGGCCTCACTCGACAGCGCTGAACGGAACCACTTTTTTCCGCGCCCACTCATGGACTAAATCACGTGCACTCCATCGCTTCGCTGTGCTTTCTGGCTTTGATGGTCGCAGGCACGCCGACCGCCAGTGAATTGTCCGGCACATCGATCAGCACCACGGCGTTGGAGCCTATCGCAACATTGTTGCCAATGCGGATGTTGCCCAGCACTTTGGCGCCCGCGCCAATATCGACGTTGTTGCCAAACACCGGGGCAATCGGCTCGTCGACATTCTTCAGGCCAACCACCACGCCATTACGAATCCGGCAGTCATCGCCGAATCGAGCATAGCCGCTGATGACGATGCCGCCGAAATGATCGATGACGAAGTTGCGACCGATCACCACTTCGCAGGGCAACTCGACCCCGGTAATGATCTGCACGAACTTGAAGAGCACCTTGTAGACAAACGACAGGATCTTGCGCAAGAACGCCGGTCGCACGCCATAACGCCAACGGCCAAAGCGGTACACCACAAGTACCCAGAAGCCCTGGGCGCCCCAGTCGCCACCGTGTGCACGCAAGTCCGCGCGAATGTTATCGAACATGGCTTCACCTACCGTGTGGGTTGGCTTGCAAACCGGGTCTTGAACAGCAGCGACCAGGTGGCCTGGGTATGCCGCAAGCAGGCCTTGATCGCACCCCAGCCGCGCCCCTTGAGCAGCGCCTTGAGTGCCAGCACCAGGTCACCCAGGCTCACCAGCAGCATATGCAGGATCAACCCCGATACACCGTGATGCTTGCGGAAATACAGCAGCTCGCTTTCGATCTGGTAGCTGGAGATCTGCCGGCTCGCCGCTTCCAGTTCGGCAACCGACTTGGAGCTTTCACCACCGATGTGCACGACCGTGGTGTGTGGGTAGAACACCACTTTCCAGCCAGCGTCCTTGACCCGCTTGCAGTGGTCGACCTCCTCGTAATAAAGGAAGTAGCGCGGGTCGAACAGCCCTACCTGGTCGAGCACTTCCCGGCGCACCAGGTAGAAGCAGCCAGGTAACCAATCGCATTCACGCACAGAGCCATGGTCCCATTCCATTTCGTCGACCATTTTCAACCCGGGGAAAAAGCGCCCGAGCCCGGTACGTGCGACGAATACGTTCAAGGGCGTCGGGAAATACCGGCAACTGGGTTGCAGCTCACCATCGCGCCCCACCAGGCGCACGCCGAGGATGCCGCATTCCGGGTGCGCATCCATGTATTCGACGGTTTTTTGCAGGCTGTCCTCGGCGACGAAGGCGTCGGTATTGAGCAGCAGTGCATATTTGCCCTGCAGATGCGCAAGCAGCTGGTTGTTGGCACGGCCAAAACCCACGTTGAGCTTGTTGCTGAGCAAGACCGCTTCGGGGCAGACCTCGGCCATCCGCTGCAGCGAGTCGTCGACGGAGGCGTTATCCACTACCAGATAACTGGCCAGCCGTTCACTCCCGGCCTGGCGCAGCGCATCGAACATCGGCTGCAACAGAGATGCGGTATTGAAATTGACGACCATCACATCGACGGGTTTTCTATCCATGGCTACCGTCCCCGAAAAAGTACTCGCTGCGCTGACGAGCCAGTGCGGGCTCAACCGTTGGGTCGTAAGCGCCCTTGCGGTTTTTCACCGTCTCGATCCAAGGATAGGCGTTGCAGCGCGCCTCGACCCGTTTGATCAAATCTTCGGTGGTGCAGATGAATTTGGCCGGATTGCCGCCGACCACCGTGCCGGGTGGCACATCCTTGGTGACCACAGCGCCAGCAGCGACGATCGAATCCGGCCCGATGGTCACCCGCGGCATGACGATTGCGCCATGGCCGACAAAGCTGTTGTCCTTGATATCAATGTAGCCGACCGAATCCAGGTGCTTGCCGTAACAGATCTCGATCAGCGCCACCACGCCATCGTGGCCGATCAGGGTGCAGTCCGACAGCCCCACATTGCTGCCGATGCGCACCAATGTCGGGTCGGTCACATTGCAACCGCAGTTGATATAGACATTACTGCCCACCGAATGAAACTTGCCCCATCGCGCCAGGTAAGTGCCCCACTCCAAGGGCGTTGGATTGCAGAATTTCTTGTAGGCCGAGCTGCCCCGCCCCGTCGAGTGAAAGTACTGCGTCATGGCGTTCCGTATCCATCCCTTCATACTGCTAGCCTCGCACGTCAAACTCCTGGACTGTCCCTGAGGCGAACCGGTCTCGTTCTTCTATGTGCTGACCGCAACGCTCTCAACCCTTTATTCGGTATTTCACTCCTTCAAACCCGCGCCCCACTGGCCGCCTTCAACTTTGTGTCGAGGTGGTCGGCCAGCCGGAGCGCGAACTGCAGCAGCGGCATCGTTGGATTCGAGGCGCCTCCTGTGGCAAAGATGCTGCTGCCGGCGACGAACAAATTGTCCGTGCCAAATACCTTGCAATCGACATCGACCACACCGAACTCGGCTGACGCCGCCATCCGCGTGGTGCCCATATGATGCGCATGAGGCGACATCTTCAGGGGCAATTCGCTGTCGTAGACGTAATCGTTCAATTTGACGAAACCAAGCCCCGACTCGGCAAACTGCTTCGCCAGTTCAGCACCGATGCACTTGATGGTATGCCGGTCGGTGGCCGTCAGCGCCCAATTGACGTTGACTTTGGCAACACCAAGCTCATCCTTTTCATCGATCAATGAAATGCGGCTTTGTGCATTGGGAAACTGCTCGATCATCGTGCTGATGACGCCATCTCCGGGGCAACTGAATTTGGCCACGAAATCAATCTTGCTGGCCCACCCCATGTCGCAGGCGAGGTTTTCCAAAAAGTGCTTGACCTCGGCCGTCCTGCCGTAAGTCTGCACATCGGAAAGCACTGTTGCGGACACATTGCCTTTACCGGCTCGGTAATCGGCGACGAAGGCATCGGTGGTGTAGTACTGGCGTGGCTCGATACCTTGCCCATCTTTCAAGATGAACGTGCCCATGTCGATATTGAGGTGCTCCATCAGGCAACGCCCGGTCAGGCCATCTTTCTTCACCACCCCCGCCGTTACCAGCGAAGTGCTGTTGAGCAACTGCCGGGCATTCTCGATGGCACCGGTTGCCAATATGTACTGCTTGGCCGTGACGCGATCACGGTGATGGTCGTAGTCGGACACCACCACGGCCTTCAATTGCCCGGAAGCCTGATCGAACTCCAAGTCGACGCAGTTGCAATTGATGAAGACCTCGAGCCCGGCCGTGTCCTTGAGCGCGGCGGCATACTTCTGCGCAAAGCGCGTAGGCGGGCTGAGCAAAAAACAGTCAGCGTCGAAATCGCCGCCGCCGAGCCCTGTATTCATTGCCCGGAAGTCGGCGCCCTGCGGCAAGTCGACGATGTCCATGGCAGCCGGCAGGTAACGCTCGACTTCGGCATAGGTAATGGGCCAGCCGGGCAAGTCTACAGGTGGCGCAACCGAGAAATCGGATGCCGTGAATGGGCGGCAGCGACCCGCCCAATGATTGGAAGTGCCGCCCAGGTAGCGCAGCCGCGTTTCTTCGGCATACAACTCAAGGCCGGTCGAAGTGCATTTGTAGAATGCTTGGGAACGTGGCGTATATTCATGCCCGCCGGCTTCGAGCAATACCACGCTCCAGCCCGCCTCGGCCAGGCGCAGGGCCAGGGTGATCCCGGCCGGGCCAGCGCCCACGATGCAGACGTCGTACGCCTTGCGTAGCGTTTTCTCAGACTCATAGTCCTTGATCATGCTCGCCCGTCCTTGAAGTACTCGGAAGGCAACACCCAACCATTGATCACGACAAATTCGCCGGTCGGCGCAGCTTTGCGCGCTACTGTGCAAGCGCCCCCAAACACGGCCACGCCAGCACCCAACAAGACACAATTGCGAAGAAAGCCCCTACGACCCGACTGCCGAGTAAGAAACTGCAGCTTCCCCATGATCAAAAGACCTATGCCATTGATTGTATTGAGCCCGTTATAGTTATGTGCAACCTACCGAGAGGGCTTCAAAGCCAGGCGAACAAACGCGTGAGCAAATACCCGCACAGCGCGCCGACCGCCATCATCGGCAGTACCACAAGTTCACGTTTCACACTGAATATGTCGAGCTTGCAATTGACGTAAATGATCAGGATCAGCGTTGGGAACGTATGCAGCGCAGCACCCCAGATCGCATACTTCACCCCGCCAATGGCCAGCAACAGCGGGATCAGGCTCCACAGCGAGATGAGCCGGATAATGTTGTCCATCGCCTGGTACTTGGTATGGCCCAGGGCGATCCACAGCTGGTGCGACAGGGTATAGCGCAGGGTGAAGAACGATAACGACAGGATAGCCAACATCTGGCCCGCGTCGGCATATCGCGCGTCGTACAACCAGCCGATCAGCAGCGGGCTGCCCGTCACGAATCCACCACACAGGAACAGCATCACCAAGTCGACAATCAACTTGAAGTGGAAGTAGAGCCTTTGCAGACGCGCTTTGTCACCACTCCTCGCCGCTTCGCTGAACGCTGGCAGCGCCACCGAGCCGAACAGTTTCAGCAGGCCGGTCTGCAGCGAGCTCAAAATCAGCACAGCTATCGAATACACGCCCAGTTGCGCCACCGTCATGGTGCCGCCGAACCAGATACGGTCGCCATACATGGCCAGCACGCCGACCATCGAAGACAACAGGATCCAGCGGCCGAAGACAATCAGTTCGGTCAGCGCCTCGCGGTCCCATTGCAGGCGGTTGCGCGGCCCTTGCAAGGCCAGGTGGCCCAGCAGCGTGCCAGCCAGGGCCGAGGTCAGCCCGGCGATTACCAGTGACCAGATGGACCGGGTGAAATAGCCAATCAGCAGCATCGTGATCAAACCGACGACCTGCGAGGCAATGTCCACCAAAACCACGCGCTTCTGTTGGAAAGTTCGTACGGCGACGTCTATCTTGGTCGATTGGAAACCCCAGATGATCGCCGACAAGCCGGTCACCGCCAGCACCAGCGGCAGCTCGGGCGCTGCGTAGGTGGAGTGCGCTGGCCACAGATCAGCCACTTGCGCGACCCAGGCACCAAAGGCCAACAACAGCGTCAAGGCAAACAGCGTGAAACCGCGCACGATCTGCACGGTCCAGGCGGTATTGAGAAACAGCGGATCGTCGCCCCGGTGGCTCTGGATGATGTTCTGGCGCAAGCCGACATCGGACAACAGGTGAAGCAGTACTGAAACGGTGGTGGCGATGACCATCACGCCGAACATTTCCGGCAGCAGCAATCGGGCCATGATCAGGTTGCCGCCAAGGCGCAGCACCTGCGAGGCGACCAGCGAGACCAGGTTCCATGCCCCGGCACCCAAGGCGCGCTTGCGCAGACTGGAAGAGGCTTGCACATCAATCGACGGCATGACTTCAATCTCTGACTGATTGGCTAGAAGTCACTATAGTTTCAATTAGCCATGATGCTAGTGCCCACCCACACAGGGACAGGTGACCTCCTAGATGCCAGAACATATTCGTGCGCTGATCGTCATTTTGTTTGTGGCCTGCGTGGTGTTTTTCATGGTCCGCAGCCCAGCAACCGACCTGATTCCCGAGGGTGACTACAAGCGTCGGCGCAATTTATGGTTCGCCCTGACCCTCGTGGCGTTCTTTGCCCACAGCTACTGGATCTACACCGCAGTCGCCGCCGTCATTCTGCTCACGGCCAGGCGCCGCGAGCGCAATCCCATAGCGTTGTTCTTCATGCTGTTGTTCGTCATCCCGCCGGCATCGATTGAAGTGCCCGGGTTTGGTGTGGTCAATTACCTGATCGAACTGAATCATCAGCGCATTCTGGCCCTGTGCGTGCTGCTGCCCGCAGCTCTTGTGCTGAGCAAGCAAAGCGACACCCTACGCTTCGGCCGCCTCTTGGCCGACAAGCTGCTGGCCGCCAGCCTGATATTGATGGCCCTGCTGTATCTGCGCGAAACCACGGTCACCGACACCCTGCGCCAAGGCGTCTACCTGTATGTCGACGTGTTCCTGCCGTATTACGTCGCCAGCCGGGGAATACGGGAAATCAGCGATTTCAAGGATGTCATGCTGGCCTTCGTCATTGCCGCGTTCGTCCTTTCGCTGCTGGCGGTGGCTGAATACGTGCGCCACTGGCTGCTGTACAACGCCCTTCTCGATGCGCTTGGCGTGGAATGGAGCATGAAAAGCTACCTGAGCCGCGGCGGTGCGCTGCGCGCCAGTGTCACCACCGGCCAGGCCATTGCGCTGGGCTATGTCATCACAGTGGCCATCGGGCTGTTCCTGTTCGTCCAGGGCTTCGTGCGCAACAAGATGCAGCGCTACCTCGGCGCCTTGCTGCTGGCCGCCGGGCTGTTCGCGCCGCTGTCCCGTGGCCCTTGGGTGGGCGCTGTGGTGCTGATCGTCGTGTACATCGCCATGGGCCGGCGCGCGGTCAGCCGGCTGGCCTTGCTGGGCCTGGCCGGGCTGCTGAGCATTCCCTTGCTGAGCATCATGCCCGGAGGCGAAAAAGTGCTCGACCTGTTGCCGTTCATCGGCAGCGTCGACAACGAGAACATCACTTACCGCGAGCGCTTGCTGGACAACTCGTGGATCGTCATTCAGCGCTACCCGCTATTCGGCTCATTCGATTTCCGCAACACCCCGGAAATGCAATCAATGATCCAGGGCGAGGGCATCATCGACATCGTCAATACCTACATCAACCTGGCGCTGCGCATCGGCCTGGTCGGGCTGTCGCTGTTCGTCGGGTTCTTCGCCTGCGTCTTGCTGGGCATCCGAAAAACCCTACGTACCTTCACCGACCGGGATGACCCGTATCGCGAACTCGGTCGGGTGCTGCTGGCCACCTTGATCGGCATCCTGGTAACCATATTCACGGTCAGCAGCATCACGGTGATCCCGGTGATCTACTGGTCGATCGGCGGGCTGGGCATTGCCTACATACAGATGGTCCGCAGGCTCGCCCATGCCGATGCCACACAACCCGCCAACGCCAGCCTGCAACCGAGGTAACCCGATGCTGCGTAAAGTCCTCAGCCCCTTCACCCGGGCAACGGTGCTCTTTGGCCTGCTGATACTACCGCTGGCGGGTTGGGCCTCGGAGTGGGTAGTCAGCGTCAACGAACAGAATGGCCTACCGACCCTGACCCGCGGTGGCGGCGCGGCGATGGCCTCCAGTTTCAACTTTTGGGGGGATAACTGGAGCTGGACCGGCTTCTACCCGACGCTGAAGGTCGAAGGCCCTTACCACTACACCCTGACAGGCCAGAACGAGGACCTGGACTTCAATCTCAAAGCCGACATCAACAAGGAGCAGGCACAAACCTTGACCTGGAATTTCGACCTGCAAGCCCATAGCAAGCAGGCCGATGTCATGGGTGGCGGCATCGTCTGGGACTTCGACCCGGCGCTGATTGCCGGGGAGATGGGAGACCCGGTGCTGCTGCCAGACAATCGCGGTTGGGCATGGGGCAAGAACGCGCAAGGGCCGCGTGTGGAAATGCGCTTCGACCCGCCATTGGCCAAGGTTTATTTCGAACGGGGCGACACCCGGCAGATCCGCACGTTCTTCTATACCGATCCGATTCGCCCTGGTCGCCAACAGATCAAGGCCGTGCTGAACGTCACCGGCGACATCACCCTCGGCCCAACCCCCAGCGAACGCTACGGCCTGGCCGATCCCATGCAATGGCCGGATGACCAGCTCGACTGGCGCACGTCGCCGGTGGACCTGTCGTTCCTCAATGCGGCGGAAAAGCCAGCGGGCAAACGCGGCTTCGTCAAGGCGGCCGGTGAACAACTGGTGTTCGCCGACAACACCCCGGCACGCTTTTGGGGCACCAACCTGTCGGCCTATGCCCTGTTCAAAACACCCGACGAGGAAATCAAAGCGCAGGCCAAGCGGCTTTCCGCCCTGGGCTTCAACCTGGTCAGGCTGCACCACCATGACTCGCCCTGGGTAAGCCCGAATGTCTTCGGCGACCTGACGCAACTGAAGGATACCCAGCGACTTGACGCCGAAGCGCTGAAGAAGATCGACTGGTGGATCAAGTGCCTCAAGGACGAAGGCATTTATGTGTGGCTGGACATGAACGTATCGCGGGTACTGACCGCCAACGACAACATTTATGGCTTCGATGAGCTGCCCAAGGAACATGACGTCGCCGGCCTCAAGGGCTATGCCTACGTCAACGTCACCCTGCAGCAGGCCATGAAGCGGTTCGCCCAGCAGTACATGAGCCACGTCAACACCTACACCGGGCTGGCTTACAAGGACGACCCGGCCATCGCGGCCATCCTGATCACCAACGAGAACGATATCACCCACCACTTTGGCAACGCCCTGTTGCCGGACAAAGGTGTGCCCAAACACAGCAAGCTGTACATGGACGAAGCCAAGGCTTTTGCTAACCGCCAGGACCTGCCGGCGGACAAAACCTGGCGCGCCTGGGAGCAAGGCCCTTCCAAACTGTTCCTTAACGACCTGGAGCATCGCGTCTTTGTCGACATGATCAAGGACCTGCGCGATCTCGGGGTCAAGGTGCCGATCGCTACGACCAGCACTTGGGGGGGCAACGGCTTGTCCTCTCTGCCGTCGCTGACCACGGGTGACGTCATAGACGCCCACAGCTATGGCGGCATCGGCCAGCTGGAGAAGAACCCGCTGACCAGCGACGGCATGATCAACTGGCTTGGCGCTGCCCAGGTGCTGGGTTTGCCGATGACGGTCACCGAGTGGAACGCCGAGCCCTTCCCCTTGCCCGACCGCCACTCGCTGCCTTTGTATGTGGCCGCCAACGCCAGCCATCAGGGTTGGGACGCGATCATGCAATACGCCTACAGCCAGCAGGCGTTCCTCAGCCAATGGCGCCGTGCCGATAACTGGAACGCCTACAACGACCCTGGGCTGATGGCCACGATGCCCGCTGCCGCCCTGCTCTACCGCCGTGAAGATGTGCAGCTGGCCAAAACCCGCTACGTGTTCGCGCCCACGCCTGACACCTTGTTCAATAAGCAGATCACACCCAACACCTCGGTGCTGCTGCGCACCGCCATGGAAAAAGGCAGGCTGCAGATCGCCCTACCCCAGACGCCGCAGCTGCCCTGGCTGCAAGCCAGGGCCATGCCTGCCGATGCACAGGTGCTGCACGACCCCGATCAATCCTTGCTGGATGCCAACGCCAGCGAATCGACCACCGATACCGGTGAACTGCGCCGCAACTGGCAACAGGGCGTTTACACCATCGACACGCCATTGACCCAGGCCGCGACCGGCTGGCTGGGAGGCCAATCACTGGAGATGGGTGACTTGAAGCTGCAACTGAAAACCGCGTATGCCAGCGTCGCGGTGCAAAGCCTCGATGCCAAGCCGCTCAACCAGTCGCGCAGCCTGTTGATCTCGCTGGGCACCCGCGCCGTGCCACGGCCCGACGACATGACGCCATTCCACGTCGAACCGCTCGAAGGCACGTTGAGCATCAAGGCCCCTGCAGAGTTAAAACTGTACAGCCGCAGCAGCGACGGCCAGGAAAAGACCCTGGCTGCGAGCTACAAGGATGGCCGCTACCAGATCACATTCGACGGCCAGACCATGACCAACTGGCTTTTCTTGAAATAGGGCATATCGCCATCTAGAGTCAATTCAGACCTGAATTCCAGGCATTCGACGCTGCGTCTGTTCCAGGAGGATTGGATGAAGTACTTGGTGGTCGGGGGTTCAGGGTATATCGGTTCGCACATGGTCAAACACCTGATGCGCGCCGGGCATCAGGTAGTGGTGGCGGATACTGCTAGCGCAGGGCCGCGTATCGAATGGGTCGAGTTGGATATTGCCAACGCCCATGCGCTGGATACGTTGTTCAGCGATTGCCACTTCGATGCAGTCTTTCATTTTGCCTCGTTCATTCAGGTGGCTGAGTCGGTCACCGAACCTGGCAAGTATTACCAGAACAACGTCGCGGCGACGCTGACCCTGCTAAACGCCATGGTGCGTGCGGGGATCAGGCATCTGATCTTCTCCTCCACTGCTGCCGTTTATGGCGACCCGCAATACGTGCCAATTGATGAGCAGCATCCCAAGGTGCCGATCAATCCCTATGGCCGTAGCAAGTGGATGGTCGAACAGATACTTCAGGACTTTGACCGAGCGTATGGATTGAAGTCAGTGTGCCTGCGGTACTTCAATGCGGCGGGCGCCGACCCTGAAGGTTTGTTGGGGGAATGTCATGAGCCGGAAACCCACCTGATTCCGTTGATTCTTCAGGCCGCATCCGGCAGGCGTGAAGCCATCACAGTCTTTGGCCACGATTACGACACGCCGGACGGCAGTTGTATTCGCGACTACGTGCATGTTGCCGACCTAGCGTCGGCGCATGATCTGGCGGTGGAGTATTTGATGAAGGGCGGCGCCACCACGGCGTTCAACCTGGGCAATGGGTTGGGGTTTTCGGTGCAGGAAGTGATCGATACCGCCCGGGTTGTAACGGGGCGCGCAATTGAAGTGATCGAAGCAGCCCGCCGCGATGGTGATCCGGCCAGGTTGGTGGCGGATGCTGCCAGAGCCAGATTGGTGTTGGGGTGGCAGCCGCAGTTTGATTCGTTGGAGCAGATTGTGCGGCATGCTTGGGAGTGGGAACTCAAGTATCCCTGGCGCTGATCCCTCCTCATATATCCCCAACAGTCCCTCTGATTCATTGAACGCTCAGATACGCGTGACTCGTCGGGATAGCGCACAGCGTCAGCAAACAAATATCCACTTACACTTAAGCACTCGACCTCAGGTCTTTATTCGATGCATGGTTTTTCTTTGCGTCGAATAAGCGACTTAGTTATTTGTTTAATCATCCAATCTATTTCGGTAATTATTCCTACAGCAAATTCCTACATAACCCTGCCAGCTCTCTTGAAAGGCACCTACTTGGGCTGGACCAGCTTCATCGCCGATGGCAATGACCCGACCCCTCCTCCCGTCCGCATTACGGTACGTACATGAGCACACATGTTTTCTCCCCCAGCATTACCCTGAGTGTCCTCAACCCGGAAATACTATTGCATGGTAATGAGCCGCTGCGTTGCTTCGATCGAGCCGGTGGCAGCATCGGCAGTCAAGGTACCTGGCTGCTGAATGATCGCAAGGCCGGCATCCTGCCGGTGCATTGTGAAGTCGGTTGGCATGAGGGGTATTTCTGCATCGTTGACCACAGCGGTAAAAGCTTCATGAATGGCAGTGACACAGCGCTGCCATCAGATACTCCCATTCGCCTCAAGCACAACGACAGGCTGCAGGTGGGTGACTATCACATTGCCATACGCTTGTTCAGCATGGATGAACAGAGGCCGGAGCACTCAGGCGCTACTAATCCGCTCTCAGCACTGCAGGGAACGCAGCAGGTGTGCCCGCTTCAGGTTCTGGGTAAACCGGTTACCGATATTGTGAACGTTCATCGCACCCCAATGCTTGAGCCAGATGAACGTGACCCTCTGGCTTATCTCGACAGGGCCGCACATGCCCGAGTAGACCCAGCGATCGCTGAAATTTTTGGCGAGGAGGCACGATGAACAGACCTATCGGGCTGCTGCTCGCCTGCCTGGTACTGAGTGGTTGCGCGTCGGTCAGCCGGGCGTACAAAGTGCTGGCGGACCCGACGCTAACTATTGGAGGCCCCAATCGTGAGATCAGCCATCTGGCTCTGAGCCTTTATGCTGCAGATCTGCCAACTTCAGCCGCCCCAAAACAGGTTATCGCTGATGCACAAACAGCGCTGCAAGGCCCCTATGTACAACTCACGGCAAGCCTCACCGCTACGGACCCGGAGGGCCTGAATAACAAGCTAGGTGCACTCGCCGACCTGTTGCAGCAAAACTACCCCGCTTCAATTGAGGACGAACACGCACTCAACGACTCAAGGGTGCCGGCGGCGTTGGCTAGCTACGCGACCACTCCGTCCGACCTGCCTCAGTCGACTATCCAGGCACCACAGCGGCAAACACCATCTTCCATTGCCTTCAAAGTCCTGCAACTCAGAGATGACTCGTTGTTGCTTGATGCCACCTATGAGCAAGTTGAAGAAGACCTGGACAGCGCCCTGGGCACCACACTGATCAGCGTTGACGACTACCGCTTGATGCCAGGTCATTTCAAGTTCATCGAACATGAAGAAATCAACGAACGCACCCGCTACATCGCGGTCATCGCTCGTTTGGGCGATGACCGCCAGGGTAATTGGAAAGATGCCGTTCGCATCCAGCCCCGCGGCTACAACCACACCGTACATGTCCACTTTGAAAACAACGGCGTTGAACTTCGGCATGACAGCGAATTGCGCCGTGCCCCATAACGCCATCCATTGAAGGAAGAACTTTGAAAAGATCGCGATCACCCGCGGGGTAATGCAAAATCCCGATCCAGGTTACTGGCGTCGGGATTTTTTTTGTACTAGCGGCTAGCTACCGCTCAACCACTTCATTGGCAATACCTTCTTGCAGCAGTTTTTGCGGCAGGGCGAAGCCTGCGAAGAGCGGGCGCGTAAAGGGGTTATTCGCACCCGTGGCATGAAACTTATACCGCGCCGTGTTGCCAGCAATCTTGAAGCTCAGATCGACGCTGGTGGGTGTACGGGCGTTCAATCCGCCGCGGCTGAGCAAGCGGTAGAACGACCATGGGCCGTGATAACCCTGGCTCACAGTCGTGCCCGCTGCCTGAACCAGGGTAACGCGGCTATGCCCGCTCTCTCCGGCAGGGCCAGGCCAGGTCATGCCGATTGGTTCCTTGCCCCGATCTGCAAATGCCTGTAGTTGACCATCCAAACCAAAGACACTGCCGCGCAGTCCATTGCTGATCGCTATCGGCTCCAGTGCAAAACTAACATTCAACTCGCCGCGATTGTCGAAGAATGCGTTACGAATGGCCTCGGCCTGTTTGAGCTGAGCCATGACTTCGGGACTAACCAAGTAGCCTTCGTTGGAACTTGAGTACAGCGCATCTAGGTTGTCTTTGAGAAACACCGTGAGGTACTGATCCTGGAAGCGCTTGAGCTGCCCTTGCGGGCCGAAGAAAGCCTCGAAGTCCTTGAGCGAGACATCTGGACCGGCCGGGTCAATGGGGTAGCGTGACGCCAAACGTTCCTGATAGACGCTATAGACCTCTTCATCCCAACGCTTTTCCAGTTCCCGCAATGCCATGACCATCAGCACTTGAGAGGTCTGGTCCGCAAGCTGACGAACATGCCGATTCAAAGGCTCCGGCAACCCGGTGGCGATGCGCTGAAGATTGCGAATGGGGTCAGGCTCTTTTTCCGAAAAGCGACTGAGGGCTGCCGCCAACGCGGCCTTGCCACGATTTGGATTGTCCTGCACCGCCTTCACGTAGTCGTACACGGCGCTGATCGCCTGCAACGTTTCGTCGTAGAAAGAAGGCTTGTCGCCCTGCACATCGAGCATGCCAGAAAGGCCGGCGAACGACCGGTAGATGCCCATGGCCTGGACGCGGCCCTGCTGGTCAGCCGTTGACGGCTGCTCGCTGTCCGCGACCTGCGGATAGATCATGGTGTTGCTGCGCACGGTTTCCAGCAATCGACGCATCGGGGCGGCAGGGCCTGTCACCTGCTCCAGCACGCTCAAGCCGTGTGTCAGGTCAGTAAACTCGGTGACTGAGAACTGGTTCAGCACCCGCCGCCAATTGTCGATGTAATCGGCACTGTACAAGGCACGGAGGCGCTCGGTCAGATCCTGACGATCCTCTTCTGAATAATCGAGAGTTCGGCGCTCCCCCAGTACCCATTGATCAATCAAAGCAAGGTCGGCTACGTCCTGGCTGTGCTGATCAAAGTAGTCACGAAAACCGCTTGCGGTCAGTAAGGGTGCCAAGGCCAGATTGGCATCGACCGCCCCCTGATGATCGCGCTCGGCCAGCGGCACGTAGATGATATCGAAGGCCGGGCCAATCTCGTTGCGCAGGTCCAGTTCGCCATTCCGTTGCTCCTGCGCCTGCTGCTTCAGGCTGATGTAGACACGCTGGGCAAGCGGCAACTTGCGCAACTGCTGCTGTGCCTCGGCGACGACTTGACGATACTCGGGCAATTCGACATCGGCGTAAGTCAGCGCGTATGTCAGGTGACGCATCAAAGCGGCCTGCAGCTGACCTTGGCCCGGATAGGTTTTCTGCCATTCACGGGCCATCCACTGCTCGACCAGTTTGGGTCGGCGATTGCTACGATCCTCGATCATGCGGTAGATGCGCAAAGCAGACAGTTGCTCGTCGCTACCCGGGGCAGCTTGTTTGATGGTCGCAGCCAGCCCGCTCGCAATCGCCGGCAGAAAACTTCGGGCCAAGGCGTTCAGGTAAGCCTGGTCCACCTGCGGGCCGATGGCTTTTCCCTGATACAACCCCATGTCCGTGAACACACTCCAGCCTGAGCGGTAGTCGCCATACAGGCTGACTGCATCGCGAATTTCATCGAGCGGTATTAACAGGCCGCTCGCAGCCTGATCGCCCTCTCCACTGGAGCTGGTGTTGGTGAACGCGTGGCTTTTCTCCAGCACGTGCTGCGCCTTGTCGCGATTGACGCTGTAGAAGTACAGCCAACCAATGAACATGACCAGCCCACACACCCCAGCCGCCACCGCGCCGCCTTTCAACAGTCGCGCCTTATGCTGGGCGACCTTCTGGTTGTCACCGGCCAACCCTGCCTCGGGGTAGACCACCCGCTGCAACAGCTGCTGCGCGAAGTACACCACCGAAGTGCCCTGCGGCTTGGTCGACAGCGCGGGAGGGGTAAAGGCAAAGGCGCGGGCAGACGCATCTGCGAGCAAATTGCGCACTTCCCCGCGCTGGTAGACCGAGGAAAAATACAGGCCACGTACGAGGGCCGGGGTGGAGTAGCGATCACTGCCCAACACATCGCCCATGAAGCTCAGCAACATCGTCTGCGCACCACTCAACTCTTTGAGCAGCGAGTAGGTGTTCTTGCGCGAGATATGGGGCACGCTGGCCGTAGCACTCATCAGCTGGTTGCCCAAGCGCTCGACAAAGCTCAGGTACGCTGTAGCCAGTTCTTCCAGCCAAGCATCGAAGTCTTTCACCGATTCCAGTGTGAAGGTGAAGCCTTGGATCTCCTCCCGTTCACGAGCTGGAAGCTTGGCGAACAGCTCTTCGAAGCCCGCCAACAAGTCGAATTTGCTCATCACCACGTACAGTGGCAAGCGTGTCCCCAACTCACCGCCCAACTCCGTCAGCCGAGCCCGCAGTACGAATGCCAGGTCACGTCGCTGCTTGGCTGATTGCCCGAACAATTTGACCATATCCACCAGCAGCACCACGCCATTGAGTGGTCGCCGGCTACGATTTTGCGCGATCCAGCCGATCATGTGCTGCCACAAACGGCGCTCGATGCCTGCGGGTAGGCCAATGGGCTCGGCAGTTGGCTCGAGCTTTGGAGAAACCTCTGTCGTCTCGGCGTCACTCTCAGCATCAGTGGCTGGCGGCGGCCTTACGGGCTCGGCAATCGGAACCGGTCTTTCAGGCTGGCTGATGAATTCTCCCGGTGGGTCGATCAGCACCGCATCGTCGCCAATCCACCAGTCGATGCCAAATGCCAAATCGGGGTCGACGCTGACGCGCTGGGTCGCGCTGCGCTCAGTGCGAGTCAGTGCGAAGCGCTGATCCGAACGGCTGACGAAACTCGACTTACCTGCATTCTCCTCGCCGAGAATGAGGTACCAGGGTACTTCGTAGCGATGCCGGCGCCCACTTTGATTGTCGAGTAACCGGGCCAGGCTGCTGTCGAGCGAGCGCTGTTGAGCTTGTTCGTACACCAGGCAAGGATCCTCCACCTTGCGTTGTTGGCGTTGCTGCTCACGCAAGATCAATCGGTTGCGCCGGTGTACCTGCACGCTCCAGGCCACCAGCGGCACCACCACGAGCAGCACCGTGGCCGAGATGCGTACGGGCAGTTCAGCCAGGGGCTGGTGGTCGCGCCAACGCCACTCAGGCCCCCAACCCCAAAGCCAAACCACTGCTGCGCTAAAACCGAGTAGTGCGGCAATTACAACTACGGGCATTGCCTGACGCTGCAACAGCGATAACCCCCGAAGCAGGCTGTCCTTTTTCACTTTCATAGCGGTAAACCTTACCGACTGCATATTCGATGATGTGATGCACCCCTTGCGGCACATTCCGCCAATGACATTAGCAGTACTGAAAAACACTATTCAATCACAATAACAAAGAAACATTATCTAACACTTTACCTACAGACTCGGCCTGCCTATTTGCCATAGAAATGAATAAGAGCACCGACAGCCAGCTAATCTAAAAATATAAAGAATTAGGAAACTTCCTACAACTAATTCAGAAATCCTTAATAACTCAAGCGCAACGCGCCAGGTAGAGCAGGCGAACAATAAACATGAAGTTCAAAGACTGGTTCGCACAAGAAAAGCAACACCTCCAAACGCTAGGCGACGATTTGGTCGAGGACGATCCGCGCCTGGCGCGCTTTCTAGGTCGAACGGCTTCGGACCCAGATGCCGAACGCCTGATCGAAAGCTTCGCCTTCCTGACCGCTCGCCTGTCCATGAAGATCGAAGACGATCTGCCGGAGCTGACCCACCCATTGCTGCAACTGCTCTACCCCAATGTGCTGCGCCCGCTGCCAAGCGCAACACTGATGCAGTTCCAGCCTGTCGATCACGCCCTCAGCGAAACCCAGACTCTGCCCAAGGGCACGCCGGTGTTCTCGCGCCCCGTTGACGGCGTGAGTTGCGAGTTCCGTACCTGCACGGACCTCACCATCGCGCCGCTGGAGATCCGCAAGATCGCCACCCAGCTCAGTGCCGAAGCGCCCGTGGTTCGCATCGATCTGGGCACATTGTCCGATCAGCCGCTGCGGCGCATGAAATGCGATCAACTGCGCTTTCATCTGGCGGGCGGTAGCCACAATGCGCTGACGCTCTATCAGTGGCTATCACAACACCTGGACAAGCTCTATCTGCACGTAGGCCAGCGCCGCTTCGCACTGCCGGCCTCCCTGGGTTTCGTCGGGTTCGAGGTGGATGAGGCGCTGCTACCCAGCCCCGGCGAACACCTGGACGGCTATCGCATCCTGCAGGAGTTCTTCTGCTTTCCCGAGCGCTTTCATGGGTTCCGCATCAGTGGTCTGGAGCGTTGTTGGCCCGATGAGGCGGCTGCACACATCCAGCTGGAATTCCGTTTCAACGCGCCTCTACCACCCGATATCCAGATCGACCCGACGACAATCCTGCTCAACTGCACCCCCGCCATCAACCTGTTTACCCGCTCGGCCGACCCCATTCGGTTGGCTGAGCAAACGGTCGGGGAAATCGTGCGAGCAGGCCGGCGAGATCGCTCAGAGGACGAGATCTTCAGCATCGATCGCGTCAGCAGCCAGCACCAGAAATCCAAGGATCATGTACAGGATTTCAAACCCTTCGAGGCCCTGGACCGCAGCTTCCCGCTGGCCGAGCAGACGCCTTCGCGCTACTACAAACTGGATATGGAGCACGAACCTGTCAACGACAGGGTGCAGCACAGGGTGAGCCTGGTTCACCACAATCTGGCGCATTACCACGGGCAGCAAGAAGTCCTGAAAATCGCCTTGACCTGTAGCAACGGTGCCTTGGCTCAACAGCTAAAGGTTGGCGATGTCGACCTGACGACGCAGGAGACCCCTTCGTTCGTCTCCTACCGCAACCTTACCCGCCCAACCCGCAGCTACCCGCCCATGCTGCAGAGCGGTGGCCACGGTGAACGGCATTGGGCGCTGATCTCCAACCTGGCCCTGAACAACCTGTCGTTGTCCTCCCCTGCCGCCCTGGCCTCAGTGCTACGCGTATACGACTTCGTTGGCGTCCACGACTTGCAACAAGCGCGCAAGACCACCCAACGCCTGAATGCCATCAAGCAGGTGAGCAGCGAACCTTGCGACTGGCTGATCAAAGGTGTGCCTGTGCGGGGAGTGTGTACCACCCTGCACCTCGACCCCGCAGGCTTCGAGTGCGAGGGCGAGATACAGCTGTTTGGAAATGTGCTGTCCCACTTCATGGCGGGGTATGCCAGCAGCCATTCCTTTCATCAACTACAGATCATCAATACCGCCAACGCAAACTGCCAGCTTTGGCCTGCCCGGACGGGGCGGCAACCGGTGATGTGAACAGGAGTTCTAAACGTGAGCATTACAAGCTTTCAAGGGTATGACAGGGACCAGAACGAGATGCGCGGATCACTGCCTATCAGCGAGCTGTTCCCACAGGTCGATGAGCTAGGATTTGAGACCCGTTCCATCACCAACAACCCAATCCTCGATATCGCATCTCCCCTGCTGGGCCTCGTCGTTCGCCTTGAGGGCACCGAACGCTATGAGCACGTCGAACAGCTGTTCGCGTACGTGAAGAACCAGATCCACGTCATGGTCGAAGAGGTGCGCCAACTGAAACACTGCGATGAGGGTGATCGCGTGGTGTTTTCCTACTGTCTCTGCTGCCTGGTCGATGAGGCCGTGATGGCTACCCCCTGGGGACGCGACTCGCCGTGGAAAGCTCAATCGTTGCTCAGTGCCATCCATGAAGAGACCTGGGGCGGCGAGAAATTCTTCAGCGTGCTCGAACGCCTGCTCGAAGCTCCCGAAAAACGCTACGACCTGTTCGTCTTCCTGTTCTGGTGCCTGGCCCTCGGTTATCGGGGCAAGTACGCCAACCAAACCCATGGCGACAAGGATCTGGACGTCTGGCTCAACCGTATCCATGACCGGATCGTCGAGCTGCGCGGCCCTGCCCCGGAATCGCAGCGTCTTACCGATCCACTGAGTAATGTCTCGCCCAGCCACTATCGCATGAATCGTCAATTACCCTGGTGGACACCTTGGGCTGTGATGGGTGTTTTCTCCGTGTCTACCTATTTGTACTTCGCCACAAAACTCAATGGCATTACCACGCAAGTTCTGGACTCACTGCAAGCAATGCTGCAGCCATAAATTCAGCATCACCTCGCTGACTTGACTCAACAGTCACTGCGCTTATTAGCGTAGCCAGTGACGTTGTGCCCACAAAAATTGTAACGGCTTTATTTGGCGAAACTTCCTACAACTTTCTAGGAAGTCATCACGGCGACTTGGAACGGATTCCTCGCTAGTGTCTTGCCTGCATTTAACCCGCGCATTCTACAACATGCCCGGTCCCCTGAACCTGCCCGAAGGAATGAACAGCAGGAGTTCGCATGAGCAACTTGAACGATGTGCGCTTTACCTTCAGCACGCCGGCCGATGAGGCCATTGCATTCGATGTGGTGTCATTCGAACTGACCGAAGCGGTCAGCGAGTTGTATCGCCTGGAAGTCGAACTGGTCAGTGCATCGGCCGACGCCAACTTCGCCACCCTGCTCGACCAGCCTGCCGTGCTGACCATTTGGCAGCAGGAACAACCGGTCCGGCATGTGCATGGCCTGATCAGCAGCTTCGAACAAGGCAAGACCGGCCACCGCCGCACCCGCTACCGCGCCGTCATCGAACCCCAACTGGCCCGCGCGGGCCTGCAGTCGGACTGGCGAATCTTCCAGCACCGTCCCGTTCCCCAGCTGCTGGAAGCGCTGTTCGAAGAGCGCCAGTGGGGGGCGCTGACCCAGTACCTGGGCGATGCGCATCAGAACCGTGAGTTCTGCGTCCAGGCCGGCGACCTTGACCTGGACTTCTTCTGGCGCCTGTCGGCCGAAGAAGGCCTGGTCTCGATCTTCGAACACGGCGAAGGCAGCCACGGCGTTATCCAGGTCGACCAGATCAGCCAGTTCGGCAGCCTGGAAGGCGAACCGGTGTTGTACCTCGCCAACGGCGGTGGCAGTGAGCAGCAACCCTGCCTGCACCACTTCGCCTACCGCGAGCAGGTACGAACCAGCCTCCAGGTTCAGCGCGATTACACCTTCACCCACCCGCGCTACAACCTGGAACACACCACCTATCCCCAGAACATGGGCAGCCAGGGCAACGACTACCAGCGCTACGACTACCCAGGCCGTTACAAACACGACAACGCCGGCAAGCCCTTCACCCAGGCCCGCATCGATGCCTTGTTCGGCGATGCCCGCATGGCCGAGGTCGAAGGCGACGACGCACGCCTGCAACCCGGCATCGCTTTCCAGCTGACCGGCCATGCCCGCGAGGACATGAACATCCTCTGGCGCCCTCTGCAGATCAAGCACAAAGGCCGTCAGTTCACCGCGCTGGAAGAGGATGCCGCCGAGGCCCAACAGGGCACCTCTTACACGCTCACCGCCACCCTGATTCCCGCAGAGGTCGAATGGCACGCTCCCGCCCGCCCGAAACCGGTGATCGAAGGCCCGCAGATGGCCAAGGTGGTCGGGCCACCAGGCGAGGAAATCTACTGCGACGAGCACGGCCGCGTGCGCGTGCAGTTCCCCTGGGACCGCCTCGGCCAGGACGATGAAAAAAGCTCGTGCTGGGTCCGCGTAACCCAAGCCTGGGCCGGCGCCACCTGGGGCCACATGGCCATCCCGCGCATCGGCCAGGAAGTCGTGGTGAGTTTTCTCAATGGCGACCCCGACCAGCCGATGATCTCCGGGCGCAGCTACCACGTGGTCAACCGCCCCCCGTACCGCTTGCCCGAGTTCAAGGCACTGAGCCCGATCCGCAGCAAGGAGCACCACGGCCAGCGCCACAACGAGCTGCGCCTGGACGACACCACCGGGCAAATCAGCGCGGCGCTGATGAGCGACCACGACCACTGCGCCCTGCACCTCGGCTACCTCACCCATCCGCGGCACCTTGGCGGCAAGCCGCGCGGGCAAGGCTTCGAGTTGCGCACCGATACCCGCGGCGTCATCCGTGCCGGCGGTGGCTTGCTACTGACCACCGAACTGCGCGCCCGCGCAAGCGAACACCACACCGATCTCGCGGAAACCGCCGAGCGCCTGAGGACTGCCCAGGAATACCACACCACCTTTGCCAGCGAAGCCCGCGATCATCTGGCCCAGGAAGGCGGTGATCAGGATGAAGTCGGCGACGCACTCAAGGCGCAGCACGACGCCATACGCGGCGGCGCCGGTAACCCAGAAGCCAACCGCTTCCCCGAACTGGCCGACCCTCAACTGGTAATCGCCAGCCCCACCGGCATCGCATCCACCACCCCGGAATCCACCCATATCGCCAGCGGCGAACACTTGGGCCTGAGCACGGGCGGCCACACCAGCATGGCCATCGGCAAACGCCTGCTGATCAGTGCCAGCCGTGGCGTGCGGCAGTTCGTGCAGAGCATGGGATGGCGACTGGTCGCGGCGTCCGGCGACATCGACCTGAAAGCGCTGAAGGACAACATCAATCTACTGGCCAAGCTCAAGATCGCGGTGACGGCCGAGCGGATCGTCCTCAGTGCCAAGGAAGAACTGGTGATCCAGGCTGGCAGCAGCAGCACAACCTACAACGCCAGCGGAATTCTCCACGCCACTGCAGGCCAATACACCGGGCATGCGACGGACTTCATCTATGAAAGCGCGAAGAGCCAGTCGGCCGCGTTCCCGGAAGCGCCCCAAGCTGGAAAAGGCAAGCTGCAACTGCTTCAGCAGTACGCCAACGCCCTTCCCTTCAAAAAGGGTGAATACGAAGTCGAAGACGCTCTGGGCCGACTGTTCAAAGGCACCCTGGACAGCAACGGGCAAGCCACCGTTGCCAACGTCACCACAGGCCCGGCCAAAGTACGGTTCAGCGACGACGACGTTGATGTCTGGCATGACCCAGGCTTTCCTGGCCCTCACGAGCAGATCTCAGCTGAGCTGACCGATCCCCTGTCATCACAGTTCGGCGAACAAGCCACAGCGATTCTGAATCAGATCACATCAGCTCAATTGGCCGCAAAGCTTAAGAGCTCTGCGCTCCAGCCGGTAGCAGTCCTGGCGCCTGATGACTACGCGAAATCAATCCTCGAAAACACCGGCATTCCCGAGATGCTCCTAACAGTCTCGGAGAAAGCCCGATGACCGCACCCACACGTACACCACAACAAGCAACCGGCCCGACCAACACCGCCTCTGTCAACGATATCGAGGCCGGTAAGGAAAAGCTTGACCAGTGGATCCGGCAAATGACCGGAGGCACCATCGGCTGGACTGCCGTAAACGCTGCCGGCTCTGTCATACCAGGTGTTGGAACTGTCTTCGCCGCCGTCGACGCCATCGGCGATCTGCTCACCCTTATCGATGGCAATCAGGATGACTTCCTGACTTGGGTCAGCTTCGGCATCAACGTGGTCGGCCTCGTTTCGTTCCCCGGTGTCGGCCCTGCCCGACTAACCATCCGCACCACCCTCGCGGCGGTGAGGCGCAACGGAGTCGCCATGATTTCCGATGCGCTGCTGAGCGCACTTGAAAAGAACCTGAACGATAAAACGCGGGGGTCATTGGAAGCCTTCGCGCAGGCCATCGAAAGTCGACTGAACGAGCTGCTGACCAAGATCGCGGCAGAGATCAGCAAAGCGTGCACCTCATTCGCTCAAATGCTCCGAGGCGTCGCCAGCGACCAAGGGCAAAAGGCCCTGGCCAAGAAGACCAAGCAAGCCTCCATATTCTTCGGGCCTGTGGTCGCGATAGCCGCCCATTTCACGATCGAGGACAGGCTGCTCTCTGCAGACGTCTGCCAGCGGTTGTTGAAAGCCGCCAACAGTGCAGAACAAATCGGCCGCGCCGCCTCGGCAAAAATCCTAGGTATGGCGGACACCGGCAAGGCCGGCAGCATCGGCTATCTCGTCCTGGCGCTGTCGAATGCCCTGAGAAACCGTAAACGTCGGGGCGCCGTGGCGGCGGTCTCGCAGAGCAACAAGTCGAGCCAGGCCCAACATACTCAGCAGCAAGCCGGGTTGACCACGCGCGGGAGCGAACGCCCTGCGACCAAGGACCCAAACTGTCGCAACCACGTCGCCGCGGGTACGGGCTGCAACATCAGTTTCGCAACCGGCAGCGAATCGTTCACCCACACCGACTTTTCCCTGCCGGGGTGTTTCCCGATCGAGTGGGCACGCACTTATCGCTCCAGCCTGGATGCGCTGGATGACGGGCCGTTTGGCGCTCGTTGGATCACACCCTATTCAATACTTATCGAGCACAAGGGTGATGGCGGGCTTGCCTATCGCGACTCTGACGGGCGCAGTCATCAATACCCGGACCTGGCCGTTGGCAAGCACCACTATGACGCTATCGAAGATGTTCTGCTGATTCGAGCATCGGCCAGTGCGCTGGTCATCGCCCGCGGGCATGACACCCAGGAACACTTCCAACGGCAAGGGGACCACTATCGCCTCACCGCCATCAAACATCGCAACGGCGCATCTCTTGCGCTGCACTACGAGCATATCCACAACGGGACAGCGATGCTGTCGGACCTGCTGACCTACCAGGACGAACGCCAGCAGCAGCACATTCATCTCACTTACAGCGACCAAGGGCGGGTCTGCGGGGTTTGGCTGATGGCGGACGGCATTGCGCAACGCCAACTGGCCGCCTACGAGCACGATCATCAAGGTGACCTAATCTGCGCCCGCGACGAAAACGCTGCGCAGTGGCAGTACACCTACCAACATCACTTGATCACGCGATACACCGACCGAACAGGCCGAGGGATGAACCTGGAGTGGAACGGAAACGGGCCCAATGCAAAGGCCATACGTGAGTGGGGGGACGATGGAAGCTTCGAGACCCGGCTGGAGTGGGACAAGCATATTCGGCTGACCTACGTCACCAATGCTCAGGAGCAGGAAACCTGGTACTACTACGACATCCTCGGATTCACCTACCGCATCATCCATCCCGACGGCAATGAGGAGTGGTTCTACCGCGACGACGCCAAGAATGTCGTCCAGCACATCCACACCGACGGCAGTGCAGAGCAGTTTGCCTACGACCAGCGCGGCCAGCTCCTACAGCACACCCGGGCCGATGGCACGTCCGTTCATCATGCTTACGATGACAACGGCCAGCGCTTCAAGACCCGCGACGCCGAGGGCGGGCTGTGGAAGTACGATTACGACCAGCGCGGCAACATCATCGAAACCCAGGATCCGCTGGAAAACAAAACCCTCTATACCTACAACAGCGACAACCTGCCCATCGCGATCACCGATGCCAACGGCGCAGTAAAGAAGCTGAAATACAACCGCGATGGCCGCCTGATCAGCTACACCGACTGCTCAGGCAAGACCACCCAATGGCAGTACGACAAACAAGGCCAACTGACCAAACTCATCAACGCCGCCGCAGAGGTTACCGAGTACCACTATGAAGCGGGCCAGCTGACGCTGCTGATCCACCCGGACAAAACCAAGGAACGTTTCGAGCGTGATGCCGAGGGCCGCTTGCTGAAACATACCGACGCACTGCACCGCAGTACATCGTGGACCTACAACGAAGCCGGCCACATCCATCAACGCCACAACGCCAACGACACCACCCTCACCTACCACTGGGACAAGCTCGGCCAACTGGTGCGCTTGCGCAACGAAAACAACAGTGAAGCCAGCTTCAAGTACGACCCTGCAGGCCGGCTACTCAAGGAAACCGGTTTCGACCAGCAAACCACCCACTACCTGTACGACAACGGCAGCAACCTGCCCACCCGGCGCCTGGATGGCGACAGGACCACCCACTTCGAATACGACCCGATGGGCCGGCTCATCCAACGTAAAGCCGCCAGGCGCGGTGGTCACAAATGGGAAGTCGAAACCTTTGCCTATGATGGCAATGGCAACCTGATCTGGGCCAAGAACGGTGCCTGCAAGCTGCAGTGGTTCTACGACGCCGCCGGCAACAACACCCGCGAGCAACAGTACCTGGATTACCTGGTCAATGCACAGGTCGCGGTGTTCAAACATGAGTACGACGTACTCAACCAACGCATCGCCACCACCCGCCCCGACGGCCACCGGGTCAGCTGGTTGACCTACGGCAGCGGGCACCTGCTGGCGCTCAAACTCGATGACAAGGAACTGCTGAGCTACGAACGGGACGACCTGCACCGCGAGGTGGTCCGTGTGCAAAGCAATGGCCTGGTTCAGCGACAATCCTGGAGCCCGAACGGCCAACTGCTGGAGCAGACCCTGGTCCGACAGGGCGAAACCCGGCGCCTGGTAGCCCGTAACTACAGCTATGACGAAGCCGGCCAGCTCAGGCACATCAATGACCTGAACCGCGGCGACACCCGCTACCGCTATGACCCGGTGGGCCGGTTGCTGGAAGCCGACGTCAACTACGTCAAGGAGACCTTCGCCTTCGACCCCGCCAGCAACCTCCTCGACCCGCAAGCGCCACCGGGACCCAACCCTCACTCCCCGCGCAAGTTGATGGACAACGTGCTGCGCAGCTACTGCGGCACGCAGTACCACTACGACGAGCGCGGCAACTTGCAGGAGCGGATCGAGAACGGCAAGACCGGCAAGTTTACCTGGGACCTGTATGACCGTTTGCGGCGCTACGAAGATGATCGATTGATCGTCGAGTTTGGCTATGACGCATTGGGCCGCCGTGTGTACAAGGACTCGCGCTCCAAGTACCGCAACCGCCCGGAGGCCGGGCCGGTGTGGAACGACAATGCGAGGCGGGCGCTGGATAAGCAGCTGGGTTGCGACCTGACAGTGTTTGTCTGGGATGGGGATACCTTGGCGTTTGAACAGCGAGGGCGGGAGGGCCAGGGGCAGACTACGCACTACGTGTTTGAGCCGGGGACGTTTATTCCGGTGGCGCAGGGGGTGATGAATCATATTGAGGAGATGTTGCGTCAGCCGAATCGAGACCAAATGTATGACGCAAGTCAAAATCCTGTTTGGACACACAATCCATTAGCAAAAACGTTCGACTCGTTAGGTTGGTACCAGTGTGACCATCTGGGCACTCCTATGGAATTGACCGACAATGATGGAAAACAGGGATGGGCGGGCGCCTATGAAGCATGGGGTATGGCGGCAGAATTACTCAATAAACTAGCTTCTAACGCCCACAATAAAAGTCGAATTAGGTTTCAAGGCCAGTATTTCGACGTAGAGACGCAACTGCACTATAATCGCCACAGATATTACGCTCCAAAACTTTCTAGATTTACCAGCAAAGATCCAATCGGGCTAGCTGGCGGACTAAACCCATATCAATATGCGCCAAATCCGATACAATGGGCTGACCCTCTCGGCCTGACTAAAATCACTGCCCCCTGCACGAGCAGGGAAAAAATGGATGCAATCAACAAGGAAGTGACTAGGCAAGAGCGAAAATGTGATGAACTTTACGACGACTACAACCAGGCCATAAATAGTGCCTTAAAATACACTCACCTTTCTGCAAATGACTCAATTCCTAATCCAGCGAAATTCATAGCAGAGCCCTTCAACGGAAGACGCGCCAGGAATGATTCTAGGGGCTTTCGTGTTGAATATGACAATAGGCACAAAGCCCACATAAACGCTTTCGATAGAAAAAATATGAAAACAATTTGTTTCGAAGCAACAAGAAAAACAGTCAACCGAATAGTAAGGAGATTTAATCGATGAACTTTACTCATGCTTGCCAAACATATATAAATAACAATCTTTACGACGAGCACGACAAAATACTTAAGGACATTGGCAGGCGATTACCCACAGGCCCCGCCAACATCCACTGGGAGGAAATTTTAGAAAAATTCGAAATCCCAGCGGTTACCAACAGCAAACTAAAAGAAAAAATATTTACAATTGCGAAACTTGTAGGAATAAAGGAGACAGATCCTATCATAATAATCAACATTGAGGATGGATTTCCAGCCCTGCAAACAACACTCAAGCAGTGGAGTGCGTTTTCTGAAGAACTCGACTACCCCAACACTGTCTTCTTCGATGTAAATACGAACAAAATTATTCACTGGGATTTTTATAAAGACCTCTATGCAACCTCTATGCCCATAAAAAAGTGATAGAAAAGTGCCAGCTTTCGGCGAGTGACCTGCTCGACGTACAGTGCCTTGGGGTCGGATCATGGATTGCCGCATGCTCCGCCGCTACCGCAGAAAAATCAATGGTGCCGCCCGCACTACTAAACCAAGGATAGAACATAACATACTTTGATGAAATCATATTTTTACTCAGCACCGACTGTTTTTCTGCAGAATTAATGACAGACTCTTCACCTAAGGAAATTGAAGAGATAAAAAAGATTGCCAGAAATAAAATTCCAGAAATAATAGATAGAGGAGATAACTATTTTATGTGCGCAGACTTCTCTGTCGAACGCATCACCAAAACGCGGGATTCCTTCATGTCTGAAGTTGCAAGCAGCGTATCAGGCAGAAGCTTAGCAACAATCAAAACTCTTCATGAGTCGCTCATCAACAACCCTGAAAATTTCAACAATGCAGCGTCGACTATCACCTCAATAGCCAGTCGCTTATATTGGTTATCCGAGGAAAGCTTAAGAACTCCAATCACCGAAGAATTAATGGAACTGATCTCGATAATTGAACCTCTTGGATTGGAAACAGAGTCACACGGGTTCGAGTGGGAACAAAAGTGGCTTGACTCTGAATCCCGTTGGGATCAGTACATCATGTCGCTCATGGACGGCATTGATGAAACACCTTATCTTGCATTTATTACAATAACACAAATGCCTTATAGCCTAAGCTATCTGAAGGCATGGCAATTACACCTTGGAATAGAAAAGTTTTCAATTATTTCTAAATTCATATCCACTGAAGCTCATTACCAACTTGACGTTCTAAATCCTGAGGCTGCCTTGGAAATTGATAGGATTCTCGACACTTTTCAGTTACATGGGATCAGCTAGCAGAGAGTCAAGACAGCCCAGATGAACAACGAGGCGGTACAAATGCTCAAGACCCCGAAAGATTTTTGGCTACTGTGCGAAGATGACGAAAACACTTCATTTGCGCACGTGTCCGCCACAACTGAACTATGGATTGAAATACTTGAAATCTACCCGGTCTTAAGCCGTTGCGTCGCCGCCAACAAGACTATTCCAGATCAAGTGATAGAGCTGCTTTCAAAAAGCGATGATATGAATGTTCGTCTAAAAATAGCGACCAAACGAAAACTAAACAGGACAGTATTTGAACGGCTCGCTAATGACCCAGACCCTAACATAAGAGATCGAATCGCGTACAACCCAAAGGTACCAAATGATATTTTAGAAAAACTTTGTAAAGATTCCGACCCCATAGTTGCCTGTTCTGCAAAACGAAAACTTGTCACTGAACGATAGAAATCCACATCACGCGGAACAATTAATAAACACAATGAGACTATGGTTTACCGTAAGAGTGTTCTTATAGGGATAAAGGAAACCGACCCTGTCATAATAATCAACCTAGAGAATGGATTTCCAGCACTGAGGACCACACTCAAGCAATGGAGTGCGTTTTCTGAAGAACTCGACTCCCCAACACTGTCTTTCTTGATGTAAATACCAACAGGAGTATTCACTGGGATTTTTATAAAGACCTCCACGCGACCTTTATGCCTTAAAAGCAATTCAAAAAGTCGGATTCCGGCGAACAACCTGCTCGCCCGCCAAGCATCATGGAGGCGGATCATAAATTGCCGCATCACCTCAACCCTCCCCCAGCACAACCCAATCGACAGGAGCTAAGATCTCATCATGAAAGAAGTAATACGTCTAGGAGATACAACCGACCATGGCGGCACGGTAATAAACTCCATCCCACACACCAACCTCAACGGTAAACCCATGGCAGGCAAAGGCAACATGGTTTTCTGCCCACTCTGCAAAGGAGAATTCCCAATCATTGAAGGCAGTGACACCTACCGCGTCAACGGCACTCCCGTCGCTCTCGATGGGATGAAAACAGCCTGCGGTGCCAGCTTGATTGCCAGCGGATCTCGCGGCAGTGTTCATCGATAAACGAGGGTGGGCAGTGGCGACAGGTCGGCAATCAGCACCCCATAAATGCCTGTTTCACAGGGTCTTTTGGGCAAGCGAGACAGGCTTGGAAGCCAGGAAAGGCCGATCTTGAAATCTGTGTGCTGGCTCGGCTTTGTACGACAGTTTTATGGGGCGGCGAGCAGGCTTGCCCGCGAGGATGGCACGGGCTTCGCCCGTGTTCGCGGGACAAGCCCGCTCCCACAGGGATCGCGCAGCTTTTTAAATTTTGAACAAGACAGTTGCTCCACAGGGATCGCGTCAGCTTTTAGATTTTGAAATGACAGTGGCTCCCACAATGATGGGTGCCCCAACTTTGCGTACAAAATCTAAACTCCCCATCGGGCTGTTGGGCTATTAACTAAAATCTCAGTAATACGCCCGCGGTTTTTCATCCGCCTTGTTCAACACCGCCCCAATCAAATTCGCCGTCGCCAAATGGTGCAAGCAATCCTCAATATCCTTCTTGCTGTTCATCCCATTGGCCACCACCAACAACACACAATCAAACTTCGGCAACACCGTCAGCGCATCGTCGGAACTCAACAGCGGCGGCAAGTCAAAAATGCAGATGCGTGAATCATACCGATCACGCAGATCGTTGATCAGGCTGCTGACCTTGGGCGATGACAGCACCTCGGTGGACATGGGGACAGGCTCACGCGTCGGCAGCACGACAAAGCGCGGCAAGGTCGGGTTGACCATCACCTCTTCCAGCCACGCTTCGCCCTTGAGCAGTTCGTTGAGGGCTTTGCCCATCGGCAAGCCGAGACTGCTGCCAACCCTCGGCCGACGCAAGTCGAAGTCGACCAGCAAAGCGGTCTTGGTGGTGTGGTGGGCGATGCTCATGGCCAGGTTCACCGCCAGCACGGTCTTGCCCGCTTCGGGAGTTGGCGAGGTGATGGCCAGCGTACGCCAGCCGTTTTCTTCCATCGTCTGCAGCACTTGCGTGCGCAGCAGGTCGATGGCGCCGCTCATGTTGGAGTTCTTGTTGTAGGAAACGATCCGATTGCGTTCCAGGTGCTCGGCGCTCAGCGGCACGACCTTGGTCTGCACGTAATCGAACTGCCCCAGGGCTTCGGGCTTGTCCGCCATCAGCGGGGCCTTTGGGGTTTCGGCAGGGGTGGGAGAAACCTGGTGAATGTTCTTTCCAATAGCCGGCGTAATTCTGTCCATCGCTGCGCTTCCCTATTCAAACCGAGCCATAGCTTTAAACAGCAGGAGGTCCAGTGGCATGTAGAACACGTGGACGACCACCATCAGCATAGCAACCAGTACCAACCCGGCGATCACCAGCCAGGTGCGCCACTTGCGGCGCCTGGCGACATCCGCCTGGGTGGTGATGTAGGGCACCGCCACCAACACGCGTTTGCCCAGCACGCTTTCCAGCGCACCCACGCCGCGTACGCGCTGGTTGAGCATTTCCAGCAACATCACCAGGCCGCCGCCAATGGCCGGTGCCAGCACCAGGCCCAGGGCGACGATTTTCTTGCGGTTGGGTTTGACGGGCTTTTCCGGCATCAGCGGCGGTTCGAGCAGCACGAAGCGTTCAGCCTTGTTTTCCTGCTCCAGGCTTTCGGTGATCTTGGCGCCCATTTCCTTGTTGCGGATTTCTTCGTACTTCTTGCGGGCGTTGTCGTGGTCGCGCATCAGGGTGACCAGGCCGCGCTCGACTTGCGGGGCTTCGAGGATGTCGGCCTCATAGCCTTCCATCTTGGTGGTCAGCTGGCGTTTCTGTTCGGCCAGCGAGGCAATGCGCGACTGGGCTGCCGCCATCTTGGTACGCACCCGGGCGGCATCGAGGTTCATGGCCGCAGCAGCAGCGATGCCCTTCTCGCCCGACGCCTGGAGCAGGTCGATCTTGCGTTTTACCGCCACCACATCGGGGTGCGCCGGGGTGTACTTGGTCAACAGCCGGGCGTACTCGGCTTTGAGACTGGCCAGATCTTGCGGCTGATCCGCCGATGCTGGCCTGCCGCCAGCGGCCGGGCTGGACACACCGGCATTGGCGGCCGACAGTTCCAGTTCGAGGTAGCGCAGCTCTTCCTGGGCAGACTTGTAGTCACGGTCGACTTCGCGGAATTCCAGCTCCGAGCGCGACAACATGCTCATGCGCAGTTGCTGGTTCTCCGGCAAGGCATTGGCATGCGCCTGTTTGAAATCCGCCAGTTTGTTTTCCAGGTCGGCCAGTTCGGCGCCCAGCTTGTTCGCTTCCTGGGTGAGGAATTCGGTGGTTTCGGTGGCACGCTCGGTGCGCTGTTTCATGTTTTCGTTGAGGAACAGCGTCACCAGTTCGTCGGCCACTTCCTTGGCGACTTCGGCGCGCTTGTCTTCATAGGAAACCGTGAACGCCACTGTCGCTTCGCCGCGCCCTTTTACATAGGTGCTGAGGGTGGCCACGACGATCGCATTACGCATCTGGTCGATCTTGTCGGTTTCGCTGAACTGCCGGCCCTTGTCGGCGAACAGGTTGTACTTGTCGATGATCTTCAGCAGGTTCTCGCGGGTCATCACGCGCTGGCGGATGACCTCGATGCGTTCATCGGCAAAGCTGTTGTTGTTGGCCGACACCAGCTCCGGGGAAATCTGCTGCGACTCCACCAGAATGGTCCCGGTCGACTGATACAAGGGTGGCACCGTGACGGCGACCCCCACCGTTGCGGCAATCACGACCACGATGCTCACCCCCAGCAACAAGGCGCGGTCCTTGATGATGGCGATGTAATCTTTGAGGGAAAGCTCGTACTCGGATTTCATGGTGGCCACCCGTGCGAGAGTCAGATGTCGGGGTATCGGTACGTCAGTGTCAATCCAGCAATGGTCGCTTCAGCATCGGGCAAGCCATCTTGCTGGCGCTGCTTGTACATCAGAGAAAGTCGCAGGTCCCAGGCCGGCGAGAATGCGCGGCTGGCCCAGACGCCATAGGTCTGCAAGGTATTCGGTGACACACCTTTGCTGTCCTGCCAGGAGGCATCGACGCCGACACGGTCGACTTCGGTGACCAGGTAGCTCCAGCTACCGCGAACCATGTCGAGTTCGGCAAAACCGCCCTCGGCACTGGCGACGGTGCTGCGCTCGGCGCTCAACGTGGCATCGGCACGCACGCCACGGTAGAACAGCGACATGCCGCCTTCACCGCGACGCCCACCGCCAGAGCCGGTGGTCTTGTTGACGCCAATGTGCGCCTCGCCTTCAAAGCGCTCGGAGAACCGGTAACGCACGCCAATGTTCGGGCTGTAGCTGTTGGAGGCCACTGCGGTGGTGTCGTCCTGCGGCTCGTAGCGCCTGGCGTTGAAACCGGTAATGACGTCGGTTCGCTCGTTCCAGGCGTAGGTCCAGGTCGATTTGTTGAACAGCTCGTCATAGCCGGTCAGCGAATCGATGTCATAGCGCGCATGCGAGTAAGTGAGAACGTTCGCCAAGGTGCTGCGCTCGGTGACCGCGCTGGTCCAGTTGCCCTCCAGCGTGGTCATCTTCTGGGTGCCGTCGGTGGTGACCACACCGGTGTCCTGCACGGCGCCGGACAGCGTTGAGCTTTCTTCGTAGCGGGCCAGCAGGCCAAAGCCACCGGTCTCGGTCTCACGCTGCCAGCCCAGGCTTACCTTGGGGTCTTCGCGGTCATCGACGATCGAGCGGTCGGATGAGCGCAACAAGTTCATGCCCAGGCCGAAGCGCAACTGGTCGCGGTCGAACTGACCGGTGAGGGTGTAGTCGGGCGCAATGATGGTACGCGTCACACCTTTCTCCTCGGACGTCAGGAGCAATGGGTTACTGTCGTACTCGACAGACGTGGGCACCACGACTGAAGACTGCCAAATGGCGGCGTGAACCACCCCCGCGAACGGCATCATCATGATCGCCGTCGCAACATGTGTTGGTCGAAAAATAGGCACTAGGAATTCTTATTTATTGGATGGGTCAAGGTACGACCAGCGTATCGCCAGCCTGAAGTTGGAAGTTGGTGGACATGTCGCGCCCAGAAACCAGATCCTTGTAGCGCACCGGCATGACCTTTTGTCCGCGGATCACTTTGATGGCACTTTCGTCGGCGAATTTGTCCATTCCACCCGACATGCTCAGCGCCTGAAGCACCGCCGTAGGGCCTGCCATGGGGACCGGGCCGGGTTTGATGACCTTGCCTTGCACGTAGACGATATTGCCGGTCGGCGCCAGCACCACGACACTGACGTTGGGCTCGGTGAGGAAATTCTTGAGTTTGCTGGCGACCTTGTCGGCGGCTGTCGTGGTATCGAGACCGGCTACATCGACGCGGCCTGCCAAGGGGAAAGTAATGCTGCCGTCAGGCAGGACGGTGGTTTCCTGGCGAAGGGTGTCTTCCTGCCAGACCGAGATCAGTACCCGGTCGCCGGGGCTGAGCAGGTACGAAGGACTGGAAGAGTCGGCGACACTAGCACCGGACCACGCTACGAGTACGCAGAGGATGGAAATCAGCAAACGCGCCATGAGGGGTCCCTCCGGCCTTGCGGCCCAGGTTCAAGAGCACTGAATGAGAACAACACTAAACCTCTCGCTCCGCTTCGCAGCCCTTACACCTGCTGCGCTGGCCTCGAGCATCCTGGAGGCCTTTACCGCGATGCCGCTTCGCCTGTCACGGTCAATTTGAGCCTTGGCGCCAGCCACTGGAATATAGCAATAGCTGGAAAATTGACAAGCGACTGCGCCCCCTTCGACGCAAATATCCCTTATTAAGCGTCAAATCACTGGCAGAACGGTAAATACGATCAAACTTTTATTGGCCCCCGCCAGAAAGCTAGATTTTCTTTCTGTTGGCCACTGCGACAAAGCCGATAACTGCAAATGCAAACAACCAACCGGCAGTCGCCAATGGAACAATGTTGGTCTGACTCATATAAGAATCAGCCGCACGCGCCGCACCACTCAACAGCACCAACAGGAAAATCGATTTGATGAACAGTGTCGAGCGCATGGTCCCCTCCTACGAAGAGGAAAGTGTGAAAAAAGGTTTGGGGCGGAAGAATGCATCGCTGTTGATTGGAGCTTATGGGCACGGTGCCATTACGTCAACGATCCGGCACCATAATAAATATCAATCGACCCGTGCCCTTCTCGTCAATATCTCGACATGCAGAAAATGTGGGGTCGCATTACCCTTAAGATAACCCTGCAAAGGCCTGATATTACTGACAAATATTATTTTCACTTAACGCGGTGCACCCCCGCGTTTTTATACATAACGAGGGTGCACAGCAGCAGGAAAGTGTTACATCGGCGAGAAAAGCTGAGAATCATTGCGCTTCGCGTCACGCTTATGACGGGAAAAGATCAAGGGTACGTTCGACTTCCTCGATGTCCATGGTGAAGCCATCACCCTCCGGCATGCCCACGACAAAGCCGAAATGCTGGTGATCGCGGTCGGTCAGGTATTTGTAATAGCTGACGAAGCGATTCGGTGGCTGCAGGGCCAGCACAGCGCCCCCAGAGCGCAGCACGTTGACGCCGTGGACCAGTTGGCTGCCCTCCACTCCAATGACCGTCCTTGCCCCTGCGCAAGCCGCAACGATGGTCGGCACATCGCACTTCAAGGGGTTGATTACGCGGAAGCCGCGCTGCTGGCGCAGGTGCTCGGCAACCTCCAATTCATTACGCATCAGACGCAGGTCGCCATCACCGCCACGCAGGATGAACACACCCGGGTGCTCGCTGTGCTCCACATGCGACAGCAACTTGTCGCCCATGCCCCGATAGCGCTGGTGGCGGCTGCGGTTGTTACTCACATCATCGAACAACACCAGTTCCTTGAAATAAGCGCTGCGCACCCGTAACGGTTGCATCCCTAACCAATCTTCATAAGCCGGCCCTTGGGTAAACAGCGGATAGCGGGCGGATGGTGCTGTCGTTACCGGGACGCCCTCGTTGCAGGCCAACGCATAAGTCGGGCAATCCTCCATCAACCAGGTGCCGAACCAGGTGTTGCCATTTTGCGTGCAATAGGCGGCCCCTCGTTCGATTTCATATTCCACCTTGACCCGTGGAAATCGACTGGGTTTCAACGACAGCCAGTGGCTGGCATTGCCCTTGTAGAGCGCCCCGTCGACCATCCACACATCCTTGATCAGGTAGCCGCGCGTGGGCCCCTGTTGCGCGCTGATGCCGCCCTCCATGGTGCGCGCAGGGTGCACGTAGGGATAGAAGCGCTTGGCCTCCCAGCCGGTGACCCGCTCCAGTTGACCGGGCAGGAAGAAGGCTGGGGGAGAAAGAGTCTGTTCACCGGGAGCGATATCCCAGGTTTTAACCGCAAGGCTTTTTATATCGATATCTGCTTTACGCAGGAGCCGCTTTCTAAGCATGTTTCTATAGGCGGCCAGCGTCCAGGTATGCTCGTTGGCGATCAATGATGCGCTGAACTTGGAGATATCGCTTCCCATTGGAAGGCCCCCATTAAAGACACTGTCAATAACATGGCAAATGACTGTTACTTAACTGGACAACACCCGTTCCATCGTGGGCGGGGATTTCAAGCTGGCATACCGCTCTCGTAAGTTTTCCAAAAACAACTCACCCGAACTTTTGGCGCCGTACAGGTAAATCTTGTGCAGGCCGCCAAACACCATCTCGTGATAACGAGTGGCAAGTTCTTCATCGCTGGAGCCTTCCGGCAAACCGAGGTGCAGTGTCAACTTGTTGCCTTCCACCGCAAACAGCGGGGTGTCCCAGAGGAACTGTGCAACCCCTGCTCTGGGCAAGCGGATGAACATATAGGCGTGGTTACCGAGCGAATCGACGTCGCCCCCCCGCCGCCGCTTCCACTTCAGCAACCCGTCATCGGGGCGCGCCAGGCACAAGCCAATGTCGTAATAGTCGTAGCCATTGGCCAATGCCCACTCCAGCGCCATGAAGGTGGTGATCGAGTTCACTTCACGCAACTTCTTGGCGTCGGAGAACACCGCTTCGCAGTAGCCGAAACGCAGCGTGCTCCAATAGCGCTTGCCCGCGCGGGTGATTTCGCAACCTAGGTGACAGGCGACCACCTCGCCGTTAAGGGTGATCAGATCCAGTCGCCCTACCCCTTTTGCCAGGCGGAAGACATCTTCAGTCGGAAATTGCGCAGCGTGGATGCCCTGCCTGGCCGTGGCGTAGGGGCGTAGCAGGTCGCGGTCGGCCATGGCGATTTCGTCATCCGATAGCGTCTGCCGCATTTCGTACAACGGACGGTTCTTGCGGATACTGCGGCGCAGTTCACTGTCGTAGCGCGCGGTAATGTCGTCCAGCGAGCGCCCCAATGGCACCACCGCGCTCAGGTAATGAGGAACGGACAGCGTTCCCGGAGTGGGCAGTTCACTGACCACTACCCGGTTCACAGTGCTGCCCCCTGCTTCTGCCTCAGCTTCCGTGCCTGGCTGCTGCCCTTTGCCGCCAATCAGCAGCTTGGCCATTTCCCGCTGCTGCTTTCTGCCGATGTACAGAATCTCGTAGGGGCTTTCCTGTTGCAGCTTGAACCTGGCGACTTCCCACCGCCAGAAACAGGCGCGCCCCAGCCCGTCGCGTAACACGTTTGAAACGTTTCGCAGTTCGTAGCGCATGGAGGGGGAGATGAATTTTCGGGCTATCGCTGCCAGGTGCTGTTTCATGTCTTCTTCGACGTCCTTGGATGTTGCCCATTGGCTTGATCGGAAAGAGTATCGGTAAAGCGCAGACAACCCACTTAACGCATTGATATGTATAAATAACTTGCTAATTTGGCACTCAAATATTCAGTAACAATTTAAGATGCAAGGGCGCGAATTGGCAAGCGGCCAATTGATATCACGCCCTTCTATTTCATGGCGCCAAAGAATGTGTAATTACCACGCAACAGCACGGCTGGCATCTATCGAGAAGTGACTAGCTCTCGACGTTGCCGCCAGCCTTGGCCCGGGCCGGTTGGCTGGCCAGCCAGCGCGCCAGTTCAGGTGCCGGCATCGGCCGCCCCATCAGGTAGCCCTGCCCTTGATCGCAGCCTGCATTGCGCAGGAAATCGTACTGCGCCTGGGTTTCGATCCCTTCAGCCGTGATCCGATAACCCAGCGCGTGGCCGAGGTCGATAATCGCCCGGGCGATGGCCACGGCGTCGTCGTCATCAGGCAGGTCCTTGATGAACGCGCGGTCGATCTTCAGGTGATCGATCGGCAGGGCGCGCAGGTAGGCCAGTGATGAATACCCGGTTCCAAAGTCGTCGACAGCTGTCGCCACGCCCATGGCCTGCAACTGTGCCAACGCGGCGCAGGCCTGTTGCTGGCTTTCCATGAGCAGGCTTTCGGTGATTTCTACCTCCAGCAGGCTTGGCGACAGGTCGTGCCGCTCAAGTGCCACGGCCAGGCTCGACACATAGTCGCTGCGCTCGATTTGCAAGGCCGCGACGTTGATGGCCAACGGGCCCGGCAGACAATTATCGGCCCGCCAGGCCGCCAGTTGTGCGCAGGCCAGTTCCAGCACCCGCTCGCCCAACGGGATGATCATTCCGGTGCGCTCCGCCAGCGGGATGAACTCGCCCGGCGAGACCAGGCCATGCTCGGGATCGCGCCAGCGCAGCAGCGCCTCGACGCCCTCCAGGTGGCCGCTGAACAAGTCGACCTTGGGTTGGTACCACAACTCGAACTCATTGTTCTGCAGGGCCCGGCGCAGATTACGCTCAAGCTCCAGACGCTGATGAAGGCGTGCAGTCATGTCGGGATGATAGGGCCGCCAGGTGTTGCGCCCGCCCTCCTTGGCGGCATACATCGCGGTGTCGGCGTGGCGCAGCAGGCTGCCAACGTCTTCGCCATGTTGCGGGCACCAGGCCAGGCCGATGCTGCCGGTAACCAGTGCGGCATTGCCGTTGAGGTCGAAAGGCCGCTGCAGGCAGCGTAGAAGGTGGCGCACCTGATGATTGATCTGGCCCTGGGTGCCCTGCAGCATGAAGACGAATTCGTCACCGCTCAGGCGACACAAGCGGTCCGCAGCGTCCAGTTCCTGCAAGAAGCGCGCGGTAGCCTGCTGCAACAGCAAATCGCCCATGGCGTGCCCCAGGCTGTCATTGACCTGCTTGAAGCCGTCGATATCCAACATCAGCACTGCTAGCCCGTGGCCTTTGCTGGTCGACTCGGCCAACTGCTGCTGAAACAGCACACGGTTGGGCAAACCGGTGATGGTGTCATAGTGCGCCAGGCGTTCGAGCTGCGCTTGCGAGCGCTGCAGCTCGCGGTTGCGCTGCGCCAACTGGCGCTGTTTGCGGTTGATCTGGGCCACGAACAAGCTGATCAGGCCGGTACTGATCAGCGCAAACCAGAACAACGGCGAGGCGAACAGGCTCGCCGCCTGATGCGCTTGCTGACGTTGCGCGTCCAGGTGCCCAAGCGCCACCGACAAGCCGATGCCGGCTGCGGCGAATGCCACCGGCAGCAAGCGCTGGAGGGTCTGGCGAAGGGTGCCGGTGGCCGGCTTCTGCTCTTCGGAATACGGGGAATTGGACGGGATCATAAGCCTGCGGACGCACTCGGTTGCTTCTGTATCGGCGCAGCTTCGGCAATGTTGAGCCAGACTGGTGTTTTTCTTCAGGCAGGTGCATGCTCGTAGCTGAAGCGTTTCACCTAGCCCAATACGTGAGGTGCAGTACCCATGGACCGTTTGCTCGATTCGCTGTTTCCTGCCGCTGAGAACATCCCCGAGGCCTGGCGCCTGGGTGAACCCCTTGAGCAGCGTGATTACCTGGTGAATGGTGAACTGCGACGCTGGGACGGCCCGCTGGCCACGGTGCGCAGCCCGGTGTGGCTCAAGGAAGCCGGCAGCGAGCAGCAAGTCATTCTCGGCAGTGCCCCGCTGCTGGATGCCGAGACCGCCTTGACCGCCCTGGATGCTGCGGTGCAGGCCTATGACAAGGGCCGCGGCGTGTGGCCGAACATGCGCGTTGCAGAACGCATCCAGCATGTCGAAACCTTCCTGGCGCGTATGCGCGAGCAGCGCCAGGCCGTGGTCAAGCTATTGATGTGGGAAATCGGCAAGAACCTCAAGGACTCGGAAAAGGAGTTCGACCGCACCTGCGACTACATCGTCGATACCATCAACGCGCTGAAGGACCTCGACCGCCGCTCCAGCCGTTTCGAACTGGAGCAAGGCACACTTGGCCAGATCCGCCGCGCGCCATTGGGCGTAGCGCTGTGCATGGGGCCTTACAACTACCCGCTCAACGAAACCTTCACCACGCTGATCCCGGCGCTGATCATGGGCAACACCGTGGTGTTCAAGCCCGCCAAGTTTGGCGTGCTGCTGATCCGCCCGCTGCTCGAAGCCTTCCGCGACAGCTTCCCGGCGGGGGTGATCAACGTTATTTATGGCCGGGGCCGTGAGACGGTCAGCGCCCTGATGGCGAGCGGCAAGGTCGATGTGTTCGCCTTCATCGGCACGCACAAGGCCGCCAGCGACCTTAAGAAACTGCACCCTCGCCCACACCGCCTGCGCGCCGCGCTGGGGCTGGACGCCAAGAATCCTGGCATCGTGCTGCCCCAGGTCGACCTGGACAACGCCGTCGAAGAGGCGGTAACCGGTGCACTGTCGTTCAACGGCCAGCGTTGCACCGCGCTGAAGATCCTCTTCGTCCATGAGGACGTGGTCGAGCCGTTCCTCGACAAGTTCAAGCGCAAGCTCGCAGCGCTGAAACCGGGCATGCCGTGGGAGCCGGGCGTAGCGCTGACGCCGCTGCCGGAACAGGGCAAGGTCGACTATCTCGACGGCCTGGTGGCCGATGCCACAGCCAAGGGCGCACGCGTGCTCAACGAAGGTGGCGGCCAGAGCCGTGGCTCATTCTTCTACCCCGCCCTGCTCTACCCCGTCAGCTGCGACATGCGCGTGTACCACGAGGAACAGTTCGGCCCCGTGGTGCCGGTGGTGCCGTACCGCGACCTGCAGACCGTAATCGACTACGTGCTCGATTCCGACTACGGCCAGCAACTGAGCCTGTTCGGCAACGATCCGCAGACCATCGGCAGCCTGGTCGACATCTTCGCCAACCAGGTCGGCCGCATCAACCTCAACGCCCAGTGCCAGCGCGGTCCGGATACCTACCCGTTCAATGGCCGCAAGAACAGCGCCGAAGGTACGCTGTCGGTGCATGACGCCCTGCGCGTGTTCTCCATACGCACCCTGGTGGCGACGCGGTTCCAGGAAGCCAACAAAGAGCTGATCAGCGAGATCATTCGTAATCGCCAGTCGAGTTTCCTGACCACCGATTACATCTTCTGATCGCCAATCGATCTAGCAGACATGTCGATCTTCTCCTTTGCTAAACGACTCTAGGCAACAGGGGCCCGATCGAGCCCCTTTGCATCCACGTCAAAGGAGATTCGAACATGGCAGCCAAACCCATCCCAGAAGGCCAGCACAGCATCACGCCGTATCTGGCCATGCAGAATGCCGACAAGGCCATCGAGTTTTACAAGCAAGCCTTCGGTGCTATCGAAATGTTCCGCCTCGAAGGACCGGACGGTCGGGTCGGCCATGCCGAATTGAGAATCGGCGACTCGTCGTTGATGCTCGCCGACCCTTGCGACATGGAAGGCGGCCTGACCGCTGCGCAGAAGCTGAACGGTGCAGCGGTTGGCTTGCACCTGTATGTCGAGGACTGCGACAAGGTGTACGCCCAGGCCATCGCCGCTGGCGCCACTCAATTACATGAGGTGAAGGACCAGTTCTACGGCGACCGCAGCGGCACGCTGAAAGACCCGTTCGGCAACATGTGGTTCGTCTCCACCCACAAAGAGGACCTCAGCCCCGAAGAAATTCGCGCCCGTGCGGCCAAAATGTTCGGTGGCAGCTGAGCGACACATTGAAAGCGGCGCGGCTTTGCTTGAAGCTTGTGGCTCGTAGCTTGGAGCTGCTCAATGCGAATCATCGACAAAACCGCCGCGCAGGTGCGCAGCCTGACCCCGGCCGAAGAGGAACTGCTGCAGGCATTCGCCAACGGCAGCCTGGTCGGCCCACGCCTGCTGCAGGCCAACCAGTTGCTGATGAAGGTGCGCAGCGCCAACCAGTGGCTGGCCTGCGACTGCCGCAAGGATGCCCTGCCGGTGCTCAACGTCACACTCAATGGCAGCACCGGCACACTGTTTCTCAAGAACAATCCCGGCACCGCCGAGCATGCGCCGGGTTGCCCGTTCACCAAGGATGAGCGCGAAGCCGCCGAGCGTGAGGAAGACCCTGCCCCACCTGCTGCCTGGCTGGCGCCCGACACTGCGCTGCGCTTGCTCGGGGACTTTCGCAAGGCCAGCGACGGCACTGGCGGCACCGGTGATGGCAGTGAGCGCCGCGATCAGCAGCGACTGCTGTCGCTGCTGCTGACCTGGATCGAAACCAGTGGCCTGAACCTCTACGCCACGCACTTGAAAAAAGACCTCACCAGCCAGTTCGCCGAACTGCGCAGCGTTGCCAGCCGTTACCCGCTGCTGGAGCGTGTCCCGGCCAGCAACTACCTGGAAACCCGGCTGGACATGAAGCACATGATGATGCTCAAGGCACGTTTGCGCGAGGCCACGGTGTTCGGTAGCCACCGCCGCCACGGCTTGCTGTTGGACTGCGTTGATCAGATCAAGGGCCGCAAGCTGTTCAACAACCGCAGTGAGGAGGGCTTCGACTTTCAGGGGCATCATCTTTACTGGGGCGGAAGCCGGACTTCCGGTCCGCTGCTGGCACTGGTCCTGTATTCGCCGACCACGGCCGGCAGCCACTTTTATGAGCTGATCCATGTGGCCAGCGTGCCGGTGTTGTCACGTTCGCACCTGTTTCCCGTTTACCGCGATGAAGAGCGCGAACCGCTCAAGGCCCTGGTCTCGTTGATCGACTGGATGGCCAGCAAGGGCGTGAAAGTGCAGATGCGCAGGCCGGTGATCGGTGGTCAGGTGATGGATGAGCTGGTGCTGACATCGGACCAGGACCGGGTGCTGTCGGTGTCGTTGCTGGAACAACCGGTGGGGCCGGAGCCGGATGCCGAGAATTTCAAGCGGTATGCCGACTTCAAGAGCCTGGAGACGTTTCGCAAGTTTGTCGCCGGGTTCTTCATGCGCGAGCGCTGAATACTGTGTTGCCCGCTTCGCGGATGAATCCGCTCCTACAGGCACGGCGCTGTACCTGTAGGAGCGGATTCATCCGCGAAGAGGCCGCCGCGATCACCCCAAAAACAGCTTGTAAGCCGGGTTATCAGTCTCATCCCAATACCGATATCCCATCTCGTCCAGCGCCTGCCCCAACCCCGCCTGTTCCTCACCCGGCACCTCCAACGCCGCAAACACCCGCGCGTCTGCCGCGCCGTGGTTGCGGTAATGGAACAGGCTGATATTCCAGCGCTTGCCCAACCGCTCAAGGAAGCCCAGCAACGCCCCCGGCCGCTCCGGGAACTCGAATCGCAGCACCCGCTCATCCGCGCCCGGTGCCGCATGCCCGCCCACGGTGTGGCGCACGTGCAGCTTGGCCAGCTCGTTGTCGGTGAGGTCGAGCACGCTGTAGCCCTGCTCGGCAAGGTTCGCCAGCAGCTTGTCCCGCGGATCATGCAGCGGATGCGTCTGTACACCCACGAACAACCGCGCTTCCCTGCCTGGGTAATAGCGGTAGTTGAACTCGGTGATCTGGCGCTTGCCCAGCGCCTGGCAGAAGGCGCGGAAGCTGCCGGGCTGTTCGGGGATGGTCACGGCGATGATGGCCTCGCGCTGCTCACCCAGCTCGGCGCGCTCGGCCACATGGCGCAGGCGGTCGAAGTTGACGTTGGCACCGGAATCGATGGCCACCAGGGTCTGGCCCTGCACGCCTTCACGGGCCACGTACTTCTTGATCCCGGCCACGGCCAGCGCGCCGGAAGGCTCGGTGATCGAACGGGTATCGTCGTAGATGTCCTTGATCGCCGCACACAGTTCGTCGCTGCTGACCGTTATCACCTCGTCAACGAAATGCCGGCACAGCTCGAAACAATGGGCACCGACCTGGGCCACCGCGACGCCGTCGGCGAAGGTGCCCACCTGCGGCAGAATCACCCTTTCACCGGCGGCCATGGCGGCCTGCAGGCAATTGGAGTCTTCCGGTTCGACACCAATCACCTTCACCTCAGGGCGCAGGTACTTCACATACGCGGCAATACCCGCCACCAGCCCGCCGCCACCGACCGGCACGAAGATCGCGTCGAGTGGCCCTGGTTGTTGGCGGAGGATTTCCATGCCGACGGTGCCTTGCCCGGCAATCACGTCCTGATCATCGAAGGGTGGCACGAAGGTCGCGCCCTCGCTGTCTGCAAGCTTGAGCGCATGGGCCAGTGCATGCGGGAAGCTCTCACCGTGCAGCACCACATGGCCACCCCGCGAACGCACTCCTTCGACCTTCAACGAAGGCGTGGTGGTCGGCATGACGATGGTCGCCTTCAAGCCCAGATGCGATGCCGCCAGGGCCACACCCTGGGCGTGGTTGCCCGCTGACGCGGTGATCACCCCACGCTCGCGCTGAGCCGTGGTCAGGCGCGACAGCCGCGTGTAGGCACCGCGGATCTTGAACGAGAACGTGGGCTGCAGGTCTTCGCGCTTGAGCAGCACCTGATTGCCCAGGCTGGCAGACAGTGCAGGCGCCGCTTGCAGCGGCGTCTCGATGGCCAGGTCGTACACCGGCGCGGACAAGATGCGCCGCACTTGCTCCGACAGCAGCTGCTGCGGGCTGAGCGGGGTACGTGGGGTGACGTTGAGGCTGGTCATCGAATGCAACTCCTTGGCTGTTGTTCACGTTGCCCAGGAGTCAGAGATTGAAAACCCGCCTCCAGGGCGGGTTAGGTGCACGTACGCGCTAGCCCGCCAAACTGATAATGGCGGTAATAATAATGGCGTTCACATGCAGGTGAGTTTTCATGCCGTGCAAATTAGCCCTTGAGGTCGAACAAAGTCAATCGCTGATTTGCCAAGCGGGAAGCCAGCCCTGATATTTTTGCCAGGTCACAACGTAACCGTCCCATGTTGTAATCCTCTCGGACTGTCGGGGATTTAAGGGTTTACCGCGCACTGACCAAAGGCTTCACGGGGCCAACATGATACGAGATGGGAAACGCTCGATTGATTTACCCAAGATTCCCGGCAAGGGGGATTACAGTGAGGACGCTCGCCGTCAACGGCTGTCATTTCTCAGCCAGCAGACGCGTGCCAATCTGGATCAAGTGGCCAACATCGGTTTTGCCAGCGAGCAGGTTCGCGGCAATATCGAGTCCCTGATCGGCTCGGTCGAAGTACCCGTGGGTGTCGCTGGCCCCTTACAAATCAATGGTCATTATGCCAAAGGTTTGTTTTATGGCCCTTTGGCTACAACCGAAGGCGCGCTGGTTGCTTCGGTCTCACGAGGTGCTGTCGCATTGAACCGAGCAGGTGGCGTGAACGCCGCCTGTTTGGGGGAGCGAATGCTCAGAGTCCCTTACTTTGAGCTGGAAACGCTGGCCGATGCACTACGTTTCGCTGAGTTTGTGCGAGAAAAACTGTCCGACCTGCAAGCCCAAGTAGGTAAACAATCGCAGCACGCAAAACTTGTGGCACTGGAGCCACAGCCACTGGGGCGTGTGGTTTATGTGCAATTCATTTATGAAACCGCCGACGCAGCGGGCCAGAACATGACTACCAGTTGCACCTGGGCCTTGTCGAATTACCTGCGTGTGGCGTTTCGCAAGCGCTGTGGCAAGGCAATGGTCTGCCATTTAGTCGAGTCCAACCTGTCCAGCGATAAGAAAGTCTCTTACCAATCCTTCCTGCGGGGGCGTGGCGTGCGCGTGGTCGTTGACTGCGAGCTGCCCAAACAGGTCGTACAAGAAGTCCTCAATACCTCTCCCAAAAACATGGTCATGGGTTTCAACCGGGCGGCCAGCGGAGCTGTTGCCGCTGGCACGCTGGGGTTGAACTTCAACATTGCCAACGTCATCGCTGCCTTGTTCACCGCAACCGGACAGGACATTGCCTGTGTGCATGAGTCCTCTGTCGGCCATCTGCACATGGAGCGTGGAACACGCGACAGTTTGTATGCAACGCTGGAGCTACCTTGCCTGGTGATAGGAACCGTGGGCGGCGGTACTGGCTTGCAGCAACAACGCCAGTGCCTCGATTTGATGGGCTGCGCGGGAGACGGCGGCAAGCGCAAGTTGGCAGAAGCCATCGCCGGTTTCTGCCTGGGCCTGGAATTGTCGATTCTTGCGGCAATGGTCGCCGACGAGTTTACCCAGGCCCATGACCGGCTTGGCCGAAACCGCCCCGGCCAGTAAGCGTCAGCTCACCGACACGAATGCTGCGCCGATAGCGGCACATCGAAGACCTTGTCGAAGCCCCACTGGAAGACGAAGGCATACACGAAGAAGAACACGAACAGCGCCAGGTTGGTGAGCAGCGCCGCCCACAGGCTGACATCCAGCCAGTACGCCACCAGCGGCAGCAGGATCACCACCAGCCCGCCCTCGAAGCCGAGCGCGTGCAACAGCCGACGCATGAAGGTGCGCTCGCGTTTGGGCTGGCGCGCTTCCCAACGCTCGAACACCCAGTTGAACCCCATGTTCCAGCTCATGGCGATGCCCGACATCAGCACCGACAGCACGGTCGATTGCGCCATGCCGGCGCCGAACGCCAGTTCCAGCGCCGGCGCCACGCAGGCCACGGCAATCGCTTCGTAGAGAATGGCCTGGACGATCTTGCGTGCCTTGCCTTGCATGTTCTGCTTCCTTCCGAAAAGGCCTTCCAAATTACAAGAAGCAGCCTACAAGAAAAAGTCTGAAATACATTTTTGACTGACCATTCAGTCAAGAATAACTAGCATAAACGTTTCCGCACCACCCCATTCCCCTGGCACCCGGCCGCGTGACGGCCTGACCCGACCTCGCCTTCATTCGCTCAGCGCATGCCGCTGACCGCGAACGACCGTGCATTGGACAACCCCGCAGCTGACTGCTTGTATCTATCCATTGCAAGTGGCGCGAAGTCGTACACCTACGTCCAGGGAATCGTACGAGGAACAAGACGATGGCCAACACCGTCATGATGGTATTCGGTACCCGCCCAGAAGCGATCAAGATGGCCCCCCTGGCCAGGGTCCTGCGCGAGTGGCCCGACATCGACCTGCATATCTGCTCCACCGGCCAGCACCGCGAAATGCTCGGGCAGGTGCTCACCGCGTTTGGCCTGAGCGTCGACCAGGACCTCAAGGTGATGACCCAGAACCAGACCCTCAACGGACTGGCCCGTGACCTGCTGGACAAGATCGACAAAGCTTACGAACAGGCCAAGCCGGATATCGTGTTGGTCCATGGCGACACCACCACCAGCTTCATCGCCGCCCTTGCCGCGTTCCATCGGCATATCCCCATCGGCCACGTCGAAGCCGGCCTGCGCACCGGCAACCTGCAGCAGCCCTGGCCCGAGGAAGCCAACCGACGCCTGACCGGGGTGATCGCCGACCTGCATTTCGCCCCCACTACCAAATCCCGCGACAACCTGCTGCGCGAAGGCGTGCCGCTGGAGCACATCGAGGTCACCGGCAACACCGTTATCGACGCTTTGCTGTGGATGCGCGAATACCTCGGCACCACCGCCTGGCACCCCGCCGCCGATTCCCCGTTGCACAACCTGCGTGATGACCAGCGCATGGTGCTGATAACCGGCCACCGTCGGGAAAACTTCGGTGCCGGTTTCGAGCGCATCTGCCTGGCCTTGGCCGAACTGGCCCTGCGTTACCCCGAGGTGCAGTTCGTCTACCCGGTGCACCTCAACCCGCAGGTGCAAAAAGCGGTCTACGGCCTGCTGTCCGGGCGCGACAACATTCACCTGGTGGCGCCACAGGACTACCAGCACTTCGTCTGGCTGATGAACCGCGCCCACATCATCCTCACCGATTCCGGTGGCGTGCAGGAAGAAGCCCCTGCCCTGGGCAAGCCGGTACTGGTGCTGCGCAAGGTCACCGAGCGCCCTTCGGTGCTGGAGGGCGGCACGGTCAAGCTGGTCGGCACCCAGGCCGAGCGCATCGTCAAGGAAACCAGTCAACTGCTGGATGACGAGGCCGCCTACCAGCGCATGGCCCGCGTCTTCACGCCATTCGGTGACGGCCACGCCAGCGAGATCATCGCCGAACGCCTGAGCCGCTGGTTCGCGGCAACCACCAGCCAACAGGATGACGCATGAGCCTGGCTTTCATCGATTTCCTCACCTATGTGCTGTTCGGCCTCAAGATCCTGGCCATCATCCTCGCCACATTGATGTTCCTGCTCGGCCTGGATGACCTGTTCATCGACCTGTGCTACTGGTGCCGCAAGCTGATCCGGCGTTTCCGCATTTACGACAAGTACGAGAAGGCAGACGAGAAACGCCTGTTCGAAGTGCCGGAAAAACCCCTGGCGATCATGGTCCCGGCCTGGAACGAGGTGGGCGTGGTCGGCGAAATGGCGCGCCTGGCAGCCTCGACCATCGACTACGAGAACTACCAGATCTTCGTCGGCACCTACCCCAACGACCCGCAGACCCAAGCCGACGTCGATGCGGTGTGCCTGCACTACCCCAACGTACACAAGGTGGTTTGCGCCCGCCCCGGCCCGACCAGCAAGGCCGACTGCCTGAACAACATCATCGACGCCATCCTGCGCTTCCAGGACGACGCGCGCATCGAGTTCGCCGGCTTCATCCTGCATGACGCCGAAGACGTGATCTCGCCCATGGAACTGCGCCTGTTCAACTACCTGTTGCCGGCCAAGGATATGATCCAGATCCCGGTCTACCCCTATGCGCCGGAATGGAAAGGCTTCACCGCCGGGCACTACGTGGACGAGTTTGCGGAAAACCACGGCAAGGACGTGATCGTGCGCGAGGCCCTGACGGGCCAGGTGCCCAGCGCCGGGGTCGGCACCTGCTTCAGCCGCCGCGCCATCAATGCCCTGCTCGAAGACGGCGACGGCATCGCCTTCGATGTGCAGAGCCTCACCGAAGACTACGACATCGGTTTTCGCCTGAAACAGAAGGGCATGAAGTGCATCTTCGCCCGCTACTCCGTCACCGACCCGGCCCTGGCGCTCAAGCACGAATGGCGCCCTGGGATGAGCCGCGAGTTCTCTCAGGTGATTTGCGTGCGCGAGCATTTCCCGCGTGACTGGCAGCATGCTATCCGGCAGAAGTCGCGGTGGATCGTCGGTATCGTGTTCCAGGGCACCAGCAACCTTGGCTGGAGCCGCACGGGCGCGCTCAATTACTTCCTCTGGCGTGATCGTCGAGGCTTGTTCGCCTACCTGCTCAGTTTCCTGGTCAACCTGTTGTTCCTGGTGTTGCTGGGGATGTGGCTGGTGACGGTGGTCGCGCCGGAGTCCTGGCGCTTCATGTCGATCCTCAGCGACAGCTGGTTGCTCACCACGCTGCTTTGGCTCAACGGCCTGATGCTGATCAATCGCCTGTTCCAGCGCGGCTGGTTCGTGACCCGCTATTACGGCATCGGCGAAGGGCTGCTGTCAGCGCCGCGAATGATGTGGAGCAACTTCGTCAACTTCTTCGCCAATCTGCGTGCCTTGCGCCAGGTCATGGAGATGGGTGATTCGCGCCGTGTGGCCTGGGACAAGACCACCCACGAGTTCCCCGCCCTGGCCTCTCCTGCCCGCACACCGCTGGGCCACCGGCTGGTGGAAAAAGGCTACATCACCGAAGAACAGCTGGAGCAAGCGATCACCAGCCCGGTGCGCCGACGCCTCGGTCGCGAGCTGCTGTTGCGCGGCTGGTTGACCAGCGAACAGCTGGTGCAGACCCTGGCCGAGCAGCTCGACATGCCCTGGGCACCGCTCAACCCGTTCAGGCTCGACGCACACCTGATCGCGCAACTGCCGCGCCGCTTGGCGACGCACTATGGCGTGCTGCCGGTGGCCGAAGACGGCGATACCCTGGTGCTGGCCAGCGAAAGCCCCGTCAGCCAGGTCTCGCTGGGGGTCATTAGCCGCCAGCTCAAGCGCCCGGTCAAATGCCGGTTGGCGCCCCAGGGCCGGGTCACCCTGGGCCTGCGCTATCACTACCCCAGCCCCTGGCAGCACGAGGAGACCCGGCAGATGCTGGAGGTGCTGGAAAAACACCAGGACAACGCCGAACTGATCGAGCAGGTCAGCACCCACCAGGTCATGCTCGGGGCCTTGCTGCAGGTGCGCGGCATGGTTCCGGTGACCCTGTTCAACCAGGCGCTGATCGACTTCGATCCAGAGCAGCAGAGCCTCGGCGAACACCTGATCGCACGCGGCATCATTACCGAGCACGTGCTGCAGCAGGCGCTCGACGAACAGGCCAGCGAACAGCAGGCCGCCTTTGACCTGATCAGGGAGGTGGCATGAAGCCGCGTTTTACCCTCACCTTTACCGGCCTGCTGCTGTACTCCACCGCCCTGCCCGCGTTGGCCGCGCCGATGACCGACTTTCAGCGCTTCACCAGCTATCCGTTCATGGAGCGCAGTTATCGCGAAGCGAAAAAGGACAACTGGGCCGAGGTCGAGCGCCTGACCCGCCATGTGCTGGGCCGCGTACCGAACAATGACGAAGCCCGCGCGCTGCTGGTCGAGGCGTTGGCCCACCAGCGCCGCTACAAGGACGCCGAAGCAGTTGCAGGGCAACTCGACGGCGGCCCCGAATATGCCGATGCCCTGCTTGAATTGCGCCTGACCTGGATCGAACAGGACCCACCGCCCGCCAGCCAGGTAGAGGGCTGGATGGCCACCGCCGACAGCATGCACCGGGTACGCCTGTGGCAGGCCTATAGCTTGAGCCTGGCCAAGTTCGGCGGGGCCGGCAAGGCGCTGGAGTGGCTCAACCAGCTACCGCCCCGTGACGATGGCCAGGTGCTGCGTCTGGCCCGGGCCAACTTCGCCGAGCAGTTGCGCAATTGGAAGGAAACCATCGAACAGCTGCAACCCTTGGCCGACAAAGGCCAGTTGCCGGCCCAGGACTGGCAACGCCTGGCCAATGCCTACGTGCAACAGGTCGATGAAAAGGGGCTGACTAAACTGCTGGAAAGCGCCCCCTCGCCCGAGATCGCCAACCAGACCCGGCTGGCGATGGCCAACCGCGCCATCGCCGTTGGCCATAACGAGCAGGCCCAGCGCTGGCTGCAAACCTTGCCCGCCGAGCAACTGCAGGATCCGGCACTGCGCCAACAGCTTTGGGAACTGGCCCGTGAAGGCGACGATGCGCCCCTGGTGCGGCGCCTTAGCAACGAATTGCAGCGCCCATGCCTGGACACGGTCGACTGGCTATCACGCCACGACCCGGATGTCGCCCGCGAGCAGTTCAAGGACTGCCAGGCCAGTGCCGATGCCCGCGCCTATGCGGTCCTCAAGCAGCGCCTGTATGGCGACCCCGCACCGGCGCCACAACCGCGCACGGCAGCCGAATGGGAGCAGCGTTATCGTCAGACCGGTGATCTGGCAGCCCTCGAACAAGCCAGCTTCCTGCTGTTGCAGCAAGGCCACAGCGACCGCGCACGAACGCTGCTGGAGCAGGCCTACGACCGCCGCCAGGGGCGCCTGACGCCCTCGCTGCTGCAGCGTCTGGGCAATCTCTATGCACGCAACGACGGTCCGCTGGACAAGCGGCGCATGCTCAGCCTGATCCCCAGGGTCGATGCCAACACCCGCGCCCAGTTGCTCGGCCGCCTGGCCGAGGCCGGCCAGTGCGACGCCGTGCGCCAGGCCATTCCGGCAAACCCTACCGAGGCCGGACAGTACCGCGCCTTGGGCCGCTGCGCCATGCCTGACCAACCCGGTGAAGCGGTGGTCTATTACCAGGCCGCCGAGGGCCTGGGCGACAGCGGCAATCGCCTGCCATTGGCCTACGCGCTGGAAGCCGCCGGTGATTCCGAAACGGCCCTGCCCATCTGGCGCAATTTGCCGGCCAGCGCCTGGACCGACAATGCCCGCCTGACCGCCGCCGCGGGTGCATTGAACGCAGGCGAGCCGCAAACCGCTCGTCGATACTGGGATGCTGCCGCGCACAACAGCGCCGACGATTGGGCACTCGGCGCCGCGATCGCCCAACGCCAGGGCGACCCGCAGGCGGCTTTGGGCTTCCAGCGCCAAGCGTTGGCCCACAACCCGCGTGCCGACCACTACTACGCGGCTGCCAGCACCGCGCAGCTGGCCGGCGACAACGCCCAGAGCACCGCCTGGCTTGCCGAAGCGGTACGCCTGGCGCCCAACCAGCCACGCTACCGCGCCGACTACGGCATGCGCCTGGCCGGCTCGCCAGACAAAAGCCAGCGGCGCCAGTCGATCCCCTACCTGGAGCACGCTACCCGCGACTTCCCTGAAGACTATCGCCTTGGCGAAACCCTCGCTGTGCGCTACGACGAAGCCGAAGACAGCGCCTCGGCCCGCCGCGAACTGCGCCGGATCCTTGATGTTGAACAGAACCTGGTCGACGCCGACGACGAATACGGCAGCCTCGAAGCGCGCAAGTACCGCCAGCGTCGTGCCCACGAAACCTTGTCACGCCGCGACAGCATCACCCTGGCCAGCACCTGGTCGCCTGCGGGTACTTCGACCAACGACAAGTTCCTCGACAACGGCGAGCGCAGCGGCAGTTCCCGCCGGGCGCAATCGCAGAACGTGCAACTGGCCATGTGGGACCACGCCTTGGGTGACGAACCCAGCCGCAACGGCAGCACCCTGTCGGTGTACGGCCGGGTACTGTTCGGTGGCCAGAGCCGCACGGACTACGCGCAAAGCATGGGCACCGGCGTCGGCCTGCGCTACAAACCGCTCGGCCAGGCCAACCTCAACCTGTATGCCGAGCTGTACCACCAACGGCAGATCGACACCGAGCACTACAGCGGCCTGAGCCTGGGCGAATTGCTGAACCCGAGCAAGGTCGGCGGCAACTGGGGCGACCTGCGCAACAACGCCGAGTCGAGCAATGACCTGCTGCTGCGCGCCACCGCTTCGTTCCTCGACCAGGGCGCATGGCGCAACGACTGGCGGGTCGACGAAGACGACTGGAACGAGCGCTTCCTGTACCTCGACGCCGCCTGGTGGACCCGTGCCGGCGACCATGCCTGGCTGTCGCGCTACCAGCAAGGCCATGCCTGGAAGCTATCTGGCAATTCGCCGCAGACCCTGATGCCTTACGGATTTCTCGAATTTTCCAGTCAGGACCCGAGCAACGACTGGCGCCAGGATGCCCGCGCTGGTGTCGGCGTGCGCTGGCAGTGGTGGTTCGACGACGACCGCTACAACGCCTACCGCGGCACGCTGAAAGTACGCGCCGAGTACCAGCAATCGTTGGGTGGCAACCTCTACGAGCGCGCCAACGGTGTGCTGGTTGGCGCGGAGATGACCTTCTGATGCGTACATTCCTGGCAATCTGCATGCTCGCCCTCTGCCTGCCGGCTCTGGCCGACCAACGCCTGTTCTACCAGCCACTAAACCGCGATGCCGATGTCAGCCCTGCCCAGTGGCAGCAACTGTGGCGCGCCACTGCAGCGCAGGGCGGTAAAACCCTGATCGTGCAATGGAGCGCCTACGGCGACAGCGATTTCGGCGGCGCTCAGGGCTGGCTGGCCAACAGCCTGCGCGAAGCCCGTGCTCAGGGGCTGGAGCTGGTGCTCGGGCTTTATATGGACCCGGCTTACTACAAACGCATCGAGGAGCTCGATGGCGATGGCCTGAGCAGCTATTGGAAGGCCCAGCTGGCACGCTCGTTGAGCCAATACCAGCAGTTGCGCAAGGACTGGAACATCGAGGTGGAGGGGTGGTACCTGCCGATGGAATTGGACGACCTGCACTTTCGTGACGTCGCCCGCCGCGAGGCGTTGTACAGCCAGTTGCAGGCCTTCAACCGGCAGTTGGACAAACCGCTGCACATCAGCGCGTTCAGTGCTGGCAAGCTGGCGCCACGGGTCAATGCCGCGTGGTTGGATCAACTGGCGGGGCTGGGCTTGACTGTGTGGTGGCAGGACGGCGCCGGGACAGGGCGATTGCCAGCGATGGTGCGCCAGCGTTACGAGCAAGCCTTGCCGTGCCGAGTGGGTGTGGTGCGTGAGGCGTTTCGCCAGGTGAGTGGATCGGGGGAGGCATTTCGGGCGCAGGGGACTGAGCCGAGGCTGACTGGCGGATGCCATTGCGAAGCGGTGTTCGCTCTTCGGTATCGGCCTTGGGCTCGCGGGATTTTGTCGCAGAATTAAGTCGTATTCCTCAGCAGGAACATACCCATGTTCAAGACCATCGAGGACCACGTCCGCCAGCAGGTCGCCCCCGCCGCCCTGCGCGCCGAGTTCCGTCAGCATGAGTTCGACAACTCACGGCGCTTTTGCCAGCTGATCTTCTGCGTCAGCATCGCCGTCTGGCTGGTCTTCGACCTGATTGTCAGCTACCTCGGCAATCAGGGCTTCACCTGGCTTTCCGGTCTGTTCCTGGCGCTGATGTGCAGCCTCACGGTGGTGCTGGGCTTCACCCGCAAAAGCCACCACTTCGACGTGCTCAACCTGCTGTTCATCAGCGTCATCACCCTGGGCATGCGCCTGGTCATCGAGGGCATCCCCACCCCCTTGCGCCCGGTCTGGCTGGTGCTCGGCACGTCCACCGTGCTGTACAGCGTTTCGGTACTGCCAGTCCGGCGCTGGTCGTTCTTCTGTGCCATGGCCATCACCTGGGCCATGCTCAACCCGTTCTACGGCACCAATATCGATCTCGACGACCTCGAAGCCGCCATGCTGCTGAGCTATGCCGTGTTCCTCAGCGGCCTGGTGATCTACAGCTACCTGCGCATCCGCCAGGCCAAGTTGCACAACTTCTATATGTCGAAATTGCTGCTCGAACAGGCTTATGTCGACGTGCTCACCGAAATCCCCAACCGCCGCTCGTTCATGGCCAAGGCCGAGCGCCAACTGCACCAGGCGCCGCCGGGGCAATACCTGGCGATGGTCGATATCGACAATTTCAAGAAGGTCAACGATCGCTTCGGGCATGACATCGGTGACGAGGTGCTCAAGCGGGTGGCGGTGCACATCAAGGCATCGATGGCGGCTTTCGAGTTCGCAAGGCTCGGCGGCGAGGAGTTCGCGATCTTCTTCCAGGGTCTGGATCAGACTGAAGCCGAGTACCTGGTTGAGACATTGTGCAAGCGCGTGCGTGAAGATCTGGGGGCGCATCCGGTGACCATCAGCATCGGCCTGGCGCGTGTGGACAGGGCGGACACCCTGACCATGGCGCTGGTCAAGGCTGATCAGGCGTTATACGAAGCCAAGCACACCGGGAAAGACCGCTTCGTAATGTGGACTAGCCGGCTGGCAGCCGAATCCTGAACTGCGCCCCACCCAGCGCCGACTGCGCCACCGTCAGCGTTCCGCCCTGCCCCTCGATGGCCCGCCGGCTGATCGCTAGTCCCAAACCAAACCCGCCGGTATTGCGATCGCGGCTGCGGTCCAGGCGGTAGAACGGCTGGAAGATCCGCTCGCGCTCTTCGACCGGGATGCCGATGCCGTCGTCCTCGACGGTCAGCAGGCAGGCGCCGTCCTCTTCCAGGCGTAGGCGCAGTAACAGGCTTTCGTCGCAATAGCGCATGCCATTGCGCACCAGGTTCTGCACGGCGCGCGCCGTCAGCCGTGGGTCGAGCACAAAGCGCGGCAGGTTGCCCTCGGCTTGGACTTCCCAGGTGATCCCCCGGGTATCGAGCTCTTCGGCAAAGCCACCGAGCACACTGTCGACCAGTTCCAGCAACGACACCTCGACCCGCTCGCGGGCCTGGTCGGCGTTGTATAGGCGGCTGTAGGACAGCAGTTCGAGCACCAGCTCGTCCAGCTCGCGCACATGCCCGACCAGCTCCAGCAAGCGTTTGCGACTGCTCGCCGGCACTTCGTCGAACAGCAGCACCAGGCCGAAATCCAGACGGGTGAGCGGCGTGCGCAACTCATGGGACACGGCATTGAGCAGCTCGCGCTGTTGGTTGACGTGGCGCTCCAGGTCGCTGGCCATGGTGTCGAACACCCCGGCCAGCTCACCGATGTTCGAGTGTGGCGAGATGTGCGTACGCTCGGCCATCTGCCCTTGGCCCAGGCGCCGGGCCGTCTCCTTGAGGCGTTCCAGGTCACGCCAGTGCGGCCACACCCACAGCAGCAGGCAGCCGAGCATGGCGGCGCCGATCAGCACGGTCACGCCCCAGGACAGGACATTGATGTCCAGCGGGTCTGGTGGCGCATGCAGGCTCACTAACCAACCTTCTTCCAGCGGCGCCAGCGCCGTCTGGTAGTAACCCCAGTCGCCGATGCGCACCACGTACAGGCCATGCTCCAGACGAGCTTGCTCCTGTGGGCTCAGACCGGCCTGGTCGCTGCGCAACAGCTTCACTTCCAGCGGCGCGAACGACTTGGCCAGTTCCTGCTCCACCGCCGGCCACTGCTCGCGCGGCGCCTGGCGGAACTGGCGGACGATCAGCGATTGCACGCCTTTGGCCTGGTCCAGGTTGTAGGCCATGAAGCGCTCATGGAACAGGCCGACGATGGTGTCGGGGATGAGCAGCAACGCGCCGGCGTAGGCGACGATGATCACCAGGTACAGGCGCACCAGGATCTTGAGCATGAACGGTCAGCACTCCCACTCGACACGGCTGAACAGGTAACCCTTGCCCCACACGGTCTTGATCTTGCGCGCCTCGCCGGCGCTGTCGTCGAACTTGCGGCGCAGCTTGGAAATCGCCACGTCCACCGAACGGTCGGTGCCATTGAACTCGATGCCGCGCAACTGCTGGAGGATGCGGTCGCGGCTGAGCACTTCGCCGGCATTGCGCGCCAGGACCACCAGCAGGTTGTATTCGCCGCTCGACAGCTCCACCTCTTCACCGCGCCAGCTGACCAGGCGCTCGGCGAGGTCGATGCGCAGGCCGCCGACCAGGATCTGCTCGCTGTCCAGGCGCGGCTCGTGCACGCTGCTGCGGCGCAGCAAGGTGCGTACCCGTGCCAGCAACACCCGTGGCTCGCAGGGTTTGGTCACGTAGTCGTCGGCGCCCATCTCAAGGCCCAGCACCTGGTCGTGGCTGTCGTCACGTGCCGTCAGCATCAGGATCGGCAGGCTCTGCGATTCCTGGCGCAGCAGGCGGCACACTTGCAGGCCATCGATGCCCGGCAGCATCAGGTCGAGGATCACCAAATCGGGTTTGTCCTGGCGAAACGCCTCCAGCACATGGTCGCCACGGGCGATGACCCGCACATGGAAGTCGTTGCGTTGCAGGTAGCTGGCAATCAGCTCGGACAGGGCACTGTCGTCTTCGACCAGGAGAAGGTTTGGCATAAGCGCTTGGACACTAGGGGAAAGACCGGCAGGATATAGAATCCCACCGGCAGGCAGGATCGTTCTTCACACTTTTTCACACACGCCCTACACAGCTTAACAGGCGCTCAGGCAGCCACTGCCTTAGCATACGCACGGTCATCATCGGAAGATCCGTATGCCTATTATCTTCACCCCTCGCCTGCGCCCTGTGGCGCTTTTGGCACTGCTGAGCCTGTCCCTGGCCGGTTGCGGCGACAACGCCGAGCTGGACCAGCAGGCATCCACGCCCGAAGTACGGGTAGAAACCTTGCAGCTACAACCGCTGGCCATCAGCACCGAACTGAGCGGCCGCATTCTCGCCCCGCGCACCGCCGAAGTGCGCGCCCGGGTGGCCGGCGTGGTGCTCAAGCGCGTGTACCGCGAAGGCAGCGACGTCAAGCAAGGCGACGTGCTGTTCCTGATCGACCCGGCGCCGTTCAAGGCCGACCACGACAGCGCCCGCGCCACCCTGGCCAAGGCCGAGGCCAACCTGTACCAGGCGCGCCTGCAGGAACAACGCTACCGTGAGCTGGTCGACGACAAGGCCGTCAGCCGCCAGGAGTACGACAATGCCCGTGCGACCTACCTCCAGGCCGACGCCGAGGTTGCCGGGGCCAAGGCCGCGCTGGAACGCACGCGCCTGAACCTGGGCTACGCCACCGTCACCGCACCGATTTCCGGGCGCATCGGCCGCGCGTTGGTCACCGAGGGCGCGCTGGTCGGGCAGAACGAAACCACCCCGCTGGCCACCATCCAGCAGCTGGACCCGATCCACGCCGACGTCACCCAATCGACCCGCGAGCTCAATGCCCTGCGCCGCGCATTGCGCGCCGGTGAGCTGCAGCAGGCAGGCAACGGTGAGGCGCGCGCCACGCTGATTCAGGACGACGGCAGCGCCTACCCGTTGCCTGGCAAGCTGCTGTTCTCCGACATCAGCGTCGACCCGAGCACCAACCAGATCACCCTGCGCAGCGAGTTCCCCAACCCGGACCTCGACCTGCTGCCTGGCAGTTACGTGCGCGTGCGCCTGGAGCAGGCCGTGCAGCCCAAAGGCATCAGCGTGCCGCAGCGCGCCATCCTGCGCGACAGCGCCGGGGTGCCGAAGGTGCTGGTGGTCGATGACCAGGCACGCATCAGCGAGCGCCAAGTGGTACTCGGCAACGCCCAGGGTGACCGCTGGATCGTCAGCGAGGGCCTGAAAGCCGGCGAACGCGTGGTGGTCGAAGGCCTGCAGCACGTCAAGGCCGGTGACCAGGTGCAAGTCGACACCAGCCAGAACACTCAGCCCATCGCCCAGCACAACGGCCAATGAGGGCCTGACCCATGCCGCAATTCTTCATCGACCGCCCGGTATTTGCCTGGGTGGTCGCCTTGTTCATTCTGCTCGCAGGCGCCCTGGCTATCCCCCAGTTGCCGGTGGCCCAGTACCCCAACGTGGCGCCACCGCAGGTGGAAATCTACGCCGTGTACCCGGGCGCCTCGGCGGCGACCATGGACGAAAGCGTGGTCAGCCTGATCGAGCAGGAGCTCAACGGTGCCGACAACCTGCTGTATTTCGAATCGCAGAGCAGCCTGGGTAGCGCCACCATCACCGCCACCTTCGAGCCGGGCACCCACCCGGACCTGGCGCAGGTGGATGTGCAGAACCGCTTGAAAGTGGTCGAATCGCGCCTGCCGCGCCCGGTTACCCAGCAAGGGCTGCAGGTGGAGAAGGTGTCCACCGGCTTCCTGCTGCTCGGCACTCTGACGTCGGAAGATGGCAGCCTCGATGAAATCGCGCTGTCCGACATCCTCGCGCGCAACGTGATGAACGAAATCCGCCGCCTCAAGGGCGTCGGCAAGGCCCAGCTTTACGGCTCCGAACGGGCCATGCGGATCTGGATCGACCCGGCCAAACTGATCGGTTTCAACCTCACGCCCAACGATGTGGCCGAGGCCATCGCCGCGCAGAACGCCCAGGTTGCGCCCGGCAGCATCGGTGACCTGCCGGCCCGTGGCACTCAGGAGATCACCGCCAACGTGGTGGTCAAAGGCCAGCTGAGCACGCCTGAAGAATTCGCTGCGATCGTGCTGCGGGCGAATCAGGACGGCTCGACGGTCACCATCGGCGATGTGGCCCGGGTCGAGATCGGTGCCCAGGAGTACCAGTACGGCACCCGCCTGAACGGTAAGCCCGCCAGCGCCTTCAGCGTGCAACTGGCGCCGGGCGCCAATGCCATGGAAACCGCCACCCTGGTGCGGGCGAAGATGCAGGAGCTGTCGCGCTACTTCCCCGAAGGGGTCAAGTACGACATCCCTTACGACACCTCGCCATTCGTCAAGGTCTCGATCCAGCAGGTCATCACTACACTGTTCGAGGCCATGCTGCTGGTCTTCGCGGTGATGTTCCTGTTCCTGCAGAACCTGCGTTACACGCTGATCCCGACCCTGGTGGTGCCGGTGGCGCTGATGGGGACCTTCGCGGTCATGCTGGCGCTGGGCTTCTCGGTCAATGTGCTGACCCTGTTCGGCATGGTGCTGGCCATCGGCATCCTGGTCGACGATGCCATCGTCGTGGTGGAGAACGTCGAGCGAATCATGGCCGAAGAAGGCCTGCCACCCAAGGCGGCCACGCGCAAGGCCATGGGCCAGATCAGCGGCGCCATCATCGGCATCACCCTGGTGCTGGTGGCGGTATTCCTGCCGATGGCGTTCATGAAAGGTTCGGTCGGCGTCATCTACCAACAGTTCTCGCTGTCGATGGCCGTGTCGATTCTGTTCTCGGCGTTTCTCGCTTTGAGCCTGACCCCGGCCCTCTGCGCCACCCTGCTCAAGCCGATTGCAAAAGGCGAGCACCACGAGCGCAAGGGCTTCTTCGGTTGGTTCAACCGCCGTTTCGAATCCATGAGCAATGGCTATGAGCGCTGGGTCGTACAGGCGCTGAAACGTAGCGGGCGCTACCTGCTGGTGTACGGTGTGCTGCTGGCCGTGTTGGGTTACGGCTTCAGCCAACTGCCCACGGCGTTCTTGCCGACCGAAGACCAGGGCTACACGATCACCGACATCCAGCTGCCGCCGGGTGCCAGCCGCATGCGTACCGAACAGGTTGCCGCGCAGATCGAGGCACACAACGCCGAGGAACCTGGCGTGGGCAACACCACCGTGATCCTCGGCTTCAGCTTCTCCGGCAGCGGGCAGAATGCGGCGCTCACCTTCACCACCCTGAAGGACTGGTCCGAACGCGGTGCGGACGACAGCGCCCAGTCGATTGCCGACCGGGCCAATGCCGCGTTTTCGCAGATCAAGGATGCGGTAGCGTTCTCCGTCCTGCCACCACCGATCGATGGCCTGGGCGAATCCACGGGCTTCGAGTTCCGTTTGCAGGACCGGGGCGGCATGGGTCATGCGGCGCTGATGGCAGCCCGTGACGAACTGCTGGCAGGTGCCCACAAGAGCAAGGTGCTGGTCAACGTGCGCGAAGCTTCGCTGGCGGAAAGCCCGCAAGTGCAGCTGGAGATCGACCGCCGCCAGGCCAACGCGCTGGGCATCTCATTCGCCGACATCGGCGCAGTGCTGGACACTGCCGTGGGCTCCAATTACGTCAACGACTTCCCCAACCAGGGCCGCATGCAGCGCGTGGTGGTGCAAGCCGAAGGCGACCAGCGCAGCCAGGTCGAGGACCTGCTGAAGATCCACGTGCGCAACAATAGCGGCAAGATGGTGCCATTGGGAGCGTTCGTCCAGGCCAAGTGGGTCAGTGGCCCGGTACAGCTGACCCGCTACAACGGCTACCCGGCGGTGTCTATTTCCGGCGAGCCGGCTGCAGGCTACAGCTCAGGCGAAGCCATGGCCGAAATCGAGCGCCTGGTCGCAAAATTGCCGGCTGGCGCCGGCCTGGAATGGACCGGATTGTCGCTGCAGGAGCGCCTGTCCGGCAGCCAGGCACCGCTGCTGATGGCGCTGTCGCTGCTGGTGGTGTTCCTGTGCCTGGCGGCGTTGTACGAAAGTTGGTCGATCCCAACAGCTGTGCTGCTGGTGGTGCCGCTCGGCGTTCTCGGCGCAGTGCTGGCAGTGACGTTGCGTGGGATGCCCAACGACGTGTTCTTCAAGGTTGGCCTGATCACCCTGATCGGCCTGTCGGCGAAGAACGCCATCCTCATCATCGAGTTCGCCAAGAGCCTGGTAGACCAGGGCGTGGACGCCGTCGATGCGGCCATTCAGGCCGCCCGCCTGCGCCTGCGGCCAATCGTGATGACCTCGCTGGCCTTCATCCTCGGCGTGGTACCACTGGCCATCGCCACCGGCGCCAGCTCGGCGAGCCAGCAGGCGATTGGCACTGGGGTGATCGGCGGGATGCTCAGTGCGACGCTGGCGGTGGTGTTCGTGCCGGTGTTCTTTGTGGTGGTGATGCGGTTGGCAGGGCGTAAGAAAGCCCAAGCCAGTCAGGTCGAAGCCAGCAAAACCTGACTGGACAATCATTGCGTTGAATGAGAGGGTTCCGGGCATCGACCGCCCGGAACCCTTTTTCATGACTGCCCCCCTGCCCCCTTGCTCCATCCTCATCCTCGCCGGTGGCCGTGGCCAGCGCATGGGCGGCCGTGACAAGGGGCTGGTGCCCTGGCGGGGTGAGCCGCTGGTGGCGCATGTGCAGCGGGTCGTGCGGGCGCTCAGTGACGATGTGGTGATCTCCTGCAATCGCAACCAGGACCTTTACCGCCCGTTTGCCGATCAGCTGGTATCTGATCCCGAAGCGGACTTCCCAGGCCCGTTGGCCGGCGTGATCGCCGGGTTGGCGGCGGCGCGGCATGAGTGGGTGGTGCTGCTGGCCTGCGATGCGCCACTGATCGACCGGGGGTTGATCGACGATTTGCTGCGGTTGGCGGTGAGCCATGACAGCGCAGCCATGGTACGCCAGGGCGGGTATTGGCAACCGATGTTCAGCGTGCTGCCGCGCAGGCTGCTGCCGGTGCTGGACCAGGCCTGGGCGGCGGGTGAGCGGAGTCTGCAAAAAGCGCTGTTGCTGGAGCCGATGCAGGCGCTGGCGTGTGCCGAGGATGATCAGCGGTTGAGCAACTTCAATAGCCCGGATTTACTGCAGCACTGATCACCTCACCCAATAGCCAGCTCTTCGATACTGATCTCGCGCATCCTGAACTTCTGCACCTTGCCAGTCACCGTCATCGGGAATTCATCGACGAAGCGGAAATACCGGGGCACCTTGAAGTGCGCAATTCGCGCCCTCGCCCACTCGCGTAGGTCTTCCTCACTGGCGGCATGCCCCGGATGCAAGCGCACCCAGGCGACGATTTCCTCACCATACTTGCTGCACGGAACGCCGATCACTTGCACATCGGCCACGGCCGGGTGGGTGAAGAAGAACTCCTCCAGTTCCCTCGGATAGATGTTTTCGCCACCGCGGATGATCATGTCCTTGCTGCGCCCGACAATCCGTACATACCCCTCCTCGTCCATCACCGCCAGGTCACCGGTGTGCATCCAGCCCTCGGCGTCGATGCTTTCCACGGTAGCCTTGGGGTTGTTCCAGTAGCCCAGCATCACGCTGTAGCCACGGGTACACAGCTCGCCAATCTCGCCACGCGGCAGGGTGTTGCCGTCGGCATCGATCACTTTGTTTTCCAGCCGTGGCTGGGTGCGGCCGACGCTGGTCACGCGGCGTTCCAGGTCGTCATTGGGGCCAGTCTGCAGCGACACCGGGCTGGTTTCGGTCATGCCATAGGCGATCTGTACTTCGGCCATGTGCATTTCGTCGATCACCCGTCGCATCACTTCGATCGGGCAGGTAGCACCGGCCATGATCCCGGTGCGCAGGCTCGACAGGTCGAAGTCGCCGCGCTGCGGGTGGTCCAGTTCGGCGATGAACATGGTGGGCACGCCGTACAGCGCGGTGGCCTTTTCTTCAGCGACAGCGCGCAGGGTCGCCAGCGGGTCGAACGCGTCGTTGGGGTAGATCAAGGTGCTGCCGTGGGTCATGCAGCCGAGGTTGGCCATGACCATACCGAAACAGTGGTACAGCGGCACCGGCACCACAAGGCGGTCGTGCTCGGTCAGGCCGAGGCTTTCGCCGACCATGAAACCGTTGTTGAGGATGTTGCTGTGGCTGAGCGTGGCGCCCTTGGGGAAACCAGTGGTGCCGGAGGTGTACTGGATGTTGATCGGGTCGCCGGGCTGCAACTGTGCCTGGCGCTCGGCCAGAGCCTCAGCACTGACCGCAGTGGCACGGGATTGCAAGTCGTTCCAGGCAAGAAAGCCAGGCGGTGGCGCGGCGGCGAGGCTCACTACACCGCGCAGTTCCGGGAAGCGCTCGCAGCTCAAGGCGCCGGGTTGGCCATTCGCCAAGCCCGGTACGAGGCTCAGCAGCATGGCGTGGTAATCCGAGGTCTTGAACGCGTCGGCACAGATGACCCAGCGGCAACCTGACTGGCCGAGGGCGTAGTCCAGCTCGCTGGAGCGGTACGCGGGGTTGATGTTGACCAGGATTGCGCCGACCTTGGCGCTGGCGAACTGGGTGATGCACCACTCGGCGCAGTTGGGTGCCCAGATGCCCAGCCGGTCGCCGGTTTGCACGCCCAGGGCCATGAGGGCGCGGGCGTGCTGGTCGACGGCGTCGGCCAGTTGCCGCCAGGTGTAGCGCAGGGCCTGGTGGCGCACGACCAGGGCTTCGCGGTCGGGGAAGCGGGCGACGGTGGTGTCGAAGGCGTCGCCGATACAGTGGGTGAGCAAGGGCTTGGTCGGGTCGCCTTGGGAATGGCTTGGCTGGGGCATGGGTGTTCTCTTGTTGTTTTGTGGTGTTTGAATTGGCGTCATCGCGGATGAATCCGCTCCTACGGGATCTCCGGTAGGAGCGGATTCATCCGCGATGCGGCCAACACCGATCTAGCGGACAAACACCTGCGGCGTAGTGGTCGACATATCCCCACCCGGCAACTTGATGTTCTTGACCTTCTCCAGCGTCTGCGGGTCGAACACCGCCAGGTCGTTGAAGGTGCCGCCCAGGTACAACTTGTCGCCCTTCTTGTCGAAGGTCACGCAGTAGTAAGTGTGCTCAAGGTTAGCCGCCTTGATCAGCTTGCGCTGCTTGATGTCGTACTTGGCCAGGCGATTGAGCACGCCGTAGATCTGGTTCGGGTCCTTCGGCGAGCGCAGGCCGGTAAAGTACAGCTCGGTCAGGTCGCCGAACTCCTGGGTGTGGGTCTTGCCGGTTTTCAAGTCGACGCTCAGGTAGCCATACATCAGCTCGGCGGTGTTGGGGTCCTGTTTCTCGTCCTTGAACTTGGCGATGGTGTACAGCATCGAGAATTCATGGCGAGGGCTCTGGTGCGGCCAGAAGTACAGCACATCCGGCGCGCTGTAGCCTTTGCGGTTCCAGCTGCGCAGCGGCAAGGCCACCTCGTACTTGCCGGTGGTGACGTCCATCTTGTAGATATCTGGCCCGGCGACAAACAGGCTGCCATCGTCGGCGGCGCGCATCAGGTAAACCTGGCGCGGCATCGGGAACGTCCGTACGGGTTTGGCATCGACACCATCGGCGGTGCTGAACACTTCCAGGCGCGGCGGCTTGACCACGTAGTGGTCGTTCAGGCGCTGGCTGGGGTTGACCGTGGCGTACACCTCTTTGCCGTCCGGGCTGATGGCGAACGAGTACATCGACTTGCCGACCTCACCCGGCACGCTGGACAGGTTGGCGTGGAAGGTGGTCTTGCACGTATCCAAGTCGATGCCGTAGATGTCGGCATAGTGGTTGTTGAGCACGTACGCCGTGCGGTTGTCCGGCGCCATCATCGCAGTGCCGGGGCCGAACGCGTCGGGCAGGCGGCAGCTCTTGTACAGTGTGTCGCTGGCGACATCCACCACGTGCAGGTTGTTCGGGTAGTTGGTGGCGATCAGGTATTCCTTGCCGGCCGTAAGCGCAGGCCCGGTGTCATCGGCCTGTACCGCCCAGGCGCAGGCCGTGGCGGCGACGGTGAGCGCGAGTTGCGCGCAGAGTCCAGGTTTCATGCGGTTTCCCCTTGTCATTCTTGTTGGGCCGGTCACTTGTCTTTCGGGAACACGGTGCCGAGGTTGCGCCAGTCATCCTGGGAGTTGGTCGCCTGGGCGTTCCAGTCCTGGTAGGTGCTCATCATGTCCGGCACCTGGGCGGGCCACCAGCACGGGTCGGAGCAGCCGTACAGGTCGGCTTCCATCGGCTGGCACAGTGAACTGACGCCGCCAAAGGCGTCGACTTCCCAACCCGGGTCGGTGGTTGCAGTGCAGCCGGCCACCGCGCTCATGGCCATGACTTCTTCGACACGGTCTTCGGCGGCGGCTTGTTCAAGGATGCGCGCCTTGTTGTTCAGGGGCTTCAAGTGCTTCATATCAATGCGCCTTCCGCGGAGTGATGTAGCGGTCGATGAAGGCCGGATTGGCGGCCATGATGCGGCTGTAGACCTCGATGCCGAAGTCGACCCAATCGCGCATCAGCTCGCAGTAGTGGTAGGTCGGGTGCTGAGGGTCGCCGTAACGTGCGTAGCTTTCGTGGTAGCAGCCGCCGGAGCACAGGTTGCGGATGCGGCAGCTGTCACAGCCGGTGTTGCTGCGATCCAGGCGCTGGGACAGGAAGTCGTTGAGCTGCGCCTGCTTCACGCCCTGGTGGACGTTGCCGAAGGTCGGCAAGCTGGAGCCAGTGAAGCGGTGGCAAAGGTTCAGTTCGCCCTCGTGGTCCACCGCCAGCATCTTCAGCCCCGCACCGCACGGCAGGGCTTTCTTGTGGCCCTCATGGATGTCGGTGATCAGCTGGTGCAGGTTGGAAAAACCGATGTTGCGGTGTTCCAGCGCCGCCTCCAGGTAGCGCCGGCCGAGCGCCTTCATGTTGGCGAAGACCTCGATCAATTCCTCGCCGGTCAGGTTGAAATCGGCCATGTCGCCAGAGGTCACCGGCGCGAAGCCGACTTCGGCAAAGCCCAGCTCGTTGAACAGGTGGTTCCAGATGGTCTCGACATCGGTGATGCCGCGGGTGAGGGTCACCCGCGCGCCGACCGGGCGGCTGGTGTAGCGCGACAGCAGTATCTGCGCCTTGCGCCGCACCACGTCATAGGTGCCCTGCCCGCCCACGGTGATGCGGTTGCGGTCGTGCACGGTCTTGGGCCCGTCGATGCTCACCGACAGGCCGAAGCGGTGCTCGTTGAGCCAGTCAATGGTGTCTTCGGTGAGCAGCGTGGCGTTGGTGGTCATGATGAATTCCACCTGCTTGCCCGCCTCGGCGAAGCGCCGCTCGCAGTAGGCGACCATGTGCTCGATCAATGGCCGGTTGGACAACGGCTCGCCACCGAAGAACACCACGCTGTAGCGCTCTTCAGCGGGCGACTCCTTGAGCAGCATCTCCACCGAGGCTTCGGCGGTGGCGGTGCTCATCTTCTTGCCGGCGGACGGTTTGTCCAAGTCTTCCTTGTAGCAGTAGGTGCAGCTGAGGTTGCAGCCGGTGTTGACGTTGAGCACCACGGTGTTCAGCGCCGTGCGCTCGACCTGCTTGAGGGCGATTTCCGGTGTCAGCGGCGAACCGTCGCTGACCAATTCCAGGGCAATCAGCTCGTGCAGGGTTTCCTGAATATCGGTGCCGGCGAACTGCTGGCCGAGGCGCTGCATCAGCTCCTCGGCAGAACAGCCTTGCTGGCGCAGGGTGTCGATGATGCCCCCGGTCACCGCGTCGGCGGTGAACAGCGAGCTGCTGGGAATATGGAACAGCATGCGATCGGCATCGACCTGCACTTCATGCAGGTTGCGTTCGACCAGGTTCAGTAGTGCGCCCATGATGACTCCTGATAATCGATCCGTTGGTTGACGCGTCTGCTAACCGGCCCTATGGCAAGGGCGGATTGTTCCAGCGCTGTACGGTGACGATCATGTGCCCCTCGCCACGCTGGCCGCCGTCAGCCAGGGTGGCGATGACTTTCAAGTTGCCGGCGTTGTTGGTCATCATCTTGCGCGCCGGGTTCGGGCCAGCGCCGCCCGGTACGAACACGCCGCCGGCCTGCATTTGGCCGGCGAACTTGACGTCTTCGTCCTCGACCGCCCGTTCGTTGAACGGCTCGACCTGCCACGTGGCCGGCAGGTAGCCGATGCGCAGCGGTTGGCCGCTGGCGTCCTTGCCCCAGGCTTCGGCCTCGAAGCGCCCCTGTACCTTCGGCACCGAGGCGCCGTTTTCGCCGATACGGGCGATGGAGAATGCGGGCACTACCTTCACTTCCTCGACCTTGTCGTAGACCGCCAAGTTGGCACCTTTCAATGCACCGACCGCGACTTCACGCTGACCAGGCTTGGCATCGGCCGCTGCGCGCGCCTTGACCCGCACCAGGGTTGCGGTCTGCTCCAGTATTTCGGTCACCTCTACACCTGCGCCCAGGTCCGGCTTGCCGCTCAGGTCACTGCCGACCAAGGTAATCTCACTTTCGCCGCCAGCCTTGATAAACCCAGGCTGCACGGCCAACAGACGTGGCTTGCCCTCTTTCACCGCGGTGAAATCCAGCCCGCGCTCGTCATGCTCGGCCTCAAACATACGGCCCTTCATCTCGCCATCCAGCGCGGCGAATACCTGGCGCAAGTTGGCATCGCCGACCTTGACGTTGCCACGCCACTCGTAGCCGTTGTAGAGAATCGCCGAGCCCGTGCCATTGAAGGCCGTACCGTCAGCGTAGGCCCCCTTGACCTCGACCTTGAAGGTGTCGCCCTGGTCGTGGCTGACCGTCATCACCCCGCGCACATCGCCTTTGGCCAGCATGTGGCCGCTGAACGACCATTGCCCCGGCAGCGTCTCGGCCTTGGGTTTGGCCTTCTGCCAGTCGACCCAGGCAGCGTCTTCCAGCGGGTAGCGCTTGGCCAGTTCCGGCACCACTTGCTTGAGGGCGATGTCCAGCCAGTCGCGATCACGCGCCTGCGCCTGGTATTCCAGCGATGGCCACTGGCTGAGGTGGAAGTTGACCAGGTGTGCCCACTCCTGCGCCGGGCGGCGCTGCAAGGCGACGCGGGCACCGGAGTGGCAGCGGCCACAGGTTTCGCCGATCAGTGGGTCGAAGTGCTCGACGGTGTTCAGCCGGCGCTCCATGGCATAACGCACACCCTCGGTTTCGCTCGGTGCCAGGCCCTGCTTGTCGGCCAGGTACTTGACCAGGGTGCGGCGGTCGTCGTCGCTGATCTGCAGGCCATGCATGATCTGCATGCGGGCGATGCTCATCAGCCAGCCTTCGGGCGTTTTGCGCTGATGGCTGATGCGGCTGTAGCTGTCGTTGCCCTCGGGGATATGGCACCCCATGCACTTGTTCTGCAACAGGCTCGGGCCCTGCTCGGCCGCCATGGCCTGGGTGCCCAGCAGTGCGGCGGCGATCAGCGCCAGTTTACCCGCATGCCGCCGGAGTCGAGTCGTCTTCAAGGTCAGACCTCCACGGTTGTTGTTCTTATGGTTTTCGCACGCTTTGGTACAGCAGGTGTGCATGTGACTGTTGCGATACAGAAACTGTGCCACATGCTTGAAAGTTGTTGTATTTCAGCTTCTTAGTAGGTTTGACAGGCCTAAGGCTGGCTATTGAGATGGCGTTGAAGCGTGCCATTTCGCGACAGGGTGTTTCATGTTGAGACAACGGTCTTTGCCCCCGCACAGCCTGTCGTGGTCACTGTGTCAATCACCGTCTCACAGCGTCTCAATGTGCAACAGCGCAGCGCTGCAATTGCATCCTTGCATCAAAGCAAAACCTAATGCAGTCAAGACCTTGCACGCATCTGGTGAGTTTGGCACGGCCATTGCGCCAGTGCCCGCCACATCCAATGACAAGAGGCACAGCCCCATGCTTTCCGACCTGCCCATCCTGCCCGCCACCCGCGCCTTCCTCGAACGCAAACTGAAGATGCGTATCGGCGCCGACTGGCAGGACGCCGCCAGCGGCCGCACCCTGTCCTTCCGCAACCCGGCCACGGGTGACGTGCTCGGCGAAGTGCCCGCTGCCGAGCTGGAAGACGTCGACCGCGCCGTACGCGCCGCCCGCCAGGCCTTCGACGACTCGCCGTGGAGCCGCGTGCGCCCACGCGAGCGGCAGAACTTGCTGTGGCGCCTGGCCGACCTGATGGAGCGCGACGCGCAGCAACTGGCCGAGCTCGAATGCCTGAACAACGGCAAGAGCGCCGCCGTGGCCAAGGTCATGGACGTGCAGCTGGCCATCGACTTCCTGCGCTACATGGCCGGCTGGGCCACCAAGATCGAGGGTAGCACCGTCGAAGCCTCGATGCCGTTGATGCCCAACGACCAGTTCCATGGTTTCGTGCGCCGCGAAGCCGTCGGTGTGGTGGGCGCCATCGTCGCCTGGAACTTCCCGCTGCTGCTGGCTTGCTGGAAGCTCGGGCCGGCCCTGGCCACTGGCTGCACCGTGGTGCTCAAACCCGCAGACGAAACCCCGCTGACTGCGCTCAAGCTCGCCGAGCTGGTGGATGAGGCCGGTTACCCGGCCGGCGTGTTCAACGTGATCACCGGCACCGGCATAGGCGCTGGCGCGGCGCTGAGCCGCCACCCCGGCGTGGACAAGCTGACCTTCACCGGCTCCACCGAAGTCGGCAAGCTGATCGGCAAGGCGGCCATGGATAACATGACCCGCGTCACTTTGGAGCTGGGCGGCAAGTCGCCAACCATCGTCCTGCCCGACGCCAACCTGCAGGAGGCCGCAGCAGGCGCCGCCACGGCGATCTTCTTCAACCAGGGGCAGGTGTGCTGCGCCGGCTCCCGGCTGTACGTGCACCGCAAGCACTTCGACAACGTGGTGGCCGACATCGCCGGTATCGCCAACGGCATGAAGCTCGGCAGCGGCCTGGACCCCGCCGTGCACATGGGGCCGCTGATCTCGGCCAAGCAGCAGGACCGCGTCACGGGTTACATCGAGCTGGGCCGCGAACTGGGCGCGACCATCGCGTGTGGCGGCGAAGGCTTTGGCCCGGGTTATTTCGTCAAGCCGACGGTGATCGTCGACGTCGACCAGCGTCATCGCCTGGTGCAGGAGGAGATCTTCGGGCCGGTGCTGGTGGCGATGCCGTTCGATGATCTCGACGAGGTGATCGGCATGGCCAACGACAACCCCTATGGCCTGGGCGCCAGTATCTGGTCGAACGACCTGGCCGCCGTGCACCGGATGATCCCACGTATCAAGTCGGGTTCGGTGTGGGTCAACTGCCATAGCTCCCTGGACCCGGCCCTGCCGTTCGGGGGCTACAAGATGTCCGGCGTCGGCCGCGAAATGGGCGCGGCGGCGATCGAGCATTACACCGAACTCAAATCGGTGCTGATCAAGCTCTGATCCATCGCCTGTACCGGTCAAGTGGCCGGTACAGGCAACCCCAAATTCAAAATAAAAACATGGAGCACACCATGAGGCACTCGCTCGCCTGCACATTGGCCCTTCTGCTGGCCACCCCGCTCAGCCAAGCCCACGAACTCTATAATCACAACGGCACCACCTTGAGCGCCGACCTCGAAGCCCTGTTCGGAATCTTCCACAGCGACGAGAGCTACAACCAGGCCGGCAACCGCCAGCCGGGCAGCAGCAACTGGCGCGAGGGCTACGTCAAGTACGGCCTCAGCGGTAGCCAGGCGCTTGCCGACAGCGGCGCGTTGTATGGCGCTTTCAATCTGCTGAGTTCGGCCACCTGGGGCGATGGCGATGCCGCCGGCCTGACCCTCGGCGACGAACGCCGTACAGCCATCGAAGACCTGTACCTGGGCTGGCGTTCGGCCAATCTGTTCCCCGCGTTGGGCGAGGATGGCGTGGACATCTCCGGTGGCCGTCAGGTGGTGACCCTGGGAGACGGTTTCCTGATCCAGGGCGACCCGGTCAACCTGGGCAAGGTCGATCTGGGCGCCAACTTCGACCGCGGCGGCGCCTATTACCTGGCCGCACGCAAGGCTTTCGACCGCACCGCCGTGCTACGCCTGGGCGGCAAGGATGGCTGGCGTGGCGACGTGATGTGGCTCAAATCCGATAACCACTATCAAGCTGACACGTCGCTGGCGGTGACCAACATCGAGCATGTCGCAGACGCCGGTACCGTCGGCCTCAGCTGGATCCGCGGCCTGGACGTCGACCAGCGCTACGCGCAGATCATGGGCCTGGAACACCGCGATGGCATGGACACGGTCAGCCTGCGTGGGCGTGGCAATCTTGGGGTGAAAGACCTGGAACTGGCCGGGGAATACGTCACCCAGGACCGCACTGGCGGGCGCGAAGACGCCTGGTACCTGGAAGCTAACTGGACCTTCTCGCAACTGCCCTGGACGCCCACCGCCACCTACCGCTACAGCCGCTTTTCAGAGGACTTCGACCCGTTGTTCTATGGCCTGAGCCGAGGCTACGGCACCTGGTTCCAGGGCGAAGTGGCGGCCAACTATGCCGGGCCGTTCAACAGCAACAGCCAGGTGCACCACGTGGCGCTCAAGGGCAAGCCTCGGGACAACCTGACGGTAGGGGCGTTGTACTTCGATTTCGATACCCTCGACACCGACCAGGGCAACCTCGGCGGGCGTGAGCTGGACCTGTATGTGGAATGGATGGTTAATGAGCACCTGTTGATCAGCCCGTTGGTGGGGTTTTACAAGCCGCAGCGCAGTGCGGCCAATGGCGGGACGCAGATGGGCAGCCGGGATACCGGGACCTACCTGCAGCTGGTGGTCGGGACGTTCTTCTGATCCGGCATGCTGGGGCCGCCCTGCGGCCCCTGTTTTCAGGGGCAGCCCTGCTCTGCCAGCCAGCGCCGCAGCCTCAGCTGGTCGGGGGCAGAAAGGCCGATCATGGTCGCCTCCAACCCCTGCCCCGACTGCACGGCCCGCACCACGGGCGCCAGCTCGACCCCCTGCAAATGCCAAACGCCCAAGGGTTGATCCGCCGTCACCACCACTTCGGCCTCATCCACCCACCCATCCCGCAACACGGGCCTGCGCTCTACTCGTACCGCCCGCCAGTCCGCCGCCAGATGCAATGGCTGCGCATCCGGCCATCCGCGCCGACGCGCCCAGAACGGTTGCCCTGCGCGAGCCTGTTCCTGACCATAGAAATCCCGCCCGATCCGCGCAAAGCGCATGAACAACTGCTCGACGCGCTGCTGATGAAATTGCCGCGCCAAAGCTGCTCGCTCGGGCCGACGCAACAAGGTGTTGATCACCACGGGCGCCTGCAGCGCCGATGACAGCGACTGAAAAATCCCATTCCCCGATAGTGGGTCAACCGCCATCGCAGCATCGCCCACTCGTATCCAGTCGTCCCCCACACAGTCCCCGGCAAGGATTGCCGTACTGCTGCGGGCATGCACCTGCGCAGGCTCCAATGCGCGCGCGCCGAACAACTCAGCCACCAACGCTGACTCACGTCGACGTGCTGCGCAGTATTCTGGCAGTTCGGCTTTACCCGGAACACCTTCGGCATTCAGGGTTATCTGCCAATAACAGCGCCCATCGGCCAACCGGGCCATCCAGGCCCAGCCGTCGTCCAGGCTTTCCACCGCTGAAGCCGGTGTGCCGGGGTCTCCTTGCCACAGGTTGAGCAGGCTTACAGTCTCTGGCCCACGCAGTCGATCAGGTGCCAGAGGTGCCTGGCGCCCACGCGCTTCAACCAGAAAGTCAGCTTGCAGGACTTGCCCATCGTCCAGGCGTACCTGTTTCGCCACCTCACGAACACGGCCCTCGACCAGCGTCACCCCCGCCCGCGCAAGGTCAGCGCGCAAGGCACGGTCGAAGCGTTGCCGGTCGAGCAGAAACTCCTGGTTCATCTGCAGGTGTTCGCCGTTCCAGCGCACCTGACGGGTCGCCGGCATCGCCGCTTCATCCAAGGCGCCACCCAGGCCAGCATGGCGCAGGCCATCCAGTACCCGTTGCGATACGCCTTCCACGGCCGCGAAGCGCCGCCAGTCGGAGACCACCGTCACCGGATAGCCAAGCCGACGCAGGCCAATTGCGGTGGCGGCTCCGGCAGGTCCGGCCCCCAACACCAGAATCTGTGGCTCAGGCATCACGCGCACCTCGCCGCTCAGGGCCGACGAAGGTCGCGTGGGTTTGCAGCCAGGCCAGGACCTGCTCGCGCTCAAGGCTGGGATACTGCAGCAACAGCGCCGCGATCCGCCCGCTCAGCGAAGCGCAGCCCAGGCTGGCACCGGCCATGCTGCGTTCACCCACATAGCCACCGAAATCGGCCTGGACACTGTTCAGCCACGACCACTGCCCCTGGGCGCAGCGGGCGTCGCCAGTAATGCGGATGACATCAGGATAAGCGGCTGGATACACCGCATTACCCTGCGCTGGGCTCGACGCACAAAGCAGCACACCAGACGCTTGAACCTCGGCACAGGCTTGGCGTAACACTGGCCGATCTTGCTGCAGCCCCAGACTGAGGTTGATCAGCGTTGCGCCCTGCTCGGCCAGCCACAACAGCGCGGCGGCGACCTGCAAGGCACTGGTGCTGCCCTGCCCAGTGAATACCTGCGCCACCAGCAGCGTCACCTGGCCCGCTTGCTCTTGCAGGCGAGCCAGCACGGCACTGCCGTGGCCAAGGCGATCGGGCTCAGGTTCGCCCTCACGCAATACGCCGTCTTCCAGCCAGAAGCGCCGCGCCGCCACCACCCACTGGGCCTGGTCGGGTGAGTAGCCACTGTCAATCACGCCAACCCGTAGCTCATTGGCCATGCTCAGTGGCCTCCTGAGGCAGTACGCGTAACTGCCCGCCTTGCAGATGCAAACGCAAGTCGGCATCGGCGAGGGTCGAGGCACGGTGGCTGATCAGGATGCGAGTGCGACCCGCAAACAAGTGGTCGATGGCAGTGATCACCTCGCGCTCCGTGGCTTCGTCGACCGCCGAGGTGGCCTCGTCCAGCACCAGGATCGACGGGGCCTGCAGCACGGCGCGGGCAATGGCGATGCGCTGCTTCTGCCCGCCGGAGAGCTGCTGGCCACGCTCACCGAGCAGGCCATCCAGGCCCAGCGGCAAGCTGTCGACCAAGGTATCGAGCTGCGCCAGATGCACCACCCGCTCAAGCTCCGCACGGCTGGCCTGGGGCGCGCCGTAGGCGAGGTTCTGCGCCAGGGTGCCACGGAACAGCACGATATCCTGGCTGACCACGGCGATTCGCTGGCGCAGCGCGGCAAGGTCAAGTTCGCGCAGATCAACGCCATCGTGCAGGATTCGCCCGGCATCGGGATCATAGAAGCGTTGCAACAGATCGATCAGGGTCGATTTGCCGACACCGGAGGCCCCACTGATGGCGACTTTCAAGCCACCTGGCACGCAGGCGTACACATTCTCCAACACCGCGCCCTGTCGGCCGTCGTGGGCAAAGTGCACGCCTTCAAGGCGCAGCTCTCCTGGGCCTTGCGGCATCGGCTGGGGCGCCGCAGCTTCGCGCACCGCCACGGGCTCCTGCTTCAGCTCCATTACCCGGCCCAGGCTCACGGCCATGCGCTGCACCGCCACATAAAGCCCCAGCAGGCTTTGTACCGGGCCAACGGCCATGCCCATGTAAGTGGAGAAGGCAATCAACGCGCCCAGTTGCCAGGTCCCCTGGATCACCCACCAGCCGCCGACCAGAAACGCACAAGCACGGCACCACGACGTCAGCGTGCCCGGAATCGCCTGGGTGAAGAACTCGGTGACCTGCACCTTGAGCAACTGGCGCATATAGCCCTGCCCCAGCTGGTCGAGCCGCCCGGCCTCGCGGCCTTGCTGGCCGGCGGCCTGGATAAACTTCATGGCCGGCAACGTCTCGACCAGGAACGACGACACGTCCGCCGAACGCTCGCGCAAGCTGCGCACTTCGCGCTCGACCTTGCGCCGCATCCAGCGCAGCCACAGCACCTCGATCGGGATCAGCATCGCCAGCAACAGCGACAGCTGCCACGACAGCAGCAACATCAACGCCACCGCGCCCACCAGACCGATCACCGCCGACACCGCCGAGAACAGCGAGTCCACGGCAAAGCGTTGAATCTCCGCAACGTCGCCATCCAGCCGCGACAGGATATCGCCCATGCGCCGCCGCCCGTAAAACGTCGGCGACAACTGCTGCAGATGGCGGTAAAGGTCATCGCGCAGGGCAAACAGGATCCGCCCGGACAGCCGCGTGTGCAGGTAGCGGTTGACGCCCGCCAGCACGGTGCCGAGCAGGCCGGCGGCGATCATGATCGCGGCCATGTGCCAGAGCGTCTGGTAATCCTTGGCCAACAGGCCTTCGTCGATCAGTGTCTTGACCAGCCAGGGTTGCGCCAGGGCCAGGAGCGATGCGCCCAGGGACAAGCCCAGCAGCACGCCGATGGCCCGCCGCTGCGGGCGGACGAAACCATACAGCCAGGCCAGCGCCTGGCGCATGAGGACAGGGTCGCTGGTCTCTACCAGCCTTGCGAACAAGCCGCCCATGTCAACCGCGCAACTGCTTGAGCTTGCGGTACAGCGTCGCCCGGCTGATCCCCAGCGCTTCGGCGGCGGCCGAGACATTGCCCTGATGGCGGGCCAGGGCTTCGCGGATCAGCTCCAACTCGTTGTCCTTCAGGCTGCCAGAGGGCGCCGTGCCGCTGGCCAGTTCATCGAGCAGGCAGTCGGTCAGATGATCGAGTGTCAGGTGTTGTTCGCCGTCCTCGCGCATGGCCAGGGCTGTGCGCACGACCATCTCCAGTTGGCGGATGTTACCCGGCCAGTCGAAGCCTTCGAGCAGTGCAGCCAGCGCCGGATCAAGGCTCACGCCCTTGGCGCCGGCCTTGTCCAGCAGGCCCTGGATGATGGTCGCCAGGTCGTCGCGTTCGCGCAGCGCCGGCAGGCGCAACGACACGCCGTTGACCCGGTAGTACAGGTCTTCCCGAAAACGCTGCTCGTGCACCAGCCGCTTGAGGTCGCGGTGGGTGGCGCAGATCAGCGCCACGTCGATGTCCTGTTCGTCGGCCGCGCCCAGCGGCGCCACCCGACGCTCCTGCAACACCCTCAAAAGGCGCGCCTGCAGGGCCAGCGGCATGTCGCCGATCTCGTCGAGGAACAGCGTGCCGCCGTGAGCCTGCATCAGCCGCCCGACCATGCCACCCCGGCGCGAGCCGGTAAACGCACCCTCGCGGTATCCAAACAGTTCCGACTCGATCAGCCCCTCGGGAATGGCCGCGCAGTTGACCGCGACGAAGGGTTTGTCGGCCCGTGGACTGGCCTGGTGCAAGGCCCGCGCCACCACTTCCTTGCCAGTACCGGTCTCGCCCAGCAGCAACACCGGCAGGCCATTGCCCAGGCCCTGACGGGCCATGCGCAGGTTGCGCGCCAGGCGTGCATCCCCTCCGGCGAGGGCGTCCAAGGCCGGTGATTTGTTGGCCAGCGTCGGCTTGCTCGGTGCCGCATTGCCGTTCAACTGGCCATGGCGCGGCAGCTGCAGCGCACGGAAGAAGAACTCACCCTTGGCGGTCTGCACGCTGCTCACGCCGCCCTGCCACAGGCGTGCGATAAAGGCCGGCGAACGCTCGCCGAGCAGATCGCTGCTGCGCCGCCCGATCAGGCCCTGGCGCGGCATCTGCAACAGCTGGCAGGCGTTGTCGTTGGCGGCCAGCACTTCACCGTCCAGGCTCAGCGCAAGCAAGCCGTGCCAGGCGCTGTTGAGGAATTGCGGGCGGCTATGGAAGGCCAGCACCAGGTGCTCGGGGTGGCACAGGCCGAAGAGTCGGCTTTCGATATTGCCAGCCGCCAGCATCAGCATGGTCAGGCTGTCCTGGGGCTGGGCCAGGTTGCCTTCGCGGGTGATGTCGAGCACCCCGATCACCTCGCCATTGGGGTCGCGCAGCGGCACCGAGGTGCAGGCGAATGGGCTGAGCCGGTCGAGATAATGCTCGCCGCAGTTGATCAGGGTCGGCCGCCCTTCCACCACCGCCGTGCCGATGGCGTTGGTACCGCGCAGCGACTCGCTCCAGCAACTACCGGGGTGCAGGTCGCGCAGGCCTTCGCGTTCGAGGACGTGGGTCTGCCCTTCGATGGCCAGCACATTGGCCTGGGCGTCGCCAAGGATGATGATGCCGGCCTTGCCCTGGCGTGCGACCAGGTAGTCCAGCTCGGGGGTAACCGCATCGACCAGCAGCCGGTTGTGTTCCAGCAACGCACGCAGGTCGTGGCCGTGTTGCAAGCCTAGGCCGACCTGTTCGCCCTGCAGGCAATCCAGGCCATGGCCCAGGCTGCGCCGCCAGGACGCGTCGATTTCGTCGCGCAGCATGCCCATGGGCAGCTCGCCTTCGCTGGCCAGCTTGAGCCGGGCCTGGCGGGATTCGTGCAGCGGGTCTTGGGCGTATGGTTGTTGTTGTCGCGCCATTTTTTGCTCCGGCTGTGACCCCTCACGGCGGGGTAACGGGCTTGGGATTTTTTCGCAGTGTGCGGGAGAATTTTCCGGGCGTCATTAGGGAGATTGCGTTGGGGCTGGGTGCTTGTCTTGGGATTTTCGGCGCTCTTGAGATCGAGCGCGCTGAAAATCCCAAGACAGGCACCCCCGCCCCACAACCAATCCCACCCCCAACCCTGGGGAACAACCCCCATCCCCGACCCGCGAAAGGCCACCGAGCAAAACCCACAGACCAGGCCCCACAGGCCTTGCAGCCCGTTTATCAACAATTGGCACGGCAGTTGCCCCTCCCCTGCCAGACGCCCCAAGTCCATGGGCCCGTTTGCAGGAGGAATAGACTCATGCACCGACCGAAACCCACCCCGCTGGCCGTGGCGATCTTCGCCAGCATGCTCCAGCTACCGGCCCAGGCAGCGCTGTATGCCGTCGACACCGGTCCCTACAACCCCGCCAACGGCGGCTTTGCTGCCTGGTATCAGGATTCGCATGGCCGAACCCTGGACCTGTGCCTGACCAAGGCCGTCAGCTCTCGCGTCGCCGGCGCCCCCGGTGCACCGGCCTACATGTGCACGCTGCTGCCGACACCGGGCGTGTTCGACGACACCCAGCCGATCGTCTTCCCCAGCAATTTCCCCGACGAAGCCTTCTGGTTCACCGCTGACGCCGCCATCGTCGACGCCGCCCGCGGTATCGACCTGAGCTACGGCACGGCGATCGAAGCGGCATTTGCCGCAGAAGAGCCGGTCGAAGGCGACCAGGTGAGCTTCGCCCGGGTGCGGATCCGCGTCGATGTGCCAACCGCCGGCACCTACGTGATCACCCACCCCTACGGCGTTGACGTGTTCGACGTGCCCGCCGCCGGCCGCCGGGCGATCAACATGACACGCGACATCGGCATTGCCGGCGCTGGCGACTTCAGCGGCGCACTCAAAGGTGATGTCGGGCCGTTCCTGCGCAGCGTCAACGGCCCTTACACCGAGGGCAGCGAGCGTTTCATCGGCGACCCCAACCTGGAAGAGCGCGTCACCGGCAGCCCGTTCAACACCAATTTCGTGCGTATCGAAGGCCCGGGCGGCATCGACCTGCGTACCGAGCTGTTCTCGATTTCCGGCAAGCTCTCCGATGTCGCCCGGCCGACCCCGTTGATGCCGCTACGCAGCACCTACTCACGGCACACCGAGAACGGCGACCTGCGTGCCCAGCAGGATGTGTTTGTCATGGCCCCACCACCGCCGGCCAGCGTCACCCTGACCAGTCAGACGCCGAATCTGAGCCTCACCGAAGCCAACGGTACCGGCGCCTGGTATGCCCAATCGGTGCTCAACCCGATCGTACCGGCCACCTTGGTGCTCAGTGCCGACAACAGTGTGGCGATCCCCACCAGCAGCGTGACCACCGCCAACCTGTCGCTTACCGACCTGGTCACCATCAGCCGCGCCGAATTCAGCCTGGCCAGCGGCCAGCTGACCCTTGTGGCCAGCACCAGTGACGAAACCAGCCCGCCCGTGCTCAGCGCCCGCACTGGCAACGGCACGTTCATCGGCAACCTGGCCGGCAACGGTGCGGTGAAAACCCTCAACACCTCTCTGTCGCCCATCCCACCCGCCAAGGTGCAGGTCACCAGTGCCAACGGTGGTAGCGACAGCGAAGACGTGGTGCTGGTGCCATGAACAGACAAAGGCTCCGCCTTCAAGGAGGCAGCATGAACACTTGGCAACGCCGCGCGCTGTTGGCCGCCGGTTTCTCCCTCACTGTCACCAGCGCGGCCTGGGCCGCACTGTCCGATGTCGACCCTGGGCCTTACACCTTTGCCACCGGTGGTTACCCGATGTGGTACAAGGACGCCAACGACCTGTCCCTGGAGTTGTGCCAGTCACGCGCCACCAGCACCCGGGCGCCTGGCGCACCCGGTGCTCCGGCCTACATGTGCACCCTGCTGCCGGAACCGGGCGTGTATGACGACGCGCTGCCGTTGGTGTTCCCGGACAACTGGCCGCCAGAGATGTTCTGGTTCCTGGCCGAAACCGAGATCCCCCAGGTAGGCAACAGCGGCTATGAGCTGGAAGTCTATGTGGCGGGCCTGGAAGCCGCATTCGCGGCTGAAAACCCGGTTGACGGCGACCAGCAGAGCTTTGCCCGCATCCGCATCCGCGCCTCGGTGCCGCGTACCGGCACCTACACCATCACTCACCCGTACGGGGTGGAAACGGTCAACGTGACCACGGCCGGTCGACGGGCGATCAACATTACCCGCGACATCGGCATTGGCGCCCCCGGCAACTTCAGCGGAGCGCTCAACGGCAACCTCGGTCCATGGCTACGTGGCGCGGGCGGCCCATACACCGAAGTCAACCCGGACACGGGTGCCACCGAAACCTTCGTCGGCGACCCGAACATCACCGAGGCGGTGACCGGCAGCCCCTTCAACACCAACTTCGTGCGCATCGAAGGCCCGCCCGGGGCCATCCAGACCAACGTGTTCACGGTGTCGGGCAAGGTCCTCGACCAACGTGCGCAAACCCCGGTGACCCTGGAACGCGCCACCTACTCGCGCAATGGTGCCGGCACCCGTGTCGAAGTCTTTGCCAAAGCACCCAACGATGCCAGCGTGTGCCTGCGCAATGGCCTGGCACTGATCGGTACGCCACCCTCACCTTGCCAGTTCAGCCTGCTGTCGGATAACAACGGGTTGTTCTTCAGCCAACAACTCAGCCAGGCCGCGCCGCCACCGGTGGTGGTGGTCACGGCCAGCACGACCACCGGCGGCACCCGCCCGACCGCGTTGTCGAGCAAGCTGACCGACGTGGTCAAGGTCAGCACCGCCCGCTACGACTGGGCCAACAAACGCCTGGTGATCGAGGCGCGCTCCAGCGATGAGGTGGTGATCCCCGACCTGCTCGCCCAGGGCTATGGCCGGATGTCCAAATCCGGCACCCTGCAGAGCCTGACCGTCAACGACCTGGCCCAACCACCGGCTACCGTCACCATCAAATCGTCCCACGGCGGCAGCGATGTAGAGCCGGTAATCGTGGTCGGCAATGCGCCGGTCGAAGCCGCCAACCAGCCGCCATTGGCGCAAGCCGACAACGGCAGCACCAGCGTCGGCGTACCGCTGACGCTGAACCTGCTGCAGAACGACAGCGACCCCGACGGCGATGTGCCGCTGACCATCAGCGACCTCACTCAACCGGGGACCGGCTTGGGCGGCGTCGTACTCAACGGCACCACCTCGGTGACCTACACCCCGCCTGCAGGTGCTACGCAACCTCTGGTGGCCACCTTCACCTACCAGGCGGTGGATGCCAAAGGTCTGAAATCGACACCGGCAACTGTGACCGTCAACGTCGCGCCCAACCAGCCCCCCACCGTAGCAGCCCAGACAGTCGCCACGTTGGGCGTACCGCTGACCATCAATGCCCTGACGGGCGCTGCGGATCCGGAGGGCAATACCCCACTGGTCATCGCTGCGGTCACCCAACCCCCCGCCGGTCGCGGCACGGTCAGCACCGACGGCAGCACGGTGACCTACACCCCACCGGCCACGGTCACCACGGCGTTCAGCACGACGTTCACCTTCCAGGTGCGTGACTCGCTCGGTGCGCTATCCAACCCCGGCACCGTCACGGTCAACGTATCGCCACGCCCCGCCGCCGAAAACTTCGCTGTCACCGCAGCGACCGTCCAGGCCCGCTCCAACAACCGCTTCAACTGGGACATCAGCGGTACGTCCTCGGTGACCACCGGCAACACCATCACCGTGCGCGTGACCACCACCACCGGCGTGCAGACGCTGGGCACCACCACGGTACCACTGACTGGCCGTTGGCGCCTGGCGGTGGGCAACAGCACCACGATGATCCCGACGGCGGCGCCGACGGCGACCATCACCACCAGCCAAGGCACCAGCCGCACTGTCAATGTGACCGTGCAGTGAGGCCGGGAGAACGCCATGAAGCGCCTGAACCCTTTGCTGCTGTGCCTGGCCCTCGCCGGCCAGGCACAGGCCGACGACCTGATGGACAACGCCGACCTTGCCGCCGGCAGTGACCTCGGCGACCCGGTGATCATCCGCCTGCTGCCGGTCGGTGCCGGCCAGGTGGCGGTGATCGAGCAGCAGGGCTCGGGCAACCGCGCCGCCCTCGACCAAAACGGCCAAGCCCTGCTGGGCCGCATCGTCCAGGCCGGGGGCGCGCAAGAAGCGTACATCCTGCAAGAAGGTAGTGACCTGATGGCCAGCATCAGCCAACAGGGAAATGGCAACAGCGCGTCGATCCGCCAGAGCGGCACCAGCAACAACGCCAGCATCGAGCAGATCGGCAACGACAACAGCGCCAGCATCGTGCAAGCCGGCTCGGGCCTGAACAGCTCCGTGACCCAAGCCGGCAATGGCCAGCATGTGCAGATCACTCAATACCGATAGACCTGGAGGCACCACCATGTTCAAGCTCGCTCCCTTAAGCGCCGCTATCGTTTTGGCCCTGGCGGGCCAAGTCATGGCAGCCGACAGCACTTCGACCCAATCGCAGACCGGCAACCAGAACATCGCCGAGGTCAAACAGACGGTCGCACCGTTCGCCGCCGCTACCCAAACCCAGGACGGCAAGGGCCACAACCACCTGGCCGTACAGGAAAGCAGCACCAGCTTCATCGACCAGAGCGCCAGCGGCTCGTACAACGCTGGCTACGGCGAACAGCTGTTCGAGAACGGCAGCCAGATCACCCAGCAAGCGGCAGGCACCTACAACGACGCCTTTGCCAGCCAGTCGCTGGGCGAGACCAACCAGTCGCTGCAGGTTCAGGAAGGCGCCGAAAACCGCTCGACCGTCTGGCAGGATTCCCAGCTGGGCAGCCAGGCCACCACCCGGCAGAACGGCCAACGTAACGAAGCCTTCGTCGAGCAGCTGTTCGGCGGCAGCAACAACAAGAGCCTGGTGAACCAGGATGGTCAGGACAACTACGCCGCCGCCGAGCATCTGACACACAATGACGGCACCATCGAGGTCTACCAGCAGGGCAAGCAGAACTGGGCCTACGGCGACCAGCGTGATGGTACCGGCGGCATCATCGCCATCGACCAGAACGGCACTGGCAACTCGGCCGAAGTGTGGCAGGACACCCAGGTCGGCAGCCAGGCCACGGTCAACCAGAATGGCCAGCTCAACGAAGCCTATATCGACCAGAGCCTGGGCAACGACAACACCGCCAGCCTGTATCAACAGGGCAAGTCCAATGCCAGTTGGTCCGATCAATTTGAAACCACCCATTCAAACACCCGCATCTCTCAGGCGGGTACCAGCAACCTGCATTTCACCTACCAGAACGGTGACAACCAGAGCCTGACCATCAATACGCAGGGCACCGGCAACAAGGTGATGGCCAGCAACTGGAAGGGCGAGAAACTTGGTGGGCAGTTCGGCGCCGATCAAACCGCCGTGATCAACCAGAAAGGTACGGGCAACACTGCCAACCTGACCCAGAACGGCAACCTGCAAAGGGCCACCCTGGGCCAGAAAGGCACCGGCAACTCGATGGAAACCAAGCAGGCCGACAGCAACAACGAGCTGTACTTTGAGCAGAACGGCACCGACAACATCCTCGTCGCCGACCAACGCGGTACAGACAACTACGCCACCGGTGACACCAATGGCACCGGGAGCACCATCACCCTCGACCAGTCGGGCTACGCCAACCAGAGCTACACCACGCAACTGTACGGCAGTGGTAACGATGCCAACATCAAGCAAACCGACACCGCCAACGTCGCCTACGTGACTCAGGGCGGCAACAACAACAAAGCCATCGTCGACCAGGCCGGCGCCAACCAGAGCGCCACCATTACCCAGATGGGCAATGGCAACACCGCCACGGCTACCCAGCGCTAAACAGCTCCCCCCTTGAACCGCGGCGTCTTCTCTCCCTGGCGTCGCGGTTCCTTTTTGTGGGAGCGGCTTTAGCCGCGAAGCAAGCGACGCGGTAGATGGCACCTGCTTCGCCGGTGATCGCGGCTGAAGCCGCTCCTACCAGGGAGCCGCTGCATCCTTACTGCGAATAGGCCAACAGCGCTGGCAGCGCTAGAATGGCTGCACTACATCCCAGTGCCGCCACCATGATCCAGTCCGACCTCGACCTGTTCGGCCCCCAACCGCAACGCCTGGCCAGCCACACCGTGCTGCTGCCCGGTTTTGCCCTGGCCGAAATCGAGCCACTGCTCGACGCTCTGCGCCCGGTTCTGCGCGCCGCACCCTTCCGGCATATGCAAACGCCAGGCGGACTGAACATGGCGGTGGCGTTGACCAATTGCGGTTCCCTGGGCTGGGTGAGCGATGCCAAAGGCTATCGTTACAGCCCAACAGACCCTGTCAGCGGGAACCCTTGGCCCGCCCTGCCCCAAGTCCTGCTGGAACTCGCAGGTCGTGCGGCAGCAGCAGCTGGCTTCGACGGATTCGTGCCGGATGCCTGCCTGGTCAACCACTATCTACCCGGCACCCGCCTGAGCCTGCACCAGGACCGCGACGAAGCGGATTTCGGGCAGCCGATCGTGTCGATTTCGCTGGGGTTGCCAGCGGTGTTTCTGCTGGGAGGGCTACAGCGCTCGGACCGGACCCAACGGATTCCGTTGAATCATGGCGATGTGCTGGTGTGGGGTGGCGAGGACCGGTTGCGCTTTCATGGGGTCATGCCGATCAAGCCGGGCGTGCATCCGCGAATGGGTGAGCGGCGGATCAATCTCACGATGCGCAAGGCGGGGTAACTACTTGCCAGTACCGGCTCGGGGCCGGTAATGGCGTATGAATGACTCAGGCGCTACGCATCCGGGCGGCCTTGATCTGCACTGCCTCGTGCTGCAATTCCACGCCGTCGAGCAAGGCCTCGACAACTGCTTTTGCCGAGTCCAGTGCATGATCGTTACTCAACAGCAGATCGCGGCAGGTACCGGTGGCCAGCTCCATGCCTTTCAAATTGGTCGCAAACGCACCTTTGAGCAGCGTCGACAGGTGCACCAGCGCATCTTCGAAATCCACGCCTGAACGCACCGCGAACAACGGTGGATGGCTGGATTCGCAATTGCCGAAATCGAAGGATGCCGTGGTGGCGCGGGTTGGCGGGTCGGGTAAGCTTTTTGTCATTGTGTCGCTCCTTGATTCAATGGAGCCGCCACACAACGTGACCAAACGAATGGGTGGCGACTGTACGCGGGTTGGTCAACCGGGAATCAAGGAAACCGGCGCGCACAGAGGCGCCCCACGCACAGCCGCCATAACACGAGACAGTCTGGCAGGAAAATGCCAACTGAATCGGAGTGCGAGCGCTTGTGCGCCTTGATGATTGCGGGTGACCAAACCCGACTGCTGGATTGACAGCAGCGGGCGAAAGACTACCGGTCTAGAGGAAGGGTTTCAAGGGTGGGGCATTTTCAGAAACATTTGTGTTGTTTGGGCTGGCGCCTCGCGGATGAATCCGCTCCTACGGGCGCGTGGCGTGTTCATAGCCAGATTGCATCCCAGTGGGGGTAGTCGCCCACCTTGCGTACCAGGCCTGCTCTTATTGGATTGGCGATGATGTACCTTGCCACGTGCAGCACATCCTCCTCTCGGCGCAACGCGTGGTCGTGGTAACCGGCCTGCCAGACAGGCGACGCGATGTCGAGCATGCGGCTGGAGCGGGCTTTGAAGTGACGCATCAGCGTACCTAGCGGTTTGAACGCCCCACATGTCTCAAGGCATGTACCAAGGCGGGCAACCATGGCCTGACAGGCAATGGCACGTTGCTGTAGGAGCGGATTCATCCGCGATGCGCCGCGCGGGCGGCGCTCGATTTCCGCCGCTCTGCAGGAACCACGACAGGCACCTGGCAAAATCGACACGGTCTCAAACGGGGCTTGCGGTGTTCTCGGAGGTGCATGCCTTGCGCCCTGCAGCGCTGCGGAAATCGAGCGCCGCCCGCGCGGCGCATCGCGGATGAATCCGCTCCTACGGTTGTTGCGACTGGCTCAGGTATTTGTCCACCCCCGCCTTGCCCTCCCCCGCATCCCCCGCCACCTGCCACAACCGCCGCTCAATCCCCTGCGCCAGCAGATGCCCGACCGCCGCCTCGATCGCCGACAGCACGCACAGCTGCGCCGGTTCGTTGGTGGTGTAGCCCACCTCTGCCTCCAGCAGTTTCTTGAACTCGATGAATTTGAACACCCCGGCACTGCGCCCGACCGAATAGATGGTCTTGCTGGTCATCACGTTGGCCAGCACCTGCCCGGTGCGCACGTCCACCGCACGGAGGTTGACCGTCACCTGGTCGACCCGATACTCGCGGGAGATGTCGATGCCAAGGTAACGCGCCCCCTCCCCGCCGCTGCGCACGTTGGTGTCGTAGGCGATGATGCCGCCTTCGAGCATCAGGTTGGCGGCCTGCAGCGGTGGCAGTTCTGCTGCGATGTTCTCGGCCACATCGGGCTTTTTCTGCGAGGCGCGGATGATCTTGCGTTCGGTCAGCAGGTTCTGCAGGCCTTCGCGCTCCAGCACCACGAACCAGCCGCTGGCGCTCAGGGCATCCATCAGCATGCTCGCCGCACCCTGGGTGACGCTGGTGGAGAACGAGCTGGCCGGGGTCGGCTTGTACTGCCCGGTCTGGTCGCGGAAGCCGTAGACCACCGCCATCAGCCGGCCTTTGGGCCGTGGCATGTTGATCAGGTCGTAGTAGGTCGAGGCCCGCGGGGTCAGGGTCGGGGTTTCCGAATCCTGTTCGGCCGGCATCGGTTCACGCAGGCCGCAGCCCTGCAGGGTGGCGAGGATCAGCAAAGTGCTCAGCAGACGTTTCATGGTTTCTCTCCCCAGATAACAAGCCGTCCCTCTCAGGGGTTCAGGCCGCTGACCTCAATGATCGAAATTTCTCCCGTGGCGCGGTCGGTGACCCTGATGCTCAAGGCACCGGAGTCGTCGAGCACATCGATCAGGAACGCGTCGGTGGCCATGCTGCCGGTCTGGCCGTTGCTGATGTTGTCCAGCAGCTGCGACAACATCCGCGACTCCAGCTGGTTGCTGAAGCGCTCCAGGGCCGAAGTGCCGCCGAAGGCAGAGCTGCGGTCCTTGAGGTCGGGGTCGTCGTAGTCGTTCTGCGCCTGGGCGTTGTTGAGCAGCCAGGTGCCGTTCAGCGGGTTGCCGCCGAACGCCGGATTGACCGGGGTATACACCAGTTCCGTGGCCTGGGCGGCGAAGGCGCTGGCCAGCAAGCCGGCGGCGATGCAGTGCGCGATGCGAGTGTTCATAGCTCGTCCCTCTCCAGATCAGTGGTGTCCTGGAGCAGGCGCTGCAGCTTGCGCTGGATCACCTCCTGCTTGACCAGGTCGGCGGCCGCGACGGCCTCTTCTTTTAATTGGGTGACGTTGGGCGGCAGGAAGCGCCGGTACAGCACGTCGCGCTCGAACTCCACCGTCACCAGGCTGCCCCAGCGGGCATCCGGGCGTTCGCGTACCACCAGGTTGAAGTCCAGGCGGCTGGTGGCGCGCAGGCGGTCGGCGAAGTAGTAGTAAAAGTCGTGGCCGATGTGCGAGATGGTGTTGTCGACGATAAAGCCCTTCATCTCATCCTCGGCTTCGGCCTGGGCCACACCGGATACCCCGGCGGCCAACAGCAGGCCAAGGCTCAGGCAGAACACGCTGAGGCCTTTCATGGCGTGTCTCCCGGGCCGCTGTGGGTTTGTGCGCCGCTGGCGCTTTCGTTGAAGGCCTGTTCGGCGACGAACTGCCAGTCGCTGTAGTGCTCCAGGCCTTCGAAGCCGGACCATTGGGTGTCGAAGCCACTGCGTTTGAACGGCGTGGCGTCGGAGCGGCTGTGCACGCCGGTGATGCGCCCGTCGATCGAACGCAGCAGGCCCCATTCGTCACTGCCGGTAATCGGGTCGGGGTACAAGCGGCGGATGTGGTGCCGGGCCTCGGGAAAGCGGTTGTCGTCCAGCAGGTCGGTCAGGTCCTGCGGGTATTGGGCCAGGCCCGGCGAGGCGCGGTAGTAGCTGCGCAGCGCCTGGGCATACTGGCCACCGACCCACAGCAATTGGCGTTCGTTGTCGCGCTGGGCCGCACTCGACCACACCGTGCCGGTAGCAGCCAGGGCCACGCTGCTGACCGCGATCAGCAGCAGCACGCCCAGGTAAGTGAAGCCGGCGCAGGCCTTACCATTCCGCGAAGAGGCTGCCATCACGTGCCCTCCCTGTTGCGCCGCTCTTGATGTCGGCCACGCCACCTGCCACGCCTTCCGGCGGAGGCACCAGCTGCCAGCCATCGCTGCGTTCGGTGATCGGGTCGACCGGGGTGTTGCGCAGGTAGCGCAGCTCGACCAGTTGCTCCAGTGAGTCGGGGTAATGCCCGGTGTCGCCGTAGAAGTGGTCCAGCGACTCACGCAGCACCGCCAGGCTCTGGCGCAGGGTCGCCTCACGAGAACTCTCCAGGCTGTTGAAGTAGCGCGGCATGGCGATGGTCATCAGCGTGGCGATGATCGCCATCACCACCAACAGTTCGATCAGGGTGAAGCCTCGGCTGCGTTTCATGGCCGTCACCATTGCCCGTAGGGGATGTTGTTGAGGCCCTTGCCGCGGGCCTTGGAGTACACGTCGAAGACGTCTTCGCCTTCACGCGGGTTGTCCGGGCTGCTGTCGTAGGCGCGCAGGCCCCAGCCCCCGCCATCCTCGCCCTTGGCCGCCAGCAGCGGGTCGTGCGGGATGCGCCGCAGGAAGTAGAACTTGGCGCCCTTGGCGCTGCGCACATCGCGCACGCCGTCGACCAGTACCTGCAGGTTCGGCGGGTAGCCGCTGGCATCCAGGCGCTTTTCGATGAAGCCGGCGTCGAAGGCGCGCTTGTAGGCGTCGATGGCATCGCGGACCTGGTACAGCGCCTCGCGCAGTTGCTGCTCCTTGCCACGGCGCACCACGGTTTCGGTCAGCGGCGCGGCCATGCTGGCGAGCAGCCCGAGCAGTGCCAGGGTCAGCACCACCTCGATCAGGCTGAAGCCTTGCTGCCGGCGTTTCATGGGCGTGGGCTCCGGGTAGCTGGCACCACCGCCATCTGGCTTTCAGCCACGGGGGCATCGCTCGGGTCGTCGGCGGGCAGCGCACTGGCGGGCAGCGGCTGGGTCATTTGCCGCACCTGCATGGCGGATTCGGTGCCGGTACCAAACTCCATGTCCGACGGGCTCTGGTATGGCAGGTTGCGCACGATGCGCGGGGTGATCGCCAGCACCAGCTCGGACTTGCTCATGTCATCGCGGTTGCTGCCGAACAGCCGGCCCAGGCCAGGGATGTCGCCAAGGCCGGGGATCTTGTTGCCGCTGGAGGTCTTGTCGTTACGCACCAAGCCCGCCAGCACCTGGGTTTCGCCGTCGTGCAGGCGCAGGCTGGTCTGTGCGTTGCGGGTGTCGACCTGAACCGGGATGGTGCCCTGGCGGGTCGGCTCCAGTGGCGTGGCGTTGCTGACCTCCAGCGCCACCTTGATCGCCACTTCGTTGTTCAGGTGCACGGTGGGCTGCACTTCGAGCTTCAAACCGACGTCCAGGTAGGTGACGCTTTCAGTGATCACCGGGCCTTGGGTGGACGGCACCGACGTGGCGCTGATGATCGGCACGCGCTGGCCGATGTGGATGCGCGCCTGCTCACGGTTGCTGACGCGGATCACCGGGCTTGCCAGGGTGTTGATGTCCTTGTCCTGGGCGTTGATCTTGGCCTGCGGCGCCGGCGAAATGCTGATGCGGCTGGAGTTGATGCCGCGCAACTGGTCGAGCACGCTGACCGGGTTGCCTTCATCGTTGAGTACACCGAAGGTGTTGGGCCATTGCAGGCCGAGGTCGAGGATGCGCGAGCGGGCCACCTCCATCACCTCCACTTCCAGCACCACCTCGGGGTTGGACTGGTCCTGGGACTGCAGCAGCTTCTCGGCCATGCGCACGGCGTCTGGGGTGTCGCGCATGGTCAGGGTGTTGAGGCGCTCGTCGACGAACACGTCGCGGGTCTTGAGCATGGTCTTGACCATGTTCAGCGCGGTGTTGGCGTCGATGCTGGTCAGGTAGAAGGTGCGCATGACCAGTTCCTGATAGTCCTTGGTCTTCTGTGGCGAGTCGGGGTAGACCAGCAGGGTGTTGTCGTTGACGATCTTCTGGCGCAGCTGGTTCTGCTCCAGCAGCAGCGCGATGGCGTCCTCGATGCGCACTTCGCGCACGAAGATGGTCGCCTTCATGTCCGGGCGCAGGTCCTTGTCAAAAATGAAGTTGATGCCGGCCACCTGCGACAGCACTTCGAAGATGGTCTTCAGCTCTGCATCGCGAAATTCCAGGGTGACCGGGCGTTCCAGCTTGCTGCGCAGTTGCGGGAACGGCTGCGCGGTGCGTGCCTGGACGTTCTCGATGTCGCTGCGCAGCATGATGCCCTTCTGGTTTTGCGGGTCCAGGCGCAGCACTTCGCGCATGTAGCGCTCGGCGCCGAACAGGTCGCCCTGGCGCAAGGCCGCCTGGCCCAGGGCCACGCGGTCGTCTAGGGTGCGTACCAGTTCAAGCTGGCGTATGCCCTCCTGGGCGCGGCGGTTGTTCGGCTCGATGGTCAGCACGCGGCCGTAGCCGATGCGGGCGGCGGCGAAGTCGTGGCGGGCGCGGTCACTGTCAGCCTGGGTGATCAGCGCCTCTACCGCTTCCTGGCGGCCGTGGGCCAGGGCGATGTTCAGGTCGGTGTCACGCGGGTCGTCGCGCAGGGCCTCTTCCAGGCGAGCGATGCCGGCTTCGTACTGGCCGTCTTTCATCAGTTCCTGGCTGTCCTTGCGCACCGCGCTGGAGCCGCAGCCGGCAATGGCCACGCAGAGCGCCAGGAGCATGAACGGAGCAGGCTTGCACAACTTCGATGGCTTCATGGTGCGCTCCCTACAGACAAGGTCTGTGATTGGTGCAAAGGCAGGTAAACCAGGTCCAGCTCGTTGGCCGAGACTCTGTCGAGGCGGTAGGTGTCGTCGATCACGTCGCCCTGGCGCACGACGTAGAGCTTTGCGCCGCTCTGCAGGAAGATCTGCAGGTCGTCGCGGTCGCCGAGGCGGCCGATGAACTGGAACGGCAGCGCGGGGGCTGTGGGGGCGGCGGCGGCTACGGGGGTGGCGATCACGGGTTGTTCGGTGACGACCGCCAGGTTTTGCGGTTGGGTCCATTGCTGGCGGGGGAACAGGTCTTTGGATGCCTGTTCGGGCCTCTTCGCGGATGAATCCGCTCCTACAGGGGCAGCGGCGCTTGTAGGAGCGGATTCATCCGCGATGGGGCCGACGCTGTCTTCCTCGCCAAACCAATGCCCCGGCGCCCAAGCCAATGCCCCGGCCACCCCAAGAAAAGCTGCCCACATCACTGCACGCTGAATGTTCATCACGACCTCGACAGGTAAAGGGTCATGCGCAGGCGGCCGTTGAGCTCGCTGTCGCCGATGCGTTTGCGTTGCAGCTCCAGGTCTTCCAGCACCAGGGTCGGCAGCTGGCCCAGCAGGCCGCGCAGGAAGCTGCGGATCTGCGGGTAGCTGCCGCGCACCGGCAGGACGATCTGGTAGCGCGCCAGCTGGGTCTTGGGATCGACGCCGAGTGCGTATTCACCACGGGCCAGATTGATGCGCTCGGCGCTGGCCAGTTGGTACAGGCGCTCGATCAGTTCGCTGGCCTCGGGTTGCCCCGGCAGTTGCTGGCGCAGGCTGTCCAGCGCTTGCTGTTCGGGCTTGACTGCGATCTTCAGCTCGCCGCGCTTGACCCGCTCTACCTGGGCGCTGGCATCGGCTTCGGTGGCGCGCAGTTCGCGCAGGGCCTGCCACTGCGGCAGCACTCCCGCCAGGGCTACACCCGCTGCCAGCACAGCCACTGCGGCTGCAGCCAGCCCGACCGGCCCGATGCGATGCAACTGCTCCTGAATGATCAGGCGGCTTATCGACTCAGGGACGCGCATGGCCGGTCTCCCAGGTGGCGGTGAGGGTGAAGCGCACCGGGTGTTCGGGCTGGCCCGCCAGCACCTCGTGGTTGAGCAGCGACACATCGCTGAGCTCGGCGCTCTGTTCCAGGCGGTGGTGGTACTGCAGCATCGCTTCCAGGTTGCGCGCCTCGGCGGCGATGCGGACCTGGCCCTTGCGCGCATCGGGGGTCAGGCCGAGCAGCGCGACGTCGTCCTGTGGCAGCGCTTCGAGCATGGCGAACAGTTGTTGCCAGGGCCGTTGCAGTTGCTGTGAGACGCTACGCATCTGCGCCAGGCGTTCGGCCTGTTCGCGGCTGGCGGCGCTGCTCTGGGGTGCGACGGTGGCCGGGCGGCGGCCCAATTGCAGTTCCAGACCATGCACACGCGCTTCCAGATCCACCTGCTCGTTTTGCAGGTGTTGTTGCAGCAGGACCAGCACCGCCACCACGGCGCCCGCGAGGGCGAGCAGCGACCAGGCCAGCGGGCTGCTGCGCCGGGGTTGGAATTCCAGATCCAGGCGGCGCATCTCAGGCCACCGCCCGCCACATGGCGCACAGCGGGTCGGTTTCGCTGGCCGGTTGGCACAGTTGCACCGCCGCCAGTTGCGGCACGTCGCCCCGGCCTGGGGCATGCAGGTAGACCTGCGGCATCTGCTCACCGTACAGCTCGCAAGTACGCTCGATCAGCGCTTGCAGCGCCTGGTCACTGTCGGCGCAGCCCTGGGCCAGCACTTGCTGCCAGGCGCCACCGCAAGCCAGTAGCAGCACACTGCGGCGGGGCTCGGCGAGGACGAAGAGGAAGTCACCTGCTTGCAGCTGCGCCGAGCAACGGTTGTAGGCGGCCATCAGGTACGGCTGTACCGAACGCAGCCGTAGATGGCTCTCCTGGCCCAGTGCCTGCAGGCCCTGCAGCAGGGCGTCGGGCAGCGCGGTGGCGATACGCGCGGCACCCGCTGGCTCTGGCGACAGGACGATGCGCCAGTCGTCCAGCGACTGCCCGTAGAGGTTTTCGAAACAGGCTCGGGCGTAGGCATCCAGCTCGCGTGGGTGGCTGATGGCATCGCTCCAGGGCACCAGGCAGAAGCGGCTGTAGCGGGCTGACAGCAGCACCTGCAACTGGCCGCCACGCACGGCGTGTTCGGCCAACAGGGCGCTGAGCGCTTGCAGCGCCGCTTGCCAGGCCGGTTGCGCGGCCTCGCAGGTGAAGGCGCGGCTGCCCAGCCACTGGTGCTGGCTGCCATGCCAGCGCCCCAGGCCGACACCCTCTGCGCCGAGCACGGCGCAGTATTGATTGGAGGCTCGATCACGCAATGAATGTGACACGGTTGATCTCCTCGAGTGTGGTACGGCCCTCGCGGACCAGGTCCAGGGCGGACGTGCGCAGCAGGCGCAGGCCGCGTTGGCAGGCCAGCGCCTTGATCTGCGCCAGCGGGCGGCGTTCGACGATCATCTGCCGCAGGTCGTCGTCCAGGTGCAGCAGTTCGGCAATGGCGCTGCGCCCGCGATAGCCACTGCCACGGCACTGGCCACAGCCTTGGGCGCGGACGAACTTCCAGCCGTGTACGGCGTCGCGGGTCAGGCCCGAGGCGGCAAGCAGGTCGTCGTCGACTTCGCAGAGGCTGCAGCAGTGTGGGCAGGCCAGACGGATCAGGCGTTGGGCCAACACGGCGTTCAGCGCAGAGACGAAGCTGTAGGGGTCGACCTGCATCTGGCTGAAGCGGCCGATCACATCGAAGACGTTGTTGGCGTGGATGGTGGTGAACACCAAGTGGCCGGTGAGCGCCGACTGCACGGCGATCTGCGCGGTGTCGGGGTCGCGGATTTCGCCGACCAGGATCTTGTCCGGGTCATGGCGCAGGATCGAGCGCAGGCCGCGGGCGAAGGTCAGGCCCTTCTTCTCGTTGACCGGGATCTGCAGCACGCCGGGCAGCTGGTATTCGACCGGGTCTTCGATGGTGATGATCTTGTCCACGCCGTGGTTGATCTCGCTGATCATGGCGTACAGGGTGGTGGTCTTGCCGCTGCCGGTGGGGCCGGTGACCAGGATCATGCCGTAGGGCTCGCCAGCCAGGCGGCGCAGGGCGCGCAGGGTTTCGTCGGCAAAGCCCAGGGCCTGTAGCTGCACACCGCTGACCCGGTCGGACAGGTCTTGCTTGTCGAGTACCCGCAGCACGGCGTCTTCACCGAAGATGCTGGGCATGATCGACACACGAAAGTCGATCTGGCGCTCGCCGACCGCGACCTTGAAGCGGCCGTCCTGGGGCACGCGCTTCTCGCCGATGTCCAGCTCGGCCATGACCTTGATGCGCGAGATCACCTGGTCGGCGAAGGCGCTGCCGCTGGCCTTGCCGGCAGCGTTGAGCACGCCGTCGATGCGGTATTTGATGGTCAGGCCCTGGCCGGTCATGCCTAGGTGGATATCGCTGGCATGCTGCTTGAGGGCGTCGTAGAGGGTCGAGTTGACCAGCTTGACCACCTTGCTCTGGTCTTCGCTGATGCTGGTCAGCGACAGGCGTTGCAGCGGGTCGCTTTCACTGCTGGTTTCGGCGTCGTGGTCGAGGGCATCGACAGCGTGGAAGCTTTCTTCGTGGCGGGCCAGGAAGGTGGCCAGGTCGGCGGCGTGGGCCAGGTACAGCGGCGCGCCTTGCAGCACGTCGTCGATCCAGGCCAGGCGGGTGTGGTCGAAGGGGTCGGCGAACACGCCAAGCCGTTCACCGCCCTGCTCTATCAGGACGAACTCACGCTTCAGGCACTGGGCCAGGCTGACCTGATCGAAACGCGGGGTGCTGGCCAGCAGCGCCTGGCTGTCCAGCACCGGGTAATGCAGGGTGGTGGCCAGGCGGCGGACGAAGGTGTCGGGGGTGTCGCAGGACAGGCGTTCCAGGCAGTTGAGCAGGCGCTCGTCGCTGGCTTGCAGGCGGGCCTGGGCCAGAAGGTCCCGGGGATAGGCCGAAACGGTGTGATCGAATGCATCGGACATGGCCTGCGACTCCGCTCAGGGGGCGCGTCGCAGGCTCGGTGAGGGCTGCGGGCGCCGCTATTCCCCAGTGAGCAGTTGGTCGTCGTCCGGTCCAGGGGGATTGGCGCCATTACGGCGGCGGTCGGCCAGGACCCAGCTACCATCGAACAACTGCAGGGGGAACGATTCGTTCCTCGACTGGCGTCGCTCGACGAACCCATCTGCCGGGTTGTCCGTGGCCCTGCGCCGGCGCTCGATGCCCATCAGGTCGAAGATCGCGCGGGCCAGTTCCACCAGTGGGAACGGCTTGAACAGGACATGGGTCACTCCCAGCTCGGCGGCGCGCTCACGGACCTCGGCGGTCGGGTGGGCGGTGATCAGCACGAAGTGGCATTGCCTGTTCTTGCGCACGGTCTCCAGTACCTGAAACCCCTCCATATCGGGCAAGCGGTAATCCAGCACAATCACACTCGGTGCCAGGCTTTCAGCCAGGCCAATACCACTGGCACCGTCGTGGGCAACACGGACTTCCAGGCCTTGCGCCTGCAGATACGCTTGCAGGTTCTGCGCAAGGGTCTGTTCGTCATCGACTACCAATACTCTGTTCACCAAGGTCGACTCCCAAGAACTGCCCGGTTACCCGGTCTGCGAAGTGCGGCCTTGGTAAGGCTTGAGCAGGCTTCGTGCCAGGCGTGAATAGTCATGTTGCACCGCTTTAAGTCGTTGATTTTACTGAGGCCTGTGATTACTACTGGAGCAGCCGCCGATTCGCTGCCCCACATCCGGGGCAACTGATGGCACTTTGCCAAGGCATTATTCCCCAGCTTTGGGGAAACGCCATTCGGGGCGTCAGTCAGCGAGCTCCACTGTAGCGGATTCACGCAAACGTTGGCGCACGCTTTGCCGTGCTTGCGTCTGCAATTGCCCGATGAGCGCGGCCCTGGCCAACACCAGGCCCTGTTCCGGTATGACCGAAGGGTTATCACTTTGGTTCTGCGCTCCTTGCAGTCTTTCTCGATTGGCCTGGTAGAACGCCTCCACCTCGGCTTGGGTGGGCGCCTGGACCGCACTGAGCTGGGCGTATACCTGTTGCGAGGCCAGCTCGTGGCGCATGTAGTCAGCGTAAGCTGCCCGGTCGAAACCTGCATCCGCCAAGCGCCTTTCGAACAGCGCCGGGCTGCCGAACGCCGCTTCCACTTCACCAACCTGTGCCGACACTTGTTCATCAGTAATGACGATGCCCCGGCGCTGGGCCTCCTGCCATAACAGCTCCTTGTCGATCAGGTCATCCAGGGCCTGGGCGCGCAGACGTTTGTACAGGGCCGGGTTGCGGATGCTGGTAACTGCGCGGCCCTGGGCTTCGAGGTACTCGCTGAAATAGCGCTCCAGGCGCAGCAGCCCGATGTCCACGCCATTGACCCTCGCTGCAGGCATGTCTGCCCAGCTTGTCTGGGCGAGCGTCAGCAGCATCAGGCACAAACATAGAGTCCGCATGGTGACCTCCAATCAAGGGCCGTCCGGCACGGGCCGGTATGGGGCTACAGAGATGAAACGCGGCCCGGGGAGCGCCACCGCGACCACGTGTGCACCGGCCATGCCCTGTCGTCGACCGGGGCCGAAGCCCAGCGCCGGGGTCAGGCCGGTATCGATGTCGTGCAGGCCTTCCAGGGCGGCCACCAGACGCTCGCGGCTGGTGTCGCGACCGATCTGCTTGAGCGCCTCGGTCAGTAGCCGCAGGGCACACAGGGTGTTGATCTGCAACGACGCCTGGCGCGGGTCGAGGCCTTGGCGCTGCTGCAAGCCGGCCAAGGTCGCCAGGCCCTGCTCGGTCCAGTCGCCAGGCACGAACGGATAGGCCAGGAACACCCGGTTTGACCACCGTGCCGGCAACGTCGCCACAGCACCGGCCACCTGGCCGGAACTGGCAAACAGATAGGGTTCCCGGCCTGCCGCCTGCGCCGTCGCAGCCAATTCAGCAAAGGCCCGAGCGCGCCCTAGGAAGACAACACCCTGGCTGAGAACCGCCTGACCGGTGAAAGCCTCGACCGGGGGTAGTACCCAGCCCTGCTGATGCAAGCGCTCGCGCACCTGTTCGGCCAGCGATGCCTGATCGCTGCCGGCGTACACCACACGCAGGCCATCCGGCGCCAATCCCAAGGTATCGCGGGCATGCACGGCCAGGCTCAGCAGCTGCGTGGCGATGCCTGGCAGCGGGTCGAACATCTGCAAACTGCCGCCACTGCGTGGCGTGCTGCCGATCAAAGGCACGCCTTGCTGTTCGAGCACCGTGGCCAGGCGCTGGTCGAGCATTGGCGCCAGCGGGCTGATCAGGGCGAATGCCTGCTCTTGATTGAGCACTCGCATCAACGCTTGTTCGGCGCCGGCCTGATCGGGGCCAGGGTCGACCACCACCAGTTCAAGGCGACGCCCATGAATACCGCCCTGCTGATTGAGCTGCGCCAAACCGTCTTCGAGCACGGCGCGCACAACCCGCCCGGCCTCGGCCAACGGCCCGTCGGCCGGTAACAGCGTACCCAGGCGCAGCACGCCCTCCTCCACGCCGGGGTCACGGTCCTCTCCCAGACGTTTCAAGTAAGCGGTGAGGTTGCGCTGATCGGCCAGGGTCAGCTCGAAGCGTGGCATGGCCGGGTCCAGGCGACTGCCGCCGGGGTCGACGCCGTGCTGGATGGCGCGGGCCAGGCTGGCGTCGGTGTAGGCCGGGTAGCTGCGGGCGTTGCTCTGACGGGCGCCTTGGCCCAGGGCCAGGCGTTGCCAGTCGAGGATCGAAGGGCGTACCCCTCCTTCGGCGCGGCCACGCCCATCGTTGCCGTGGCAACTGGCACAGGGCAGGACGCTGGCGGGGACGCTCATGTCGCTGGCGCCGACCCTGGCGGTGAGCTGGGCGTCGCTGCTCGATACTCCCTCTCGATAAAGGCGTTTGCCAGCCTGTTCATTAGCGCTTAGGTCCAGCGCCGATGCCTGACCGCAGAGGCTCAAGCTGATGAGCAACGCCAAGGCCCTCATGGCTCACCGGCCTGCCAAAGGCTGGGTAAGCAACTGCATGCGCTGGGCGATGGCCTGTGGCGGCGCATCCGGCCGGATCTTGCTCCAGCGCTTGCCAGCCACATCCCCGGCAATCAGCTGGGTAGAATGCTGCTCGGGGCTGGGCAGGAACTGGCCGATGCGCCCGAGCACCAGGTCTACATTGGCCTTGTCGCCCGTCAGGAACAGCCAGTTGGCACTGTCTACCCCCTGTTTCTGGGCAAAGGCCTTGAGCACAGCAGGGCTGTCGTTGAGCGGGTCGCTGCTGATCGAGACGAAGGTCACCTGGCTGCCCAGCTCTGGCCCCATCGCCTCGCGTACCTCGCGCAGCTTGCGGGTGATCAGCGGGCAGGCGTCGGTGCAATGGGTGAAGATCACGTTGAGCATCACCACCTTGTCCTTGAGCACATCGCTGTAAAAGCGCAGCTCTCGGCCGTTCTGATCCTGCAGCACGGTATCGGTGAACCAGGTCTGCGCATCGCGGGTGCCGCCGCCGCTGGTCATGGTCGGTGGCGCTGGCTGCGGGCTGGGGCCACTTGGCGCATGGCCTTCGTGGGCCATGGCGACCGAGGCGAAAATCCAAAGGCAAGCGGCCAACACCAGCCAGTCGAGGCTGCGCATGGTCGCATGCTGCGAGCTGTGAGCGCTCATGGTTGCACCTCATGGTGATCGGCGATGGCGGTACTTTTGGCGTGCACGCGGCGGGCGCTGAGGCGGTTGATTTCGGCAATCAGCACGGCCGGGTCGGTAAAGCCGTAGTAGCGCGTCCAGTGGCCGCTGCGCCCGTCGCCCACCAGGATCAGCGGCGGGTGCTGGGTGAGGTCGGCGCTGAAGCTGCCCAGGCCTTTGAGGGTTTCGGTAATGGCGTAAGGCGAGCCAGTCAGCCAGCTCCAGCCGGGGCCGTGCTGGAACGCCTTGGCGTAGCTCTGCAGGCGCTTGGAATCGTCACGCTGCGGGTCGACGCTGATCGACACCAGGCGAATCTCCTCGCCCACCCGACCGCCCAATTGCTGTTGAACCTTGCCCATGATCGACGACACCACCGGGCACACCGTGGTGCAGCTGGTGTAGATGAACCCCATGACCACCAAATGCTCACCCACCAGGTCCTTCTCCAGGCGCACCGGCATGCCGTTCTGGTCCAGCAGCGAGACATCGGCAAAGCGCACGCTGGCCTTTTCCTGGCGCGCCGCTGCCTGCGGTTCGGCAGGGCTGTTGTGGTCATGGCCGGCGTGGGCCAGGGCCAGGTTGCTGAACCCCGCCAGGGCCAGGCTCAGGGCAAGCAGCTTGCATGCATGCGTCGCGTTCATCGCACAGTCCTCACTTCAGTCGGGGAAGCGGCAGTCGCTGCGGTCGGCAGGACGCGCAGGCTGGTGTAGTTGTCTTCGGCAAACTTGCGCCCCAGTGAAGGCGACTGCACATGCAGGTACCAGGCGCCAGCCTCCGGCAGTATCAGCGAGGCCTGGTACACCCCCTCGCCCACTTCTTCCAGGCGCAAGTTGCGCGGCATCGACGACGGGGCCAGAAAGTAGCGCAAGGTCAGGTCGTCCAATCCCAACCTCGGCAGGCCATCATCGCCGACGATGCGAACCTTGGCGGTAAAGGCGCTGTGCTGCGGCAGGGGCTGGTCGAGGCCGATGAACTCAGCGTGGGCACCCTTGCGTTTACTGGCGTCGGGGGCAGCGGCCACATCGGTGCTGAAGCAATGGATGATCTGTGGCTGGTTGAGCAGGAACGCCACATCGAACTTGCCCGCCGCCGGCATTTTCACCGTCGAGCCGTACACCCCCGGCGCCACTTCGCGCAGGCTGCGGTCGATGACGATGGCCGCGCGGGCCTGATGACCACGGTTGTTGTAGCCGGACATCGGCGCGTTCATGCCCTCGGCATAGAAGTAGGTGGTGTTGTCCACCGGGTTGACCACGAACACCGAGTTGTCATCACGCGACACCGAAAGCCCCTGGGCCAACGGCAGGTCACCCGCCTGTCGCGGCGCGGCCGGACCGGCCTCGAAGCCCTGAACGATCGGCGTGCGCCCCTCACCCAGGCTGCCCAGGTTGATCATGCTCACTTTCGAGGACGCCAGGCCGCGCACATAGGCATAGCCTTTGGTGAAGGTCAGCTGGTACGGCTCGGCCGCCACCGGGATGCGGTGGATCAGTCGGTCGGTACTGGCATCGATCACCAGCGCCTGATTCTCCAAGGTGTTGAGCACGATGCCATAACGGCCATCGCTGCTGAAGCGCATCGGCCCCAGGCCTTGTTCGGCCTGCACGGTGTGGCGCAGCTGGTGGCTGTGAGCATCGTAGACGCGCACCGTGCCTTCCGAGCCATCGCTCACATACACCGCCTGGGACAGCGGCGAATAGGCCACAGCCAACGGGTGCGGTCCGACATCAACGGTTTTCACCAAGCGCATCTCGGGGATGTCGATGATGCTCAGGGTGCCGCCATCGCGGTTGCTGACGTAGGCATAGCGCGAATCGGCGCTGAAGGCGATTTCATGGTGCCCCGACCCGGTGGCAAAGCTTTTCAGCGTCGTGCGGCCCGGTACATCGATCACCGTTACTCCGCCCTTGGCAGGGTCAGTGCTGTTGTTGCCGACCCACAGCCGGTGCTGGTCCGGCTGCAGGGCTACGCGCAGCGGCATCTCACCGGCATCGAGGGTGGCGATGCGGGTGAATGTTTCGGTGTCGATCAGCGCAACCTTGCCGCGCTCAGGGATCGACACGAATACCTGCTTGTCGTCACTGGTGGCTACCCAGTCCATGGGCCGGCCCGGCAGGTCGATACGTGCCATGGTGCTGGTGACGCCACCCACTGACACCGTCGGGTCGATCACCGTCAGGCTGGCGTCCTTGTTCAGCACCAGCAGGAAGTAACTGTTCAGGTCGAGCAACGGCCTGGCGCCGATGCTGCTCTTGAGAAACAGCGCGACACGGGCCTTGCAGCTCTGGTCACGCGTGCTTTCCGGCGTGGCTGCCTGCGCTGGGTCGATCCACGCCCCCGGCGCCATGCCCGACAGCGGCTGGCCGCTGGCCTGGTCGGTGACCTTGAAGCGGATGTTGGCGAAGGTGCCCTCGCGCAGCTCGCCGCCGGCCAGCGGCCGGGCTTCGAACTCCACGTTCACGCCGTCGCGGCTGAGCCGGTGCAGGGCCTGCGGGTCGGCGGGCTCCTGCTGCAGCTCGCGCAGGTCGCACCAGAGTTCTTCGTAAACGACCCCTAAACCGATCAGAGCCACGCTCAGCAGCAGGCCGGCGTAGGCTGGGCGTAGTTTGAAGATCATGTCGGTGCCCTCGTGCCTGGACGGGGATCAAGCGCAGGAGGAGTGGCGGTTTCGGGTGGGATGGACATGCAGCACCTCCAACGGATTATTGTTCTGTGGAAGGATTAGCAAGCGCTGTGCCAGAGGTAAAAAGTTTCTATAACAGTGGGTTAGCGTGACAACCAGAGAACATTGGGGAGGATGACCCGGGCAGATTCCCCGAAAACGGGGGGGCTGGGCTGCGGCCTCTTCCCTGCCCTCACCTAGCATTTCTGCTAGTTTCGGCCAAGCGTGATAATGCCCAAACTCATGGCTACTTCTGATCATTTGCTGGAGTCAGCATGAGCACTTCAATCGCAACGCAAACCGTTAGCCGGGGAGTACAGTAGCCCATGCCGACCCTGCCCCCTGATCTCAAAGCCGGAATCTTTGCTGCCAATCAGTTGCCAACCCCCCAGGTAGATCGAGCCGAGGCAATATTGAAAGAAGTCAGGCCACTGGATTTCGGCTCTCCTCATACCCAAACGATCAACGACAACTACCTTATTCTGCGGAACCGGCCTCCGAAGATGCCGCCCGCTTCTACTAATGCTTCCTATCAACGTCACGCCTGCGGTGGTACTCCGCCCTACCGCTACAGTACGGTAAACCCAAGTATCGTGACGGTGTATCCAGGAGGGCTGGTGGTGGCGACAAGCACGGGAACAGCGCGTATTACGGTCACCGACAACAATGGGCAAACCGCCTGTTACGACATCACGTTCACCGGCACCGTGCGCTATGTGGAGTTGGTTAGTTCTGCAACTTACGATCACCCCAAGGGTAGTATCAACCGCCCCGACGCCTGGGGACTCACGTGTACTCAGATGCGTCAATTCTGGTCAAACTATATTAATGAGAGCCCCACCCAGTCATTAACGGGTATTTTGGGATGGCCTCATAACACTTACTGGACGACGGAGCCGCATGGAGCAACTGACGCGTTCCATGGTGTAGAAGAGTTGAATGCTCGCTCACCCAACTGGTTTAACGCTGTGTCGAGAAATGCTTCTAACCGCCCCTCGATAAGAAGGGTAAATTGGTAGTATGAAAGTATGTACACCCATCGCGGCTCAACTACCGGCGTTAGGCTGACTGAAGAGAACCTCAGCGGATCGAGGCCGCGAATCCAGAAACTCAGGCGTCACAGATTTGATGGAGTACTTCAAGCCAGAACTATTGGTTTTATCGAAGATTTTAACAACAATAGATTGAATATTCGCCACTCTGGCTTGGTACTCTAGCTCCCTGCCTACGAACACCTGATAACGAGTCTCTCCGCCGCCAACCTGAGTTTCAAAGAGTGCCACCGCATCTGCATTCATCTCCATTGAGACATGAAAATTGGTCAACTCCTTAGAAGTAGGGCTAAATTTAAAAGAGGCATACTTATATTTGGAAACCTGACCATCAATATCCGCAGCAATCTTTTTTTTTTTGGACGCCCGCATTAAACTCGACCGTGTACGCTTCGTCGCCGAGGAAGGTGATGTCATAACCGGTGCGGTTCAAGACTTTGCCAGTGACAGGTCCGTTAAGGAGGTCGTTAAAAGTATCGAGATTTTCGTGAGCTGCAGGCTTCCAAAAATTCCAGGATTCCCAAATTTTCCAAAACCTCTTGTTCATGGCGGTATTCCTGATAGTGGGTGACCGTTTGCACGATAACCGCCACATACCCCCTGCGCTACTGGCAAAAATGATAGGTAATAACTTCAAAGTGCTGCGCAAGACCCCAATCGTTGTCCCAGCCCCAATGGTCCTGGAAACAGACCCGGACGGTACACTGCCTCCGTTCAAGGCCATCAATGGCGCAACGGTACGGGTGGCCTACGAGGGCATGAGCGATCGCGATTCTATTTTCATGGAAGTGATCGGCCCTAACGCAGCGGCCTCATTCAGTGAAACGAAAATCGGCGGCACCACTGGTTACATCCAATTCACGGTACCACCTGCGGTGATCGGGGCTAATCAGGGCAAATCGCCCAACGTGCAGTACACCGTGACCCGAGAAGGGGGGCAGCTACCGAAATCCCTCTCTACATTGGAAGGTGGCCGCAACAATGCATCACACCCTCATGCAGATAGGCAGCACACAGAAAAAGCCATTGAAGTTTCCAATGGCTTTCTCAGTTGTAATCAATCCTTTGACAAGCGTTGGCATCCTTGCCTTTATCCATTGACTACTGCCCCGCCGCCGTCGGCGGCGGATCATTGGTCACCCGCAATATCCCCCACAACCCCGAGGTATTGCCATATGCCGCATAGTCCCGGAACAGATAATCCCCCGGCACCGCATTCGCCCCACCGGCACTCGGCAGCATGAAGCTGAAGTGCGCCGCCGGCAGCACGCTCTCCTGCGCCCCCACATACATCGACATCGGGTTGTAGCCGAAGCGCACCGAGCCGATCCCCGGCAAGCTCATTGGATACCCGTCGAGGTCATTCTTCTCAGCCTGGAAGGCATGCAACGGCCACAGGTGCCCGTCGAGTTGGTAGGTAATACCCCGGCTCCCCCCGCTCGGCATCACCACATGACTACGCAGCGGTTGCCCAGGCTTGGCCCACAGCACCGGGGTCTGGGGGTCGCCGCCGACCAGGGCATTGCTATAAGCCATGTGCGCGTTGGGCACGTCGGCGAAGCCAAAGCCATCGGCATGACCGAACGGTGCATCCGGCGCCAGGCCGAAGCGCAGCCACAGCGGTTCGGTCTTGTAGTTGATGGCCATGTTGCCGTTGTCTTTGGGGTCACCCGGCACGCCGTTGCCTTCGGTGGCGATGCCCTCCACCGGCCGGCCATCGGCCCAGCGCATGTTCAGCGAGCGCTGCCAGACCGTGACGAAGTCGCGGTAGTCCGGCTGGCCGCTGACCTTGACCGTGGCCTGGGCGCGGCTGGCAGTGTCCTCGGTCCAGGTCGCGGTTTGCGGGAGGATGCTCATGGCGCCGACCAGGCCCTTCTGCGACTGCTTGATGACATCCGCCGGAGTCAGGTTGAGGCCACCGAACTCGATCGCCGTGGTGTTGATGTTGTCCACCGTTCGGCCCAGTTGCAGCACCGGTTTGCCTTCACGCTCCAGGTGCCCCGCGTAGTACTGGTACACCTTGGTCGGGTAGGCGCCGCTGCTGCCGCTACGCGGTGGCACGGTCTGCACCGGGTTGAGGCCGACGTTGACACCATCGGACTTGGTGATGTCGTAGGCCAGCAATTGCGCATGCAGGCCGACGTGGCTGGACGGCCGCATCAGGTTGTTGTTGAAGGCGGTGGAGCCTTCGCTGCCGTTGCGGTCACGCTTGACCACGTTCTGCATCACCGCCGTGCTTGGCAGGTCGGGCATGACCAGTGGAAGACGGTTCTCCAGGGTGATGCTGATGCAGTCGCCAGCGTTGGCGCGCAGTACCAGCGGCTCCACCGGCACCCCGGCCTTGAGCTTGCCGGTGCTGGTGTCGAGGTCGGCCTTGCGCACGTACAGCACGGCGGTCGGGTCGTGCAGCGGTGCGCTGTGGCCACCCACGGTGAAGGTGGCGCCGTCTTCTTCGTCGGTCACCGTCACTTGCGGGATGCTGGTTTTGCGGCTGTTGAACACCAGGGTACCGCCGTTGGCCTTGAGCGGGCCGCCGACGTGCTGGCCGATGCCGGCTGGGTCGTTGATGCTGACGCCGTGGCGGTTTTCGAGGATGTCGTTGGCCAGTGCGGCGACAATCTCGTAGTTGCGCTTGACCGTCGCCCGGCTGCCGACGCCGTTGGGGTTGGCGGTGGTTTTCGGGCAGATGCCGTCGAAGTTGACGGTGTTGCGCATGGCCACCGGCTGCGGGTTGTTGGGCAGCGGGAACAGGTCGGCGCGTTGCGCAGTGTAGTTGCGCATGACGCCCCAGATCCCGTTCCAGTAGCCTTCCAGGGCCGCGTCCAGCGAGTACAGGTAGTCGCCGTTGGTGGCAGCGGAGCTGGAGATCATCGACACCGGCGACATGAAGCCCAGCTGCTCGGAGATCCCGATCATCTGCGACGACTTCCAGCCCGAGTTGGAGCTGTTGCCGAAGCCGGTGCCGTTCTGCAGCCATTTGACGCCGTGCAGGGTGACGTTGTGTTCCTCTTCATGGCCGCCGGCATGCATGCGCAGGCGCACGTTGTCGCCGGAGTAGGTGCGCAGCAGCGGGGTGAACGGGTCGCCCGGCTCGCTGCCGGCTGCGTTGATGTGCGGCGGGAACAACGTGGTGCCGCCGGTGGGGCCGACCGCCGAGGTGATCGCCGACGGGGCCAGGTTCATCGCCGGGATGGCACGGTCGGTGCGGTTCTGCAGGGCATAGCCTAGGTCGCCGCCCAGGCCATCGGCCTGCATGCCACGCTTGCCGTCCGGGGCAACCTTGTTCGGGTCGAACACGCGCAGGGCCAGTGGCTCGTTGCGGTAGTTGACGACGAACATGCCGGGGTCATCCACCGAAATCGCCTGCGGGCACGGCCGGGTCGGGCAACCTGGGCTCAGCCCGCCGCGAGACTCGACTACCGACTCCAGCAGGGTCGAAGCCTTTTGCCGTACCGGTGGGTTGATGGCGTAGCGGAAGCTGTCGGTGGTGGCCGGGTAAGCCTGGCCATTGGGGATGCCGTCGGGGCCGGCGCCTACGTACACGCCGGCTTCATAGGCATGCTGGAAGTCGCTGTACTCGAGGAAGAACTCGCGGTAGCTGTCGTTCTTGCCATCGCCATCGTGGTCGCCGGTCTTGATCACCGCCTGCCACGAGGTCGGGCCGCCGTCCTGGCGCAGCGCCGGGTTGTACAGCTGTTCGCCGGTTTCGGCGTGGTACCAGGTGGAGCCGGCAGGCTCGGCCAGCACGGTGGCGTACAGGCCCAACTGCTGGTGGGTCGATGGACCGAGGTGGTCATGGGTGAAGATGGTGCCCAGGCCACGGTCGACGTTGTGCACGTTGACCAGTGGGTCGGCGAACCACCGTTGCATGGCCGTGCGTGCGCCTAGCCAATCAGCCCTGCCGAAGCGGCCGAAATACGGGTGCAGCTTGGCTTTCGGGCAGGCGGCTGTGCCATCGCGGCTGTCGCCTTCGCTGCATTCGTTGAACGCACGGATGGCATGCACACGTTCCACCACGCTGCCGGGCGAGAGAATGCCGTCCTCGTAGTTCCAGCCGTTGGCCGAACCGTCGGCGGCGGTGAGGTCCCACTTGGGCAGGTGGATATGCTGGCCGATCACGTCGGTTGGGGTGCGCACCTGGTAGTCGTCCATTTCATAGAACGACGGGATCAGGTTGGTGTGCTGATACATGGTGCAGTCGAAGGTGTTCATGCGCATCACCAGCGGCTCTGGCGGGCGCTGCTTGGTGATCACCGGCCAGGCGTCTTCCCACAGCGCGATGATGCGCGCTTGCGGAAAGTGGTAGCCGACTTTGTTGTAAACGGCGTCGAACTGGATGTTGGCGCCTTTGTAGATGCGTGGCCGGTCGGCGGTGAAGGTCGACGCGCCACGGAAGTTGATGCCAGTGAGGCTCTCGCCGCTGAAGAATTCGCCGGTGCCCGAAGACTGGGTCAGGCGTTTGCCGCGGTCGTCCATGCACGGTTCAAAGAACGGCGCGCCCGCAGTGGGCAGCGCACCATTGGTGCGGAACGTCCTGGCCACAGGCTGGCTGCCGGGGATCAGTGCGAAGCTTGGGTGCTCGGCCTTGGCGTGGAACTGCATGGCGGCCTGCTCGACGTCGGTGCCTTCTTCCGGCAGGTAGATCGGCTTGGCCTTGTGCACCACCTTGGAGAAATCCAGCTTGGTGGTGGTGGTTTCGGCTTCGCCACCCGCAGATACGCCATCGAGTGCGTGACGGCCGAGACCGCCGTCCCAGCCGTCGACCTGGTTGCCGTCGAGGTTGGCCCACAATGCCTTGCCGCTGTCCTTGAGCTGGCGTGCCAGGGCCGGGTCGAGCATGTCCAGCGGTGGAGTTGGCGGGCGTTGGCCGACGCTGCTTTCCATACCGCCGATCCAGAATGGATAGCCTGGGTTTTTCAGGCTGCCGTCGGCGTTGCGGTTGGTCTCGCTGCGATCGACCAGTGCCAAGGAGCCAACTGGTTTGGCGAGCGGTGCGTTGCCATGGTCGTCATCGCCCTCTTCCTCGCCTTCGTCGTCATCGTCATGCTCGGCAACCAGTTGTTCGGAAAGTTTCGGCACCACCACGACCTTGCCCGGCATCGGCGCCATGGCTTTGCCTGGCAAGGGCACGATGGCCGGAATCGGCGTACCCGCAATGATCTCGCCATCCGGCAGCGCCCGTGCGCCGACCGCCGGTTTGCCGCTGCGCAGGGCGAATGGCGTGCCGTGGAAGCCGTTGGCGCCCTCCCCGCTGACTTCCAGGCGGGTGCCTTCCTCGAACACATCATGCACGCGCCACATGGCCCACATGCCTTGGGCGAAGTGCGGGTAGAAGTGGCAATGGTAGATGGCGTCGCCCGCCACCCGGTTGCGGTTGCCCGAACCGCCGTTGGCGATCTCGTAGGTGTAGCCCACACCGGGGCCTATACCTTGAGCATCGATATAGTCGGAGTTGTCGTCATTGGGGTTGAACAGCCACTGATGACCGTGAAGGTGGAAAATGTGCTGCTCGTGGCCATTGTGGGTGTTGCGGAACTTGGTGAAGTCACCAATGTAGCTGTGGTGCACGTTGGCCGGCTCCGACGGGTACAGTGCCATGCTGGCTTTGACGCCGACAGCGCTGGCCGGTGGCGTTTCGCCTGGGCGAATATGTTCCAGCCCGGTGTTGGCGGGGACATCCACGAGGGTGCCGATATCGCCCACGGTGTGCGCGCTGAGGAAGAACTCCTCATAGGCGCAGGACAGGCAATCGTGCATCGGCCCGACCCCCAGCCGGTTGGCCACGACCTCGGCGCCCATGCCGCCCGAACCGTAGTTGATCATGAACGAATCGCGCGCTGGCTCCAGCACATGCCCCATCACTGGGTCAGCCCAGTACGCCGGGAAAGCCTGGGTTCCGGCCACTTCATCGGCGAACTGCGCGGCGAAGTCACGGAAAGCGTCCAGCCGGTTGGGCAACGCCGGGTTGCGTTTATTGATGCTCTCCAGCGGGTAGGTGGCGCGCGGAAAGCTGCCGTCGGGGTTCGGACCCATGACGATGGCGTCGGTTTCGCTGCTGAGGATTTCGTTGCCGTCGATCATCGCGATGATGGGTTTGCCGGCCTTGCCTTCGGCGATCCACGGCTGCACTTGCGGGTAGCGCGCCTCGTAGTTGACCACCGGTTGGCCCGTGGCGGTTCGGCCGGTGCTGGCCAGGCGCATTTCCTCTTCGGTCAGGGTATTGCGGTAGGTGCGCCCACCTTTGGGGACTACGACGACCTGGCCGAACAGGCCATTGGACACGTTGCCGCCGTTGCCTTGGCCACCGAAGGTCGCCCCCAGGCTGGTGGCCGCGAAGGCGCCTTCACGTTCGGCATAGAGGGTGTAACTGCGGGTGTTGCCGGGGGCGATCAGGAAGTTGCCGTTGCGGCCGGTGTTGGCGGCAATGTCGCCAATGCTGTTGACCGCCTGCAGGCCGTTGACCTGGAAGCCAACATGGCGGTCGGTCACCTGCTCGTCGGCGACGAAGTTTTCGCCGCCTTCATTTTCTACTTCCGGGGCTTCTTCCCCTTCTTCGCCTTCGACCTCGTTGTCTTCGTGATCGAAGCCGTGCTTGTTGGGGTTGGCCTGATACGCCAGGAGGTTGGTCAGATTGACCGTGAGGCAATCACCGGCGGCAACCCGCAGCACGATAGGGCGTGGGCGTTTGTCCGGGCGCAGGGTGACCTTGCCGGGCACGGCGGCCCCGCCCTGGCTCAGCGGAACCTGGTGTTCGTCCACCACATCCTGGCGCAGCGCGAACATCATGCCATTGGCGTTCTGCGCGCCAAGACGGTTGAACATCAGCGGCTGGTCCAGGGCCACCACGTTGGCCACCAGGGTGCGCTGGCATTGCACAGCCGCCTCGCTGGTCGCTCCCCAGCCCATCAGGGCCAGAACAAGTGATGGCAGGACGAGGGCTTTATTCGGGGTCGACATGCTGCACCTCCGGGACACAGGGACTCTGCGGGAGGTTCAGCAAGGTGTATGCCACAAGCGAAAAGCTTCTGTTATCAGCGATTTACTGTTGTGCTTAGCGCACAGTGGGGAGGATCCCCCGCAGTATTCCCCAGATCGGGGTATGAAGTGGCAATTGGCCTCCCCAAAAAAAGTTGAACATTCGCGCCAATCCGCTTTCAGAAAATCGATGCACGACACTTTCCCAGGAGCCCCGCAGCGATGAAGATGCCCGGCCGTTCCCCTAACGCAAACCTGCAGCTCGACTATGTTCGCGACACGCTGTTCGGCCCGGTGGCGCAGAGCGTGGAATGCCAATGCCAACTTGCCGCATTGAATCTCCAAGGCCGCCCGGCCCTGAGGTTACACATCTGCCCACCGCTGCCAGACAAGGTAGAGCGCGCCCACAGCGTGGCATTCGTGTGGGACGGGCGTAGCTATCACGGTGTGGTCCGTGACCAGGGCAAATGCGGCGATGGCGGCCTGAACCTGCTGGTTGAGCTTCAATAAGCCGATCAACGGCGGCGCACCGATCTGAACCTGCTGCGAATAGCGCGTCTCCATAATTAGAGGCCTCTGCCTTCAGGAGAACGCCATGAACAGTCCGTTGCTCAAACTCTTTACCCACCCCTCGGACGCCTGGATGGAAATCCGCCGGGCCGAAGAAGACCACCCGCAGCAATACCTCCCCCGCTTGCTGGTACTGGCATTGATCCCCGCGCTGTGCCTGTTCATCGGCACCACTACCTTCGGCTGGAGCCTGGCCGCCGAAGAGCGGGTGCGCCTGAGCATGGCAAGTGCTGCGCAGCTAGCCGGGCTGTTGTACGCCACTACGGTAGTTGGGGTGGTGCTGATGGGGGTGATGATCCGCTGGATGTCCCGCGGCTTCGACGTGCAACCGAGCCTCAGCCAATGCATCGGCTTCGCCGCCTACTGCGCCTCGCCGTGGTTTTTTGCCGGCGTTATCGGGCTGGTGCCAATCCGCTGGTTGGCGCTACTGGTGCTGGTAGCCGCCTCAGCCTATGCGACTGTGCTGTTGTACGGCGGGCTGCAGACATTCCTGCGTCTGCGCAAGGAACAGGCAATGCTGTTCGCGACCTGTGTATGGGGAGTGGGATTGTTGCTGCTAGTGACCATCCTGGTGTCGATGATCCTGTTCTGGAGCAACGGCCTCATGCCGGAATACGTGCGGCCGGCCAGCCTTGGCTGACCGGCGCACAAGTGCTGTCAGGCGATTGCCCTGAGTGACGCTGGATGGCTGGCACGCAGCGCGTGCAACTGCCCGACCAGATTCACCACGTCACGGCAACTGTTGAGGTTCTGCAATGACACCCCGGTGAGGGTAACGCCTTCCTCCAGGCTCTGACCCTGGCCCAGCCGAATGGTCAGACTGGTACCGTCGGTGCAGCTGACTTCACACCGGTCAGGCAGGCAGGCCTGTTCGATCAATTGCCGCATTTCCAGCATCGAAACTCCAATCAACGACATGTCGCGACCCTCTCTTGTTATGGATGGCCTGTAGCTAAGTGAGTACGCCCTTGGCAGGCAGGGTGCCAATTGATAATGCGCATGCCCAAGCGGCCGTCCATGCGCCGGGGCAATGATTATGCGGGAGATCATTTAGCACCTTAGTGGAAGAACGGCCAAGGGCCACGACCGTTCGATACAATGATGGCACTTGGCGACAGGCGGTCAGTCGGATAAAGACATCCATAAATACTGCGCGGCATACGCACGCCATGGTTGCCAGGACAATGCTCGTTGAGCCAAGTCAGCGTCAGGCCCTTCCAGCAAACGCAACGCTTTGACCAGGGCGACATCACCTAACGGAAAAGCATCGCCCTCGCCTGCCTGGCGCAGCGCCAGGTATTGGGCGCTCCAGGGGCCGATCCCCTTCAGGCGGCAAAGATTGCCGAGCAGCGTTGGTAACCCCTGCCCCGCGCTCAGCAAGTCGGGTTGATCGAGCAGCGCACTGGCGATGGTGGCGAGGGTCGCCGCACGGGAACGGGGCATGCCGAGATTGGCCAAGTCTGCAGCAGCGAGCGCTTGCAGGGTCGGGAACACGTGAGTCAGGCCGGTGCCCGGCACGCTCAGGGGTTGCCCATGACGCGCCACCAGGCGCCCGGCCAGGGTCATGGCTCCGGCCACACTGATCTGCTGGCCGAGCACGGTGCGCATAGCTTGTTCGCAGGCGTCCCAACCTTGGGGGACGCGTAGGCCAGGGCGTGCGACAACTAATTTGGCCATCAGGGGGTCGCTGGATAAGGTTGTCGCGATGCGCGCTGGGTTGGCGTCCAAGTCGAAGACGCGGCGGATGCGGGCGATCAAGGCGGGAATTGCGGCGCTGCCAATGGCGCTGATGCGGATGTGGAGATGGTTGCCCGATGCGGGCCTGGCTTCGAGTACGGCGTGTTGGCCGTTGATGACCAGGGTGCGACTGTAGATGCCGTTGCTGAAGGTTTCGATACCGGGGATGCAGCGGGCTGACAGAAATGCCAGGGTCGAGGGCCAATGATAGGGGGCACGGTAGCGCAGCCACAGGGAATGGTGGCCGGTGGGGTTGAGGGTGCGACGTACGGCGTGCAGGCGAGTCATTGCGGCATGATGCCAGGGTTTTCGCCAGCTGTGCCGGCCTCTTCGCGGCTAAAGCCGCTCCCACAGGTTAGACTGCACACCAATCGGTGGGAGCGGCTTTAGCCGCGAAGAGGCCGGTGCAGGCTGTCAGTGAGCTTCGTCTACCATCTGCCCAAACCGCCCGGAATGGAAATCATCGAACGACTCGGCGATCTCTGCCTGGCTGTTCATCACGAACGGACCATAACCCACGATCGGCTCATCGATCGGCTCGCCGCTGAGCAACAGCACACTGGCGCCTTCGAGCGCCTCGACCAGCACGTCTTCGCCATCGCGCTCCAGCAACACCAGGCTGGCCGGCCCAACCTCACGCTCGGCGTTGATCCGCACCGATCCACGCAGCACCACCAACGCGGCATTGCGGCCGGCAGCGATGGGCAAGCGCAGCGTCGAGCCGGCATTCAGCCGCATATCCCATACATCCATCGCGGTAAAGGTTCGCGCCGGCCCCTGATGGCCTTGGTATCGGCCAGCGATCACCCGCAGGCTGCCAGCGTCGCCTTCAAGCGCCACGTTCGGGATATCCGCCGCCAGTAGCGTTTGATACCCAGCAGCCGCACGCTTGTCGCGCGCCGGCAGGTTGACCCACAGCTGCACCATCTCGAGCATACCGCCACTGCGTGCGAACGCCGGGGAATGGAACTCTTCGTGGATGATGCCGTTGGCGGCGGTCATCCACTGCACGTCACCTGGGCCGATCAGGCCACCGGCACCGGTTGAATCCCGGTGTTCCAGCTCACCCTGATAAACGATGGTCACGGTTTCGAAGCCCCGGTGAGGATGCTGACCGACGCCGCGCCGGTCAGTGGTCGGGGTGAAAGCGTGGGGGCCGGCGTAGTCCAGCAGCAGGAACGGGCTGATTTGGCTGGCCAGGTTGTCGTAGGTGAACAGGCTGCGCACCGGGAAACCGTCACCTACCCAGTGGGCATGGGGGCTGCGGTGGATACCCAGGATCTTTTTCATGAGAAGTCTCCTCTCTAAGGCTGGGTTAACCTTACCAGTGAGAACAATCAACCAGTAGCCAGCAGAAATGGCTTTAATCGTTCCACCACTGGAACAGTCGCTCAGCGATGCAGGTAATCCACTACCTGTTGTGCTGCCATGGCCGGGGCTTCCTGCATGAAACAGTGCCCGCCTGCCACCTCCTGGGCTTTAACGTGTGTATTGAGGGAGGCCAGGCGCTGCACAGAATGGGGCACGAAGGGATAGGTCTGTTCCCCATACAGCACCAGGGTAGGTGTCTGAATGGCGGCCAGCTGCACCCACATCCGCGACGGGAACGAACTGAAGATCTCCACCTCACGGCTGGGGCGGCACTTGAGCACAACGCCCTCACCACAGTCGCCAAGGGCGTGTTCGATGTACGCCTGCAGCGCCGTATCGCTCCAACCCTTGAAAATCCCCCGCCCCTGCAACGAGGCCAGTGCCGCCTCGCGGTCCGGCCAGTGGCTGCGGCGGCTGGCCGCCTTGCGCGCCAGGGTATGGCGGCGGTGCAGACCAACCAGCGCGGCGGCCCCCATCACACCGATCATGCGCCGGCTGAACAGCACCGGGTCGAGCAGCACGGCGCGTTCGAACAGGCTCGGCTCACTGGCCAGGATCAAACCGGTAAGCACACCGCCGAAGCTGTGCCCCAGCGCGAAGCGGGGTACCTCGCCATATTCGCCCCGGCCCGCCTCGAAGGCCTCCACCGCCAAGGCCGCAGTCCGGTTCCAGCCGCGGAACACACCCCCATGATCACTGTCGCCATGCCCCTGAACATCACACAGCCACAGGTCGAAATGCTCACCCAGGCGCATCAGCATCGGCTCATAAGCCAGGCAGCAAAAACCGTTACCGTGCAGGAAATGCAGCAACGGCCTGCCGCTGGCGGGCGAGCGCCAGCCGCGCAGGGTGAAACCTTCGGAGCATTCATGGGACCAGGGGATCAACTGCATGGGTGGGTGATACTCGTCGCGTTACGAAAACGACGATTCTACAAACAGCAGCGGGTACAGCGATATCACCAGCAGCAAGGCCATCAGGACATTGAACAGCATCAGCCAGCGCGGGTTCTGCAACAGGTTGCGCAGCGCACTGCCGCACATCACCCACACCCCCACGCTAGGCAAGTTGACCAAAGCGAACACTGCTGCGACAACGATCACGTTCATCACATAACCCTGGGCCGGCGTGTAAGTGGTGATCGCCCCGACCGCCATCACCCAAGCCTTGGGGTTGACCCACTGGAACGCTGCCGCGCCCAAGAAGCCCAGTGGTTTGCGGGCGTTTGGCGAGTCGGCGCTGAGCGGCCCGGAGGTGGCGATCTTCCAGGCCAGGTACAGCAAGTAGGCGGCGCCCACGTAGCGCAGAATGGTGTACAACGCAGGCCAGGCCTTGAACACCTCGCCCAGGCCCAGGCCGACGGCCAGCACCATGATCATGAAGCCGATACTGATGCCCAACGCATGGGGGATCGAACGGCGCACACCGAAGTTCACGCCGGACGCCAGCAACATGGTGTTGTTGGGCCCCGGGGTGATCGAAGAAACGAAGGCAAACAGCACGAAGGCGGTGAGCAGGTCGAGAGAGGCAAGCATGGCAGGCATTCCAGAAGCGTTATAAGTGCTGTCACACTACTGGAGTCGCCCTGCCTTGCGACCGGTACAGTTGCATTAAATTACGCAGATACACATTACTGTATTGCTACCTGCACTTCAGAACAAGGAAGCCCTGCATGAGCCTGACCATCCGCCGCGCCGCACGCACCGACGCTGCGCAGATCCTTGCCTTCATTACCGAACTGGCCGATTACGAACGTGCGCGCCATGAGGTCATCGCCAGCGTTGCCGATATCGAGCATAGCCTGTTCGACGCGGGCAGTACGGTGCACAGCCTGATTTGCGAGCGCGAGGGCAAGGCGATCGGGTTTGCCGTGTACTTCTACAGTTATTCGACCTGGTTGGGGCGTAACGGGATTTACCTGGAAGACCTGTACATCACGCCTGAGCAACGCGGCGGTGGCGCCGGCCGCGACCTTTTGCGGCATATCGCGCGCGAAGCGGTGGAGAACCGTTGCGGGCGATTGGAGTGGAGCGTGCTCGACTGGAACGAGCCGGCGATCGGTTTCTACAAGTCGTTGGGGGCCGAGCCACAGGATGAGTGGGTGCGGTATCGGTTGGATGGGGACAAACTGTTAACGTTTGCCCGCGGTTGATCGGCAGTCTGAACCGGCCCTTTCGCGGGGCAAGCCCGCTCCCACAAATATCGGGGTCGCCGCAAAATCTGTGGGAGCGGGCTTGCCCCGCGAAAAGGCCGGAACTGTTTACATCAATTTTGCCGCCAAACTGCTCCCGCAATATCAACCCGCTTGGGCAACACCCGGTTCTCGAAAAACAACGCCGCCGTACGCTGCTGTGCCGCCACGATCTCTTCACTCACCGCAATCACCGGCGACGCCGGCCGATGACTGAAACTGCGCCGCACCACCGCTTCTGGTAAGCCCATGAATTGCGCCAGCAGCCTGATGCTGCCCGCCTCATCCGTGCGCGTCAGCGACTCGGCGCGCGTGATTTCGTCCAGCAGTTGCCTGACGAAATCACCATTGGCCTCGACATACCCCCGCGCACCCAGCATGAACGGGCCGATCAACCCCAAACCTTCGCCGTCGGTCAGCAACCGCGCTTTGCCTTCAAGGTCGATCGCCGAGTAGAACGGATCCCAGATCGCCCAGGCATCCACGCTGCCGCGCTCGAAGGCCGCACGCGCATCTGCCGGCGCCAGGTACACCGGTTGCACGTCTCGGATGCTCAAGCCGGCCTTGGCCAAGCTACGCAACAGCAAATTGTGCGCACTGGAACCCTTTTGCAGGGCAACGCGCTTGCCTTTGAGCTCGGCAACCGAATGGATCGGACTGCCCTGGGGCACCAGAATCACCTCGGCCTTCGGCTTGGGCGGCTCGGCGCCGATGTACAGCAGGTCGGCACCCGCTGCCTGGGCGAAGATCGGCGGAATGTCACCGGTGGAGCCGATGTCCAGGCTGCCGATGTTCAAAGCTTCGAGCATCTGCGGGCCGGCGGGAAACTCGATCCACTCGACCTGGGTGTTGGCAAAGCGCTGTTCCAGCAGGTGGTGCTGCTTGGCCAACACCAGGCTGATGGAGCCCTTCTGGTAGCCAATGCGCAAGGTGGCAGGGTCTGCCGCCTGCACCGTACCGGCCAGGGCCAGCAGCGCAATCAAGGCGAAGCGTACGATGCGCATCGGTCACTCCTTCCAGTCGGTCGAGGGTTTTTCCCAGAGGTTGATCCCGCCTTCCACGGCGTACTGGTCGATCTCGGCCAGCTCATCTGGGCTGAATACCAGGTTATCGAGTGCTGCCACGTTTTCGATGATCTGCTCGGGCCGGCTGGCGCCGATCAGTGCCGAACTGACCCGTGGATCGCGCAGCGTCCAGGCCAGTGCCAGTTGCGCCAGGCTCTGGCCTCGACGCTGGGCGATCTCGTTCAAGGCCCGTGCCCGGGCGATATTGGCTTCGGACAAATGCTGCGGCAGCAACGAGCCGCCGCCTGCACGGTTGACCCGGGCATCGGCCGGGATCCCATCGAGGTATTTGTCGCTGAGCAGCCCTTGTGCCAATGCAGTAAACACGATCACGCCGGTACCCAGCTCACCCGTAGCGTCCAGCAGGTCTTGCTCGATCCAGCGGTTGAACAGGTTGTACGAAGGCTGGTGAATCAGCAGCGGGACCTTCAACTCCGCCAACAACGCGGCGATCTCGCGGGTTTTGCCGGCCGAATAGGACGAGATGCCGATGTACAGCGCCTTGCCCTGACGCACGATATCGGCCAGGGCGATGGCAGTTTCCTCAAGTGGCGTGTCGGCATCGAAACGGTGCGAGTAGAAGATATCGACATAGCCCAGGCCCAGGCGCTGCAGGCTCTGGTCGAGGCTGGCAATCAGGTACTTGCGCGAACTGCCGCCCTGCCCGTAGGGCCCCGGCCACATGTCCCAGCCCGCCTTGCTGGAGATGATCAGCTCGTCGCGGTGGCTGCGCAGGTCTTCGCGCAGCAGGCGGCCGAAGTTGGTTTCGGCACTGCCGTAGGGCGGGCCATAGTTGTTAGCCAGGTCGAAGTGGTTGATGCCAGCGTCGAATGCGGTATGCAGCAAGGCGCGCTGGGTGGCGACGGGCGTGGCGTCGCCAAAGTTGTGCCACAGACCCAGGGACAGGGCCGGCAGCATCAGGCCACTGCGGCCGACTTTCCGGTAAGGCATGCGCGCATAGCGCTCGGGGTGGGCGGTGTAGCTCATGGTTGGCCTCGCTCGGCAAAGAATGGGTTGACGGGGCGCGCCAGCCCCAGGTGCTCGCGCAACGTGCGGCCCTGATACTGGCGGCGGAACAGGCCACGGCGCTGCAGTTCGGGGACCACTTGTGTGGCGAAGTCCTCCAGGCCCTGCGGCAGGTGCGGCACGAGCACGTTGAAGCCGTCAGCGGCCCGGCCTTCGAACCAGGCCTGCAGCGCGTCTGCAATCTGGGTTGGCGTGCCGACCAGGCTGTAATGCCCTCGCCCGCCGGCAATGCGCCGCCCCAGATCGGCCAGGGTCAGTTGTTCATTGCCGGCCAGCTCGGTGAGCAGTTGCTGGCGGCTGCGCTGGCCATCCTGGGTCGGCGGCAGGTCTGGTAACGGGCCGTCCAGCGGGTAACCGGACAGGTCGAAGTTGCCCAGCATGCGCCCGAGCAAAGCGACGCCAACGCGTGGGTCGACCAGGTCCTGTAATTGTTGGAATTTGTCTTGAGCCTCAGCGACACTGCGCCCGACCACGACGAATACGCCGGGCATGATCTTCAGCGAATCCTCGCAGCGCCCATAACGTGCCAAGCGGCCCTTGAGATCGGCATAGAACGCCTGGGCTCGGGCCAAGCTGGGTTGCGCGGTGAATACCACTTCGGCGCTTTCGGCCGCCAGCTCTCGCCCCGCCTCCGATGAGCCCGCCTGCACCAACACCGGCCGCCCTTGGGGTGAACGGGCAACGTTCAATGGGCCTCGAACTCGGAAGTGCTCCCCGACATGATCGAGGCTGCGTACCGCGTCCGGGCGATGGAACTGGCCGCTGGCCTTGTCGCGCACGAAAGCATCGTCCGCCCAGCTGTCCCACAGGCCCTGCACCACTTGCTGAAATTCACGGGCCCGGGCGTAGCGCTCGGCATGCGGGATATGCGCATCGCGGCCGAAATTGCCCGCCTCGGCGGCGGCATCGGAGGTGACCAGGTTCCAGCCCGCGCGGCCACCGGACAAATGATCCAGCGAAGCGTACTTGCGTGCTACGTGGTACGGCTCGTTGTAACTGGTGGTGGCCGTGGCAATCAGGCCGATGCGCTCGGTCACCGCGCTCAGTGCTGAGAGCAAGGTCAGTGGCTCGAAGTACACCGAACGGGCGCTGTGGCTGGCCAGAGCGTCCGTCGGCGCGGCAACGCTGTCGGCGACGAACAGCGCGTCGAAGCAGGCCGCCTCGGCGATCTGGGCGGCGCGGCGGTAGCTGGCGAAGTCCAGCGGATCTGCCGGTACCTCCGGGTGGCGCCAGGCTGCGAGATGGTGCCCGGTGGCCATGAGGAAGGCGCCGAGGCTCATTTGACGACTCATGTCGATCTCCTTGAAGGATCAGAAGTCCTTGCGCAGCTGCACGCCGAAATAACGCCCGTCGTCACGCGGCACCGAGCGGTAGATGTAATCCCCTCCACTGGCGAGCATCTGCGCGTACGACTTGTCACCGAGGTTCTTGCCCAGCAGCGCCACGCGCCAGCCGTCGTTGTAGTCGGCCAGGGCGATGCTGGCGTTCCAGATGCCGTAGGCGCCTTGCACGGTGTCGGGGTTCTGGTCGAGGCTGAACTGCACGTCGTCCTGCCAGCTGTAGTCGCTGGACAGCTCGATATCCAGGCCGTTGTCCAACGGGATCGAATAGTCGGCCCGCACGTAGGTTTTCCAGTCCGGGGTAAACGGCAGGCGACCACCGTCGATGTTGCAGTTGGCCGCAGCGCCCACCGGGCAGTTGAAGTGGTCGACCCGCGCCTTGGTATAGGCCAGCGCCGCCGACAAATTGAGCTGGCGAGTGACCTGGAAGCTGGCGTCCAGTTCCACGCCCTGGGTCTTGACCTTGCCGGCGTTGACCAGGCGGGTCACCACCTGGTTGGCGACGGTGTCATAGAAGTTGGCCTGGTAATCGTCGTAGTCGGTGTGGAATACCGCCAGGTTGGCCATCAGGCGATTGTCCAGTGCCGTGCCCTTGAGGCCGACTTCGTAGGCGTCGGAGGTTTCCGGCTTGAGCGCGCCAGTGTCGCGCGGTTGCATGTTGAAGAACACGTTGTAGGCCGGGCCTTTGTAACCGCGTGAATAGGTGGCGTAACCGGTGAGGTTGTCGCTGAAGTCGTATTGCAGGCCGGTGCGGCCGCTCCAGCCATCTTCATCCACCGAGCCGGAACTGGAGGTGGAAGGCTGGATGCCGGTGACGGCGGTGGGCGACGTGGAAGTGCGACGGTGGTCGTATTCGAGGTCGTCGTGGGTCCAGCGCAGGCCGAAGATTGCGCGAAAATCGTCGGTGAAGTTGAAGGTGTTCTCACCAAACAGGGCAACGCTGTCGTTGCTCGTCGAGTAGTCGGCCCGCCCGGTATTGGCTACCCCGCTGTTGACCGACAGGCGCTGGTACGTTTCGTTGGAGGTGCCATGCATGTAGAAAGCACCGAGCACGTATTCGTTGAACTGGCCCTTGGGCGAGGTCAGGCGAAATTCCTGGCTGTACTGGTCGTAGTCCACCGTGCCCTTGTCATGTGAGGCAGTCACTGGCAGCAAAGCGCGGCGGTCGCCGTCCTGGTACTGGGTGTTGTCCCAGCCGCGCCAGGCGCTGATCGAGGTCAGGGTGTAGTCGCCCAGCTGCCAGTCGAGCTGAGCCGACAGGCCCTGGTTCTCGTCTTCGACATGGGTCTTGAAGTCGCTGTTGATATCGCGGTTGTGGGCACTGGGGGTGGCCGGGCGGAGCTGGTTGGCGAAGGTGCTGCTGGCTTGGGTGATCACGCCGCTGGGCAAGGTGTCCTCACCCTTCATGTAATCGGCGATCAGGGTCAGGCGCAAGGCTTCGCTGGGCTCGAATTCGAGCTTGCCGCGCACACCCTTGCGCTCGTAGCCGTTGACATCGTGGCCGTTGGCGACGTTCTCGACGTTGCCGTCATAGTCTCCCCACAGCGTGCTCAGCGAGCCCTTGAGCTGCTCGTTCAGGCGGCCACCAATGCCGAAGCGCAGGCGGTTTTCGTCACCGCCGCCGAAGTGCGAGTAGTCCATATAGCCCTGGTTCTGCTCGGGGATGGCTTTGCTGACCACATTCAGCACGCCGGCCGAGGCGTTCTTGCCGAACAACGTGCCTTGCGGGCCGCGCAGCACTTCGATGCGTTCAAGGTCGAGCAGGTCAAGGGTGGACTGACCAGGGCGACCGAACACCACACCGTCGACCACGGTGGCCACGGTCGGCTCGACGCCCGGCGAAGTGGAAATGGTGCCCACGCCGCGAATGAACAGTGAAGTGTCCTTGTTCGACGCGCCGGCACGGTAGTTGAGGGTCGGTACTTGCTGGACGATGCTGGCGACGTTGTTGCGATTGTCGCGCTCGAGCTGTTCACCGTCGACCACTGACACAGCCACCGGCACCTCCTGCAAGGTCGATTCGCGGCGGGTGGCGGTTACCGTCACCGCGCCCAGCGAAGTGGCTTGCGGGGATTGTTCGGCCGCCTCGGCGCATTGGCCGACGGCGGCAAGCAGCACGGCGGCGGCCAAGGGGTGGCGTTGGGTAAAGGGGAACGTGCTACGGCTTTTCTGCATGATGCTCACTCTGCCAATCGAGACCAGACCAGGCCCCATCTGGGGCCGACACGGGTATTGCTGGGGTTGTCTGGTCTCGCTCGTGCGAGTGGCAGGCGCTTGCCAACAGCAGCGCTTGTTAGCGCTAACATGAACAAGTATCAGAGCGGCCGCTTAGCAGGTCAAATACTAAAAAAGCAGATTTATATGCAATAAAGCTATTTGCCATTAGCGCGATCGTTAGCGCTAACATCGCGGCATTTCCTGAGGATGTAGCCTGTGAGCCAAGCCAAGGATACGCCCCGCAAGCGCCGTGGTGTCGGCCGCGTCACCCTGGCCGAAGTCGCCAGGGCGGCTGATGTTTCGTCCATCAGCGTGTCCCGTTATTTCAACCAGCCCGAACAGGTTTCGCCGCCGTTGCGCGCACGTATCGAGGCCGCCGTGCAGGCGTTGGGGTATGTGCCCAACCTGGTGGCCGGCGGGCTGGCCTCGGCACGCGGGCGTATCATCGGCATGGTGATCCCGAACATCTCCGGGCCGATCTTCGCCCAGACCATCCAGGCCTTCAGCGACACCCTCAGCCGGCACGGCTATCAGTTGCTTCTGGCGTCCAGTTACTTCGATGAGGCCCAGGAAGAAAGCGCCGTGCGCGCCTTCCTCGGCTGGTCGCCTGCTGCGCTGGTGGTCACCAGCCGCTTTCACAGCCCGACAACCGAAAAGATGCTGGCCGAAGCCGACGTGCCGGTGGTCGAGATCTGGGACTACTGCCCCGAACGCACGCCGGTGCAGGTCGGGTTTCTGCATCACCAGGTCGGTGTGCAGGCATGCCGCTATCTGCTGGATAAAGGCCATCGACGCATTGCCTTTGTGCAGAACAGCGCAGCGGGCGACCTGAGTGCGCTGGAGCGGCGTGACGGCTATATCGCCACGCTGCACGAGGCAGGGCTTGAGCCCTGGGTGTTCGTGCCATCGGCTGACTGCACACCGTTCGAAGCGGGCAAGCAGGCCATGGAGGCGTTGATCCGCCGTAACCCGCGCCCGGAGGCGATCATCTTCGCCAATGACAACCTGGCCGCAGGCGCCCTGCTCGCCGGCCAACGCGCGGGGCTGCGTTTACCCGAGGACATGGCGATCATGGGGTTTGGCGACTATGCGTTTGCCGAAATGCTGATGCCAAGCCTGACCACCTTGCGCCCGCCGTCGCGGGAGATTGGCGAGGTGGCGGCGTTGCGGGTGTTGCAGCACCTTGGGGCACTGCAGCCTATTGGCGAGGTGCAGCGCCTGAATTTGTTGGAGTGTGAGCTTGTTGCCCGCGAGAGTGCGTGAGCGAGGGGACTGGCTATGGTCACATGAAGTGTGACTGCCAAGTCACCGCACTACCCCCCCGCGAATTTTTCTGCCACTGTCAGCACGCGGCGCGGACCAGCGCGCCGCGCCTTGCCAGGACGTCGCATGAAAACACAAGAAAACGGCAATACGCACAAAGGCTACCGACGCATCATCCCCTCGATGACCGCGCTGCTCGATTTCGAGGCGGTGGCCCGCCACGGCAGCTTTACCCTGGCCGCTCGGGAGCTGGGAGTGACCCAGGCGGCGGTGAGCAAGCAGGTCCGCCAGCTCGAAGAGAGCCTGGGCAACCAGTTGTTCCAGCGCCTGCACCGGGGTATTCGCCTGACCAGCGAGGGCCAGGCGTTGTTCGCCGTGCTGTCCGAATCGCTGCAAAAAGTCGCGGCGATGTTCGACCGCATCAGCGAAGGCAGCGGCGAGCAGGAGCTGGTACTCAGCTCCACCGCCACCTTTTCCCAGTTACGGGTGATGCCGCGCTTGAGCAAGCTGCGCGCGGCCATGCCGCAATTGCGCTTGCGCCTGGCCACGCAGATGTTCACTGGCGACCTGCGCAACCACGATGTCGACCTGCTGGTGCGCTATGGCAACGGTCGTTGGCTGGATGGCACCGCGTTGCACTTGTTCGACGAGGAAATTTTTCCGGTGTGCTCGCCCAAGTGGCTGGCAAACAATGCCGTGCCCGAGTCGCTGGAGGCGCTTTATGAGGTCGACCTGCTGGACGCCGATGCCACCACCGAAGGCTGGATGACTTGGCCCACCTGGTTCCGCGAACTGGGCGGCAACCCGCCGAAACTGCGCTACAGCCTGCGCTGCCACCTGTACAGCGACAACATCCAGGCCGCACTGCATGGGCATGGTGTGGCGCTGGGCTGGGGGCGGATGATCGATCACATGCTGGCAGCGGGTGAACTGGTGCGGATCACCGATTTGGTGGTGCGGCCGCGCGAGGCGTATTACCTGGTGGTGCCCCATGGACGTGACATCACGCCCACGGTGCTGGGGTTGGTGGACTGGCTGCGGGATGCGCTGCCAGCCCCCTAGGCGCTGGTGTTACTGCACGACTCCACAGGCGAACCGCGCACCACCGCCACCGAGTTTCTCGGGATGGTCGCTGTGATTGTCACCACCGGCATGCACCATCAGCGCATGCCCTTTGAAGTCGGACGCCTTCAGGCGTGGCGCAAGTACTGGATAGGTGGCCTTGCCGTCCGCGCCGACATACAGCGCCGGCAGGTCACCGCGGTGGCCACCATCGTCATACGGCCCCTTGTGCGCGTTGGTCTTGTCCGGGTCCCAGTGGCCGCCCGCCGCACCTGCCGGCACAGGTTTGCCGTTTTCCTCCGCTGGCGCGCACGAGGGGTTCTGATGCAGGTGGAAGCCATGCACGCCTGGCGGCAGGTCTTTGAGGTCCGGAGTCAGCACGGTGCCGTACTTGCTCTGCTCGATGCTGACGGTGCCGATCACCTTGCCCGGACCGTCCGGCCCGGCCAGTTTGAGTTCCACTGTCTCAGCAGCTTGCGCAAGGCCGGCCGAGGCCAGTAATGCAGTGAGTACCAAAGCTTTCATGTCGTGTCTCCATGTCTTGGGATGAGCGGGTGTCGTACCCACATAACAGCTGGGACTGCGCAGGTTGCCAGGCATTCCATCCCGCCACAGAATGAAATACTTCCCATCGGAGCCCTTCCGCGTGTCACTCAAAGCCCTGCGCACCCTCGTCACCATCGCCCGCCACGGCACCTTCGCCCGTGCCGCCGACCTGCTCAGCCTGACGCCTTCGGCGGTGAGCCTGCACATCAAGACCTTGGAAGACGAACTGCAGGTTGTGCTGTTCGACCGCAGCCGCCGCCAGGTGGTGCTGACCGAGGCCGGACAACTGGCCGTGGCACGGGCTGACACCATCCTCGCTGCCTATGACGAACTGGCCGATGCCGTGTCCACTGGTCCGAGCCTGCGTGGGCGGCTGCGCTTGGGTGCGATCCATACAGTCCTGGCCCGGCGCCTGCCCCGGGCGCTGGTGTGGATCAAGGCGCATCACCCAGACCTGCACATCAGCGTGGCCTCGGGCATGTCGGCGGAACTGGCGCGGCGTATCGAAGACGGCGACCTGGATGCCGCGATCACCACCGAGCCGGTCAGCCCCTATCCGCAGAGCCTGGATTACACGTCGTTGTTCGAGGATCGGTTCTGGGCTATCGCCAGCCCTGAGCTGACCGGCCAGAGCCTGCCGCAGCTGCTCGCCAGCCAACCCTTCCTGCGCTTCGACAAGCGCGCCTGGGCGGGCCGGCAAATCGAACAGGAACTGCGTCGCCAGCACTTACAGGTCAGCGAACAGATGGAACTGGATAGCCAGGAAGCGTTGGCCAGTATGGCGGTGATGGGGTTGGGGGTGGCGATCATCCCCATGGCCGATGAAGACTTGCTGCGTTTGCCGCCTGCTACTTGTTTGCCGTTTGGAGAGCCGCAGCTGAAACGGCGTGTGGTGTTGCTGGAGCATGAGAAGAGTCAGCGGCGGCATTTGAGTGCGGTGTTGAAGACAGCACTTGAGTCGTGACGTTTTCGCCGGGTATGGCACCGGCTTTGCCGGTGATCGCGGCTGAAGCCGCTCCTACGGGATTTGCGTAAATTCAAGAAACTGTGCATTTTTTCTCAACGGTCACTGCAGAAATAAGCGTTTTTACCAATCAGTCAGCCAAGCTAACCTGTGCCGAACCCGACCACGGAACGTCACCCATGCTTCACCTGCTGCTGACCACCTTGCTGCCCATCATCTTGCTGATCGCCCTTGGCACCTTCCTGCGCGTGCGCGGTTTTCTTGCCGAGAGCTTCTGGCCGGGCGCCGAGCGTCTGAGCTACTACGTGCTGCTACCTTCGCTGTTCCTCCACGGGCTGGCTACCGCCGACCTCGATGGCGTACCGGTACTGGGCATGGTCGGCGTGCTGATGCTCTCGACCATCCTCGGCGCCGCGCTGCTGGTGCTCTACCAAGGCGCGGTCAACCACGACGGCGCAGACTTCACCTCGGTCTTCCAAGGCGGCGTGCGCTTCAATAACTACATCGGTGCCACCCTGGCCGCTGGCATCTACGGCAGTGCCGGTATTGCCCTGGCGGCCGTGGCCAACGCCGCCATCGTGCCGCTGGTGAACCTGCTCTGCGTCCTGGTGTTCGCCCGCTTCAGTGCGCGCCACAGTTCCCCGGCCACTGTATTGCGGGCGATTTTCGCCAACCCGCTGATCATTGGCTGTGCCGGCGGCATGTTGCTGCGGGTCACGGGCCTGGGGCTGCCCGCAGGGCTGGAGCCCACGATCAAGGCGCTTGGCCAGGCCGCCCTGCCCCTGGGCCTGCTGTGCGTCGGCGCGGCGCTGGGTGGCGCCAGTGTCGGGCAGCAGGTGCGGCCGCTACTGGCGGCGTCGATGTTCAAGTTCCTGGTCATGCCGCTGACCACCTGGGGCTTGTGCCGGCTGCTTGGCCTGGGTGGTCAGGCGGCGGTGGTGGCGGTGTTGTTTCAGGCATTGCCCACGGCGTCGTCGTCCTACGTGATGGCACGACAGATGGGCGGCAACGCGCCGTTGATGGCGACTATCATCGCCCTGCAGACGGTGGCGGCTGCGGTGACATTGCCCTTGGTGCTAATCCTTTCGCTGAATTGAATGCGCTTGGCTAGACTGTGAAGCAACACACACTCCGGAACCTCGACCATGCGCCTTACGTGGATGGTGATCGGCTTGACCTCGGCCCTGCTCGCAGGCCCATCGAATGCCGCCGACACTGCCAAGGCTGCAGTTGCCGAGGACAAGGCCGAAGTACTCGAAGAAAAGGTGGTCGAAGACGCGCCACCGCCGAAAAAAGCCGAAACCCTTACGCCCAGTGAAGTCAAAGCCGTCGACCCGGCTGGCCAGGCGCCAATGGACGACAGCATCACCTGCCTGGCCCGCACCATCTATTGGGAAGCCAAGGGCGCCGATGCAAACGACATGAGTGCAGTGGCCAGCGTGGTGATCAACCGCTTGGGCAAGGACGGTTTCCCCGACACCATCTGTGGCGTGGTCAAGCAAGGTGTCGAGAGCAAGTCTTGCCAGTTTTCCTGGTGGTGTGACGGGCGCTCCGACCAGGTCGAGGAACCCGAGCGCTACGACGTCGCCAAGGAGATCGCCCGCAAGGCGCTCAACCAGCAGCTCAAGGACAGCACGGGCGGCGCGTTGTACTTCCATGACCGCAATGTCCATCCGGACTGGGCCAAGGCCTACCGCAGAACGGCCGAGACCCGTCACTTCCTTTTCTACAAACCGAACCAGGAACTGGCGCGCTGAATCCGCGTCAGAAGTCGATTGTCCCGGAGAACTTCACCAGACGCGGATCGCCTTGAGTCAGGTAGCCACCGTTGGCCGAAGCCCAATAGTTCTTGTCGGTCAGATTCTCCACATTCACCCGAAGGGTCACAGCTTTTTCCTGCACCTGGAAGCGATACCGCGCGCCCACGTCGAAGCGGTTCCAGGTCGGCAGGCTGAGGGTGTTGGCCGGGTTGGCGTATTGCCCGCCGGTGCGCAGCATACGCGCATTCAGCGCCAGGCCTTCGAGCCCGGGCACGTCCCAGTCGACGCTGGCATTGAGCTGGAACGTCGGCACGCCCACGGCATGATTGCCGTCGTCGGCGCCGTTGAGGGTCTTCTTCAGCTCGGTGTCCATGCGCGTGCCACCGGCCATCAGCCTCAGGCCGGTGACCGGCTCACCGAATACACTGAGCTCGATGCCTTTGTTGACCTGCTCGCCATCCTGGACGAACACATCGTTTTGCACGAAGCCGTCGGTGGGCCGTTCGATGCGGAACAGCGCCAGGTTGGCGCCGAAGCTCTGGTAATCGAGCTTGATCCCCGCCTCCACCTGCTTGGTCTTGGCTGGCGGGAACACCTCGCCGGCGTTGATCACCTGGCCGGAGGCCGTGGCCCCCTGGGCCAGGCCTTCGATGCGGTTGGCGTACAGCGAGATCGATGGGTTGACCTTGTAGACGATGCCATACACCGGTGTGGTGACCGACTCGTCGTAGAAGGCGTTGCGGCCAAGGTCCGGACCTTCTCCGTCGTAGGCATAGCCCTCGACACGCAGCTGCTGGCGACGGACGCCTACGGTCAGCAGCAGGCTATCGTCGAAAAGCCCCAAGGTATCGGACACGGCGATGCTGCGGTTGCGGGTCTTGCCGGTGACCCCGGGGTCATCCAGCTTGCCGCCGGTAAAGGTTGGCGTGTTCGGCTTGGGCAGGGGGTCGGTGTGGTAGATGTTGGTGTCTTGTGAGTTGTAGAAGACGAAGGCGTTTTCCTGCTGGGTCCAGATGCTGGCCGCGCCTATGTTCAGCTGGTGGCTGACCGGGCCGGTCTGGAAGCGGCCGTTGACGCCGCCCATGAGTGTACTGTTGTCCTCGTTGTGGGGGATCTTCGAGCCGCCGATGGTGGCATCGCCACTGGCCGCGTCGGTGAGGATCGGCGTGCCGTAGAAGCCGTTTTCGTGGGTGTGCTTGAGCCCGCCGGCCAGGTACGCGCTCCAGTTATCGTTGAAGTCGTAGTCGCCGCGGACCATGCCGAAGGTGTCCTCGGTCTCGGTCCAGGCCCAGTCCTGGCCGTAGTTATGGTCGGCGTCCGGCGCGCGGGGAATGTCGGTCAGGCCTGCACCGAGGCGCACTGAGTTGCGCATGTGGTTGACCCGCTGCTTCTGGTAGCCGATGTCGGTCGACACGCGAAAGTTGTCGCCACGGTAATCGAGGCCGACGATGAACAGCTTGCTGCGCTGGTCCTGGTCATCGACTCCGGTCTCGCCTTCGCGTTGTGACAGGTTCAGGCGTACGCCAATGCGATTGTCCTCACCGAAGCGCTGGCCGAGGTCCAGATGCTCGCCGAGCCGGCCATCGGTGCTGATGTCCTGGGTGTAGCGGCGCGTCGGCGTGTCACCGGCACGCTTGGGCTGAAGGTTGACGTTGCCGCCCAGGCCGGTGCCGGTCGGGCTGGCACCATTGAGGAAGGCATTCGGGCCTTTGAGCACCTCGACCCGCTCCACCGCATCGGTAGAGATCATCTGCCGCGGAAGCACCCCATATAGGCCGTTGAAGGCCACATCGTCGCCATTGAGCGGCAGGCCACGGATCACGAACACCTGCGATTGGTTGCCGAACCCGAACGACTGGCGCACCGACGGATCGTTGAGCAGCACATCGCCGATGTCTTCGGCCTGCTGATCCTCGATCAACTGCGAGGTGTAGCTGGTCATGGTAAAGGGCACATCCATCATGTCCTGGTTGCCCAGTATCCCCATCTGCCCGCCACGCGCCACCTGGCCGCCGGCAAAAGGTTCGGGCGGCTCGCCCTTGGGGCGCGCGGCTTCGGCATTGATGGCGGTGGCATCCAGCTCGATGGCGCCGTCAGCCGCCTGGGCGGTCACGGCAACGGAACAGCAAACAGCGATAAAGGTCGACTGATACGAAGGGAATCGTGCCATGAAGGGCTCCAGTGTGCGCTGGGTGAGGCCTTCCTGGCGTATGAGGAATTATTAGCGTTTGCGTATTGTTTCTAGTCGAAGTTACGAATGATTACCAAGCCATCGCACTTTCTGGGCGACCAGTGGTCTACTCCCTCTTTTGCCGCCTGCAAGCCGTTGCTGGCGTTTTCATTGCTTTGCACGACACCGGGCCAAAAGCCTTGGGCTTGTGTAGGATGAGCAGCGCAAACCAAGACGCTGCCAGTCACAGGGAGATCCACATGCGCGTCCTGTCATCCGTTGCCGCCTTGTCGCTGGGCCTGGTCGTCTCGACCTCGAGCCTGGCTGCCTCCGGCGAAGAGGCGCAGCTGATCGATTCGATCAATGCCTACCGCAGCCAAACCCAGCGCTGTGGCGGCGAAGCATCGCTGGAGCTGCCGCCGCTCAACAGCGACACCCGCCTGGCGTTGTCACCAGAGGGTACCCGCGACCTGCAACAGGCCATGACCCGTGCCGCCTACCCAATGGTCAACGTGCAGGCCATCAGCCTGTCCGGCCCGCGCGATGCGCGCGCCGCCATGCACGCCATCGAAGAGAGCTTCTGCCAGGTGGTGCTCGACCCTCAGTTCGTGGATATCGGGGTCAGCCAGGAAGGACGCGACTGGCGCATCGTGTTGGCGCGGCCGCTGCTGAGCGGGCGCCTCGGTGACTGGCAGGCCGAGGGGCAGAAAGTCATGCAAGCGATCAACACTGCACGTAAAGCGCCGCGCCAATGCGGCGGCCAACCCTTCGCCGCAGCGCCTGCGCTTGGCTGGAGCACCGCCCTTGCCGGGGTGGCGGCCAATCACACCAGGGCAATGGCCAACCAGAATTTCTTCGACCACATCGACCGCGAGGGGCGCACGCCGGGCGATCGTGCGGAGCTTGCCGGCTACCTGTATCAGCAGATTGGCGAGAACATCGCGGCCGGGCGCGACACGGCACAGAAAGTGGTGGATGGCTGGCTGGCCAGCCCCGGGCATTGCGCCACGCTGATGAACCCGGACTTCCGCGAGATGGGTGCTGCCTATGCAGTGGACCCGAAAAGCGATGCCGGCATCTACTGGACGGGGTTGTTCGGCACGCCGCAGTGAACGTCACGGCGCAGTTCCAGCGCCGTGCAAGCAAACCGCCGCCGTATGCACTTTCCCAGATAGCTCGCATCGCCCAGCCCCACTTCATCGGCTATCTGCGCCAGGCTGTGGCTGGAGTTGAGCAGCCGCCAGCGCGCTTGCTGCAGGCGCATTTCCAGCCACCAGGCCTTGGCGCTCATGCTATGGCTGGCCTGAAACTGGCGGTCCAGTTGCCGTCGGCTGATGCCCAGCTCCGCCGCCAGTTCTTCAATCGACAGGTGCGCACTCAAGTGATGACGCATCAGCGCCAATGCGCGCTGCACCTGCCGTCCCTGACCTGCGCTGGCCTCCAGCGAACGCAAGGCGTGGCGACTGTTACGGGATTCGTCCACCAGCATGTCAGCCAGCCCCTTTAGCGCCCGGGCACGCCCGCATGCTTTTGATAACAGCTCGACTGCCAGGTCGAGGGCAGCCGTGCCGCCCGCGCAGGTAATGCGCGGACCGTCGATGCAATACAACTGCTCGCGCAGCAGCTGCACGCGCGGAAACGATGCGCGAAACTCGGCTTCATGCCGCCAATGCACCACCACCTTGTGCCCGTCCAGCAGACCGCAAGCCGCCAGCAGAAAGGCGGCGTTGTCGATGGCGACCAGCTTCACGCCAGCCTTGGCCGCACGCTTGAGCAGGCTTTGGTAATGGGCTGCCAGGCTGGCTGTGGCCTCGGCATTGCGGCTGCCGAACAGCACCAGGTAATCGTAGTCATCCAGTGCGAGCTGATCGGCGATCGCTTCCACCTGCATCACCGCGCCGCTGCTGGACACCACCGGCTCGGCTGTCAGGCCGGCCAGTGTCCAACTGCAATAACGCTGACGGCTGTAGTCTTCGTCGTCGGCACTGAAACGCAACTTGTCGAGAAAGGCGCCGAAAGGCAGCAAGGCAAAGTCCGGTAACGGCAGGATCAGAAGTCGGATATCGGGGAGCATCGATTAATGTCCGAAAATCACCATGAGATGTCCAGATCATACTCTGTGCATCGGGTTAGGTCGCCTAGACTGGCCATCTCTGAATACTGACTGACTCAAGGCGCATCTCATGGCTCTGGATACCTGGCTCATCTACCTGTTGGCAAGCATCGGTTTATCGCTGACCCCAGGCCCGAACAGCCTGCTGGCCCTGACCCATGGTGCGCTGTATGGCGCACGGCGCACCTTGTTCACCATCGTTGGCGGGGTGTTCGGTTTCAGCGCATTGATTGCCCTGGCCATGTTCGGCCTCACTGCCCTGTTGCAAACCTCAGCCTCGGTGCTGACCGTGCTGAAGTGGGTAGGTGGCGCCTATCTGGTCTGGCTGGGCGTCCAGCTCTGGCGCAGCCCGGCCTTGCACCTGGAGGTGAATGCACAGGCTGCTCGCCTGAGCAATGCCGGCCTGTTCCGCCAGGGCTTGCTGTCGGCCATGGCCAACCCCAAAGTGCTGCTGTTCTACGGGGCGTTCCTGCCGCAGTTCATCGAACCACAGCGGGGGCTGTTTCTGCAGTTCGTGATCATGGCCGCTACCTTTGCCAGCGTGGAATTCTTGGTCGAATACCTGCTCGCGCGCCTGGCGTTCCGGATCAAGCCTTGGTTGGCCAAGGGCGGCAAGGGTTTCAATCGCTGCTGCGGGGGCCTGTTTGCGTTGATTGGTGTCGCATTGCCGCTCGGCCGCTAGCCAGTGCGGGTTCACCTACCCCGCGAAATCACCAGGAACACCAGCAGCCCCAGCCCAGGCAAGCTCGCCCCCAGCCATGCCACACCTTGCCAGCCATACTGGGCGAACACCGTACTGGCAGCGGCCGCCCCCACGGCGCCGCCGAGAAAGATGCTGGTCATGTACAGCGCATTGAGCCGCCCGCGGCTGGTCGGGTCCAGGGCGTAGACTTCGCGCTGGCCGATGACCATGTTCATCTGCACAGCGAAATCCAGCAGCACGCCGGTCAACCCCAGGCCGATAACGCTGTAACCCGGCGCGGTCAGCCCCCACAGCAGTGCCACAGGCGCCAGTATCAAGGCCAGCAATGAGCCTGCGCGAGCATGGCCGGCGTCTGCCAGGCGCCCGGCCATGGGCGCGGCGATGGCACCGACCGCGCCCACCAGGGCGAACAGCGCGATCTGGCTTTGCGATAGGCCATGTTCGGCCGCAAGCGCCAACGGCACCGCCGTCCAGTAAAGGCTGAACGCGGCGAACATCAACGCCTGGTACAGCGAGCGTTGCCGCAGTACCGGGTATTGCCGCACTAACCCGATCAACGATGCCATCAAACCGGCATAGCTGGCCTTGTGGTCAGGTACCCGACGCGGCAAGGTCAGCGCCAGCAGCAGGATGATCGCCAACATCAAGCCCGCTGCACCGATGAACACTGTGCGCCAGCCAAAATGGTCAGCCACCAGGCTCGACAGCGGCCGCGCCAGCAGGATACCCAGCAACAGGCCGCCCATGATGTTGCCGACCACCCGGCCACGCTGCTGCTCTGGCGCGAGGTGTGCAGCCAACGGGATCAGCATCTGCACCGACACGGAACTGAAACCGATCAGCAAGGCATAGCCCAGGAACAACGCCCCCTGGCCATTGCTGCTGGTACCCGCCAGCAGCAGGCTGACGCAGGCGAGTACCGCTGTGACGATCATCAACCGGCGGTTCTCCACCAGGTCAGCCAAAGGCACCAGCAACAGCAGGCCCAGCGCGTAGCCCAGTTGGGTCAGCGAGACAACCAGGCTGGCACGCTCGGTGGACAAGCCAAGGTCCGGGGCAATCAGCCCGACGATGGGTTGGGCGTAGTAGATGTTGGCGACGATCGCGCCGCAACAGAACGCCAGCAAGGTGACCAGGGCCCGGCTCAGGCCCGGCGCTGCGGCCTGTGTGGTGGCAAGGGAGGGGTTCATGCAATGTGCCTCGGCATCGGGAAAGAAGATGCCGGCCACATTAGCGGAGCACCGTGGCCAGGAAAATCCGGGCGCGGCGCAACAGGGCTTTGCGCCCAGCGCAACGTAAGCGGTTCATGGCGCCAAAAGCTGCTCGCAGAACGCGATGAATGCCTGCACGCGCCGCGAACCGCGGTGGTTGGGCAAGTACAAGGCATTGATGCTGTCATTGGCCGCCCCTGGGCTGGCCTGCCAGTCGCTGAATACGCGCTGCAGATACCCCGCGGCCACGTCTTCGCGGACCAGCCAGTCAGCCAGCAGCGCTATGCCAGTGCCCGCCAGCGCGGCTTCGCGCAGCAAGTCGGCGTTGGCGCTGCGCAGCGGGCCGCGCACGTCCAGCACCTGGGTATCGTCTGCTCGCTGCAGGCGCCAGGGCAGTGCCTTCTGGCCATAGCGAAAGCGCAGGCAGGCATGGTCCAGGAGTTGCGCGGGGTGCTGCAACGCTTGGTGGCGGGTCAGGTATTCAGGGCTGGCCACCAGCCAGCGTTCGAAGCGGCCCAATGGTCGGCACACCAATTCGTCGCTCGGTGAGGGGTCGCCAAGGCGAATCGACAGGTCGTAACGGCCGTCCAGCAGGTCATCGAGCCGGTCGCTCATGTCGATGTCCAGCTCCATAGCCGGATGCCTCGCCAGAAACATCCCCAGGTGCGGCGCAATCACGCGTCGACCGAACTCGACCGGCAGACACAGGCGCAATACGCCAACAGGCTCCTCACCACGGTCAGCGACGCTGGCTTCCGCCTCGTCCAGCGCTTCGAAGATATCCCGCGCGCGGGCGTAGTAGCGAGCGCCAGCCTCGGTCAGGGTGATCTGGCGCGTGGAGCGGTTGAGCAAAGTGGCACCCAGTGCCGATTCCAGCGCATCGACCAGGCGCGTCACCGACGAGGTGGCGATACCCAGCTTGCGCGCTGCGGCGGAAAATCCCTGGGCGTCGACGGTCGCGGTGAACATCTTCATCGCTAGAAACTTGTCCATGAACACCCCGGTTTTCAATTTGCGGAACGGTCCTACAATCCACGGTGCGGGTCAAGAAGCGCGCGGCCGATTGAGCGGGTCCATAGTGGAAGCACCTCCCACTGAACGAGACTTATCCATGACACCTGTGAACCTTCTAGAAACCTTGCCCAGCTGTGACCCTGCCGCTGCCGAACGGATCGATGAACTGCTGCAGCGCCCCGGTATGCGTATCGAGCGCATCGTTTCATGCGGCCAGGCGAGCCCGGCCGGCTTCTGGTATGACCAGGCCGAAGGCGAATGGGTGATACTGCTCAGTGGTCGTGCTGCCCTGCGCTTGGAGCATGAGGGCTACACCCGTCTGCTGGCACCGGGAGATTGCCTCGACATCCCGGCCCATTGCCGGCACCGGGTGGAATGGACCGTTCAAGGCGAGCCGACTGTCTGGCTTGCCGTCTTCTACAGCAGTGCCGCGCCGTGGCCTGCGATTGATGTCACCTGATACGAAGGTCTAACAGCTTTCGATGGGACGCGCATAAACCTATGGTTTAGAGCATTTTTCGCTACGTGATCTAAGCTTTTTGGCACACCTTGGCAAGTTCAACCCTGCGACAATCAGCCTCACAATATTATGTACTAACTTGTTAATTAGCTTGCTAAGGGCTTAAACTGCGCCCATTCCACCTGCTGAGATCCCTGGCATGAACGAAACACCGCGCGCCTCTGGCGCCACAAACATCATCCTGGTCGGCTTGGGCGTGATCATCGCCCTGCTCGGCCTGCTCCTGGCTGCTGGCGGCATCAAGCTGGCCGGCCTGGGCGGTTCCTGGTACTTCCTCATCGGCGGCCTGGCGATGGCCATCGCCGGTGTGCTCATCGCCCGGCGCAAAAAGGCCGGTGCCTGGTTGTACGCTGCTTTCCTGATCGGTACCGCATTGTGGGCGCTGATCGACGCTGGCCTGGTCTTCTGGCCACTGTTCTCGCGCCTGTTCATGTTCGGCGCGATCGGCATGGTGGTGGCGCTGGTCTACCCGCTGCTGGTGCGTAGCAATGGCGGCAGCACTGGGCGTGGCGCCTACGGCATCGCTGGCGTGCTGGCCGTGGTGCTGGTGATCGCCGCCGGCAACATGTTCGTCGCCCATCCAAGCGTCGCGCCTACCGGTAAAGGCCCGGGCATGACCCCGGTCGAAGCCGGCAAGGAGCAGAAGGACTGGGCCCACTACGGTAATACCGAAGGTGGCAGCCGCTTCGCCGCGCTCGACCAGATCAACCGCGACAACGTCGACAAGCTCAAGGTCGCCTGGACCTACCACACCGGTGACGTGGCCATCAGCGACGGCAACGGTGCCGAAGACCAGCTGACTCCACTGCAAGTCGGCAACAAGGTGTTCATCTGCACCCCGCACAACAACCTGATCGCCCTCGATGCCGACACCGGCAAAGAGCTGTGGAAGAACGAGATCAACGCCCAGTCCAAGGTCTGGCAGCGTTGCCGCGGCATGGCTTACTTCGACGCCACCGCACCGATCGCCCAGCCGTCCCAGCCGAACAGCTCGCCGATTACCGTCGGTAGCGTACCGGCCGGTGCCAACTGCCAGCGCCGCCTGCTGACCAACACCATCGACGGCCGACTGATCGCCGTCGACGCCGACACCGGTGAGTTCTGCCAAGGCTTCGGCAACAATGGCCAGGTCAACCTCATGGCCGGCCTGGGTGATGTGCCGGACTCCTTCTACCAGCTGTCCTCCGCGCCGTTGATGGCCGGTACCACCGTGGTGGTCGGCGGGCGTGTCGCCGACAACGTCCAGACCGACATGCCAGGCGGCGTGATCCGTGGCTTCGACGTGATCACCGGAGCCATGCGCTGGGCCTTCGACCCAGGCAACCCGCAAGACCGCAACGCCCCGGGCGACGGCGCCACCTACGTGCGCAGCACCCCGAACAGCTGGGCACCGATGTCCTACGACCCGGCCATGAACACCGTGTTCCTGCCGATGGGCTCGTCGTCCACCGACATCTACGGTGTCGAGCGCAACAAGCTGGACCACACCTACGGCGCTTCCGTGCTGGCCCTGGACGCCACCACCGGTAACGAGAAGTGGGTGTTCCAGACCGTGCACAACGACCTGTGGGACTTCGACCTGCCAATGCAACCGAGCCTGATCGACTTCACCAAGGACGACGGCCAGTCGGTACCTGCAGTGGTGATCGGCACCAAGGCTGGGCAGATCTACGTGCTCGACCGCGCCACCGGCAAGCCGCTGACCCAGGTTGACGAAGTCCCGGTCAAACCAAGCAACATCCCTAACGAGCCGTACTCCCCGACTCAGCCGAAATCGGTGGGCATGCCGCAGATCGGCGCGCAGACCCTGACCGAATCGGACATGTGGGGTGCCACGCCGTATGACCAGCTGCTGTGCCGTATCGACTTCAAGAAGATGCGCTACGACGGGCTCTACACCGCGCCGGGCACCGACCTGTCGCTGAGCTTCCCAGGTTCGCTGGGCGGCATGAACTGGGGCAGCCTCTCCACCGACCCGGTGCATGGCTTCATCTTCGTCAACGACATGCGTCTGGGCCTGTGGATTCAGATGATCCCGTCGCAGAACAAGGGCCAGGCGGCTTCCGGTGGCGAAGCGCTGAACACCGGCATGGGCGCCGTACCGCTCAAAGGCACCCCGTATGCGGTGAACAAGAACCGCTTCCTGTCGGTCGCCGGCATCCCATGCCAGGCGCCGCCATTCGGCACCCTGACCGCCATCGACATGAAGACGCGCCAGGTTGCCTGGCAGGTCCCGGTCGGCACCGTTGAAGATACCGGTCCGCTCGGCATCCGCATGCACCTGCCGATCAAGATTGGCCTGCCAACCCTGGGCGGTACCCTGTCGACCCAAGGCGGCCTGGTGTTCATCGCCGGGACCCAGGACTTCTACCTGCGCGCCTACGACAGCAGCAACGGTAACGAAATCTGGAAAGCCCGCCTGCCTGTCGGCAGCCAGGGTGGCCCGATGACCTACGTTTCGCCGAAGACTGGCAAACAGTACGTGGTGGTCACTGCGGGCGGCGCCCGTCAGTCGACTGACCGTGGCGACTATGTGATTTCTTACGCACTGCCATAAACCGCGTCGTTCTCTTCGCGGGGCAAGCCCGCTCCCACAGAAATGATGCCGCTCTGTGGGAGCGGGCTTGTCCCGCGAACGGGCCTTACATAACACCAAGATTTCTCAGGAAAGTCCTCGCAATGCGCTACACACCTACTGCCCTGCTGCTCGCCCTGGCCAGCACCACCGCCCTGGCCGACGGCGACCTCATGACCCGCAGCACGATGACCGGCGACTGGGGCGGCTTGCGTCACCAGCTCGAAGAAGACGGCGTCAAGATCACCGGCGACTACAGCGGTGAAACCGCCTACAACGCCCACGGTGGCCTGCACCGCTCGGCGCGCTACTCGCAGAACCTCAAGTTCGGCGTGCAGTTCGACCTCTCGAAACTCTATGGCCTGGAAAACGGCGGCAAGGTCCAGCTGACCATCAACGACCGCCGCGGCAACAGCGCCTCGGAAGACCTGGTGGGCAACCGCCTGCCGATCCAGGAAAACTACGGTGGCCTGTACACCCGCCTGACCGAACTGAGCTACGAGCGCACCCTGTTCACCCCGGCGCTCAACGTCAAGCTCGGCTACATGGCCATGGGCAACGACCTCGGCGGCCTGGACAGCGGTATCCTGTGCAACTTCATGAACGCCGGCTTCTGCGGCCACCCGCTGAACATGTCCGGTGGCAGCGGCTGGACCAACTACCCCAACGCCCATCTGGGTGTGCGGGTGAAGTACGACCTGTCGCCTTCCTGGCAACTGCGCGTGGCGGCGTTCAACGTCGACCCGGAAAGCAACGGCAACTCCAGCCGCGCCTGGCACCTGGGGCCTAAGCACACCACGGGCACGGTGGTACCGATTGAGCTGGTGTACAAGCTGCAAGGTGAATTGCCGGGTGAGTACAAGCTGGGGTACTACTACGACAGCTCCGACGTCAAACGCATCGGCAGCGACAAGGAAGTGTCCGGCCGTGGCGGCCACTACCTGCTGATCGACCAGGCCGTATGGAACGACGCCAGTTCCCCCGGACGCAGCCTGCATGCCTTCGGCCAGTACTCGGCATCGAGCGAGGCGGCATCGCCATTCACCAAGTGGTATGGCGCCGGCGTGGTGCTGTACAAGCCGTTCGCAGGCCGTCCGCGTGACACCCTGGCACTGGGCTACGGCCGCGCCGTGCAGAACCCGCGCAGCCGTGACGTGCTGGAAGACGCCGCGTTCAATGCCGGGCAGCAGTTCCCCAACATCGACGGCGCCGAGCAGTTGATCGAGCTGAGCTATGGCTACCAGGCCACGCCGTGGCTGAACCTGCGCCCGGATGTGCAGTACATCATCGAGCCGGGTGCGTTCTCCGGGAAGGACATCGACAACGCGCTGGTGGTTGGGCTGCAGGTCAAGGCGACTTTCTGATCCCCTGGGGCCGCTCTGCGGCCCATTCGCGGGGCAAGCCCGCTCCCACGTGGATTGCGAGCATCCGGCTGCAATCATCCCTGCCTGAGGTAATCCACCAACCTCAACAACATCGCATCACAGCCCTGCAATTGCTCGACACTGACAAACTCATCCGGCTTGTGCCCCTGCTCCATGCTTCCCGGTCCACAGACCACGGTGGGTATGCCCGCCTGATCGAACAACCCGCCTTCCGTACCAAACGCTACCGTGCCGAAGTCCTCCGACCCGCTGAGCAACGCGACCAACCGCGCCGCCTCGCTGTCGGCCGGCGTGGCCAGCCCCGGATAGGCACTCAACGGTTCCAGACGAATGGCGCTGGCCGCATTGACCTTGCGCATGCGCGGTAACAACTCGGCCTCTGCATAGGTCTGCAACTGATCGGCCACCGTCTGCGCCTCGAAGCCTGGCAAGGCACGCACTTCGAAGTCGAAGGCGCACTCCTCAGGCACGATGTTCAATGCCCTGCCCCCTTTGATCACCCCAGTCTGTACCGTCGAGAACGGCGGATCGAAGCGCTCGTCATGCTGTTCAGGTAACGCCAATGCCTCACCGATCTCGCCCAGCCTGCCGATCAGCTTCGCGGCATACTCAATGGCATTGACCCCGTAAGGCGCATACGCCGAATGGCACGCCGCACCGTGCACCTGGCAACGCATGGCCAGCTTGCCCTTGTGCCCGAGCACCGGTTTGAGTTCAGTCGGCTCTCCAATCAGACACAGGCGCGGCTTGTGCGTGCGCTGTTCCAGCGCGGCAAGCATTGAGCGCACGCCCAGGCAACCGACCTCCTCGTCGTAGGAAAACGCCAGGTGCACCGGCAGGCGCAACGGTTGCGCCAGAAACGCAGGCACCGCCGCCAGCACCGAGGCGATGAACCCCTTCATGTCGGCGGTGCCACGGCCGTACAACCGCCCCTCGCGCTCACTCAGGGCAAACGGCTCGACCGTCCAGGCCTGACCATCCACCGGCACCACATCGGTATGGCCAGAGAGCACCACGCCGCCGATATCCTTTGGGCCGATGGTGGCGAACAGGTTGGCCTTGGTACCCTCGACGTTGTGGAACAGTTCACTCTCAACGCCCAGTTCGGCCAGATAATCGCGAATGAAGCCGATCAGCTGCAGGTTGGAATCGCGGCTGACCGTGGCAAAACCGATCAGCCGGGCCAGCAAGGCGCGGCTGCTGAACTCACTCATCACCCGGCACCCCATAACTGGGGGCGGTGGTGGGGTCCAAAGCGCGCGTGACGTAATCCTGCATCTGCGGACGGTACGCTTGCCACAGGCCATCCAGCGCGCCAATCGGGTCCTGCTCGGCCCAGTCCACACGCAGATCCACCAGCGGCCACGTCAGTTCGCCGGCGATCTTCAGCGCCGCCGAATGTACAGGGCCGGCTTCACCGCCTGCAGCCATGGCCGCGTGCATCGCTGTCAGCAAGCGGTCGGCGAGGTGCCCGCCGGCCTGTTCAAAGGCTTGCACCATGGCTTCAATCACGTGTACCGAAGACAGCAAGTTGCCCGCCGCCGCACATTGCTCACCGGCCACTGCGTTGTGCACCCCCAGCGCTTCTTTCCCGGTGAACAGTGCCACTTGGCCGTTGCTATCGATCACCGTGACCTGGCGATATTCGCTCCAACCGTTGGCGCTGAGCACCCGATCCAGTGCTGCGGCAGGCGACAACTGGCCTTGCTCCAGCACATCGAGGATCTGCGGGCCGAGTGCCGGCAAGGTGATGTTCTGGGTGGCCACGGCACCAACCCCCGCACGTACCCAAGGGCAACGAGCACCCACGGCGATGCTCGACGAGCTGATGGCGATACCGACCTGGCCGGTGTCCTGGCAGCGACCGATGATGGAAAAGGTCATGTCATGCTCCTGTTGTTCTGTGCAGTTGCAGGCCATCTGAACAGAACCCTTTAGTGCGCGAAACCAACATTTTCCTGTGCCTTGAACAGGAAAAAACTAAGGCTGCGAACCGCACTTCAAAACACTCGAAAAACGCCGCCAAAATCCTCTGCAAGCCTCGCTGCGCAAGGCCTTCGCCGTTTTATCGGCAAGCCCAAGCTAAATACTATTTTCGCGATTTGCCCAGCGTCCCTAGTCTGGCCTCAGGTAACGGCGGTCCTCCAAACCGACCTGACAAAAACCGCCTGAACAAGGGCTCGGACAATGACAATGAACAACATCGAAATCGACACCCTCGTCGTCGGCGCAGGCCAAGCCGGCGTGGCCATGAGCGAACATTTGAGCAAGCTCGGCGTGCCGCACCTGGTACTGGAACGCAAGCGCATCGCCGAAGCATGGCGCACGGGCCGCTGGGACTCGCTGGTGGCCAACGGCCCGGTCTGGCACGACCGCTTCCCAGGCCTTGAATTCAACCTCGACGCCGACGCCTTCGCCGGCAAGGATCAGGTAGCCGACTACTTCGAGCAGTACGTACGCAAGTACAACCTGCCGGTGCGCACGGGCATCGAGGTCAAGAAGGTGGTGCGCAATGCCGACCGCCCGGGCTTCACCATCGAAACCAACGAAGGCGTGATCCGCGCCAACCGCGTGGTCGCCGCCACCGGCCCGTTCCAACGCCCGGTGATCCCAGCCATCGCGCCCAAGGACGCGCAACTGAACCAGATCCACTCCGCCGCCTACTTCAACCCCGAGCAGCTGCCTGAAGGCGCTGTGCTGGTGGTGGGTGCCGGCTCCTCCGGCGTGCAGATCGCCGAAGAGCTGATGCGCGCCGGGCGCCAGGTGTACTTGTCGGTCGGCGCGCATGACCGTCCGCCACGCGCCTATCGCAACCGTGACTTCTGCTGGTGGCTGGGCGTGCTGGGCGAGTGGGACGCGGAAATCGCCAAGCCCGGTCGCGAGCACGTGACCATCGCCGTCAGCGGCGCCCGTGGCGGCCACACCGTGGACTTCCGCGCCCTCGCCCATCAAGGCATGACCCTGGTCGGCCTGACCGAGTCGTTCGACAACGGCGTCGCGCGCTTCCAGGACAACCTGGCCGACAACATCCGCCGCGGCGACGAAAACTACCTGGCCCTGCTCGACGCCGCCGATGCCTACATCGAACGCAACGGTCTGGACCTTCCAGAAGAGCCCGAAGCCCGCAAGCGCCTGCCCGACCCGGACTGCGTCAGCAACCCGCTGCGCGAACTGGACCTGACCAAGGCCGGCGTCACCAGCATCATCTGGGCCACCGGTTATGGCGTGGACTTCAGCTGGCTGCAGGTCGACACCTTCGACGCCAACGGCAAACCCCAGCACCAGCGCGGCGTCTCGCGCGAACCGGGCGTGTATTTCCTCGGCCTGCCCTGGCTGTCGCGCCGTGGCTCGTCGTTCATCTGGGGCGTGTGGCACGACGCAAAGCATGTTGCCGGCCACATCGCCACCCAGCGCACCTACCTGGCCTACCGCGACCGCGAACAGCGTGACGCGGACGAGCAGAAACCCAATTCGATCAGCAACGTCAGCACCCTCGGAGCCCACTGATGCCTACCCATACCCGCATCCGCATGTTCAACACCAAGGTCACCTACCCCAACCAGACCCTGGACAACGACCTGTGCCAGGCCGTGCGTGCCGGCAATACCGTCTATGTACGCGGCCAGGTCGGCACTGATTTCGAAGGCCGCCTGGTGGGCCTGGGCGACCCACGGGCGCAGGCCGAGCAAGCGATGAAGAACGTCAAGCAGCTGCTTGAAGAAGCAGGCTCGGACCTTTCGCACATCGTCAAGACCACCACCTACATCACCGACCCACGCTTCCGTGAGCCGGTGTACAAGGAGGTGGGCAAGTGGCTCAAAGGGGTATTCCCGATCTCCACCGGGCTGGTGGTGGCGGGGTTGGCCCAGGCTGAGTGGTTGATGGAGATCGATGTGATTGCAGTGGTGCCCGATCACGAGTGACACATTGTTGGGGCCGCAACGCGGCCCCAACTTTTCACAGCTTGCCCAGTTCCTCCCGGCAAAACTCGACGAACAACTGCGCCGGCTTGGTCAGCTGCACCCGCTTCAAGCGCGCCGCCGCCAGCCCCGACAAGGTCACCGGCTCGGCAATCTCCAGCGTCACCAGCTTCTGCCCATCATAGGTGTACGGCGAATGCGGCCGGGTCACCAGCAGCGAAAAACCGAACCCCTGCCCCACCATCCCGCGCACCATCTCGATCGACGGCGAACTGAAAACGATATTGGGCGTCAGGCCGAGTTCGTTGAACAGACTGACGAAGTAGGTGCGGCTTGGCGCCACGTCCAGCAGGATCATCGGCTCCGGGCACAAGTCACGCAGCGAAACCTGGGCCTGGCCAGCGAAGCGGTGCTTCTCGGGAAGCAGCACGTAAGGCTTCTGCGGCGGCATCAATGGTTCGGTCTCGATGGTGCCATCGAGGTCGTGATCATAGAGGAACGCCAGGTCGAAAGTGCCAGCTGTCAGCCCCTGGATCAGCTCCTGTTGCTCGCCGTCGCGCAGGCGGATGTCGACGCCTGGGTAGCGTTCGCGAAACCCGGCGATCAGGCGTGGCAGGTACAAGGGCGCGACAGTTTCGAAACAACCAATGTCGATCTGCCCAGCCACGGTGTCGTTATCGGCCAGGGCGTTCTGCTCGAACTCATGGGTCATCTGCAACAGCGACTTGGTCTTGGCGTAGAAACGCTTGCCGCTGGGGGTCAGTGAAACACCCTGGGCGTGGTGGCGGATGAACAGCTGCACGCCGAAGCTTTCTTCCAGGCTCTTGATCGCCGTGGAGATCGACGGCTGGGCGATGTACAACTGGCGCGAGGCTTCGGCAACGCTGCCGGCCTCGACGGTGGTGACGAAATACTTGAGTTGTCGCAAGGTATAAGAAGCCACAGGCACCTCTTTGGCGCGGTTTGGGGCGCCTTTGGAATTATCCTGTCACTTTACCCTGCCGCAAGTGGCTGGGGCGGCCGAGTGATAAAGGATTTGCCTATGGCTTGACGCTATTTCGCCGTGGTCAGTAACTGAAATCGTGCCCCAACTGGCCCTGCATCCATTCCAGAAACCGCCGTACCCGCGGCAACTCCGCGTGCCCACGGGGAAACACCAGGTGGTGGGCGCTCACCGGGCTGTGCTGATTGGCGCCGAACACCGGCACCAGTTGCTCGCGTGCCACATAATCCTGGGATAACAGCGAGCTCTCCAAAGCAAAGCCATACCCATGACTGGCCGCCTCCAGGCTCATGTACGAACGGTCGAAACTCAGCGCAAACGGTGCCTGCGGCAGCGACACGCCTTGCTGGGCAAACCACTGAGGCCATTGCACCAGGGCCGATTCGGAAAGAATCAGGTTTTGCCCCAGCAGGTCGTCAGGCTGCAGGATCGGCTGACGTGCCAACAGCGCCGGGGCAGCCAGCACCGTGGCATGTTCGTGGCGGATGGTGCGTACCTCCAGACTCGGCCAGTTCGGGTAACCGTGGCGGATGTCCACGTCAATCTGGTGCCGCCCGAAGTGCAACGCCTCGTAGGAACAGGACAGATTGATCTGAATATCCGGGTGGCTGGCACGAAACTGCTCCAGCCGCGGCAGCAGCCACAGCAAACCGAAGCTCGGCGCCGAATGCAGGCGCAGGCAATCGAAGCCCACCGCGCTGCCAGCCCGCTCGGTGGCGGTGGCGAGGCTCTGCAGAAGGCCGGACACCTCACGCAGGTATTGATCGCCCGCCACCGTCAGGGTCACGCCCTTTGCAGTGCGCAGGAACAAAGGGCGCCCTATCAACGCCTCCAGGTTGGCGATCTGATGGCTGACCGCCGAAGGCGTCAGATTGAGCTGTTCGGCGGCGCGGGCGACGTTGCCAAAGCGTGCCGCTTGCTCGAAGGCCTGAATCGCTTTCAGCGGTGGCAGTTGCAGAGGCTTCTTGCTCAGGTCGTGATTCATCGCATTCCTTGGATCTACAGGTTTCGAGCGTCGTTACGCCCTGCCCCTGTGCTGAATTTTTTTCAGCATAGGCTGAAGCGCACGGCGTTGCCCAGCCCCCGCCCGCAGACCAAGCTGTGCCTACAACAACAAACAGCTGGAGCACTCCCCATGCTACTTGAAGGCAAAATCGCAATCGTCACCGGTGCCGCCTCTCCCCGCGGTATCGGCCGCGCCACTGCCCAGGCCTTTGCAAGCCAGGGCGCCAAGGTGGCCATCCTCGACCTCGACCTGAATGCCGCCCGCGATGCAGCTGCGCAACTCGGCGACGGCCACCTGGGCCTGGCCGCGAACGTGGCCGATGAAGCGCAGGTGCGCGATGCAGTGGCCGCGGTGCTGGCACACTTCGGGCGCATCGATGTACTGGTGAACAACGCCGGCATCACCCAACCCGTAAAGACCCTGGAAATCACCGGCAAGGACTACGACCGCATCCTCGACGTCAACCTGCGCGGCACCCTGCTGATGTCCCAAGCCGTGATCCCTACGATGCGTACCCAGCGTACGGGCAGCATCATCTGCATGTCGTCGGTCTCGGCACAGCGCGGCGGTGGCATCTTCGGCGGCCCTCATTACAGCGCCGCCAAGGCCGCCGTGCTCGGCCTGGGCAAGGCCATGGCGCGTGAACTTGGGCCAGATAATGTGCGGGTCAACGCGATCACCCCTGGGCTTATCCATACCGACATCACCGGTGGCCTGATGCAGGACGATCGCCGCCACGCCATCATCGAAGGCATCCCCCTGGGGCGTCTGGGCGAAGCCCGTGACGTGGCCAACGCCGCGCTGTTCCTCGCCAGCGACCTGTCCAGCTACCTGACCGGCATCACCCTGGACGTCAACGGGGGTATGCTGATCCACTGACGGCAGCTGCATGATGTTTCGCATCTGAGCCCCGTCACGGCGGGGCAATCGATAACAACAAGAGATCAGATCGACATGACCACCCTAGCCCTCGACGCGGCCACGGCCGCGCGCAGCCATGCCTATCGCAAGACCGCCTGGCGGCTGATGCCGTTTCTCATGCTGTGCTACCTTTGCGCCTACCTCGACCGGGTCAACGTCGGCTTCGCCAAGCTGCAGATGATGGATGACCTGGCGCTGTCCGAAGCGGTCTACGGCCTGGGCGCCGGCATGTTCTTCATCGGCTACTTCCTGTGCGAGGTGCCGAGCAACATCATTCTGCACAAGGTCGGCGCACGGCGCTGGATCGCCCGCATCATGATCACCTGGGGCATCATCTCGGCGCTGTTCGCTTTCGTCGAGACGGCCTGGCAGTTCTATGCCCTGCGCTTTTTCCTCGGCGTCGCCGAAGCCGGCCTGGCGCCGGGCCTTCTGCTGTACCTGACCTACTGGTTCCCGTCCTACCGGCGGGCCAAGATGACGGCCCTGTGGTTCATCGCCATCCCGCTCTCGGGCATGGTCGGCGGGCCGCTGTCGGGCTGGATCATGGAGCGCTTCGCCGGTGTGCACGGTTGGGCCGGCTGGCAATGGATGTTCCTGCTGGAAGCGATTCCTACGGTGCTGGTGGGCATCCTGGTGCTGAGCTACTTGAAAGACGGAGTCGACCAGGCCCACTGGCTGAACGCGGATGAAAAGGCGCTGCTGCGCAAGGAACTGGCCGAGGACGAACAGCACAAGGTTCAGCACGGTTCGGTCGGCGACTTCATCCGCGACCGCCGCCTCTGGTTGCTGGCAGGTATTTATTTCTGCGTGGTGATGGGCCAGTACGCCATCACCTTTTGGCTGCCGACCCTGGTACGCAATGCGGGCGTCAGTGAACCGCTGCACATCGGCCTGCTGACCAGCCTGCCCTACCTCTGCGCAATCGGTGCCATGCTGCTGGCCGGCCGCAGCGGCGACCGCCACCGCGAGCGTCGTTGGCATCTGGCGATCCCGATGTTCGCCGGAGCCTTGGGCTTGACCCTGGCCGCGCTGTTTGCCAACCAGTTGAGTCTGTCGATCCTCAGCCTGTGCCTGGCCGCCGCCGGCATCCTGTCCGCCTCGTCGCTGTTCTGGATGCTGCCCACCACGCTATTGGGCGGTGTGTCGGCGGCGGCGGGCATCGCCGCGGTCAACAGCTTTGCCAACCTGGCCGGGTTCTGCTCACCCTTTCTGATCGGCTGGGTCACCAGCACGCTGGGCAGCAACGCCATCGGCATGTACCTGATCACAGCCGTACTGATCTTCGGCGCTGGGCTGGTGTTCCGCGTCCCGGCCAGCCTGGTCAACCGTTAATCCCCTCGCAAGGAGTCATCCCTATGAATGCCGTACCCGCTACCCCGGGTGCGCTGCCTCTGGCTGCGCGCGCCCACAACATTCGTCGCCACGCCCTGCGCATGGGCCAGGTCCAGGGCCAGGGTTACATCGGTCAGGCCCTTGGGGCTGCCGACTTGCTGGCAGTCGCCTACTTCCATGCCCTGCGTATGGACTCGACCAACCCCGGCTGGGAGCAGCGCGACCGTTTCTACCTGTCCATCGGCCATTACGCCATCGCCCTGTATGCGGCGCTGATCGAAGCCCGCGTCATCCCTGAAGACGAGCTGGAAAGCTACGGCAGCGACGACAGCCGCCTGCCCATGTCGGGTATGGCAGCCTACACCCCCGGCATGGAAATCACCGGGGGGTCGCTTGGCCACGGCCTGGGCATCGCGGTTGGGGCGTGTCTTGGGCTCAAGCGCAAGGGTGCAAGCAGCTGGGTGTACAACCTGCTCTCCGACGGTGAGCTGAACGAAGGCTCGACCTGGGAGGCGGTGATGTCGGCCAGCCACTGGCAGCTGGACAACCTGATCGCCATCATCGACGTCAACAACCAGCAGGCCGACGGGCACTCCAGCGAAGTGCTGGGCTTCGAGCCGATTGTCGAGCGCTGGCAGGCGTTCGGCTGGTACGTGCAACGGGTTGATGGTAACGACCTTGATGCCTTGGTTCAGGCCTTCGACCAGGCACGCGCCCATGCGACTGCACAACCGCGGGTGATCATCTGCGACACGCGCATGGGCAAGGGCGTGCCCTTCCTGGAAAACCGCGACAAGACCCACTTCATTCGCGTCGATGAACACGAATGGGACCTCGCCCTGCAAGCACTGGACGCCGGGAGCCACGCATGAACAGCCAGACCGTACCGAAAAAACGCCTGACCACCTCGGCGATGATCGCCTCGATTGCCGCCGAGGGACAAGCGACTCGCCCCGCTCCGTTTGGCCATGCCCTGGCGGCGCTTGCCGAGCAACGCCAAGACATAGTGGGCCTGAGCGCTGACCTGTCCAAGTACACCGACCTGCATATCTTCGCCAAAGCCCACCCAGACCGTTTCTACCAGATGGGCATGGCCGAGCAACTGCTGATGAGCGCCGCCGCCGGTATGGCCCGCGAGGGTTTCACCCCGTTCGCCACCACCTATGCGGTGTTCGCGTCGCGACGGGCGTACGATTTCATCTGCATGGCCATTGCCGAGGAAAACCTCAACGTCAAGATCGTCTGCGCCCTGCCCGGCCTGACTACGGGCTACGGCCCCAGCCACCAGGCCACCGACGACCTGGCGATCATGCGCGCCATGCCCAACCTGATGATCGTCGACCCGTGCGATGCGCTGGAGATCGAGCAGGCAGTGCCAGCCATTGCCGCTCATCAAGGCCCGGTGTACATGCGCCTGCTGCGCGGCAACGTGCCGTTGGTGCTGGACCGTTATGATTACCGGTTTCAGCTGGGCAAGGCGCAGGTGGTGCGCGGCGGCCGTGATGTGCTGGTGATCGCCAGCGGGCTGATGACCATGCGTGCGTTGGAAGCGGCGGAGCAGTTGCACAAGGATGGCGTGGATGTGTCGGTGCTGCATGTACCAACGATCAAACCGCTGGATGAAGCAACGATTCTCGCCGAAGCCCGTAAACCGGGGCGGTTGGTGGTGACGGCGGAGAATCACTCGATCGTGGGTGGTTTGGGTGAAGCGGTAGCTGCCGTGCTGTTGCGCAATGGCGTAACGCCCACCTTCCGCCAGATCGCGCTGCCGGATGCGTTCCTGGATGCGGGGGCGTTGCCAACCTTGCATGACCGCTATGGCATCTCGACCGAAGCCGTGGCTCGGCAGATCAAAGGCTGGCTGTAGCCTTAGCATGGCAGTACCGGCCCCGCGAAAGGGCCGGTACTGACATGAGCAAAACCTGCAATAACGTCTTTACTGGAGGGTAAACAGCCGCAGGAACGGTGTGCGCCTATGAAGATCGTTGTCACCAGCATCCTCGTCGACGACCAGGCCAAGGCCCTGGCTTTCTACCATTACGTGCTCGGTTTCGAGCCCAAGCATGATATTCCCTTGGGCCAGCATCGCTGGCTTACCCTGACTTCACCTCACGACCCCAATGGTGTGGAGTTGGTACTGGAGCCTGACACCCACCCTGCCGCCAAGACTTACAAGGCAGCGCTGCGCCAGGATGGCATCCCCGCCACATCCTTTGGCGTACGTGACATACAGGCCGAATACACCCGGTTGTGCAAGGCCGGTGTCAAATTCACCCAGGCGCCCACAGGCCTGGGCCCGGTGACCGTCGCGGTATTCGACGACACCTGCGGCAACCTAATCCAGATCGCCCAAAAACACTGACCCTGGTGCGCTAGATCAAGGAAAACCAATGCGCCATGAATTCAGCGAAGTGCTCAATGACCTGGTCGATTACTTCCTGGTCGGTGACATCCAGTTGCTCGACCGCTTCAAGCATGAACATGACCTCCCTGACGACCTGGCCAGCGAATTTACCCACACCGACAGCGGCGACCGAGCGGTTCGCGAAGGCGTGGTGCTGCCCCTGGCCGGAGTCGACAACCTGCCCTACCACATCATTTTCACCCTCGACGGCGACACGCCCGCGTTGCTCGAACCGGGCAGCCGACTGAAGCACCGGCGCGGCGGCTATGTGCTGCAGATCGAGCACCGTGCGGTGATGGTCTACACCTGGCGCATTCTGCAGCATTTCACCAACAAGACCCTCGGCGACCTGCTGGCCCGTTATCAAGTGCCAGGGCGGCCGATCATCGAGCTGGACAATGGCTGGTATGACGTTGAGGTGCTGGGGGGTGCAGTGGTGCGTGACGGGTTGTACGAGCCGGCGTTCGAGTTTGTGATGAAAAAACGCTGGAGCCGGGGCGAGGCCAACGACGTGGATATTGGCTATGCCTTCAGCCTGCGCGGGTATTTCGACTGAATGTGCTGGCCTCTTCGCGGCTAAAGCCGCTCCTACAGTCCCGAAGGTTGGTGTAATCCCCGTAGGAGCGGCTTCAGCCGCGATGAGGCCGTCACTGTCTACCCAGCCTCAAGTGATATCCCGATCCTTGGTCTCCGGCAGGAAGAAGATCCCCAGCACCGCCGTCATCACCGCAATCACGATCGGGTACCACAGCCCGTAGTAGATATCCCCGGTCGCCGCCACCATGGCGAATGCCACAGTAGGCAGGAAACCACCGAACCAGCCATTACCGATATGGTACGGCAGCGACATCGAGGTGTAGCGGATACGCGCCGGGAACAGCTCCACCAGCCAGGCGGCAATCGGCCCGTAGACCATGGTCACGTAGATCACCAGGATGGTCAGCAGCAACAGCACCATCGGGTAGTGAATCTTCGCAGGGTCTGCCTTCTCGGGGTAACCGGCCTCTTTGAGGGCGCCCGTCAAGGTCGCGGTAAAGGCATCGCCCTGGCTCTTCAAGTCTGCCGCCGCCAAGCTGCTGCCTTCAAAACTCGGAATCACCCGTTCGCCGATACGGATCTGCGCCACGCTGCCGGGCTCGGCCGCCACGTTCTCATACGGGATCGCGCGCTTGGCCAGCAGGCTCTTGGCGATGTCGCAGGAACTGGTGAATTTGGCCTTGCCCACCGGGTCGAACTGGAACGCGCACTGGCCAGGGTCGGCCACCACCACGACGGGGTTCTGCTCCTGGGCGACGAACACGTCGGGGTTGCCGTACTCGGTCAGTGCCTTGAAGATCGGGAAGTAGGTCAGCGCGGCGATGATGCAACCGGCCATGATGATCTTCTTGCGCCCGATGCGGTCGGACAAACTGCCAAACAAGATGAAGAACGGCGTGCCGATCAGCAAGGAACCGGCGATCAGCAGGTTGGCCGTCTGCGGGTCGATCTTCAACGTCTGCAGCAGGAAGAACAACGCATAGAACTGCCCGGTGTACCACACCACGGCCTGACCGGCGGTACCGCCAAGCAGCGCCATGATCACCACCTTGAGGTTGTCCCAGCGGGCGAAAGACTCAGTGAGGGGCGCCTTCGATGCCTTGCCCTCGGCCTTCATCTTCATGAATACCGGCGACTCGTTGAGCTGCATGCGGATGTACACCGAAATCGCCAGCAACAGGATCGACAGCAGGAAGGGTATGCGCCAGCCCCATGCCTCGAAGGCCTCGGTGCCCAATGCAGTGCGGCAGGCCAGAATCACCAGCAGCGACAGGAACAGGCCAAGGGTCGCGGTGGTCTGGATCCAGGAGGTGAAGAAGCCCCGTCGGCCCTTGGGCGCATGCTCGGCGACATAGGTGGCCGCCCCGCCGTATTCGCCGCCCAAGGCCAGGCCCTGCAGGAGGCGCAGGGTGATCAGGATAACCGGCGCCGCAACGCCGATCGTGGCATAGCTGGGCAGCAGGCCAACGATCGCGGTCGACAGGCCCATGATGACAATGGTGATCAGGAACGTGTGCTTGCGCCCGATCATGTCGCCCAGGCGGCCGAACACGATGGCACCGAACGGCCGCACGGCAAAGCCTGCGGCGAACGCGAGCAAGGCGAAGATGAACGAGGTGGTTTCATTGACCCCGGCGAAGAAGTGCTTGGCGATGATCGCCGCCAGTGAGCCGTAAAGGTAGAAGTCGTACCATTCGAACACGGTACCCAGCGAGGAGGCGAAGATGACCTTGCGCTCCTCTTTGGTGATACCCCGTTGGGGCGCGCTACTGCCCGTGGATGCGCTGTCGATAACCGCCATGGGTTGCCTCCGTCTTATCGTTATTGAAGGCCGGAGTACCTCACACCCATTTCACCGTCGCACCCAGGCCCTAGGGCTTGCTATGGTTGCGCGAAGCACGACGAGGCGGGCCGCCTCGGATCGCAGCAAGGTACCTGAAGCATAATCGGCTTTGCCCAGATATCCACTGGCCAGCCACGCAGAGCTTCATCAAGCCGCCGTTTCCACCGCACCTTTGAGCTCGACCTGATTGCCATCGGGGTCGAAGCAATACAGCGACAGCCCCTCGCCTTCGGCACCGTAGCGTCTCTCGGCAGGCTCCACCGCCACGCCTGCCGCTTGCAGGTAAGCAGTCAGTGCCTGTTCGTCGAACGGCTCGATACGCAGGCAGAAGTGATGCAGGTTGCGCCCTTCTGCGCCTGGTGCCGCGCCACCCGGCTTGCCCAGCGTGCCGTCGAGCGTCACCAGGTCGATCATCGCGGTGCCGGTCGCCAGGTGAACCATGCCCAGGTCCGGGCGTTCACGGCTGACCGTGCAACCCAGCAGATCACGGTAAAACGCCACGCTGCGGTCCAAGTCGCTGACCCGCAGCACCAGGTGATCGATGTGTTTGAGGGTAAAAGGTCGCATGCCGGTGTCCTTGAGGCGATTATCCAAACGTGTCCGCCACCATAGCTCAGTCATTGGCTCGCTGACCATTACCCCTTACTCGTTCACCAGACGCTGCAGCGCCCCGCCCTCGTGCCGGGCCAGAATCCGCAGGATCTGGTCGACCAACGCCCGGTCCGGCGCCTCAAGGTGGAAATGGTGCCCACCGGGGTGCCAACTTACCTTGGCGTGCCCCGGCAGCGCCGCCTTGCGCTGTTCGAAACCGCTGCCATTGAAGGCGCCCTGCCTGCCGAACATCAAGTACAGCGGGCAGCGAATTTCGCTCAGCAGTTCACAGGCTTCACGCTCGGTCAGCGGCATTGGCTCGGGCAGCGCCAGGCGCGGGTCATGGCGCCAGCAATAGCCGTCGCCAACCTGCAGCAAATCGCGGCTACCCAGCAATCGCGCAGCAGCTTCCGAGAGTTCCCCATCCAGGCGCTGACGGCTCTGCAGCAGCGCCGCGTCGATGCTGTCGAAGCGGCTGACGTCGGGTTCGGCAAAACCTTGCAACTGGCTACGCCGCACCATCCGCTTCAGCCGGTAGGCGCGCGCCAGATGCTGCACGCGGTCATCCTCGGCCACCGTGAACGGCGCCCCCATGCCATCGAGAAAGATCATGCTGGCAATGCCACTGGTCATTGCCGCCAGCAGCGAGGCGATACCGCTGCCCATGCCGTGGGCCAGCACGTGGAATTGGCCAAGGCCCAGGCTGTCGGTAACCGCCAGCATGTCCTCGGCATGCTCCCAGAGGTAGTAGCCGCTGTCGTGGCGGCGATGGTCGGAACGCCCGTGGCCAACCAGGTCAGGGGCGACCACGAAACAGCCGTCGAGTAACGGCGCCAGCCGCTCGAACGAGGCGGCATTGTCCAACCAGCCATGCAGGGCCAGCACGGGTATGCCGTCTTCAGGCCCCCAGGTACGTACCGCTATCTCGATACCATCGAGGTCCAGCAAATGATCCTTGGCACTGCAGGGCGAGCGCATTGTGGTTCTCCTTGGTCCATGGCGTGCTTCACCCTCTCGCAGATACCAAGCCGCTGCTGACCCCGCACCGACCCGGACGTGCGCGAGACCGACCGTCAACGGCAATTATCTACCGCACCCAGGTCAGCCAAAAACAGTCGACTAGCGCCTTCATTCCCTTGAGGACGCGCTATGACAAACTCCCCGCCACTGCACCAGGCCCAGATCACCCGAAACTTGCCCGAGTGGAGCAAAACGCTGTACCCCGCGCACACAAAACGCATCATGCAGCGGGTACGCAAGGACTACCTCGACGAAAACGGTGCACCCTATAGCTGGTATGCCGCCGCCAGCCCTGAAGCCCGCCACCGGTTGCAAACACTCATCAACGAGCGAGACACCTGCCAGGTGCAGCTGAAGAAGGCACTCGCCGGGCTCAAAGGTATCAGTGAATTCTGCAAGCCGCTGCTGGCCAGTCGCTTGCGCCTCAATGTCGCAGTGGACAAGGCCCAGTATGTATTCCAGCCATTCACTTACACGCCTCGTATCGAGCCTGACACCCCGGAACCTGCGATACCCCTGGCTGGGGCCCCAGAGCAGGACCCGTTCATCATAAGCCCCGTGGGAGCCCCCCAAACACGCAGTTTGCTCGAAGCAGCCATGCACAATTTCGAGGGCCTTGCAGAAGTCGGCCCCTACAGCCAATTGACGGTCGCCCCAGGCGATGACAATCCTCTCCCGGGCCTGTCACTGGCAGATTTTGTTCGGCACTGCCGCGATCTGGACCTGGGCCAGCGCTATCAAGATCACCTTGAAACCCTCTATGAAGGGCCGAACAAGGGGCTGATCGAACGCCTGACCAGCGAAGTAAACCGCAAGGCACTTCGTGCTCATGCACAGGTCGCGGCCATGCAAGGCCTGCTGACGGCTGCCGGTCTCCAGGCATTGACTCAACTGGGTGAAGGCACGCCCAAGCCACTGTATGGCAATGAACGGCTGTATCAATGGCGCTTCACCCTGTTTGACATACCCATCCACGAAACCCTGCTGATCGGGCCGGACGAAACAGGCCAAACCAACCCGTGCATCGTCTACATGCCAAACGACCCCGAGACCCCACTGCGCGAATTCACGTCCCGCCAGGCTGCCGGCGTGCACCTGCGCGGTATGCTGCTGGCCATGGACTTTCGCCGCACGCTCATCGAATGCGCCCCCTTGGAGCAGCAGCGGGTATTGGCGGTCAAGCTCGAAAACGCGTTGTTCGTGACCACCGACGGCGTGCGCAAACCTAACCCGACTCCAAAGCTGCACTTCACCCCCCTGCCACTGCGTGAAGAACTCTGGAAGGCGATGTACAGCGCACACCTGAGCCGTTTGAAAGCCGATGCCAGAACCATTGCCGTGCCCACCGCCGATGTCGACGCCAAAGCGCGCCACGAGCGCCTCAGCCATTGGCTGGATGTCGGGTTGAATGTCCTCAATGTCGCCGCCTTTTTCGTCCCAGGTCTCAATGCGGTGATGATGAGCGTCTTCGCCTACCAGATCATGGACAACGTGTTCACAGGTTATGAAGCGTGGGAAGAAGGCGACACAGCACAAGCCCTGGCCCAGTTGCAGTCCCTGGCCATCAATGCCGCGGTGATCGCGGGCTTTGCGGTCGGCACTGAAGTGATCAAGGCATCAGGCTTCGTCGATACGCTGACACGCGTCCTGCAGGACGACCGTGAACTGCTGTGGCATGCCGATATGCAGCCGTACGCCAGCAGCGTGGAATTGCCACAGCATGGGCAAGCCGATGCGTTGGGGCATCACGTGATCGACGGCAAACGCTACCTCGGCATCGAAGGGAATGTGTATGAGGTGTTCGAGCATACCGACAAGCAATGGTATGTCCGTCACCCCGAGGACCCGCAAGCCTATACGCCGCGCCTGATCCATGATGGGGACCAGCGCTGGCGCCTGGCCACTGAACAACCATTGCAATGGGACGATGCACAGTTGATGCACCGTTTGGGCACGCTTAGCGAAGGCCTGAGTCCGTCAGAACTCGGCATGCTCATGCGCATCACCGACACAGACCCGGCGGTACTGCGCCGTGCTCATGCACTGGGCCTGCGCCCGCCAGCACTGCTGAGCGACGCCATGCGCACCTTGCAGTCCCATAGCGAAGCGGACCTGATCATCCAGCATGTACGCGATGCCCTGCCATTGGCCGCTTACAAGAACTATGCCCTGCCCGAGCTGCTGAACTTACCTGGATGGCCTGAGAGCCATGTCCTTAAAGTGTTCGATGGCCCGGAACCCTGGGGCAGCGCAACGCACTATGGGCCACCGCAAACCCTTGGCCAGATTGAAATCGAGATTACCCGCAGCGACCTTGAGACCGGCAAGTTAGGTGAGGTTGTGGTCGCGCAACTGGACAGCCTTGACCTGGAGCGGTTGCTGGGCGATGTACCCACCACTCAACACAGTACAGCGCTGAACAAAGTACTAGCCGATCGCCTGACACAGCAGCGCAGTGCCTTGATCGATAGTTTGCAGCAGGGTCATCGACAACCACCCACTGCTGCGGCGCAAACCCTCGGCCGCCAGTTTCCCGGCCTGCCGCAGACCGCCCTGGAAGAAATCCTCGGCGAGGCCAGCAGCGAAGAACACCAAAGCCTGGAGAACGGGCGCACGCCCCTGCGCATAGCCGAAGAAGCCCGTCTGTTGCAGACCAGGTCCCGCCTCGACCGTGCCATCCTGGGCCTGTATCGGCCCGGTCTGAGCAATGACGACAGCGAGCGCCTGGCCGAGGCTTTAAAGCTGAAACAGCCTAGGGCGGACGGGGCCAAACTGTTGCAGTACGCCCTAGAGCATCGTCAGGAGTGTGCCACCCTGATCGGCCAGCAGCCCATCAGGCCGGGGTTCCGTTCACCCCTGCGGCTGGACAGCGGCCGCCTCGGGTACCCACTCAGCGGTCGCGGCGCCATCGGTGCGAAAGCCAGGCTAAAGGCACTTTACCCTGCACTTGCCAACACACAACTGGACGCACTGTACAACGAGCTGAGCGCGGCCGGGGATTTGGGCAGCGCGATCAACCAACGGGAAAATGAATACAGGGCGCTGGAAACGGGACTTGATGAATGGTTCAACGCGGCCCCCGATGGCGAGCGTGAAAGGCTCAGCCGGCACCACTTCAGGAGGCTGCTGAAGAATGCCTGGCGACGAGAACCCGCCGACGCGCCAGAAAAGCTCACGCTCGACTTCATGACGCTTCCGACTCTGCCATCGTTGAACGTACGCCTGCCACACATCAGAACCCTCGAAATCAAAGGCCTGCAACTGCAGCGACTGGACGGGAGTTTTCTGCAATACTTCCCTAACCTCAGAGAGCTTGCGGTCAATGGCAATCCAGAAATTGACGCCGATGCTTTGTTCCAAGCCTTGAACTCGGCCCCTGGGCTGGTTGATCTGCATCTGGTAAACAATGGGTTAACCGAGTTGACGCGCGCTGCCGAGCAAAGCCTTCAGGCAATGCCTGGCCTACGTCTGCTCAATCTGGGCAGGAACAACCTGCAGCTCTCCCCGGCCAACTTGACATTCCTCGCGCGTATTCGGCTGGAAGCCCTCAATCTGGCGCACAACCAGATAACCCTGGATGAAGCACTCGCCAGCCAGTTCCAGAGCATCGTCAACTTGCAGCTGTTGTACCTGGACTTCAACCCGCTACGCGTTGCGCCAGACTTCAGCTTCATGGCTCGCCTCAGAAGCCTGAGGCTTAATAACTGTGAGCTGACAGAGTGGCCGCGGGGGCTGACCAACCTCATGAACCAGGCCAACTACCAACTTCGCAGGCTGAACCTCTCCCATAACCGCATTCACACCTTGATCAACCTCGACAGGGTACTGAACACCCCCTTCGCCCGGGCAATCGCAAGGCGAGCAGGCGATCACGACTGGAGCTTCAACTACAACGCCCTGCTGCCTGAGACCTGGGCTGAACTGAATCGCATACACGTCAACGTTCACGAGCTCGTGCCCGATATGCCGCAGTGGCAACGATTCTGGCGAGGGGCTGCAAATACCCAGCAGGAAAACCGCTGGGCCGCGCTGTTCGAGCAAGAGCAAAATGCTGACCTGCTGGCGGTGCTGGAGCGGCTGACGCAATCGGCGGAAGCGCGCAGCGACGCACAAGGCCTGCGCAAGCGCGTGTGGGAGCTGCTGCGCAAAGCGGCTGCGGACACAGCGCTACGCGAGCGCCTGGGGGAGGTGGCACAGGCGTTTCCGCCCACCTGCGGCGATGCCGGTGCTGACGGATTCAGCGCCTTGGAGATCGAGGTGCTGGCCTATGATGCGGCCGGTCAAACGGGTGATCACGCTCAGGCGCTGACCACGCTTTATCGCAAACTCTATCGTCGTGACATCGTCAATGTGCTGGCCGACCGAATCAGTAATCGTCGTAGAATGCGCAAGGACGCACTCCTGCAAGGGGCATTTGAAGAAGAGTTGCCAGCGTATGACGCACTGGACGAGCCGGAGGCCTTCTCTGATCATGAGCTGCGCACCGAACTGGTTGACGACATAGAGGTGCGCCTGGCCTTGCGCCAAGCCTTGTCGACAACCCTCGACTTCCCCGAACCCAGCCACGGCATGCTGTACAGGGCTACCGCCAACATCACCCCGACCATCATCGAAAATGTAAGGGTCGCAACCCTTGCACGCGAAGGTGATGCCACTGCCCGTCAACAATGGATGCGCAAACAGCCAGCCTGGGCTCACTACATCAGACGCCACTACCACGACCAGTTCACGGCCGTTGTCGACTTCTGGCGGCAGGGCATGGACTACCTTTACTACTGCCTGAGCGAAACCAACGATGCGGTCGAGCGGCTTGATGGTTCCGTGACCCAGGCGCTGGCTGCCGCCATGCCTGAAAACCCGCTGGACGAGCACGGCACCCTGCGCCGAGTCGCACTCAACGAGTGGCAATTCAGACAGGCCGCCGATGCGTTACTCGATGCTCAAAAAACAGTGGAAGACGGCCTGTTGCTCAGCCTGACCCGTAACCTGGAAGGCCGCAGCTAAGCCCGTGTCACTGCCCTCGCAGGTCTTCGAAGAAGGCCTGTCGGCCATCTACCTGGCTTGACGCGCGTGGCAGCTTGGCCAGCGATGCATCGGCTGGCTCAACATGCCAGTAGCAGTGCCTGAGCGCGCGCGTCACCGCGACGTAGGCCAGGCGCTGCACTTCTTCTTTCTGAGCCGTATCGAACGGTTGGGCGTCGCCAGGCCGGCCCAGGTTCGCTTGGCGATAGACCTGGTTCTTGTAGGGTGAGCAGGTCAGGTACTGACAATCGCCCAGCATGAACACGGCATCCGCCTGCAGGCCTTTAGCGCTGTGGTAAGTCAGCTGGCGCAGGCGCCGCTGCTCGGCTGGCAGGCTCGCCTCCACCTGCAGCACCGCCTGGAGGTGCTCGTTCATCAGTGCCTTGTCACCGCCCTTGCGGTACAGCAGCATCACCGACTCGCCACGTTGGTAGTGTTCGACAAGCGTTGCCGCCAATGCAGCTTCATCGCGGTCGAATACCTTCACCGGCGAGCCCGGCAGCTCGGCGGCCGGCCCACTGGCGCGCGCTTTCTTGCCGGCAATGGCCGGGGTACCCTTGACCAGATGCTCGGCAGCGTCGATGACCTGTTGCTGGCACCGGTAGTTGTCGACCAGCATCACCCGCGTGTTGGCGGGCGACGGAAAGGCCTTGGTGAATTCCATGAAGTACTTCGGCGAACTGCCGCGCCAGCCATAGATCGACTGCCAGTCATCGCCCACACACATGAGCGAGGCATGCTGTGCATTACGCCCGGTATGCATGGCGGGGCCCCGACGACGGATTTCCGCGAGGCTTGCGCGTAACCAGCTGACGATTTGTGGAGAAACATCCTGGAATTCGTCGATCATCAGGTGCGCCAGCGGCCTGAGCAGCGGGTCGGGCAGCAACTGCAGGTTCTCCGGATTGTTCTCGCCGAACAGGGCGAACATACGGTTGTAGCTCATCACCGGCGGCGACTGGTCCAGCAGATGCGCTTCCAGGGCCTTCCAATACAACGCCAGCGCCTCGAAGAACAAGGCATCGCTGTCACCGGATGGGAAGTTCATGGCCGCTACAGCAGCACTCACCTCAAGGCCCAGGTTTTCGATGAAAGAAGCGGCACCCACAAAGGCGTCGAGCAACGGCGCCGGGGCCAGTTCGCCCTTGACCTTGTACTCGAAACCAGGCCCGGCCACGGCATCGCCGCCCAGCGACGCCGCCAGGCGCCGGGCCATGGCGTAGTTGTCGAGCCAGACCAGCGGCTTGTCGCAGAAGGCTTGCAACAGTGTGCGCTTGACCGCCCACTCGGCGCGCACGGCGAGCTTGGCGCCTGGGCGTTGATACTGGGCACTTTCGGCGGGGTCGAAACCGAGTACTACCCAGGCATCGAGGCCTTCCAGCCGGCCGTGGACATGAAAACGGCTGCCACGTACCTCGACTGTCTCGCGGCACGGCGTGATGCCTTTGATCGGCCAGGCACCTGCAGCGAACCAGAGGTCTTCGATCACGTCGCTCAGTTCTTCGTCACGCTGGGCAGCCAGTTGGGTGACCTGCACCCGCTTCTGCACATCCGGATGATCCGGGTCCAGCGGCTTGAGCTGCAGGGCTTCTCGACGCAGAACGGCAATGATCTCGGCGAAACGTGGGCTTTCTGCAAGCTGGTTGCTGTAGCACTGGTTGAGCTGTTGGCGCTGGGCATCGTTCAGGCGCAGGTCGAACGGGTTGCTCTCGGCTTCCGCTTCGCGTCCGGCCGGCATCTCATTGCCCAGGGTCTCGAAGGCGCGCACCTGGCCGAAGCCCGGCAGGCAGCGCACCAGCGGCAGGATGCGCGAGTGGAAGGTGCGGACCAGCTCTCGGGCCTTGGCTGGCTGCAAGTCAAGCTGCCAGAGGGCGAACACCTGCACCAGGCGCTTGATGAAATCCTTGCGTGACTCGCGGGTGAACGTGACCACGGTCATGGCGTCAAGTTCATAGCCCAGGTAGTGGCGCAGCAACAGAATACGCAACACCAGCGAGGTGGATTTGCCCGCCCCTGCCCCAGCGACGACGCAAGTAGACGGCGTATCGCTGAAAATCAGCTTCCACTGCGCCGCGCTCGGCTGGGCGTCGGCGGGCAGCCGTTGGGCGACATCGGCCTTGAAACGCTTCTTCAGCTCGGCGGTCAGCGGCAGGCGCCAATCATCGAACAGGTTGTCGTCCTGGCCGGGCACCGCTGCGGCCTCTGGGCGCGTGTCACGAATCACCAGGACCTGGCGCCCTGCTTCATACCCTTCGACCCGCCCGCGCTCGAAGCCCTCACGCAGGCCATCGGCATGCCCCCTGCGCTGGCCGGTGGCGTGGCCGAGGAACCAGGAGTCGCGGTGCTGCGCATTAAGCTGGCTCAAGCCACGGCCCAGCAAGCGGGCGGCAAGCCGTCGAAACCAGGGCAACTGGGCGGGTGGGGTCAGTTCGGCGGGGGCCTGGGGTTGCTCGTGGGCCACGGTCACTCCGTTGAAAATCTAATCAGCGTGCATGTTCGCCGCAACGGCAAAAAATCGCCAGCGAATGCTTGCAGATCAGAGGATTAGGCGATGAATCGCACAATTCACATCGTCAATTTAAATCGATTTAACCGATCATTATGAGCCGATAATTACGCTTATTCTCGATCTTTCTTTGCAGCATCATGGCGCCATTCCACTGATTCAAGGAGCACGATCATGCTGCAACTGCGACCCTTCGAAGGCCTCGGCCACGCCAACCACGGCTGGCTCGACGCCCACCATCACTTCTCGTTTGCCGAATATTACGACCCAGCGCGGATGCACTGGGGCAACCTGCGGGTGTGGAACGATGACCTGATCGCTGCCGGCAGCGGCTTCCCGCCGCACCCGCACCGCGACATGGAAATCATCACCTATGTGCGTGAAGGCGCCATTACCCACCAGGACAGCCTTGGCAACAAAGGCCGCACCGAGGCCGGTGATGTGCAAGTGATGAGCGCGGGGTCGGGCATTGTGCACAGCGAGTACAACCTGGAAGAGGTCGATACCCGCATTTTCCAGATCTGGATCGTGCCGGAGCGTGTGGGCGATGCGCCTTCGTGGGGTACCCGTCCGTTCCCTAAAGGCGAGCGCGGCGAAGGCTTCGTCACCCTGGCCAGCGGCCGGGTGGGTGATGAAGACAGCTTGCAGATCCGTACCGATGCACGGCTGGTGGCGGCTACCCTGCAGGCCGGTGAAACGGCTGAGTACCGCTTCGACGCCGGGCGCCGGGGTTACCTGGTGCCGGCCAAAGGGCTGGTGGAGGTCAATGGGTTGCGGGCCAAAGGCCGCGACGGGGTGGCGATCGAGGAAGAGGAAGTGCTGCGAGTGACGGCGATCGAAGACAGCGAGATCGTCCTGGTCGATGTGGCGTGAATGAAAGGGGCCGCTGTGCGGCCCCTTCACTAATCAATCAGGCAATCGCGGCATCCACCAGCACCTGAGCTTCCGCAACCAGGCGCTGCAGGTGCGCCTCGTCGATGAAGCTTTCGGCGTAGATCTTGTAGATGTCTTCGGTCCCCGAAGGCCGCGCGGCGAACCAGCCATTGGCGGTCATTACCTTCAGACCACCAATTGCCTGGCCATTGCCCGGTGCGTGGCTGAGAATCTGCTCGATCGGCTCGCCGGCCAGTTCGGTCGACTTGACTTGTTCCGGTGCCAATTTGCTCAGCAATGCCTTCTGCCGCGCATCGGCCTTGGCTTCCACCCGGGTAGCGAATGGCTTGCCCAGCGCAGCGGTAAGGTCGGCATAGGCCTGGCTCGGGTTACGACCGGTGCGTGCGGTCATCTCGGCCGCCAGCAGCGCTGGAATCAGGCCGTCCTTGTCGGTGGCCCAGACCGACCCGTCCTTGCGCAAGAACGAAGCACCGGCACTCTCTTCCCCCCCAAAGCCCAACGAACCGTCGAACAACCCCTGGGCAAAGAACTTGAAGCCTACCGGGACTTCGTACAACTCACGCCCCAGTCGTGCAGTGACGCGGTCGATCAGGCCGCTGGATACCACGGTCTTGCCGACCGCGGCATCGCTGCGCCATTGCGGGCGATGGCGGTACAGGTAGTCGATGGCCACGGCCAGGTAGTTGTTCGGCTGCAGCAGGCCGTCGGCGGTGACGATGCCGTGGCGGTCGTGGTCCGGGTCGCAGGCAAAGGCTACGTCGAAGCGCTCGCGCAGGCCGATCAGGCCTTGCATGGCGTACGGCGAGGATGGGTCCATGCGGATCTGGCCATCCCAGTCGACGGACATGAAGCGGAAGGTCGGATCGACTTCGGTGTTGACCACTTCCAGGTCAAGCTTGTAATGCTCGGCAATCGCCGACCAGTAGCGCACCCCTGCCCCGCCCAACGGGTCGACACCCAGGCGCAGCTTGGCGTTGCGGATGACATCGAAATCGATGACGTTTTCCAGGTCTGCGACGTAGGTGCTTACATAGTCATGGCGATGGGTCGTGGCGGCCTGCAGCGCCTGCGTATGTTCCATGCGCTTGACGCCCGCCAGGCCTGCGGCCAGCAGTTCGTTGGCCTTGGCCTCGATCCACTTGGTCACGTCGCTGTCGGCCGGCCCGCCGTTGGGCGGGTTGTACTTGAAGCCGCCGCTCTGTGGCGGGTTGTGCGACGGGGTGATGACGATGCCGTCGGCCAGGCCTGTGTCGCGGCCACGGTTGCAGCAGAGGATGGCATGGGACACCGCAGGTGTCGGGGTGTACTCATCGTCCTTGGACAGCATCACCTGCACGCCATTGGCGGCCAGCACTTGCAGGGCGCTGGCGGCCGCGGGCGTTGACAGCGCGTGGGTGTCGGCACCGATGAACAACGGGCCGTCGATACCCTTCTCTTGGCGATACAAGCAGATGGCCTGAGTGATCGCCAGCACGTGGTCTTCGTTGAAGCTCAGGTCGAACGCGCTGCCCCGGTGGCCCGAGGTGCCGAAAGCCACGCGCTGCGCCGCGACGGACGCGTCGGGGCGGCCGGTGTAGTAAGCGGTGAGCAGCCGGGGGATATCGACCAGCACGCTGGCCGGAGCCGGCTTGCCTGCCAAAGGACTGAGCGTCATGCAGAAACCTCGAGTTCAACGGATGTTGGAGTTGGAACGCGCAGTGTACTGGGAGTTGCAATGCCATGCGAAGTGCCTGCCAAGGATTATTCGCTGGCCGTCTGCCACCAAGTGGGGAACATCTGCTGCACCCGCGGTTCGGCAAAACGCTCATCGATCAACACCAGCACGCCACGGTCCTGATCACCACGGATGACGCGCCCTGCAGCCTGGATTACCTTGCGCACGCCGGGGTACAGGTAGGCGTAGTCGAAACCAGCGCCGAACTGGCGCCCCAGGCGTTGCTTGAACTGCTCATTGACCGGGTTGACCTGGGGTAGCCCGAGGGTGGCGACGAAGGCACCGATCAGGCGGGTTCCGGGCAAATCCACACCCTCGCCGAAGGCGCCGCCGAGCACGGCAAAACCAACGCCCTGCCCATCAGCAGCAAAGCGCGCAAGAAAATCGTTCCGCGCCGTTTCATCCATGCCAGGGGCCTGCGCCCAGGTCGGTAGCGCTGGGTGCCGCTGGCCGAGCAGCGCGTGCACTTGCTGCAGGTATTCGAAACTGCTGAAGAAGGCCAGGTAGTTGCCCGGTTGGCGCTGATACTGCTCGGCGATCAGTGCGACGATTGGCGCCAGAGAAGCCTGGCGCTCGCGATAGCGCGTGGATACCTGGCTGGCGATTCGCACCTCGAGTTGATCGGCGCTGAAGGGCGCTGCCACTTCCAGCCACGCCGTGTCGGCTGGCATGCCAAGCAGGTCGGTGTAGAAACGCCGTGGGCTGAGCGTGGCCGAAAACAACGTTACGCTGCGCGCCGCTTGCATGCGCGGCGCCAGCAGCCGTGCCGGCGTGACGTTGCGCAGGCATAGGGTGGCCAGGCGTCGTTTGCGCGGGCCTTCGCGCAGGCTTACATCGAACAGGAAATGTTCGTCGAACAACTCGGCGACCCGGCTGAACTGCAGCGCCTGAAAAAAGAACTGCAGGACTTGCGTGTCCACTTGGGTTGGCGTTTCGTTGAGGCGCTCCTGGATCAGCCCGATGCACTGTTGCAGCGCACGCACAAACGCTTCCGGTACCTGCTCTGTAGCCTGGTAAGGCGCCTGCTGACCCTTGTACAGGGCATTCCACTGACGGTTCAACCGATCCAGCGCACTGCCCAGCCCTTGCGGCTTGCTGTGGCGCAAAGCCAGCAACTGGCCTTGGTCGAGGCTGGCGCTGTACATGCTTCGCCCGCGCTCCACCAGGTTGTGCGCCTCGTCGACCAACACCGCGACTCGCCACTGGTTGGCCTGGGTCAGGCTGAACAGCAAGGCATGGGCGTCGAAGTAGTAGTTGTAGTCGGCCACCAGCACATCCACCCAGCGTGCCATTTCCTGCCCCAAATAGTAGGGGCAGACCTGGTGCGCCAGGGCGACTTCGCGCAGCCTCGCGCGGTCCAGCATCGGCATCTGTGCCGCCGCCTCACGCGCTGCAGGCAAACGGTCGTAGAAGCCTTGGGCCAAAGGGCAGGACTCACCATGGCAGGCGTCGCCGGGGTGTTCGCAAGCCTTGTCGCGAGCAATCAGCTCAAGGGTGCGCAGCGCTGGCTGCGGAGTGGCCCTGGTGATTTGTTGCAAAGCGTCCAACGCCAGTGCCCGGCCCGGGGTCTTGGCGGTGAGGAAAAACACTTTGTCGAGCTGTTGCGGAACCACAGCCTTGAGCAAAGGGAACAACGTGCCGAGGGTCTTGCCGATCCCGGTACTGGCCTGAGCCATCAGACAGCGCCCGGTGCTCACGGCCTTGTACAGGGTTTCGGCCAGTTGCCGCTGGCCCTGGCGAAACTGTGGGTAGGGAAAGCCCAGGGCCTGCAAACCGTGATTACGCTCGGCGAGGCGCAGCTCCTGGCCCTGGGCCCAGGCCAGAAAGCGCTGGCACTGGGTTTCAAAGAACTCACCTAGTTCATCGGCGCCACAGTGCTCGCTGAGCAGCGTCTGACTGTCGTTGTCGACATTCAGGTAGACCAGCGCCACCTCGATAGTCGGCAACTGCCGCGCCTGGCACATCAGCCAGGCATAGACCTTGGCCTGGGCCCAGTGAAGCTGGCGGTGATTGGCCGGTTGGCGAGCCAGGTCGCCTCGGTAGGTTTTGATCTCTTCCAGGCGATTGGCGATGGGGTCATAACCATCGGCACGGCCACGGACCTGAAGGCCCTGGTAAATCCCTTCGAGGGCGACCTCCGCCTCGTAGCCACCGGCACGCCGGGCCACCACCCGGCGATGGCCTTCGATACCCTCCTGGGCCGTGGGCGACGGCGTGAAGCGCAAGTCGAGATCACCGACCTTGGCGCTGAACTCACACAACGCACGCACCGCCACGCGGTAACTCACGCTGCCGCTCTCCAGCGCACATGGCAGACCGCCACGGGCAGGCCGTGCTCGGCGCAAAATTCCAGCCAGCGCAACTGGTTGTCCTGCAGCCGGTCGCCCGGCCCTTTGACCTCAACCATGCGATAGCGCCCCTGCTCAGGCCAGAACTGGATCAGGTCGGGCATGCCGGCGCGATTGTTGCGAATGTCCTGCAGCAAGCGCAGGAAACAATGCTTGAGGTGCGCGGCGGGCAGGCAGGCCAATGCCTGGGTGAGCAAGCCTTCATCGAGCATTGGCCAGAACACGAAAGGTGATTGCAGGCCTTGCTTGGCCGCATAGCAGTCGAGAATGGCCTGACGGTGGGTACCGTCGTCTAGCCGCCCCAGGCAAGCATTGAAGTGGGCAGCGCGGCGCTGCTGGAAATCACAGTCGTGCAAGTCCTGGGGCGCGGCTTGGAAAGGATTGAAAAACGCGCCAGGGACCGGGGCGAAGATCGCCTCCCAGCACAGCAGGCCGAACAAGCTGTTAAGCAGCGTATTTTCAACGTAATGCACCTGCCCGCCCTCCTGCGCCAGATGCTGTCGAACGGCCTCTTCGACACCCAGCACGGCGTGCTCGTGCGCCAGCTCCAGTTCGATCACCTGCGCGGAAACCGAGCGCCGACGAGGCTGTGGTGGCCCGCCAAGCTTGCGTGCCAGCCGCGGCAACATGCGCTGCAGTGCCTGTACTTCCAGCGCATTTGCGGGGGCTTGCGCCAGTTGCTGGGCCAACTCATGCGCCTGCGGCCAGCGTTCGCTGCGCTCCAGCACACGCACCTGGCGAATGCGCGCTTGCGCATGGCTGCATCGGGCGTAGACCGCAAGGGCCTGATCCCATTCGCTGAGGCGCTCGCACTGCTGGCCGAGGGCGAACAGCAGGCGCGCATGGCGCCGAGCCAGCCACGCGTTGTCACTGTGCCAGCCTGCCAGGGCTGCAAGGATCGAAGCCGGATCGTCGCCTTGTTCCAGACGCTCAGCGCACTGGTGCAACGCAATGGCCAAGTCGACGTCGCCGCGTTGCTGCAAGGCGCGTGAACCGGGGCTGAAAGACACCTGCTCGAAGCGCAGCAGGCCAAGGTCGGCGAGCACGAAGTCTGACCAGTCCTGATACAGATTGCCGAAGAACATCAGACGCATGCGGTCGCACAACGGCTGCAAGCACCATTGCACAATGCTTACCGGAGGCTGGGCAAACCATTCGGACAGAGGCCGGGGGGCCAGTGCCAAGGATTGCAACTGAGCGAGCAGGTCGGCCTTGGATGCACGTGGACTGCTCAGTTGCCCGGCAAAACCACTGGCAAGCTCGTCCTTGCGCAGCAGGGCAAACAGCTGTTCCAGGTTCAACTGCTCAGGTTCGCGGACCCAACCCAAGGCCTGCAGTGGCTGCAAGGCACTGGCGGTATCACCAATTTCGGCATAGTCGAGCCGGTCACTGCGGAACAGTTCACCCTTTCGCATCACCATGCGCACCAACAACGCCTGGGCCGGCGCCTCCAGCGCGGCAAAGGCCTGGAGGAAGTCCAGCTCCTGCGCATCGAGCAGGTCGGCATACCGCTGTTCGACCCACAGCAGCACCTGGCGGAAGTTATGCAGGTAATACAGCGGGTCAGCGACGGAGTGGGCGATCACGAGGTGGGGTCAGGCAGTAGAAAGGGATACTGTTTATACATACAGATCACCGCCACTGGCAAGCGCCACGGGTCAGGTCGGCAAGGTCGCCGACCAAGGGTATTTCAACTCGGTCAAAGCGCCATGATCATTTCATGCCAGGCCATCCCACCGTGATCCGAGGGTGACGGCTGCACATACTGGTAGCCCATCCTGCGATACAGCTCGACATGCTGTTCTTTGCACATCAGGTGAATGGTCTGCTTGTCGAGTGTTTTCATCCGCTGGATGAAGGCATCCATCAGCAGTTTTGCGTAGCCTCTACCCTGAAAGGCCGGGTCGACCACCACCGACATGATGACCACATTGGCGGCAGCGGGATCATGACCCACCAGTTCCTTGAAGGCTTCGTCGGACATCACCACTTCGTGGGCACAACCACTGTTGATGAACCCCACTACCTGGCCGTCGACCTCGAGAATGAGAAAGCCTTCAGGGTATTGCGCGATACGCGTGCGGATCTTCTCGAGGGTTGCGGCCTCATCGCCCTCGTACGCACCGATTTCGATCTGGTAGCAGCGTTCGGCGTCCTGTATGACGGGTTGGCGCAAGTGCGGGGTGCTCATGCCTGGGCTCCTGATAATGAACAATGGCGTCATGGTAAAGGAACCCACCTTCCTTGTCTGACGCAATGCGCCCGTCAAGCCTGACTACCTACCGCCAGTGCCTGCGCCAACAAGCACAAGGCATCTTGCAAGGGTTCCGGATCATCGCCCACCCAACTGAGTGCGAGGCATTGCTGATAACGCCCCTGCAAGCCGAACTGCTCACCAGCCTCCACGCGCAAGGCCGAGCCATGCAGCGCGGCAGCAATCCGCCGCACAGGTAATCGCGTCCCCAATCGCAGCCACACCACCTGGCCGCCTTCTGGTATTGCAAACGTCACTTGCGTCCCCACGTGTAACCGCAGCTGATGACAGAACACTTGCATACGCCCCTGCAGCTCCACGCGCAGGCTGTTGATCTGCGCATCGATCTCACCCGTGTCGAGCATTTGCGCCAACGCCTGCTGACGCAACGGGGCAAGCTGAAAACCGCGCTGGGTGAAGGACTGCAACAAGGCAGCAGGCCTACCCAGCACATAGGCATAAGGCGCCTCGGTACCGACTACCGCCTCCAGCGAGCCCAGCACAAGCAGCCAGCGAGGGTCGACCCAGTCGCGCAGGCGCGAACCTGTCGGCGCGGTAAAGCTGTAATCGCTGTCCAGGTCGTTCTCCAGCAGCCAGACCGGATGCAGCGCCAACAGGCGCGCGATTTGCTCGTGATCCTGCGGCGACATCAGTCGTCCCAGTGGCATGCCAAGGCACGACGGCATGATCACCATGCGCACTGCCCCATGCCCGAGCAGGCGTGCCAGGAGCCCCAGGTCGAGGCTACCAAGGTCGTCCAAGGGCAACTCCTGAACGTGCATGCCAGCACGCTGCAAGGCACGCAGCAGACGCCAGCAGCAAGGAGACGTGATGAGCACCGTGCTGCCGTGCAGAACCAATGCTGCCAGCAACGTTTCCAGTAATGCCTGCACATCAGGCGCCAGATGCACATCCTCCGGCCGCCAGCATTGTCGGGATGACCGGGTATAGCGCTCCGCCAGTGCCTTACGCAAGCCGACGGCCCCTGCGCCTCGCAGGCACAATGAGCGGGCACGCTGCCGAGCCAGACGTCGCTCATGAGCAAGCAGCACACGCTCCATCCGAGGCTGCGCTGGAGCGCCGTGTCCGCCATGGGCTCCGCCGGCCTGGGCGAAGTAGCCGGACTTGGGCACCGACAGCACACGCCCTTCATGCTCCAGCAGCCCATAGGCAGTCTGCACCGTGGCCAGTGATACCCGTAGGCGCCGAGACAGCGCCCTCAACGAAGGCAACCGCAACTGCCCCCCCCGCTGTGCCTCTTCGATCAACGCCTCCAGGTAGCGATAAACCGCTTGATAGGCAAACTCACGCCCCATCAGCGGACGCCTCGCTCGCAGCCCGGTCAGCATTACCCTGGCGCGACAGTAGCGCCAGGTGTACATCACGCCTTGCCAGGTTCGCCAGCATGCGCCAAACGCTGGACTGCACGCGCCCATCATAGATCGTGCGCAACTGTGCAAGCGAAAGGCCACTGGTGTTGGTAAGCCAGTGCTTGACCGCCTCGGGGCACGCCTTTCCCTGTAACGCCCGATGCAGATAAGGTAGCGCCACCAGCATGTCGGCATGGCAGCACTGTAGAAAACGCTCAAGCCCCCGCCCGTGTTCGGCGAACGGGCTGTGTAGCAAGCACATCAGCTGAGTTTTCTCTAGCCCATAAGCCTTGGCAAAGCGGGGTTGCAGCGGAGCCTGCGGCGTGCCCGGACGGGGCAGGCTCACCAGACTCAGCGCACGCTTTCGCACGCTGAGCGTTCTACAACGGGCACGCAGATCCTGCAATTGCGTCAAAGCCAAGGGGTCGAGAAAAGCAGCCAATGCCTTGGCCTCCTGCGCTGACTCCATGCCGCACCCCATCATCCGGTCCAGCTCGCCTTCACTCAGCAGCTGTGGCAGCAGATCATCAATTGGCATGAGACTCAGCGGCGTATCGTATAGGGGCATCTGGTCGAGCTCCGCTGGCACCTCTTGCGGCAAAGCGGCGACATGCTGCAAACGGCCGAGCCACTCGGCCAGGCTTGCCACGCACTGATGCAAGGTGCCTGATCCGACCAGGCCGGCCAGGCGCAATGACCTGCGGGCCCAAACCAGAAGCCGCCGCCGCTGGCATACAGGCATGGCCGTGAGCAATACATCCGCCCTCGGCTGCTCGCCGAGCGCCAGCCGCACACTCTCGGCCACTTCCAGGTGCAGACGGCTGCCTAGCAACGCTTCGGGTCGCGAATCGACGAGGTGGCCGAAAAGCAAAAGGCCATCCCGGGCCAGCGTCCCGCAATCAGCCGCCGCTGTGGGCCGTCGGCTGAAAGGCTTCACAGTCCCTGCTTCGATCATCTGCAACTGCACGCGCGGATCATCCTGCATGAACAAGGTGTTGAAACTCCGCTCATGCTGCTCCAGCAGCGCACTGCTGGCGGCCGGCAGGCAGACGACCAGCACCCTCAGCTGAAACGTTACCGGAGCGCGCAGGGCGATACTCAACTGGGCCGCACGCAACATCGCCAGCAGTCGTGCACTGTCGCGGTCACCACCATGCACCATCAATACCCTGAACGTACCCATATATTCCGGACCGCCGGCGGCCACCAGCAGGCGCTGGATCAGCAACTGCAGGGAAGCCCGTTGCGCTTGGGACATATGGCTCAACAAGCGTTCCAATACCTGCTGATAGATATAGTGCATAGCCTGATCATGAATAATGGTCATGCGCCACCTCGCAACTTCAGTCAATCTTCCGCATTACGTGAACGACGTTAGATACAATGCAGAAGATCAAATTTAGGAAATTTCCTACACGACATTAGGAAATACTGAAGTGCTAAGTTTCTGTCGCCAAGACATTGAGAAAAAACGGCCTTTGCGTGCTCCTAATGACGCCACCTGCCGCACTCTACGACCCTGCCTCTTATTCACCGCACGCTCCTTGCGCCAACCATCATTGCGCCATTATCAAGCGTTACCGGACGAATAAAAGATACAGATTTAGGTAAAAAAACCATTCACATGGTAGATAACACATCTTGCACCGGCAATCACAGGCCTTCGACTAATTGAAACGGACTTAGAAGTGACTGAAAAAGATTTTTCAAACTGTAAAAATGTAGGGCATATATTCTATATGCGTAGGAAAAGTCCGATACGATTTAAAAAAAACCCGGGTATATAACCCGGGTTCTTTCATCCTTAGTGCTTCAGGCCTGTGCCATATCCAGCACCACCCGCCCACCACAAGGGCATTCATCCATATACCGGTGGGCGTCGACCACCTGATCGAATGGATACACCTTGATGATCTGTGGCGTCAGCAATTGATCAGCGGTGAACTGGTTGATATCACGCAGGGCACGCTGCAAGGCGACTTGGTCCTGGCTGATGCCCAACTCCGGTTTGCCGGTAAAGTTGCCGATGCAGTGCACGTAGAACTGGATGTTCTTCTGAAACGCCGCACAGGCCGGGAACGGGGTCTGGTTGCCGCCCTGCAGGCCATAGAGCACCAGGCTGCCACGCGGTGCGAGCACATCGCCCAGCAGCGACATCTGTGGCCCGCCCATGCCATCGAGAACCATGTCCACACCACGGCCGTCGGTGTATTTGCCAACCTGCATGAGCAGGTCCTGCTCCTCAGTGACGATCACCTTGTCGGCCCCCAGCCCCATCAGGTACTCGCGCTGCTCCGGCTCCTTGGTCGCAGCGAACACCTTCAGGCCGAGCGCCTTGCCCAGTTGCACGAATGCAGGCCCGGCACAGTGGCTGGCATCGGTGACCAGCGCTGTCTGCCCGGCTTTGGCCCGAGCCAGGTCGACGTAGGCAAAGTAGGCAATCAACAATGGCGTGTAGTGCACGCTGGCTTCGATCGGGGTAAGGATGTCTGGGTAACCTGTGATGGCCGTGCGGGGTAGGACGATGACATCCCCATAGACCGGATGCTCGTTGGCGCTGGTGGCCGGGAAGCTGGCCACCCGATCCCCCACCGCAATGTCCTCGACGCCTTCGCCCACCGCCGTCACCACACCCGCCATCTCATGGCCGATGCCCGCCGGTAGGCGCGCCTGGGAGGGTGCCAGGTTCTGCCGCCAAAGCACGTCGTACCAGCTCACGCCGATCGCCTCGACGCGGATCTGTACTTCACCGACAGCTGGGGACGGTTCGGCCTGCTCCTCGCAACGGAGCACATCGGCAGCGCCGAACTTATGGAACCGGATCATGCGGGACATCGCATACCTCGCCTTTGTGAATCTCGTATTACCACGGACTTTATCCGGGCTTTTGCCGTTAGACCATCAGTGGCTATTAATAGTCGACATGCCTGTCATCGATTGGGCACCCCACATTCGTGTGCATTGGCCCCCACAAATCGGTGCAGGGTACCAGCCTTTGGCCTTAAGATTCACCCCTGCCCCACTTTAGGCGAAGCGCACCGATGAATCGAAACGACCTGCGTCGCGTAGACCTCAACCTGCTGATCGTGTTCGAAACCCTGATGCATGAGCGTAGCGTGACCCGCGCCGCCGAGAAGCTGTTCCTCGGCCAACCGGCGATCAGCGCGGCGCTGTCGCGCCTGCGCAACCTGTTCGACGACCCCTTGTTCGTGCGCACCGGCCGCAGCATGGAGCCGTCTGCACGCGCCCATGAAATCTTCGCCCTGCTGTCGCCCGCCCTGGACTCGATCTCCACCGCCGTCAGCCGCGCTGCCGAATTCGACCCGGCCACCAGCAACGCGGTGTTCCGCATCGGCCTGTCGGACGACGCCGAATTCGCCCTGTTGCCGCAATTGCTCAAGCGCGTGCGTGCCGAAGCCCCCGGCATCGTCCTGGTGGTGCGCCGGGTCAATTACCTGTTGATGCCGACTCTATTGGCCTCGGGCGAGATCTCGGTCGGCGTGAGCTATACCAGTGAGCTACCGGCCAACGCCAAGCGCAAAGTGTTGCGACGCAGCAAGCCTAAGCTGCTGCGCGCCGACAGCGTGCCAGGCAGCATCACCCTCGATGATTTCTGTGGACGTCCACACGCGCTGGTGTCGTTCGCGGGTGACCTTTCGGGTTTCATCGACGAGGCGCTGGAGGAAATCGGCCGCAAACGTCATGTGGTGCTGGCGGTGCCGCAGTTCAACGGCCTGGGAAGTTTGCTGGCGGGGACAGACATCGTTGCGACCGTGCCGGATTACACGGCCGATGCCTTGACCGCGGCAGGCGGGCTGCGCGCCGAGGATTTGCCGATGGAAGTGCGCAGCTTCGAGCTGCACATGGCCTGGCGCGGGGCGCAGGACAATGACCCGGCGGAGCGGTGGTTGAGGTCGAGGATTCAGATGTTCTTTGGCGATCCCGATAGCCTCTGATCCAATTCCATTGAAATCCACGAACCAGACTGGTAGTACGCCGACGGCGAGGTCACTGGCTGCACTTGCAGGCCCAGACCTCGCTCACGCCGCAGGAACCCTTGGGCTGCTATCCGGCAACAGGTCCAAGTTGTAATGGGCATTGGTGGACCTGTCCACGCGATAGCACGACTCCATCAGCGACGGGTTTTCTTGTCGGCCTCGGCCAGCTGCTGGTTGATTTGGCGCGCCTGTTCTTCCAGTTCTTTGATAGAGGTGGGCGTAATAACTTTGTCCACTGCCTCGGTATCCGGGTCTGGTTGCTCTAGCACCGGTTCGGGCGCCCGATCGCCTTGCTGCGCCTCTTCAGAAGAAATTGGTCGTGGGACTTTGTCGCCGGTTTTGTCATCGTCAAGACTCATGGGCTGCTCCTCCCAGGGCAATGTGTGTTCAAAAGAGCCCGATGGCAGCAATAAAGTTCGATTCGGTTGTTTCAGCTCAGATACCGCTCAAGCGCCAGTGCATCATTCAGAGCGGCACCGGAGGCCGTGTTGTCGAAGATACACCAGGTAGCTGCACCTGCAGCATGGCTGCGCTGCAGCCGCTCAGCCAGCTGTTGAAGGTATTGCTGCGAATACCCGCTGTGATACATCCGCGGTTCGCCGTGCAGGCGCCAGTAGACCATTCCGGGCCAGCCAGCGGGTTGCGCATCGGCAGCGAAACGTGAAGGGCTCGCCGCCACCTGGGCAATACGCAAGTCGATCAGCATCGATTGCGCCGTTTGCCAACTGGCGTGCCTGGGCTCCACCGCCACCGACCCGGCATAACGTTGGCGCAGGGTTTCAAAGAAACGCCGGTCGCGGCGGGCATCATGGTCCAGCGACGGCGGAAGCTGCACGAGCAAGCAGCCCAGGCGGTCGCCCAATTGCTGGCATTGGCCAAGAAACGTTTCCAGCGCAACCTCACAGTCTTCCAACCGTAACTGGTGGGTGAGGAGCCTGGGCAGCTTGACGGCGAAGCGAAAATGCTCCGGCACCGAGCAAGCCCAACGGGCATAGGTCGCAGGCAGGTGCGCTCGGTAGAAGGAGCTGTTGATCTCCACGGCAACAAACCGCGCGGCATAGCGCTGCAAGTGGCTGCCAGGCTGCAGGAAGTCCTCGGCATACTGGCGGGACAAGCTCCAGCCCGCGCACCCCAGGTAGATCATCATGGCACTCCAAATCACGCCGGACGGAGCGTCTCGCTAGACCATGTCCACGCCTACCCTATCTCGATCCAGTTCTTGAGGGATAGTCGTCCCCTGCAACCGCTCTGAGGTAAGCAGCGTCAGCTTCCAGACGAAGATCGCGCCACTCTTGCCAGGAGATGAACCCTTTACGATCCATTTCATCGGCCTGGCGAAGCAACTCCTCGTGATAGTCGTCAGGCGATTCCATACGTAAGGTTCTGCTTTCCAGTACCCGGTACCATGCTGCTAGACAGTTGAGCCTCAGCAATTGGGGTGCGGAAAGGTTTTTATCGAACGTTCGCATCAGAAGACCTCGCACACCGCTGGTGGGTTGGGCGTATGCGTTTTCCCATCATGAAACTGGCCAGCAACCCTCTGAACACGCCAAGGGCTCCGTGACCTCAATGCCGAGGTCACGGGCAGTCATGAACTTCAACCTGGATCGTTGATGAAGGGTACATCGCGCTTGAAGTGCGTACTCAATGGCATACAGTTGCTGTCCCACCACCGGCGTTCCCTCCCTAGTTCATGCGCTATTGAGCAAACCAGCCACGAAAAAATTCCATCGAAATGGCAAGTGGTAGAGTCCTCCAAGAATGCTGGCAGCACGACTCCATCGAGGTGGCCATCAATCAGATGGCAGCATCTGGATTACAAGCGTAACCGTTTATTTTCCAACAAAGCGCGCCTATTCCGGGTGAACCTTTGGTGGCACCTTGCGATCAATTAATCAATATTGCTTATGTGGAGATGCGCGACTCTTCAGCGCCGACATCTCATGCGAGTGAAGGCGCATTTGCTAGATTCAGTTGATGCGCTGGCAGCGTTGCCGCACACCGCACCCATGACGCCCATCAGCCCAGGAATGAGATGAATGCCCCATAAGACGTCCGCAACCCTATCCGTTGGCAACGAGGGATTGGATCTGATCCTGAAAGACGGATTGCCCGTGCATAGACTCTATTTGGTAGAGGGCACTCCAGGAGCGGGCAAGACGACGTTGGGTCTTCAGTTCCTTTTGAGTGGCGTGACCAACCATGAGTCAGTGTTGTACGTCACCCTCTCCGAAACTGCAGATGAACTGGAGAGTGTTGCCAAGTCACATGGATGGAGTCTGCACGGCATCGAGGTGTTCGAGCTGTCCCAGACGGACGAGATTTTCGGCGAGGCCGCTCAACAGACCATCCTGCATCCCTGGGAGGCTGAGCTCGGAAATACTATCAAGCTTATCCAGGAGCGCGTAGAGCGGTCCAAGCCCACTCGGGTAGTGTTTGATAGCCTTTCCGAGATGAGGCTGCTTGCGCAAGACCCCCTTCGATACCGCCGCCAGGTACTGGCACTGAAACAGTATTTTGCGGGGCGAAATATCACAGTCCTGTTGGTGGACGACCTGACTACATCCCATGGTGAGCATGACAACCATCTCCATAGCATCTGCCATGGCGTGATCACGCTGGAGCGACTAACGCTTGATTTCGGCGCTGCTCGTCGGCGGTTGCAGGTTCAGAAGCTCAGGGGTGTTGACTTCGTTGCCGGCTATCACGACTTCGTAATCGTAAAGGGAGGCTTGCATGTCTTCCCTCGGATGATGGCGGCAGGTCAACATTCGAACTTCCAACTTGAGCCAGTGGCCAGTGGCGTAGAGGAGCTTGACCGATTGCTTGCTGGAGGCCCCCTCAGAGGCACAAGCACGCTGATCACCGGCCCCGCTGGGTCGGGCAAAACCACAGTGGCATTCGCTTATGTGGTGGCGGCATGTGAACGCGGTGAGTGCTGCACCGTCTACGAGTTTGATGAGCGGGTCGGCACCCTGTTAAGAAGGGCTGAAGCTATGGGCTTCCCTCTTCAACGATACATCGCCAGCGGACTACTGAAAGTGGAACAAATCAACCCTGCCGAAATTTCTCCAGGGGAGTTCTCATGGCGAGTTCGCACCGAGGTTGAGACCCGGCAGGTCCAGATGTTCGTCATTGATAGCCTCAACGGTTACTTGGCCGCGATGCCACAGGAGCAGCAGCTGATACTGCAGATGCACGAGATGCTTTCCTACCTCGCCCAGCATGGTGTGGCTACGTTCCTGATCAACGCTCAAAGCGGACTAATCGGCACGATGACGACCAGCCTCAATATCTCCTACATTGCCGACACTGTGATCCTGATACGGTTTTTTGAGGCTCAAGGCCGTCTGCGCAAAGCGATCTCTGTCCTGAAGAACCGTGGTGGCGCCCATGAAGATGCGATTCGCGAACTGAATATAGACGGCCGGGGCGTCCGTGTCGGTCAGCCGCTTACCAAGTTCAAAGGCGTGCTGACGGGTACTCCTGAATATTTTGGTAGCCAAGAACCATTGCTGGAAGGTCGCCCCTTTGGACGCTAGTCACCGATCTCAAGAAAGGTCATTGCTGGTAGTAGCGCCATTCCGTGGGGATGCGGCTGTGCTGCAGCGTGTTGCGGGCACGCTCTACCGAGTACAGGCGTGCTGTGACTTAGAGGCTCTGTCAAAAAACATTGGTGATGAGACAGGCATCATCCTGATCACCGAAGAGGCCTTGACCGGAGACATCAAAGACCTTGGAATCGCTTTAGCTAACCAGTCTTCCTGGTCTGACATTCCGATTTTGCTACTGACCTCCAACCGCAACCGCGCCGGGAAAGACAATGATGAAGTTCGTAGGCGTCTTCCCTACAGTGCCTCCAACGTAGTGGTACTGGAACGCCCAATGAGCTCCTCTGCCTTGATGAGCGCAATTGCTGCGGCATGGCAATCTCGAGCCCGCCAGTTCGACATGCGGGATCGTGTTGCAGAACTCGGAGTGGAAAGAGAACGGCTTCGTATCCTCCTAGAGAATGTGCCTGTTGGCATTAGCTTCGTTGACGCCGAGGGTGTGTCGTTAATCAGCAACCCGCTCTATAACCGATATGTCCCGGATCGCGTTATACCCTCCAAGGCCGTTTATGGCCAAGAGCAATGGGTGTCGACAAGCGCTGACGGTCAGCCGGTTACGCCAGAGGCGTTCCCCGGTGCACGCGCGTTGAGGGGCGAGGTCGTCGACGGCATGGTGTTCCGCCACATGCCGGCGGGCCAAAACGAGTCATGGATCCGGATTAGCGCTGTTCCGCTTTGGGGACCCCATGGAACGATCATGGGGGCAGCCATCGTGATTGTTGACATCACCGACCAGAAGCAGGCAGAGCTGACGCTTCGTGAGTTTAATGAAGCATTGGAAGAGCAGGTAGCTGGACGTACCCAAGCGCTTGCTCTGGCTGTCGAGCAACTCCACCGGGAAAGCAGAGAGCGAGAGCGAGCCGAGGACCAACTGCGACAATCCCTGAAAATGGAAGCGGTCGGACAGCTCACCGGCGGGATAGCCCACGACTTCAACAACATGCTGACTGGGATTCTAAGCGCTCTCGACCTGCTTCGCTTGCGGCTCAACAAGGGCAACGTGGACGCACTTGACCGCTATATCGATGCGGCTCAAGCCTCTGCCAAACGCGCAGCGTCCCTCACGGAACGCTTGCTCGCGTTCTCCCGCAGACAATCTCTGGATGCAAGACCGTTCTCAGCCAATGAGCTGATCGCCAGCCTATACGATCTCCTGAAGCGCTCAGCGACCGAGCAGATCAGGGTATTGCTTAATCTCGGCGATCACCTCCCCTACGCCCTTGCAGATGCCAACCAACTGGAAAACGCGATACTCAATTTGGTCATCAATGCCCGCGATGCTATGGCGAATGGGGGGACAATCATTGTATCGACACGCGAAGTGATCGTCGCCCAGGAGTCCTCAGAAGCCAATGAGCTCGCAGCCGGGCACTACATCCGGATTGATGTGGAGGATACCGGCTCGGGGATCAGCGCTGATCTCCTTCCAAAGGTGATCGAGCCGTTCTTCACCACTAAGCCTATCGGCCAAGGTACTGGCCTGGGGCTTTCCATGGTCTATGGCTTCGCCAAGCAAAGCCGGGGGAAAATGGAGATATTGAGTATTGTGGGTAAGGGAACCACGATCTCCTTGTACCTGCCAACAGCTGACGTTCAGCTTTATCAGCCTGTTGAAGTACCCCATGCAGCGAATCACGGAACCGGACAGAAAATTCTGCTGGTCGAGGACGATCATTCGGTCCGGATGCTGAACCAGGAGGTGCTCACCGAATTGGGCTATGAAATTTTCGTTGCAAGCGATGCCGAAGAGGCACTGCACGTGCTCATAACCATGGAGAGCGTCGACATCTTGGTCACCGACGTGGGGCTTCCAGGGATGAACGGTAGACAATTGGCTGAGATCGCTCAGCAGAGATATCCCAACCTCCCGGTGCTCTTCCTGACAGGTTATGCCCAAGCTGCATCTGACCGAGAGGCTTTTCTAGGCCCGTGCATGAGGCTACTGACCAAACCATTCACACTACAAGCGCTCGCTGAAAATGTGAGCTTGATGCTGGAGCCGAACACCTGAGATAACTAGGCCTCACGAGACATCCCATCTCTTGCAGGAGAGCCAGCAGCCAGTGGAGGACTGCTGACCAACCAGCGTGGAGACGAGGATAATCGCCACTACCTGCACACTCCTGCCTAAGCTGGGACGTTTGACGAGCTGGCCGAACGAATCACTACGCAGGCGGCTTTGCGCCTGGCTCAGACTGCATCCGGGTGCAACCGGCCAAACTATATCGCGCCAGGACGGGCTGCGCGGTAAGGCCGTGTACCACGATGCTGAGCGCAACCACCGACAGCACCATGTTGATGGCTTGCGCAGCCGCGTCGGTCGCAAGGCCATGGTTTAGAGCGAAGAAAAGGTAGTAAAGGCTTCCTATACCCCGAATTCCGAACCACCCAAGCAGTGCCCGCTGCCTGAAGTTGATCAGCCTCCTACTTGGAATAAGCATGACTGCGACAGGACGAATGAGCACGAACAACACCCCAGCAACGATCACGGCTCGATAGTCCCAATGCTCCAGAAGTACCACGCCGAGTAATGTCACGAGAAAAACCTCCAGCGCACGCTCTACAAGGCTGCCAAAAGCGAGCATGTCACCGAGCATGATGCCGGCAGCCACCTGGGTTTTCTCCAGGCGGTCTACGTCCCCTTTCACCGCATGCTCGGGCGCTACATGCTGATGGCCCACTACGGGTTGAACGAGATGCTCGGCAGGCTCGCTCGCGTCGCCCGTGGTGTGTACCTCCGCCTGGCGCAACCCCAACCCTGCGGCGAAAACGGCGAGGAAGCCGTAGCCCTGGATCATTTCGGCGACGACATAGGCCATGGCGATCAATGCCAAGGCCAGGTAATCATTAGGGGAGACCGTACTGTCTTGGTGTTGAATCCGCAGGTACAGCGTCAGCTTACCCAGCCCACGCCCCATCCAATAGCCGCTCAAAAGGCCAGCGCTGACCGCCCATAGCACATCCTTCATTATCCATCCGCTTAACCATTCGGCGGGCGCCGAATCCTGCATCAGTAGCAGTCCGAGGATGACGAACGGGAACGCCACGCCGTCGTTCAAGCCTGCTTCACCCGATAGGCTGAACCGCACGGGATCATAGTCCTGCGCATGAACGACCTGCACCAGAGTGGCCAGCACCGGATCGGTGGGAGCCAGAATGGCGCCAATCAGTACCGAAACGCCCCAACCGAGGCTGAAGCCGTAATGAAGGAGTGCGCTGACGCCCCCAATGCAGATCAACATGACGGGGCCGGCCAGACAAAAAGCCGGCCACCACCGTCGACTTGATAGGGATCGTCTGAGCTTGAGCCCGCTGAAAAACAGCGAAAACAGTACCGCGACTTCCGTGAGGTGCTCCATCCAGCTGCTGGCCTGGGCGATATCGAGATGCAGGAAGCCAAGGCCGTAAGCCCCTAAGGCTACTCCCAACCCCAGGCAAACCACTGAAGTGGTTACTGGAATCCAGCGAAGATACGAGGATGAGAGCGCGAGCAGCAGCAACACCGCCCCGAGCATGGCGAACCAGACGATGAAGGTCATCTGCGTAGCTGCCTAGATTGATCAAAGTGGGATGAAGTTTCGACGGTCGAAGCCAGTCACACGTTCCCTTCGCTGGCCCCCCAGCTACAAATGAATCGCTCGACACCTGTTCGAATGGGCATCGACATCATGGATGCCTGACCAATCAGGCCCGTCCGTCGACCGCATCGCACGGCCCACTCCTCCCCCTGGCCGAACACTAGGCATACACCGCAAAAGGAGATTCATCATGAAACTAACGAAGCCTCATACATGGCTGCTGGCGCTGTGCCTGGGTACAAGCGCCCCCCTCGTGCTGGCGGCTACCAACATGAACGATCAACGCGCACCTGGCACACAAACGCAAGACGATGGCCGTATGAACGGAGGCGCCAGCGGGTCTGGTACGCCGGGTGATGGAATGGGTACCGGGTCGGGCGGTACCGGTAGCAATGGCACCGACAATACCGGCGGAGATGGCACCACCCATGGCTCGGGCAGTGGCAGCGGGATGGGCGGTTCGGGAAGTAGCGGCACAGGGACTGGCACGGGCCCAGGCACAGGTACAGGTTCAGGAACCGGTAGCGGAACCGGAGGTTCGGGCGGCGCAGGCGGTAGTGGTTCGGGCGGCGGTTCAGGGGGGTGATGCCGGCTAACCCGCGCACAGTTGACGCAATTCCTGTGGGCGGCGGCGCTGTGCCCCGCCCCGGGCTAGTGACCGCTGGCCTGCACTGTTGCGTCAGCTGCGGCCTCCCCACCTTCCATGAACCTCAGGACTCAGTCGTGGGTGAGCGCTGCGGACGTAACGGCTGGTTACCTGCACTGGATACCGTGCGCAACCGCTAGGCCCTTCCAATTCAGGGATGCGTGGGTTGAACCGGCATCACACCGTGCGCCCATCAGGGTGCGCTGGACCAGGCGTTACGGCAGAGGGTTGTGAACCTGCGAGGCTTGACTCTACCGTTAGGGGCAGACTTTACCCTTGGCTCTTCATTTTCTGGAGTTTGTCATGAAGAGCAAACGTATGCTCGTGATCCTCGGCCACCCTTCGAACGACAGCTTTTGCGGCGCCGTGACCGAACGCTACGTCGAGGCCGCCACGCAAGCAGGCCATCAGGTGCGTCTGCTGCGTCTGGACACCTTGGATTTCGATCCGGTCTTGCACGCTGGCTATAACCAGATCCAGTTGCTTGAGCCCGATTTGATCAACGCACAGAACGACATTAGCTGGGCCGAACACCTGACATTGGTATACCCGATCTGGTGGGGCGGCATTCCGGCGTTGCTCAAGGGGTTCTTCGATCGTGTGTTTCTGCCCGGTTTTGCCTTCAAGTACCGCAAGGGTTCGCCCTTCCCCGACAAGCTGCTCAAAGGCCGCACGGCTCATCTTTTGGTGACCATGGACACCCCGCCATGGTACTACCGCTGGGTGTATCGCATGCCGGGCCTGCACCAAATGCGCAAGACCACCCTGGAGTTCTGCGGCATAAAACCCCTGAAAACCCTGACCTTCGGTCCGGTATTGGGCTCCAAGCCGGAACAGCGTGAAGCCTGGCTCAAACAAGTCCAGGCAGTCGCCAGCAGCTGACCGGCCGCGGTTGGGCCGTGTCCATGCTGCCCTGCCGAGTCTCCCTTCTGTAACTCCTTTGGCAAACCGGCTTCCCGCCCCTTGACGCTTGTGCAAAGATGTCGCGCGGCTGTACGAGCGCGCGACATCTTTTCGCTTCTGATGCGTCAAAAAAGGGATTTTCATGTACATCGGCAAAGCCGCCCAGCTGTCGGGCACCACCGTCAAAAGCATTCGACATTACGAAGAAATCGGCCTGTTGCCTCCCCCGCAACGCGAGGGCAAATACCGCATCTACAGCCAGCAAAGCGTCGAGCTGCTGACCTTCATCAAATGCGCTCAGCAACTCGGTTTCAAGCTCAAGGAAATGCAGGCCATTCTGCAGGATCATCGCGGCCAGGAGCTGCCCTGGGATCTGGCCATGCAGGCCATCGATAACAAAAAACAGGAATTGAAGGGACAGATCCAGGCCCTGCAACAAGTGCATGACGGCTTGGTTGAGTTTGAGCTAAGCCTCAAGGATGCTCAGATGCAATGCCAATTCGAGCACCTGGAAAAAGCCCGGTGAATCCGCACCGCCGCCCCTGAACGGCCATGGCGCCCCGTGCCCTTTTCAGCACGCAGGCGCCCCGGCAATTTAGCATGGCACGTGCTTACCCCCCGGCTGCTCGCCCTGTTGCACCGTTGGCTGCGGCACAATCGAGGCAAAGAACCACGGCGAAATCAGTGTGACCAACAAAATGGTCATGAAGCCGCTGGATGACAGCGCCAGTATCACCAATACGCCCAAGTCAATGACGGGTTTGTAGGCGGAGAACAGCAGCGCGACAAAGCCCATCGAGAAGATCACGACGTTGACCACCGTCGAGCGCCCGACGCCCTGCATGGCGGTCAGGATGGCCTCGTCGATTTCGATACCCTTCTGCACCAGCATCTTGATCCGTGACAGCAGGTGAACGGCGTAATCCACGACGCCCACGACCAGGAACGTCACCAGGGTGGTGCCGATGTTCAACTCGATATCCAACAGGTACATGCTGCCGTACACCGTCACCGACGTGGTCAGCAACGTCAGCATGCCGAGGATACCCAGGCGTACTGACTTGAGCCAGAACATCATCATCAAGGTCACGGCCATCAATGCCAGCGAGAAGCTCAGCACCTGGCCCTGGGTGATTTCCTGCAATACCCCGGTCCAGATGTACGGCGTACCGGCATGGGTGACTTGCAGGTTGGCGGGTTTGTTGATGACCAGCCAGGCGTCCAGTTTGTCGAGCATCGCCTGGTAATCGCCCGCCACGGAGGACGTCATGGTGAACAGCGTCACCGCCTTCGAGTAATCGGCATTGAGCACGTTCTGCAAGTCGGTGCCGCCACCGTTCTCGAACATCATGATGTGCTGTTCGATGAGCGAATTGCCGTCGACGTCGAAGGTTTCCGGTTTCCCGGCATCATCGACCACCGTCACCTGCTCCACCGCCTGCGGTACCCGCAGGAAAGCAGGGTTCATGTCGTTGAGCACGAGGTTCATGCGCTTGATGTAGGTCGCCACCGAATAGGTGTAACTCACGTTCGGCTGGGCCTTGATGAACTGGTCCAGACGTTCGAGGAACTGCACGGTTTCAGTGGTCAGCGCGCCACGCGGAGTCTTGGTGTCGAAGGCGATCCAGCCCGGCGAGGTACCCGCGACTCCGGCCCGGTTGATGAACTCGTCGGACATCCGCACTGGGCTGTCCTTCTTGAAATAGGCAATGCCCGAGTCTTCGATATCCACCTTGAACGTCAACACCGCCATCATCGCCAACAACGGCAGGGTCACCAGCAATGCCGGCTTGCGCCAGCGAATCAGCCAGGCACAGAACACCACCAGATAGTGGGAGATCAGCGACTCTTTGCGCTGCACTTTGCGCGGGACGGCATCTTTGCCCCAGATTGAAATCCACGCCGGAATCAGCAGCAAAGAGATGATCAATGCCGCCGTCAGGCCGATGGACATGAACACGCCAAAGTTGCGAATGCTGACAATGTTGTTGGTGGTGGAAATCATGAACGTCGCGATAGTCGTGACCGTTGTCAGAACTACAGGCGTGACCATCAGGCGCTGGGTTTCACGGTTGGCTTCGCGGAATGACTTACCCGAATTGAGCTGTTCGTAATACTCGGCCATGACGTGGATCGCGTCGGCACAACAGATAGTGAACAGGAATACCGGCAAGACACTGGTGAGCAAGTCCATCGGCACACGGAACAGCGCCATCAGGCCCAGGGTCCAGATGGTGCAGAACAGGATATTGAACAGCGGCAGCACCACGCCAAGTGGTTTACGAAAGAAGAAAATCAGCAGGGAGGTCACCAACAGGAACACGATCGGGAACAACATCGCCAGGTCGTGATCGATGATTTCCTGCTGGGCCGCAATGAATATCGGCATGCCGGCGATGAACACCTCATCGGTGAACTCCGGGTGGGCGGCCTGGTACTTCGCAATGATCTCGCGTACCTGGTGATAGGCACGCAGCTGAGCCTGAGCGTCGTCCTGTTTGGTGCCCAGTTCGGCGACGATCATGGCAACTTTCTTGTCCGCCGAAACGACGCCACCGACCATCTGCTCATTGCCCATGATCTGCGCTTCGACCTTGCTTGGGTCCATGTCCAGGGCGTGCAGGGTCTTGTGTATCCACAACTCACCATCAGCGCTCAGGCTGATGTTTTCCAGGTCAGCCATCGAGGCCATTTCCTGGATCGGGTTGAGCCGTTCGGCCAGAAAGCTCAGGAACTGCAGGTCATGACTGTCCCAGTGCCTGGCAATCCCGAGGTCACGCAACGCTTTTGCAGCAGCGTAATCGTTCTGCGAAAAACCCTCGGCGAGGATCTGCACCAGCAAACCCTGGGCATCGCGGTCGTCACTGTGCAGGCCGACGATGCGCTGCAGTTCGACTCGGTCCTCATCATTCGCCAGCATCAACCGGCGCATGGCCTGCGACAGCTCGAACTGGGCGTTCAACGAGGTGGTGTTGAAGACACTTTCGGGGTTGCTCAGCGCCACCATGACCGAGTCATACGTGCCGGTGAACTCCTGCTGCAAGTCAATGATCGTCTTGCGCGCCGGGTGAGTGTCCTTGAGCAGATACGGATTGGTGTCCGACATCAACGCGCCGAGGGTGTAGGTGAAGTAAGCGGTGATTGCCACCAACACAAACACAATCGCCCGCGCGTAACGCTCGACGAAGTTCAGGTATCTTTCCATGAATAAAGGTTCCAGATGAATCGAGGGCGGCGCTTAGCGGGCAGACACGGCGTATTCCGGCAAGTCACCGACTTTTAGCCCGCGCTTGATCGCGGTCTGCGTGAACAGGCGGTCGTCCAGCGCGACGTTGTACTGCAACTGGTTGAAGCGCAGCTGAGACCGCGTACCGGCGATGAAGTCCTCGGTTTCGCTGAGGGTTATGCTGTCGATCTGGTCGATGGTTTCAGTCTTCAAGGTGCGCATTTGCTTGAACATCACACCTTTTACATCAAAGAAGTCCTGGCGCAGCACCAGTGAGTTTTTCTTGTCGATCCAGACCTTGAGCTTGTTGTAACCGGTCTTGGCCAGCACGGCAGGCGTCGCCGGCTCACGTTCGATCACGTAACAATCGCGGCCCTGCAACTGCTCTTCGCCGACCAGTGTTTGGCGATAGTCATCAGCGCGAATTTTGTCGAGGTCGGCATAGGAGTAGTCGCTGCCCATGAACGCCCCGCGTTTGTCGGTGGTGGAAATCCTCCGGGTCTGTCGGCTGACCGGCAAATACATCCATTGGCTGTCTTCGAGGCCCAGGGCTTCGCGCGGGTTTTCGATGTGGAAGGCGACGTCACGCACATCACTTGGCGCGGAGAAGTACATGGTGAATTTGTCGCTGTCCGGGTAATCCTTTTGCAGGTAGCTGAACTCGCGGATACGGCTGTTACCTTGCTTGTCGATCAAGATCAGGGACACCTGGGACATGAAACTCTTGCCGTCATCGCGGTCCCGGGCCTGGCGAATGATGTCGTCGGCCGTGCGGATTTCAGCTGCCATAGAGGCAGTGGCGCTCAGCAGCAATGCGCTGACAGTCAGAGTCTTGAAGATGGGCAACATGGCGATTTCCTTTTCATTGTTTGAGTGATTCGCACACCGGCACCGGTGTGGTTAGAACAGATAACCGGCAGACAAGCGCACCTGGTCGCGGTTGGCGTACGCACCGAACTGGCGGTCGGGCTTGCCGAAGAACACATCGACTTCGAGCCCCAACTTGAGCCAGTCCACCGGTTTGTAGGTGAAGATCCCCTGAACGAAACTGTCGTCCTGCGCGGGCGGCGACATGCCGAACACCAGGCGGGTCTTGAGGCGATCCTGGAACTGCGAGCCTTCGGCAGACACAGTGAACAGGTCGTCGCGTTTGTCCTGGACCATGCCGGGCTGCCAGTCGAGCAGCCGCTGATGTTGCCACTGCGTCGAGATCAGCCAGTCGCGCAGCAGGTAATCGACGCCCAGCAGCGACTTGGTCATCGCCGTCTGGTCGCTGCCGTGAGCGCGGTAGGGATTGGAGACGCGCCAATTGTCGAAGTAGGCGATTTCACTGCGTACCACGATGCTGTGACCGGCATCGATGGCCACACCGGCGCCACCCATGGAGTAGCGCGGAAATTGCCGTTCGAGGCGAATCAGGCCCTCTTCGGCCTGGCCTTCGACGGCGTAAACCGGGTCCTGTTGGCGGGCATTGAGGGCCACGAAACTGACATCCACCTGGCCGATCCGGCCGTTGGCACTGGCGCCGTAACCGAAGCCACTGCGACCGTCATAACCGGGACGCGAATCGACCACAAACATCTGCGGATCGGGTGTGGCAAAGATCGGTGCATCGAACTCGCTGCCGACGGCCGGCGCCTGATTTTTCACAAATTCAGTGATCACCAGCGCTTCCAGCTCCCACTCGGCGACCGGCTGCACCAGGCGAATCATCGGCACGGCGATGCGGCTGTCTTCCAACAGGCCGATCACACCCTCGCGATAATCCAGCGGGTTGATCTGATCGAGCACCCGTAATTCATCTGCACGCCCCCACACCACCTGCTGCCAGCCCACCGTCAGCTCTCCGTCACCGACGTAGAATCCCAGGTAAAGGTGCCGCCAATCGGCGCTCGCCCGGTAATCGTCCCGGGCTTGCGCGCTGTAGGGGTTGTTGCCGTCATAACGGAAGTCGTACCGGGCTCGGCCCTTGGCTTTGTAGTAGCCGCTGTCCCAGGCATCCTCCAGGCTGAACTTGAGGTACACGGCCTTCTGCGTGACCTGGTCGTCACCGTGCAGACGCACGGCCGTGGCAACGCCGATCTCCGCTTCATGATGCTCCGGCAACCACTCGGCGATCGCCACTGGCGAGCCGAGGCTGACCAGCGCGGCCAAAAGGCCGCGATTCAATCCCAGTCGAGCCATGGCTACATTCCCAACCCGGCACCGCCGTCGATCATCAGGCTTTGCGCCGTGACGCCACTCGCCTGCGGGCTCGCCAGATAGCGGACCATGGCCGCCACTTCGTCGCCCTGAATGAAGCGCCGCAGGGGCAACTTCTTCTTGGCATTGCGCAGGATTTGCTCCTGGGTGATTCCGGCAATGCGCGCTTGAGCCGCCAATTCGCCTTGCAGCATCGGCGTGTCGATCCAGGCGGGCAGAATGGCATTGACGGTGATTCGCCGTGGCGCCAGGTCCAGTGCCAAGGCTTTGGTCATGCCGATGATGCCGTGCTTGGAGGCGCAGTAAGCCGTGTTGCGGACCTTCCCCGCTCGGCCGAGGATCGACGACATGTTGACGATTCGTCCACCTTCCGCCATCAATGGCAGGCACAACGAGGTGACGTAGAAGGTGCCGTTGAGATTGATCGAAATCACCTTGTGCCAGTTGTCGAGATCTTCGGGTTCGTTCTCGTCGCAGACCCCGGCGCTGTTGACCAGCACATCGATAAAGCCGACCCGGTTGGCCAGGCCCTTGAACAGAAGTTGCAGGCTGGGGAGATCGGCGATGTTCGCTTGATGGGTTTCGATGCGAGCGGCAAATTCGCCCTCGGCGACCCACCCCTGCAAGGTTGCCAAATCCAGATCCAGCAAGATCAAAAGGTGCTCCGTCTGGGCTGCAAAACTTTCCGCAACGGCGCGGCCAATTCCATTGGCCGCGCCGGTAATTACAATCGTGCGCGCCTGGCTCATAGCATTTTCAACCCGCCGTTGACGGACAAGACTTCGCCCGTGACGTACAGGCCGCGTTCAGCCAAGTACAGCACCGCGTCGGCAATTTCTTCAGGCCGGGCGAACCGTTTGATCAACAGCCGCAACTGGATTTCCTGCTCATGGGCCCCGACCAGAGCTTCACTCATGTCGGTGCTGACGATACCGGGCGCTACCGCGTTGACCCGGATGTTGCGCGGTGCCAGTTCCACCGCCAGTGCACGCGTCAATGCTTCTACACCGCCCTTGGCCGCGGCATAGTTGCTCTGGCCCTTGCCGGGCTTTTGCGCGGCCACCGAACTGAGATTTACAATGCACCCGCTGCGCTGACGCATCATGCAGGGCAGCACCTGCTGACAGCACAATAACGTGCCGATCAGGTTGGTCTGGATGACCTCGGTGATGTCGTTCAACGACAGCGTGGCAAGCAAACCGTCACGGGTAATACCGGCGTTGTTGACCAACAAGTCAATACGTTCGAAACGCTGCTCGACCCGTTCAAAAAACGCCTGAATGCTCTGCGCATCTTTGATATCACACTGCACGGCCAGGCACTCCCGGCCGAACCCTTCTACCTGCGCTTGCAAGGCAGCGGCAGACGCCTTGTCACGGACATAACTGAAGGCCACCTGATAACCGGCATCGGCCAGGGCCAGCACGATGGACTTGCCGATGCCGCGACTGCCGCCGGTCACGACAGCTATTTTGTGGGTCATGACCGCTCCTTAAAGTGAGTTTTGAGTTTTGAATTGCGCGAGGGTGAAGCCGTGGCTCGCGGCCAATGCGCGGACCTGCTGCACCTGCTCGCGGCTGATATCGCCGTAGGAGCCGTGCTGGCTCATGCCGGACAAACCCATCAACACCGACTCGGCCATGCACGCATACAGCTGACCTTTTTTCAGGTAAGCCCGCACGTTGGGCGCCAGGCCGTCGTCGAAAGGCGTCTGGACAATGCCACCGTGCATATAGAGCACGTCTTCGCGTTGGCTCGGCAGGTCTTGATGGACGTTCAGCGGCACGGCGATATCGCAAATCACGCTGCGCTCGGCGAAATGGTCGGCGCCGAGAAATGGCTGAGGCGCATTGGCCGCACACAGGATGATCCGTGCGCCCTTGAGCGCGTCGAGATCGTTGGTGACAGTGATGAAAGCGTTGGCGCCCAGGCGCTCATCCACCAGACGGGCGATTTGCAAACCGAGGTCGGCTTTTTGTCCATGTGAATGCAACAAGCCACGAAAACCCTCAATGGTCAGCAGTCGCTGCGCCAACCGGTCGTGTTCGGCTGTGCCCTTGAAGATCGAGCGGGCCGCATCGGCATAAATCAGTTGGGCAGTTTTCTCCAGGCGCCGAACCGAGCCGTCACGACCGCTGCCAATCAGAATCAGGTGATCGACGGTGGCGGACAGCACCGAGGCATAGGTCGAGGCAACGTTACCGGCGGCACCGACAACGGCAGCGGTTTGCTCGTGCAATGCCAGACCTTGCTGCACGCAGCCTTGCTCGATGGCTTCAAGCCCCATGCCGATGGTCAGGGCATTGCCGGACGTCAGTGCCATGTCGGCAACCTTCAGCGCCTGGCAATTGTTGGTGACGATCGAGGTGTACATCCCGAGGCCGGCGATAGTGCAGCCATCGGCGCGGGCATCGGTGACACGTCTGCCGACTTCGTCGCGAATGGTGTCCAGGTCACCGCTGAGGATGTACTCGGCCATGGCATCCGAATCCATGCACAACGGGTACAGCGTGAACTCCACCGCCATGCCGAGGCGCGACCGAATGATCACCGGGCCGACTGGCGCAGCACGGCGTTCAGGCTTGGTGCGGTTGATGAACGTGCGCTTTTGTTCCGGGCTCAGAGCCCCCAGCGAGGGATCTACATCACCGAGGATATCGGCATCGATCAGGTGATTGATGAACGCTACCCGAGCGACGACTTCGACCTGGGCTTCGGCTTTTTCAACGGGCTCGGCCACCCGAAAATCGTCCTGACGGGAGGGTACTGCGGAAATCGAGTCCGCGCAGATACCCGCCGCCAACGGAAACGCATCGCCTCGGCGCAGCATGTCGCAGACCCGTTGCAGGGCACCGATCAGCCCGTCGATTTCGGCCAGGGTGATACAGGCTGGCGGCTCCAGGCGAATCACGTTGGAGTTGCTGCCCGACGGGGCTACCCGCAACGCTTCGAACTGCAACAGGTAACCGGCAATCAAGTAACCCAAAGCATCGTTGTATTGGGCCGACGCCTGAACCAGCGAGCTGCTGACACTCAAGTCATGTAATTCGAAACCCACCAGCAACCCACGCCCGCGCACATCGGCGATCACATCCGGATAGGCCGTCTTCAGCTCATTGAGCGAGGCTTTGAGGTAGGCGCCTTTACTGCGTATGTCTTTGAGCATCGCGTCATCATTGGCGAACAACCGTTGCAATGCCGACAGCGCGATATGGCAGGACGCATCGTCCTCGGCGAAGGTCGAGCTGTGGATGTAGCTGAACTCGCCTTCGTAGTGGCTGCTGCGGATCACCGTCGCGGCGATTTTCATCAAGCCGCCGCCGAGGGCCTTGGACAGGCAGTAATAGTCGCCTTGCAGGTTGAACTGGCTGCTGGCAAGAAACGTCCCGGCACGACCAAACCCCGACTGCACTTCATCGATGACCAGCGGGCATTGTTGCTCGTTACACAGCTTGCGCAGCCCCAGATAGAACTCGGGCGCGAACTCGTTGATACCGCCTTCGCCCTGAATCGGCTCCATCAACACAGCGGTAATCGCACTGAACGGCAGTTGCAGCACGTTCAGGTGTTCGCCATCCCATTGCAAGCTCAACCAATGGTGCGTGTGCCGGGCAGGCAATTCCTGCAACTGGTGAGGCTGATGTGGGTCGATGAACTCGACGTTCAGGCCAAAACGGGAAAACGGCGCCCGGTACTGACGGCCATAGGTCAGTTGCACGGTATTGACCAATTTGCCGTGGAAGCTGCCGCGCAGGGCGACAAATACGGGTTCGATGTGCAACTGCGCAAGGTTGTGTTGGCGAACGGCTTCAACCACTTGACGCAGGGTCACGCTGTTCAAAGTGGCCGGTAGGATACCCGCAGGCAGGTCGAGGTCGGCCACATCCAGCTCTCGGTAAGCACGATCGCTGGCGGTCAGGCTGGCCAGGGTGAAATCGATGTCGTCGAACTGCTTTTGCAGGTTCTTCTGGCGACGGAACTCCGCATGCTTGACGGCAATTTCAACCGCCTCCGCACCGCTGTTGGAGAAGGTCGAAATATAACGTTCGGTGTTCTTCAGTTCGCGATTGAAGGCGTCGCTGAGCGCTCGCCCCAATTGCCCGGCGGCACCGCGGATCGACATTTGTGCGTTGAACGGGACGTCGCTGCGCAGCAGCGCACATAGCTGATCGACAAACTGCGGGTCGTTGTGGCCGAACAGTGCCGCACCGTAACCACCGAGAAAGTCGGTGACCGTGACCATGTCGCCCTTGGGGTTGCGGTAGAACAACTGGCTACCGAGGGCGCGCTGAAACTCACATTCCAGGCCCAGTGCCTGCAGCAGGCCGACGAATTTTGGCCGAACGAAATCGCGATAATCCATGAAAGTCATATCCCTTGAACATAATTAAGAGGCGGTCGTCAGCGTCAGTCTTGAGTGACCTTTGCGCTGTAGAGCACTTGAAAGGCCGCACTGAATCCGTTGTCGTCGCGGTTCAGCACCAGGCAATGAGCAAGGCTCGCGGGGTGAGGCGCACCCTGAATAAACGGCAGGTTGGCCACCGGCTGCTGCAAACCGGCAATCGGCGGCACGCTTTGCGCCTGCAATGTGCAGCGCGCCAGGATCAGATCCACCAGGCTCGGCGCGGCGCTGAGAATGCCGTTGATCGCCAACCCACTGGTAATGTGCGACGCCCGCGCAAGGGCCAGCGTCTGGCATAACACGCGGTCTTTGTGTGCATCACCGGTGCCGCTGCATACCAGCACATCGGTTGGGCTGTCTGGCAGGCTCAAGCGATCGAGGGTGGCATGGGCCGTCATGTCGGCGAGGCACGCCTGAGGACCGGCCGGCAGGTCTTTACGCCGACGCAGCACCAAGGCTGCCGCGCCCTCCCCGGCAATGCCGCCGGTGCCCCGAAGGTCAAAAGGCAGCAAAGTGTTCGAGCCGTTTGCGCCGATGACGCCCGCCTGGACCAACCCGGACAGCGCCAGCGCATCCAGTTCGCTGCCCGCACCGACAATGATTGCCGCGTCAATTCGACCGTCCTGCAAAGCGGCCGTAGCCTCACGCAAGGCTGCCAGGTTGCCGGCGACACCTTGCATATAGGCGTTGCACTCACCCACCAACTTCAGCGCCAGGCTGGTGACACCCAGCAAGCAGTTGCTCAAGCCTTTGAGCACCAAAAAAGGGTCCTGGGCACGGTCTTGCAGGATCCGTTTGGCGAACGCCGCCATGTCGGCGACGCTGTCCTGCCGACAGCCGTGCAACAACTCGGCATAGGATTCCAGGGACGGATGGGTATAGCCGCCCTGGCAGCAATACAAACCGAAACGGACATCCGACTGCTCTTCGGCCAGGCCTGCTTCTTCCAACGCCTGACGCACCGCGCTAACACCCCAGATCACTGCCGGCGTGCAGTAACGCTGAAGGTTTTGCGCAAGGTCTTGCCGGCAGCGTTGGTGGTCCTGATCCTGAATTTGCCCGAACGCCACCACGCGTTCGCTGCAAAACCGCCGGGCGTTCAGCGCCGTGATTGCACTGCGCCCTGCGTTCGCGGCCGCCCAAAAAGACTCGACACCCCAGCCGCTGGGCAACACGCAACCCGCACCGGCAATCGCGACCGCCTGTTTCATCGCAGCGCCTCCCGGTATTTGCCCAGCGCCAACGACGTGTTGAGGCCGCCGAAACCAAAGGAGTTACTCAGGGCGACATCGACCTTGCGCGTGACCGCTTGATGGGCACAGTAGTCGAGGTCGCATTGTTCGTCGGCATCATGCAGGTTCAGGGTTGGAGTGACCCGGTCATCCCGGCAGGCCAGGGCCGTGAGCATGAATTCCGGGGCTCCGGCGGCCGCAATCAGGTGGCCGAACTGGGATTTATTGGCCGTCACCAGCAGCCGCCGATAGCCTTCGCGCTCGGCAAATACGGTCTTGATCGCCAGGGTTTCGGCAGCATCGTTGAGCGGTGTCGACGTACCATGGGCATTGATCAAATCAATCTGTTGCGGCGCAAGGCCCGCATCCGTCAGGGCCGCCTGCATCGCCAGCACCGCTCCCCGGCCCTGCGGGTCGGGTGCGGTGATTTTGTAGGCATCCAGGCTACTGCCGTAACCCAGCACTTCAGCGTACGGTGTGGCCCCTCGGGCAAGCGCCCGTTTGAGGGTTTCGAGCACGACGAAACCACCGCCTTCACCCGCGATCAAGCCACTGCGGTGGAGATCGAACGGCCGACACAGTTCGGTGCCCCAACGCTGTTCGCTGCTGGCGGCACCGAGCAGATACAGCGCGGTCATGGTGTCCAGGCTCAGCACCGAATCGGCGCCCCCGGCAATGGCCACCTCGACCTCGCCGCGGCGGATCATCTGAAATGCATTGCCGATGGCCTGAGATGCTCCTGCGCAAGCGCTGCTGATATTGATCACCGGGCCTTCACTGCCGATGCCATCGGCAATCACCCGCGCAAGGCGGTCGTTGCTCTGACACAGCGAACTGTCAGGATCGACCTGCGCTTGTCGTGCCATCAATTGAGCCCAGGACGGCGCCTGTGCCGGATTGTCCGCCAGGCTGAGCAGCATGTCCTGCAAACGATGAGCGGGTGCGCCGGACGCTGACAATACCGCCGCGCCGCGCAACTGTTCGGGGCTCAGGCCACTGTCGGCAATGGCTTGGGTGGCCGCAATCCAACCAAAGCGAGTGCGCTTTTCCAGCGACAAACCCCAGGCCGGATGGTCTTTCAAATGTGCGGGCATCAAGCCCATATCCACGGGCGCCGCGTAACGCACGGGGAACGAGCCCGCCTCGACGCCTTCCGGTTGCCATGGCCGAATGCAGTGCTCGCCGGCCAACATTTTTTGCCACATGGACTGCCACTCGAAACCGAAACCGGTGACGGCGCCCATGCCCGTGATCACGATCCGTGTGGGGCTCATGGGTAATTCTCCATTGTCTCTGTGCCCGACGACGCTCTGGCCAGCAGCACCGCGCCCCAATGCCCGCTTCGGCTGTGTTCAAGCAACAGCGTGTACCGGCCGGAATCCAGTGCCCAGGTCACAGCGATTTCGGTGAGCAAGGCGCTGGCGCCCAAGTCACCTACCAACGCCTTAGAGTGTTTGAGGGTGTGCCCCGACAGGGTGAACAGCGCGGCTATTTGCGGATCCTGTGGGTCGGCGACGACTTGCCCGACATCGCTGAGGCACAGTTTTTCATTGCTCAAAGCACGCTCAATGACGTCGCGACCAACCGCCAGCCCACGCTCGGGTTGCGCGCTGTAACCACGGGCAAACCCTGCAATGCGCAACGCAGACTGAGCACCGCTGCCTGGGTTGGTCGTCAGCAATAGTGCCGCAGCACCTTCGCCAAAAACCCACGGGCCAGGGTTGACTGGTGGGTGAGTAGCATCACGCAGGTACAACGCTGGGGTGATGTTCGGACTGCTACTGACGACGACGGCAGCATCGGCACGGCCTTCGCCAAGATGGGCGACGGCCTCCATCAAGGCATCCAGCCCCGCATTGCCCTGGGAGCAGAAACCGCCCATGGGCCCCTTGCAACGCAAGGCCTCAGCCGCGTGTGCCATGACGCTGCTGTTGAGCATCATCAGCGCATGCAGCGGCGGTGTGTGGGCAAAGAATTGCGCCAACAGATCCGCCGGTTGTGCGCCAATGGCCTGCACTGCATCCCAGCACGAGCTCGGGCCATCCACTTCCGGAATGGCAGCAGTCAATGCGATCCGCTCGTCGGGCAGCTCCTGCCCACGCAAGGTCTCGGCGAGACGACCGGCGCAATACAGCAGGCGCGCGCCCTGAGGCTCAAGGCTGCGGGACAACTTGCGGTCGTACACACCGGCCGGCAAGGCGGGCGCTACGACACAATGGGCCAGGCGTGCGGGGTCGAAATCCAGCGGTTGCGCGGCCTGAGGTTGACTGTCACGAGACGCACATTCGGTACCAGCGGCGTTGAGTACCGACGCAGCGGTGATGTAAACGGCAGTTGAATTGGATCTGGTCATTTCATGCCCTGCCCAGCACCAACGAACTGTTCACGCCACCAAACCCAAATGAGTTGGAGAGCACGACATTGATCCGTTGCTGCAACGGTTCGCAAAGGAATTTCAACTTCGGAAATTCGGACTTTTCCGGCTGATAGTTGAGGGTCGGCAAGGCCACGCCCAACTGAATGCTCATCAACGACAGCACCGCCTCAATGGCTCCACTGCCGGCCAACGAATGCCCAACGGCAGATTTGTTGGCGGTGAACGTCATCTGCTCCAGCGTTTCGCCGAAAACCTGCGCCAGGCCCAGAGCCTCACAACGGTCATTGGCCTGGGTCGACGTACCGTGAACATTCACATGGTCCACAGCCGCACGGGTCAGTTCGGCATCGGCCAGGGCCGCCGCCATGCAGGCGGCGTACTTGCTACCGTCGCGACTGCTGGAGGTGATTTTTTCTGCCTCGCACAGGTTCGCGTAACCCAGCACTTGCCCCCGCGAACAGGCCTGGCGACGCTCGGCATGCTCGCGGGATTCCAGCACCAACAGCGCCGCCCCTTCACTCAGCACAAAACCGCAGCGGTCCGGCATAAAAGGCCGGCTCTGTTCTTGTGGGGATAAATCCACTCGCTGGCAGAGTGCGCCCAGCCCATCAAAGCTGTAGTAGGACAATTCATGGGCCATCAACTCCACCGCGCCACACAACGCCAGTTCGATCTCGCCCCGGGCGATCGCTCGATAGGCGCTGCCAATGGCCATGGTGCCGGCGGCACAGGCATCGGAATGTGTGGAAATATGGTCACGCACATCCAGCCATTCGGCGAGATGGCGGGTTTGCTGATCGACCCGCCGAGCGAACGCCCCACCGCTGAGGGTGTGGTTATCCAGATAGCGGTCGAGATCGACTCGCCCCTGATCGTCCATGTAACGGCTGGCGTCCTGCAAATCACCGCTCACGCAATGTTTGTTGGCCCCGACAAAAATGCCGCTGGCGACCCGGGAAAATGCGCCGTCGGCCAACCCGGCATGGGCCAGCGCCTGACGGGCCACGTAATGCGCCAGCCATTCCTGGCGCGAGGTGGTGCGCAGATCGCCTGGGAAAGCCGCCGCGATGACCTGCCATTGTTGCTCATCGATAAATCCGGCGGCCGGGTTCGCAAACCCCAGCTCGACAAACGCCGGGTGCTGGCGAATGCAGGAACGCTTTTCGCTGATCGTCGTGAACAGCGAGGCTGCATCCAGCGCCGTGGGAGCCACCAGACCATAGCCGGTGACCAGAACCTCTCGGGCCCGCATCAAGGCAACCCCTACGCCGAGGCTTTCAACTGGGTGGCCGCGTACTGCTCAACCAACAGACGCGAGATCGAGTCACCGTCCAAAGGGGTCAGGCGAGCACTGCAACCGCCACATACCACTTGCTGGCGTTCATTGAGCTGGGCGTGGACCGCGCCGCACTCAGGGCAGGCCTCGGGGAGGTAGTTGAAAATGTTATGGCATTGCTGCGCCCAGTTACGCACGGTGGTGGCCGCGAAGACATCGCCCGGCTGCATACCCGCGCGCAGCTGGCCCGGCGCATAAGCGCTGAGGCTTTGTTCCAGCAAGGCCACGCCTTCCTGCGTGATACGGCCTTTTTCGACAAGTCGGCTAGCGTCGCCGAATACTGCTACCGCGTGATCCAGCACGCTGGTTTTCGGCAGGGTACAACCGTAGTGACGGCCCAGCTGGAAGTTCAGGTCGACGATGTCCAGTGAGTCGGCGCTGAGGTCGTCAACGATACTGCTGTGCTCTGCCACGTCGCCGCTGTCCATCACCAGCAACTGCGCAAGAATCTCTCGTGTACTGCTGATAACGCTGTCCAATTCCAACGGATTGTTCACTGATTATTTCCCTATAAAAGCAGCATTGAATGAATGAAGTTGATAGGCCAAAAAAGCTGTTTTCGGGCCAAATCTATCGAGGGCCGGAAGTCTAAAGTCTCCCCTTAAGGGGAGAGTCAACTTGCCATCATTGCTTTTGAATAAAATCATGCGGAGGCCTGAAACCCTTGGTTTGAGTACCTCGTCGGTTTGGGACGACGTTTGTTAGCGGCGAGTGATGGCTATCGGCACGCGCCTTCTCAGCGAGGCAGATTGACGCACCCTCGATGCGATCATACAATCTGTATACACATTGTATTTTAGCTTCAGACGCAATGCGACGTGTGGGCTTGCCCCACGAGCCTGTGCCGGGCGAACGCTGAAACCGCACCCGGCCGTGTCACCCAACACTTTGACTGAGATGGATGTAAATGGCAGTTACCCGCAGGAAAGTACTTATCGGGGCCGGCGTTGGCGCCGGTGTTGTCGCAGCCGGTGGCGCCACTGCGCTGCTCAATGACGGAATCCCGGCCGACCCGGCTTCGCTGGTGCGCGTCGATGCGCTGCCACGTGACGACTCCTCCCCAGGCTGGTTCCACACCAGCCGCGTGCGTCAGCCGAAGGCACCGCTGGTCGGTGATGACCAGGCACCATGGGTGGTGATCGGTGCGGGCTTCACCGGCCTTGCCGCTGCACGCCAGCTGGCGCTGAACTTCCCTCAGGACAAGGTGATCCTGGTTGAAGCACAGCAGGTCGGCTTCGGTACCTCCGGCCGTAATGCCGGTTTCCTGATCGACGTGCCCCACGACATCGGCGCGCCGGACTACATCGGTGACAAGGCCAACGCCAAGAACATCCTGCACCTGAACCAGCGCGGCCAAGGCATCCTTCGCGACCTGGTGGCCGAACACAACATCGTCGACGCCCACCTGCGCCACTCCGGCAAGTACCAGGCAGCCATCGAGGACAAAGGCATCGCGGTGCTCAATGCCTACCGTGGCGGCCTGGAAGCCCTGGGCGAAAAGGTCGAGCTGATTGAAGGCAACGAGCTGAAAGACCACATCGGCACCTCGTTCTACCGCAAGGCGCTGTACACCCCAGGCACCATGCTGGTTCAGCCTTCGGCACTGGTCAAAGGCCTGGCCGACAGCCTGCCAGAGAACGTCACGCTGTACGAAGACACGGTGATCACCGCCGTCGACTATGGCCAGAAAATCGTGCTGCATCATCCGACCGGCCGCATCACTGCCGACAAGCTGATTCTCGGCAACAACCACTTCGGTCAACATTTCGGCTTCCTGCAGAACCGTATGCTGCCGATCTTCACCTACGGCAGCCTGACTCGCCCGCTGACCCCGGCCGAACAGGCCAGCATCGGCGGCCAGGAATTCTGGGGCGTGATCCCGGCCGACCCGTTCGGTTCGACCCTGCGTCGTACCCACGACAACCGCATCCTGGTGCGCAACAGCTTCAGCTTCAACCCCGACGGCCGCTCCAAGGATGGCTACACCAACAAGGTCCGTGCCGCCCACCGCCTGTCGTTCGAGCGTCGCTTCCCAACGCTGACCGACGTGCAGTTCGAGCACACCTGGGGCGGTGGTCTGGGGATGACCCGCAACGGTGCCGGCTTCTTCGGCGAGCTGCGTGAGAACGTGTATGGCGCGCTGGCCTGCAATGGCCTGGGCACCGTGCGCGGCACCGCCACTGGCACCCTGCTGGCCAACATGCTGGCGGGCAAGAGCGAGCCGCTGACCGAATTCCTGCTGGCCGCACCGAAACCTAACTGGAACCCGCCACAGCCGGCGCTTTCGATGGGCGTGAATTTCACCCTGCGCACCGGCCAGGCAAGAGCTGGCCTCGAAGCCTGACCTGGCAGGCTGGCGCCTCGCGCGCCAGCCTCCCCCAACCTTGCCTGAACGGCATCACAGCAGAGAGAAGCATGGGAATTTTTGACTGGAAACACTGGATCGTCCTGTTGGCCGTGGTGATCCTGGTCTTCGGCACCAAGAAGCTGAAGAACCTCGGCGGCGACCTGGGCGAATCGATCAAGGGCTTTCGCAAAGCCATGCACGAGGAAGAGAACGCACCTGCCCAAGCGACTGCGCAGCCCCTCCAAGACCCGCAGCACAAAGGCTGACCCATGTTCGGCATCAGCTTTACCGAGCTACTGCTCGTTGGCCTGGTCGCCTTGCTGGTACTCGGCCCCGAGCGCCTGCCCGGTGCCGCGCGCACAGCAGGGCTGTGGATCGGCCGTTTGAAACGCAGCTTCAACGCCCTCAAAGACGAGGTCGAGCGCGAGATCGGCGCCGGTGACCGCCCGTTGCACAACGAACACATCCTGCAGCCACCGCCTGCCGCCGCCACGCCCGACCAGCCTCAACCTCCGCGAGCCCCATGAGCGAAAAACCGCAAGACGACCAGCCGATGCCGCTGGTCTCGCACCTGACCGAACTGCGCACCCGCCTGCTGCGCTGCGTGGCCGCGATCTTTCTGATCTTCGCCGGGCTGTTCTCCTTCGCCCAGCAGATCTACACCCTGGTCTCGGCGCCGCTGCGCGACCACTTGCCGGCCAACGCGACGATGATCGCCACCGACGTGGCCTCGCCGTTCCTGACGCCGTTCAAGCTGACCATGATCGTTTCGCTGTTCCTGGCGATCCCATTCATCCTCCAGCAGATCTGGGGTTTCATCGCACCGGGGCTGTACCGCCACGAAAAGCGCATCGCCATCCCGCTGCTGGTGTCGAGCATCTTCCTGTTCTATGCCGGCATGGCCTTCGCCTACTTCCTGGTGTTCCCGCTGATGTTCAAGTTCTTCGCCGCCGCCACCCCGGCAGGCGTGGCGATGATGACCGACATCGCCAACTACCTCGACTTCGTCATGACCCTGTTCTTCGCCTTCGGCGTGGCCTTCGAGATCCCGGTGGCGGTGGTGCTGCTGGTGTGGATCGGCGTGGTCGATGTGCAGTACCTGAAGAAGATCCGCCCCTACGTGATCATCGGCTGCTTCGTGGTCGGCATGATCCTCACCCCGCCGGACATCTTCTCGCAGACCCTGCTTGCCGTGCCGATGTGGCTGTTGTTCGAGATCGGTGTGCTGTGTGGCAATTTGGTGCGCAAGCGCAGCGGAGCTACTGAGGTCAGCGTGCTTGAGCGCCCCGGCCTATAACGGGTACAAAAAGCGATCATGAATAAAATTGCATTTGTACTTAAGAAAAATGAGCTTTTCTCATGACGGTTTTTTTCTGACAATCCCCGCATTGAATTTTCCACTGCAAGGACAGGGCGCCACTGGAGGCCAACACGGCTCACGACAGTGGACCTGGCCCGCAGAAATCAGGGTGTCAGATCACAATGAACAAAGACTTCACCTTTGCCATCAGCCGCATCAGCTTCGATGAGCACTATCAACCCTCGGCCAATACCCGCGCCACGACAAACTTCGCCAACCTCGCGCGGGGCACGCGTCGCCAAGAGAATCTGCGCAACACTTTGCGGATGATCGACAACCGTTTCAATGCGCTGGCGCACTGGGACAATCCCAGGGGTGATCGCTATACGGTAGAGCTCGAGATCATTTCTGCCGAGGTGTGTGTCGACCCTGAACGTGATGCCCCTGCCCTGCCCTTGATTGAAATACTCAAAACGACCGTGGTCGATCGAAAAACCAATGCGCGCATTGACGGCATGGTCGGCAACAACTTTTCCTCCTACGTGCGTGACTATGACTTCAGTGTGCTGCTGCTCGGGCATAACAAAGGCCAGGCAACGTTCAGCACACCCGCTGATTTTGGCGACCTGCACGGCAAGCTGTTCAAGTGCTTCGTCAATTCAAGCGCCTACAAAAATCACTTCGACAAGCCACCGGTTATCTGTCTAAGCGTTTCCAGCAGCAAGACCTACCACCGGACCGAGAATCAGCACCCGGTGCTGGGCGTTGAATATCGGCAGGATGAGTATTCGCTGACGGATGAGTACTTCAAGAAAATGGGGCTGAAGGTTCGCTACTTCATGCCTGCCAACAGCGTCGCCCCTTTGGCTTTTTACTTCGCCGGTGACCTGCTTGCTGATTACACCAACCTTGAACTGATCAGCACCATCAGCACGATGGACACCTTCCAGAAAATTTATCGCCCTGAAATTTACAACGCCAATACGGCTGCCGGAAAAACCTATCAGCCAAGCCTGCAGCATCAGGATTATTCACTCACTCGAATCGTTTACGACCGAGAAGAGCGCAGCCGGCTGGCTATCGAGCAGGGGTCGTTTGCCGAAGCGAACTTCATCAAACCTTACCGCGCTGTTCTTGAACAGTGGTCCGCTCACTACGCGCGTTGATGTGCCCCAATTACAAGGTCTCTTCTTTCATGAAAAAACTGCTACCTACTTCGACTGCCGGCAGCCTGCCTAAACCCGTCTGGCTTGCCCAACCCGAAACACTCTGGTCCCCTTGGAAATTGCAGGGCGATGAATTGATCGAGGGCAAACACGACGCGCTGCGCTTGTCATTGCACGAGCAACAGCAGGCCGGCATTGACATCGTCAGTGACGGTGAACAAACCCGCCAACACTTCGTCACGACGTTCATCGAACACCTCAGTGGCGTCGATTTCGAGAAGCGTGAAACCGTCAGGATTCGGGACCGCTACGATGCCAGCGTGCCGACGGTCGTGGGCGCTGTCGCTCGGCAAAAACCGGTGTTTGTCGAGGACGCCAAGTTCCTGCGCCAGCAAACCCAGCAACCGATCAAGTGGGCGCTGCCTGGCCCCATGACCATGATCGATACGCTGTATGACAGCCACTATAAAAGCCGCGAAAAACTGGCCTGGGAATTTGCCAAGATCCTCAACGAGGAAGCGAGAGAACTGGAAGCCGCTGGCGTCGATATCATCCAGTTCGATGAGCCTGCATTCAACGTCTTCTTCGACGACGTGAACGACTGGGGCGTTGCCACCCTGGAGCGGGCCATTGAAGGGCTGAAATGTGAAACGGCGGTGCACATCTGCTACGGCTATGGCATCAAGGCCAACACCGATTGGAAAAAGACCCTCGGGTCAGAGTGGCGCCAGTATGAAGAGGCGTTCCCCAAGCTGCAGAAGTCCAGTATCGACATCGTCTCGTTGGAATGCCACAACTCGCACGTGCCCATGGAACTGATCGAGCTCATCCGTGGCAAGAAAGTGATGGTAGGGGCCATCGACGTGGCGAACCACGCGATTGAAACACCTGAGGAAGTCGCCAACACGCTGCGCAAAGCCCTCCAGTTCGTAGATGCCGACAAGCTCTACCCGTGCACCAACTGCGGCATGGCGCCCCTGCCCCGTCGCATTGCCAGTGGCAAGCTCAATGCGTTGAGTGCAGGCGCAGAAATCGTGCGCAGAGAACTCGCAAACCAGCGCTGAGCCAGTGCCTGAAGTGGCAAGCAAGCAGGCTTGCCACTTTCAGGCGACACCTAATCGTCAGGTCCCTCCATGTCAATTCCTAGTGTTGCTATTGAGCCCTCGCGTTTTCGCGAAGCGCTCGGGCATTACGCTTCTGGTATCACCGTGATCACATCACAGGTTGATGGCGAACCCATCGGTTTCACCTGCCAGTCGTTCTACAGCGTGTCGATGAGCCCACCACTGGTGTCATTCAGCGTCATGGCCAGTTCGGCGAGCTACCCCAAAATCCGCCAGGCAGGTCGCTTCGCGGTCAATATCCTCTCGGGTGAGCAGGCTGGGATTTCCAACCAGTTTGCTCGGCGAGGGACGGACAAGTGGCACAACATCGCATGGCAGACGTCGCCGTTGGGCAATCCGATCATTGGCGGCAGCCTGCACTGGCTGGATTGTGAAATCCGCGCCGAACACGTTGCAGGTGATCACCTGATTGTGGTCGGGGAAGTGAAAGCATTAAACCTGCAAGATACGGTAGCAACGCGGCCTTTGCTGTATTTCAAAGGTCAGTATTGCTCACTTGGCGTGGCTTGAGTGTCTGCCCGCGACTCAGCGTCAGCGGTGGATACCGATCATCCGACCGATATAGCCAGGCCGGAGTAGCCGCCTGTGGGCCTCGAACAGCAAGCATCAGCGGTGCCGGGCCACAGGTGTAGAAGTGGGCGCCTGCCGGTTGATTGGGTGATCAGGGCATCGCGCTGGCTGGCCAGTGCCGACCGCTGGCGTCACTAGCTTCTTCATGCCCCCCCGCCAATCGTGACTTTCAACGACTTTGGTTGCTGTCGAACGCGGAAGGTAATGCAGGCATTAGATAGTGGCCTTGTGCTATTTTTATCGAGCGCAGCGCTTTACCTTCGATAAAGCTGCGCTTTCCCCCTCGCTACTACCCGCGCTCTTGGAACGGTGACACGCAATGGATGCCAGCATTCAGAAGATTGAACTCTACGGCCATACCCTCGAAACACCGCAGAGCAAGCTTGGTACAAACCAGGTCAGGCAAGCATTCTCGACAATTGCCTCGACATGGTCGCAAAAAATCAATGCCAGCTTTTACGATCTGTTTTCTAACCTGGATAGCCTGTATGAAGGCGGCGACGATCTAGCAGACAAGATCCGCTCCCAGGCAATAGGTCAAGGCATCAAGCTCAGCGTGGCCCACGGGATCTACGATATCGACGAACAGCGCTTCTACGAGGCGTTCATGCAGCGCTACGACTCATGGGATGAAGACTTCGGCGTATTGGCCGAGCAATACGAAGCCATCGTCGAGCGCTCAGCCGAAATGGATGCGCATCGCACCAATCGTCGTCGGGGTCGCCGCCAGTGGGTGGGTTACGGTTCAGAGAAGGCGGTATACGATGCCGACGCGAAAAACCTGATGTCCAATATTGGTCATGGCGTATTCAACCTGATGGCCAAAGGGGTAAGCGCACTCGGTGATTCGTTCAAGAAAGACGAAATTTTCAAGAGGCCGGCAACGGTTAAGGCTTTCGCAACTGGCGCCAGCAATATCGTCAATGCTGCCTACCTGGCGACGCTCGACGCCATAAATGCCGAATCGCCCGGGACGTTGTATGGCTACTCTAAGGACGAGATCAGAAAGTCCCAGGCGATTACCGAGAATATTGAAAGAGGCCTGATCCCGGACGATGACGTACTGCCGTCGGCGATCAAAGCGATCAGTGTTTACCCCTACAATGAGCGGATCTATCCGATCCTGCTACGTAAGTTCGGCGGTGATCGAGGGCGGCTCGATGCTGTTGTGAAGTACTTCGGCATGGGCGGCCTGCTCAAGGAAAAGCAAGCATTGATCCAGGAGCAATTGCGCCAGTGCGACCTCAGCACGGTGGAAAGCTTCACCGCCAGTCGACCGGACATCGAGCGCTATGCGCAATTCATCAGTTATGAACGTTTCGACGAACACTGTGAGCAAGTGATCGAGAAAATCGTGGCGCGGGAGACTCAGGCGAGTGCGCTGTCAGCCGTACCCGCACTACCAAACGCCACGGAACACAGCGGCTGCCGGTTGACAGTGGCGGCCGCCGCCCAAGATTTCAGGTCCAACGCCGATCACAAGTTCTACGTGGCACCGGACTTGCCAGCGAAAAAGATCCTTGCCTTCGAATCCAAGAACGCGCTGAACATTGCCAAGGACAAGGTGGTGTTCTTCTTCGACGAAACGGTGTTCGGCTCTGGCGACAAGGGGGTACTGGTTGATCTTGAGTACGTGTATGTGCATCTGCAATTCAAGGAGTCGCACCGCGTGGCGCTTGCCGATATCGCCGACGTCTCCATCAGCGGTCTGGTGAATAAAAAGCTGACGCTGGCCAAGCGTGACGGAACCAAGGTGGATGTGGTACTGACCCAAAGCAACAAGGGCGCGACCAACCTGAGCGAAGCTATTCTTGGGCTCACGCGATTGAGAGGAGCGGCGGGGAACTGATCTGCCAGCCATTAATCTTTTTGGGCTTGATGCTATTCGACACGATGAGAAAGCGGCTGTATGCCGCGCCTCACAAAACAGATCATTGATTCCACCAGGCGCCCCAAGGCGCACACTGGCTGGTTCCCCATTAGCAGTACAAGGACGATGCACATGACCCTCGGAGATCTCGCTCAAATCCTGGAGGACCACTTTAGTCCCAAGGCCCGTGACATAACACGCTTTGCAGGCACCGGCTACTCGTTTGAAGAGTGGTTCAACTGGGAACAATTCAATGCGTTCACCGCTCGGGCATTCGAGTGTAGTCCCAAACCAGGCTACAAGACCCACTTTACTGGGCACGCGTCTGCCCAATTGGGTGATATTGCGATTTGGGCGAAGGACGGTACAGCTTGGTTGGTGGAAACGTCGTTAGTGCATGCCTATACGCAAAACAAATGGAAAACCAAAATCACAGAAGACCGGGAAAAACTCCAAGGTGCCGTTGGGCTAGGGGTTCGGAAAGTTCAGTTGATGCTGTTGTGCAGCGACGTAGAAACAGATCTTCAGGCCAAGTGGGCTTACTGGTTTGAGGATATGCCCTTCTGGGCGGAGCCAGACGCTAAAAAACACTTTAGCGATGGTGAGCAGGGAGAAGTGTGCTTGTTACTCTGGGAGGTGGAATAACGGCAGCCAATGCCGACAAGGAGGGCTCCAACAAGCTGGCAGACCGGCATTAACGTTGAACCATTCGATTGGTTCCGTGATGTTTTGTGAAAGCGGGTTTACCCGCGAAACAGGCAATGCGCCGTATGGCCCGACTTCGCCAGTGCAACTGCCAGCCTTAGCCCGGTGCTGCCTATGCGTCCGGGGCAGGCCTGGTCCACTTCCCAAGAAACTCGCCAACTCTGCGCTCAATATCACTCTCGACCGTCCGTAGCCGCAGAATGGGAATGCCACACCCAGCCAGAATCTCATTCTTCATGGCATCCCGAGCTGCCTGCACGGGGTGGTCGTGATACCCGCCATCGACCTCGATCACCCCTATCGGGGTCTTGCCCACTTTGAAATAGATCACGAAATCGCAACTGGCGCGCCTCATGAACGCCCGCTGGGTTTCCGTCCACTTGGGGTTACTCGGCGATGCGAGCTTTTCCAGTCGAATTTGCGTGTGGAACTTCAACCCCTGGCACGCTGGGACCGACAGCGCTTCACGCAGCAACTGCGCCACGATCTGCTCCGATTTATAACGTGAGTCCTCAGGGCGAAGACGGGCGTTCAGACGTGTCAGGGACTGGTCGTATTCGCGGTACAACAAGTCGAATGCCGACACCACCGGCGCGCACACGATCTGCTGGTCCTGCGCGTAATAGCTGATATAGCGGATGAGCGCGGCGATGTGGCCATTGTTGTCGGTAAACACCTCGTCACCGGTCACCAGGGTGAAGCGATGTTTAGCTCGTGACACCGCCACGTTGATCATCCGCGGGTCGTCGACGAAATCCAGGCGCCTTTGCGCCTGGTTGTAGCGCTTTTTGTCCAGCACGGTAGAGAAGACGATCTCGTCGCACTCGCGCCCCTGGAACTTGTGCACGGTGTCATTGACGAAGTCCGCGGGCAGGTGCGTGTCGGAGAGGCTCACCTGTGCCCGGAACGGGGCGATGTAACCGCGGCCTTCACCGTCCACTGCTACGGACTGCCCTTCGTCTTCGAGCACCTTCAGCAAGGACTCCAACTCCCGAAGGTTGGTGTTTTTGCGTGCGTGGTTGCCCTTGGAGGTCACTACAAGGCGCAGAGGTTCCCCGCCGTCATCTACGGTCATCGGCACCAGTGCGTTGCCATAGAACTGCTGGTTGCAGAACTGGATGATCCTGGGGTGACAGCGGTAATGCTCCTTCAACAGCGTCCTTGGCAGTGCGTCCTGGAACACGGCAATACACGAATCCAGCAGGCTGTAGTGCTCGCAATCGTAGGCCTCGGCCGGCGCCTGAAGCCCCAGTTTGACAGGGATGTGCGGTAACTGGCGATTGTCGCCGACGACGATCAGGTTCTTGGCGCAGCCAAGTGGCAGGATACCCGGCACGATGTCCTGCAAGGACGCTTCGTCGATGATCACGTAGTCGAGGATCGCCCCCGGCGCGATCGAGTTGACGATGGAGTGCGTGCCGCTGCACAGGATAGGGAAACGCTGCACGAAGGCATCAAAATTCATGCGGTAGGTTTTGGCATCGAAGCTGCCTCGCGGCGCTACCTGGGCTTGCAAATGCTGCTTCAGATGGTGCATCGATGCGGTTGTCAGCTCTTTGAGCAAAGCCGTGAAATTTGCGCGCACCAAGGATTCACGGCACGTCCGCAGCTCAGCTTCCTTGTCCTTAAGCGACTTGTCGTAGTAATGCATCTGCAGGGCATGAAACGCGGCCATGCGCGCTTCGCCCTCGGCGAACGGTTTAGTGCGAAAGACTCTGAACTTGAATAGCAGCTCGACACGGTCCTTGAGCTTAACGCGCTGCTCGCCAAGGTGCGCCAGGTAAGCCATGAGGTCGGTAGTCTTACGTGGGGTCAGCCCGTATTTGTCCAACGAACCTGTGACCTGCACACCGTTTTCTGCCTGCCACTGCTGCAGATAGCGCCGCTCGATGGCCAACTCGTCCAGTTCGATCTGAAGTTGTGCCGCCCGGTTGTGGTCTTGCAGGTGCTGCTTCAGGCGGGCCAGCAAGGCCTGGATTTCTTCCAGGGACGGTGCCGGCCCGGGCACGCAGGAGGGCCACGCAGGCAGGTTGGCGAAGAAGGCCTCGCGGTTATCCTTGTTGCCGAGCTTGGCTACCAGGTAGTCCAGTCCGCATTTCTCCAGCTTTTCGTAGACGTTTGCAACTGCCGCATTGTTGTTGGACAGAACCGCTACCGTCTGCCCGCGCAACAGGATATTGGCGAGGATGTTGAGGATGGTCTGGGTCTTGCCGGTTCCCGGTGGGCCTTCGATCACGCTGATTTGTGCGCTGAACGCCCGCTCGACTGCCTGATACTGGCTGTCGTTCAGTCCGAACGGATAAATGAGCCCCTGACCTGGGGCGAGCGTGCTGTTGCGCCCGGTGCAATAGGCTTGCAAGGCAGTGCTGGCGATGGCTGGGAGTTTTCCAAGCTGAGCCATGACATTGCTGGCTATGTCACGATCAGCCTTTGACTGCGCTTGGGCGTGTCGGGCACTCGCAACGGCAGTGAAATAACCGAAGACCGGCGTGTCTTTGATCGAGGTAGGGGCGGTGAAGACAATGCCGTCCATCTTGTGGACATAGGGCCTGTTACTGCCCGGATAGCGCACCACGGCATATCGCTCGCCGTAGATCATCGCCTTTTCGATGTATTTGACGATCGTGCTGCCAGGTTTGGTCAGCAGTACGTTGCTTAACTCGCGGGAAGGTGACACTCGGCAGTTACTGAGCGGGCGGGTGTATTTTTTACTGGAGGGGAAATGACAGGTCAGTTCCAGCGCTTCGTACTTGTCGTTCCAGCGAATCGCCCAATCGGTGATCTTTGCGGTCTTGTCCTCACCATCCATCTGAATCGAAGCCATATTCCCTGGTTCCTGTGCGCATGCCATTCGGTTAGGTCTTGTGCCGAATGCTGCTTTTCCTGTTTGGCGTCATGGTGCCACCATTGCGTGCAACGTCGAAAGCTGGTTTGTGTTTCCGGTCGCAATGGGGCCGCCGGTCAAAACTGACTGCATTCAAGCCTGATCAACAGCGAAAACGCAGGCAAACGCGGGTGCCCTGCGGTTCAAGATTCCTCAGCGACACTTCCCCGCCAAAGTGCTCCATGACCTGCCTCACCATGACCAGGCCAATCCCCAGCCCACCCTGCTTGGTGGTGTAGAACGACTTAAAGGCCGACATTTCTTGTTGCCTCGACAGCCCGGAGCCCGTGTCGTCGATGAACAACTTCAGTTCGTTGCGGCTGGCGTGAACCAGCGCCAGTCGTAACTCGCCCCCTTCCGCCATCGCCTCGATGGCATTGGCCAACACGCTGTTGAGGACCTGGGCCAACAAGAGCCGGTGGCTGATGACCAAGGCCGAGCCGCTCACGTCTAACGTTGTCTTGATCCTCGACTGGCGAAGCCTGGGCTCGAAACTGCCCACCGCCTCGCGCGTGACCGCTACCAGGTCAACGGCTTCAGCTTCGCCCTGGAGCGGCCTCAGGTATTGCAGCAGGTCGCCCACCCAGCCTGCCATTCGATCCACCTGAGCGATGATATCGGCAACGTTGCGGGCGGCCGGTTGTGCAGGCATTTCCAGCGCCAACTCAGCGCTGCTGCGGATGCTCGCCAACGGGTTTCGCAAGCTGTGTGCAACGGCGGTGGACATTTCCACCAGGCCGCCGTAGGTCTTGTTCGCCACCAGTTGATCTTGCTGCTCGGTCAACAACCGCGCAGCACGCCAGACAATCCAGAACAACCCGCAGTAAATGAGCAGACCGCCAAACGCCGTGGCTAGCCAGATGAGCCTGCGCCCGCGATGGAGGCGCTCGATGAGGTCGACAGGTTCTTTATAGATTTCCACCATCGCCAGGACTTTGCCCTGGGCATCGAGCAGCGGAATGTAGTTCTCGACGAAGAACATCTTCGGTGCCCAGGTGAACTGCTGTTCAGAACGCCCCGGCTGAACCTCGTCATAGCGAGCGCTGACCTGTCCACCTGAGCTGAATGCCTGCTCAAGCACCCTGTCGTCGTGCAACCGGCGCCCCACTAGGTCAGGGTTGGTGGACCAGATGACAACCCGCTCCGGCGAGATGATGGTGGCCAACAGCAAGTCGGGCAGGTTGGACAGGTGGTCCAGAAACTCCGACCGCGCCCGCTGCCGGTTTTCCGTGGTTTGCGAGTTGAGCATGCTGTAGCGCACCGATGAAAGGACATCACCCATTTTCATCCCCAGCAGATCATGGTGACGGATTTCCCCCACCGCGATCGACTGGATGAACTGTGCAGACAGCAGCGCATCCCGCTCCAGGCTTTCGTTTACCAAAAAACGGGTGGTGAACCAGGCCAGCCCTAACGCCACGGCACTGATGATGAAGAAACTCGTCAACGAGAATCGCCACATCAAGTTGAACGGTTGAGCAGGCGCATTGAACAAGGCGACAAGAAACTGCGGCCGAATCCATCCTGGTAGTGTTTGCATCGCGCCCTCCGAGATGGGTTTGATACCCGACGCTCAGGTGGTTATCCCCACTATTGAGTAAAACCACTGAGTCCCGCCCGCCTTGATCAGGAAACAGCAAATCCGGTGCCAAAAACTATCCGCTCGCCCATCAGGCGCGCTGAATCAGAAGTTCGCTACTAAGACTTTAGTCTCATGCGCAAATTGTTTTTGCGTACCACAGCGAAGCGGCAAGGTGAACGGGTGACCCATAGATACTGGCCCGAGCGGAAAGCGGCTTGAACCCCTGCACCAATCAGGTGCAAATAATCGCTACAACCAGCATTCTAGAGCGGTTCTTTCATTTTTAATCAGATGAAAACTGGGTTACGCTGCGCGCGCCAAAATAACACCAAGGAGATGGCGTGCATGAAGATCGAGATTCAGAAATCCGATAGCGAATCTGGCTGCAAAGTGATTATTGACGGGCACGCAGTGTCGTTCGCAAGCACTGATGACGCAGAGGCTTACATCGCCCGTCTGCAAGAGCGACTTCAAGCTGCGCCAGGTGCCTTTGCAACACCTGAGGTGACTTCGGCCTAGGCCGTTCAGGCACAGCGCTTGAGCAAGGTCTTGATAGGCCGCCGAACGCGGCGCTTGGGCACGTCCCTGGCTTTGATCCAGCGGCATGCCTCGATCTCATTGCGAGGCCGGGGCTTATCATCGGCTTTACGCGCTTCGAACAGGTAGTGAATGACCTTTTCCTCACGGTACACCGTGACATAGCGCAGCTCATCGAACGCCAGGCCCGTTTCCTCGGCCATTTCCCGCATGGCCGCCTGCAGCGGCGTCTCGTCACGCTCTACCCTGCCCCCCGGCAGGTTCCACTTGGCGTTGCGCTTGCGCACGAACAGGACTTCGCCGTCCTTGCGGTAAATCACCGTAGCGCGGAGTTTGATGCCCTTTCGTCTGGCTGTAGCAATGTCCGTTGCCTTCATGAATTGTCCTGGATGGTTGGCTGGACTTGGGGCTGTGCGGCCCTGCGTGTTCAGCCTAAGCCTGTTTTATGTCCATTAAATGACCATCAGTGCCCAGGACTGTTCAGCTTTTTGCCCACGCGCGCCAACAGCAGCTTGATGCCCACCAGCAACGGCGCCGCCACGGCAAACAACAACGCCACGGCGTTGAACGCCGCATCAAAGGCAATGATCGCGCCCTGCCCCGTCACTGTCCGCCCCAGCAGGTTCATTGCCACCCGTCCAGCAATCAGGGAGTCCATGCCCTCCAGCCGTAGCATCGTAGTTGTTACTTCCAGGCGTTCGATCACAGCAGCGGTCCCGGCGCTGACATGCGCGCCCAGCGTTTGGGCATTCAGCACGCCGTGCTGATCGAGCAACGTCTGCAACCCTGCCACCCCCAGCAGGCCACCTAACTGCCGCCCTGTATTGAACAACCCGATTCCGCTGGCCAGGTTGTCTGGGCCCAACTTGCCGAAAGCGATCAGGGTCAGCGACAGGAACAACAACCCAAGACCAGCACCGCGCAACGCTACGGCGGCCATCATGTCGTCGATCCCGCTCTCGGCGGTCGAGCCCGAGAGCATCCACATGGCGATCATCAGGGTCAGGATGCCAAATGGCACCGTCGCAAACGGCGCGACACCACGTGCCTGAATCAGGTAAGCCACCCCCAGCAGCACGGCAATGAACACCACGCCACTGGGCAGCAGCAACAGGCCGACCTCGGTCGGCGTGAAGGCCAGTGCAGACAAAGCAAAGGCCGGGATCACGAACGCGCTACCAAACAACGCAGCGCCGGCCACGAAGCTGACGATGAAAGCGAACGTGAAGTCGGTTGAGCGGAACAGGCTGAAGTCGAACACCCCCTGCCCTTTGCCCCATAGTTGCTGGCCAAGGAACAGCAAGAGCGCGGTAATACCGGCCAAGCCGACCCAGCGCAAGTGCGATGCCTCGAACCAATCCCAACGGCTGCCCTGGTTCAGCAGGTAAGTCAGGCACAGCAGCGCGATAGCCGCTAACAGCCAACCCAGCCAATCTGAACGGCGCCGTCCAGGAGGGGCGTGCGCAGGCAGTTCGACGAGCAGCAACAGGCCGATTGCCGCCAAGGCCAGCGGCAGCACACTGAGAAATATCCACGTCCAGTCCTGGCTGTCGATCAACCAGCCCTGCATGACTGGCGTGAGGGCCGCTGGCGCGACCACCGCGCCAATCGCAAACACACCTTGCAGGGTCGGTTGCTGCTTTTGCGGGCAGGCCAGGAAAATCAGCGCTTGCCCCGCCACCAGCAACACACCGCCCGCCAAACCCTGGCAGGCACGCAAGGCCACCAGCACATCAACGTTTGTCACCTGCGCCGCGCCGACGCACGCAACGCCCATCACCAGGGTGGCGCCAATGATCACTGCACGAGCTGAAATCCACCCCAGCAGCCACGGTGCGAACAGAAACCCCATCAATTTGCAGGCGATGTAGCCGATGTCCAGCCAGGCGAACTCGTCGGGGGTGGCATGGGTATCGCCCAGCATGTCGTTGCGCCCCAGCGCCAGCACACTGCTGGCGATGGCTTCGGTGAGAGCAGCCAGGACGACACCGGCCACCAGCAGCCAGCGAGAGACCCAACTGCCTGCCACCGGCCCGTTGCTCACGAGCCACCTCCGACCTCGACCTGCACACGCGCCGACAGCCCCGGCACGATCCGCCCAGGCAACGGGTTGTGGGCCAGTCGGATTTTCACCGGCACCCGCTGCACCACCCGCACGAAGTTGCCTGTGGCATTGTCCGGCGGCAACAGGCTGAACGCCGCGCCGCTGCCGGGCGCGAAGCTGTCGACAACACCTTCGAGGGTGTCCGATGGGTAGCCGTCCAGGGTGATCCTCGCCCGCTGACCAGGCTGGATATGCTCCAGTTGAGTTTCCTTGAAATTGGCCACGATCCACACCCCCTCGACCGGCACCAGGTCGAGCAAGGCGCCACCCGGTGTGACGAATCGGCCGACCCGCACCTGGCGATTGCCGACCACCCCGGCCACCGGCGCCCGCACCACGGTGTGCTCCAGGTCGATCAACGCCAGATCGCGCGCGGCCTGGGCCTGGCCGATGGCCGCTACGGCAGCCTCACGCTGGGCCTGAAGCACGGCGATCCGTTGGCGCTGGGCATCCAGCGTCGCCGCTGCCGCCATCAGGCCGGCTTCGGCAGTGCTGCGCGCCGCATCGGTCTGGTCGACCAGGGCCTGGCTGACAGCGCTGTACTGGATCAGCTTGCGACTGCGCTCATGGCTCTTGCTGGCCAGTTGCCGTTCCGCCAGGGCGGACTGCCGCTGGCCCTCGGCCTGGCGAATCTGCGCCTGCTGAAGACGCACCTGGGCATCGACATCGGTGACCCGCGCCTGGGCAGCTTTCAGGTTGGCCTCGGCCTCGGCCAGGTGTGCGCGATAGTCGCGGTCATCGATGCGGAACAACACATCGCCGGCCCTGACCTGCTGATTGTCTTCGATCTCCACGGCGGTCACGTAGCCCGAAACCTTGGCGGCCAACGAGGTAACATCGCCGCGCACATACGCATTGTCGGTAAAGGCGGCGTCTGCGCGGTAAAACGCAACCCAGCCCCCAGCCAATACCAGCACTGCCACCACGCACAGCGCGATGCCCAGCTTCTTGCTCCTGCTCCGCCCCGCGTTCACTGCTTCGTTAGCCTGTTCAGGTTGCTGTGTGTTCATGATGTGTTGTCCTGTTATCGGCCCTGTTGGCACGTCACTGCCGACAGGGCCGACGCGCTACTTCTCGCTCGGCGTGACCAGTACCGTCTCGGTGCTGTCGAGCACGAACACAGCCATCAGCTTGGCGGGCTTGCTGTCGCTGGCGTTGGCGCTGACACCGTGGAATGCACCCGGCGCCTCGTACCAGTTCTCACCCGGTTTGTAGACCTTGGCCGGCTCGCCGTTGACGCTGCTGCGCACTTCGCCTTCCAGCACGGTGGCGTAGATGAAGGCAGATTTCGGGTGCCGGTGCGCGGGTGATGCGGCGCCCGGGGCGTAGTCGACGATCACCCCGCGCATGCTTTTGCCGGGTACATTCGGCAGGGGGCGGTCGAAAACAACGGTCACTTTGCTGACCGGAGGCTCGGCGGCCACTACCTGGGTGATGGCCAGCGCGCTGAACGCTGCAGCCACAAGGGTGCGACTGAACATGGCGATACTCCTTCGATTAGGAATAGGGTTGCGCTGGCTCATTGACGCGCCAGCCAGTCTTCAAAACGGATCTTGCCCAACCGCGCGCCCTTGCCAGGCGTGAGGGCTTGGTCATCGAGTTCGGCGCCGAAATACAGGGCGTGTACATCCGCCACCACCTTGCGCGGATCGCCGCTCAGGCGCAGGAAGCGCCGCACCAGCTCATCCAGCGGCGTGGCCTCAGGCCCGGCCACCTCCAGCGTGCCGTTGGCCGGTGGCGCCAGGGCCACGTCGGTAAGCGCAACGACCACATCGTCCGACGCGATGGGCTGGAACAGCGCCGGCGACAGGCGGATCTCCTCACCCACTGCACCCGCCTGGGCAATGCCTGCGACGAACTCGAAGAACTGCGTAGCGCGCAGCAGGGTGTACGGCAACCCGGAATCCTTGATCAGCGCCTCCTGGGCAACCTTGGCCCGGAAATAGCCGTTTTCCGGCAAGCGCTCGCTGCCTACGATCGACAACGCTACATGGTGCTTCACCCCCGCCGCCTTCTCGGCGGCAAGCAGGTTGCGGGTGGAAGTCTGGAAGAAGTCGAGCACGGTCTGGTCCTCCCAGGACGGCGCATTGGCCACGTCCACCACTACATCCGCGCCATTCATCGCCTCAGCCAGGCCCTCGCGGGTGATGCTGTTCACCCCCGTGCTTGGCGAAGCGGCAAGTACTTGGTGGCCGCGCTCGCGCAGGCCGTTGACCAGCTTGGAACCAATGAGGCCGGTGCCTCCGATGACCACGATTTTCATGGGGCTCTCCTGCGTGCACGACCGCAACCGTTGCTGTCGTCTGAGTTCGAGCATGCGCCGGACCCGGAGCTGGGTCCTTGCCAAGCGGCTGGATTTACCTCCACGCAAGATTCAATTTGCGTCCAAACTGTTCAAGCCATGTGCAGTCGACAAACGCCTGCCGTATCATCGAAAAATCATCAACAGTCGCCTCGGACACGAAGCCTAAGGCGTGCGAGGGGACACCCGGTGTCATTCGAGTTTGACGACTATGTGCTCGATGAGCAGCGCAGAGAGCTGACACTGCGCGGGCAGCCTGTTGCCATCGGCCCGCAGGTGTTCGACCTGCTCTTGCAACTGCTCAGCAACCGCGATCGGGTGATGAGCCGTGACGAGCTGCTGGTGCGCGTGTGGAACGGCAAGATCGTTTCCGAGTCGACCATCACCAGCCATGTCAACGCCGTGCGCAAGGCCATTGGCGATTCCGGCGAGGAGCAGCGGCTGCTGCGCACCGTGGCGCGCAAGGGCTATCGTTTCGTGGGCCAGGTTCGTGAATGCGCTAGCAGTGAAGTGGCCGTTGAAGCGCAACTCAGCACAGCCAGCTCCGGGCCTGCCCTTCCCGATAAACCCTCGATCACCGTGCTGCCGTTCCAGAACCTCAGCGGTGATCCGGAGCAGGACTATTTCGCCGATGGCATGGTCGAGGACATCATCGCCGCCCTGTCGCGCATTCGTTGGCTGTTCGTCATCGCTCGCAATTCAAGCTTTACCTTCAAAGGCCAGCGCATCGACGTGCAGCAAGTCGGCCAAGCTTTGGGCGTGCGCTATGTACTCGAAGGCAGCGTGCGCAAGGCAGGCGAGCGGCTGCGCATTACCGGGCAACTGATCGATGCGACCACCGGCGAGCACTTGTGGGCCGAGCGCTTCGAAGGCAGGCTCGACGACCTGTTCGAGTTGCAGGATCAAGTGGCTGAAAGCGTGGTGGGTGCGATCGCACCGCAGCTTGAACGCGCCGAGATCGAACGGGCCAAGCGCAAACCCACCGACAGCCTGTGCGCCTACGACTATTACCTGCGCGGCACGGCGAAGCTGCACAACGGCACCCGTGAAGCTATCGACCAGGCGCTGCCGCTGTTCTATCAGGCCATCGCGCGCGACCCCGAGTTCGCCTCCGCGTATGGCATGGCGGCCTGGTGCTACTTCTGGCGCAAGCTCAATGGCTGGATGCTCGATCGCGCCGAAGAAATTGCCGAGGGTGCCCGGTTGGCACGCCTCGCCGTTGAACTGGGGCGTGACGATGCCGTGGCATTGACCCGTGGCGGGCATGCCCTAGGGCACTTGGCGGGTGACCTGGATGGCGGCATCGCCCTGCTCGACCGCGCCCGCCTGCTCAACCCCAACCTGGCCCCGGCCTGGTACCTGGGCGGCATACTTCGGGCGCTGCGCGGCGAAACGCAGACCGCCATCGACAATCTCACCCACGCCGCCCGCCTGAGCCCGCTGGACCCGGAGATGTTCCGCATGCAAGTGGGGATGGCATTGGCGCACTTTTTTGCCGGGCGGCTGGATGAGGCGGTGGAATGGGCGGACAAGGCGCTGGGCAACCTGCCCAGCCTGCTTGCGGCGGTCGCCTTGCTGGCGGCCAGCCATGCCCTGAGCGGGCGGATGGAGAGCGCGCGCCAGGCGATGGCGCGCTTGCGGACACTGGACGCGGAGCTGCGAGTCTCCACGCTGCGGCAGTGGTTGCCGATCTATCGCGATGCGGATCTGGCCAGGTTGGCCGAGGGGCTGAAGTTGGCGGGACTGCCGGCGTGACGGCCGAACGAGAATTGCCTCATTACCTGCTGCTGAACGTGAGTCGCAGCCTCCTTGACGCTTTGCGCCCAGTTGTCATCCTTCGGACAGACGACGACCACTCGGAAGCCATGGTCCTGACCTTCAAGTCGAACACCTTCGGAATCATCGACATGCAAATCGATATCGAAGGCAGACGGCAACTTCGAGGGTGAGTTCACCAGCCCACGCTTGTTCAAGGCCTGCTGATGGCGATCACTGTTGACCACCCCATCGACGTGGATGCCGTAGAGCAGCAGCCAGCGCCGGATGTAGGCCGGCGTGCGCCCCGACGAGGTATAGATCCAGATGCTGCAGCCCTGACGGCGCAGGTCGCGGAACAGCTCGCGGGTACCGCTGCGCAGGGGTTCGCCCAGCCAGCGATGGATGAACTCGGGCAGTTTGCTGTCCTCGACGTCACTGTGGTCCGGCAGGCAGGCCAGCGTGTCATCGATATCGAACGAAATGCGTACCCGCGGGCGCTTGAACATGCGCCCTACGGCTTGCACTACCTGCTCCATCAGAACGACTCCTGAAAACGGGGCATGGACGTGCCGCCGAGGAAGAACACTTCGGGATCAGGCGCCTTGGCCTCCAGGAACGCCGCGTACTTTTTCTTGATCTTGGGCAATTCGTACAATGCTTTGACACCATGCTTGGCGGAGTTGCGTATGACCGAGGATGGGTTGAAGTAACCCTCGGCGTTATCCAGCGTGAGCACAAACGGCGGCAGCCCCGCGCGCATCAACAGGTAACTGACGATCAGCGAGCCGCTGCGGTTATTGCCCTCGATGAACAATTGCGGCTTGCTGAGGATCCGCACGTAGACACCGGCCGCGCGTTTCCAGATCGAATCACTGCGATATGAGCAGTACCAGTTGTACAGGTCCTTGATGCCTCCTTCGACGTTGTTGAAGAAGTGCGCCTCAGTGGCTTCCAGATGTTGGGCAAACTCCCGACGGCGTGCAGGATCGCGGCCGCACAGTACGGTGGCGTTGATCTCCAGCATGAGGTTCAGCTGCTGCAGATCGAACAGGTCGACGCCCCGGGCCACATAATCGTCAATCAGCGCGTAGCCCTCAAGTACATTCAGCAGCACTTCGTCGGTGAACGGGTCACGCGGCTCGGTGAAGTGCCGGCTGAGTTCACCGAAGCGGCCCTGCACCTCGCGCAGGGCACGCTCGATGGCGTGCAGATCAAGACGGCGCGTCGGGAGTGAAGCCATCAGCTGAATTTACCGCTGATGTAGTCGCTGGTCAGTTGTTCGCGCGGGTTCTGGAAGATCTGCGCGGTCTCGCCCATCTCAACCAGATAGCCGGTGCGCGTGCCCTGGGAAATGTCGACCGAGAAGAACGCGGTGGTGTCAGCCACACGAATCGCCTGCTGCATGTTGTGAGTAACCAGCGCGATGGTGTAGTCCTTCTTCAGCTCGACCATCAGCTCTTCTACCCGGCGGGTAGCGATCGGGTCGAGTGCCGAACATGGCTCATCAAGCAACAGCACTTCAGGCTCGGTCGCGATGGCACGGGCGATGCACAGGCGCTGTTGCTGGCCGCCGGACAGGGACAGGCCGCTGACTTTGAGCTTGTCCTTGACCTCGTCCCACAGCGCCGCGCCTTGCAACGCGTGCTTGACGCGGTCGCCCAGGTCGCCTTTGTAGCGATTGAGGCGCAGGCCGAAGGCGACGTTGTCGAAAATGCTCATCGAGAACGGGTTCGGCTGCTGGAACACCATGCCGATGTAACGGCGCACGACAACCGGGTCCACGCCTTTGCCATAGACATCCTGGCCGAGGAAATGCACATGGCCCTCGAAGCGGAAACCTTTCACCAGGTCATTCATGCGGTTCAGGCTGCGCAGCACGGTACTCTTGCCGCAGCCGGATGGCCCGATGAAACCGGTGATCTTGTTCTTTTCAATCGGCACATGGCTGTCGCGGACCGCCATGAAGTTGCCGTAGAAAATCTTGTCCAGTTTGCAGTCCATGACTACGGGCGAGGGATTGACCACGGGAGCAGCCCTTTGTGCAGTTGATACGTTCAAGTTCGGATGCTCCCTTTCTCAATACTTGGGTTTGCCGAAGATTCGGCTCAAAATGTTGACCACCAGTACGATCATCACCAGTACCAGCGAGGCCGCCCACGCCAGTTCGAGCTGGTTGTCGAAGGGCATGCCGGAGAAGTTGTAGATCAGCACGGCAAGCGATGCCGTCGGGTTCATGACCGCCAGGCTGCCGTCGTGGTAGATCCAGTAGTTGCTGAACAGCGCGGTGAACAGCAGCGGCGCGGTTTCGCCAGCGGCGCGGGCGACGGCCAGCATCACACCGGTCAGAATCGCCGGCATGCCGGTCGGCAAGACGATCTTCCAGACCACCTGCGCACGGGTGCAACCCATGCCGTAGGCGGCGTCTTTCATGATCTTGGGCACCATCTTCATCGACTCTTCAGCCGTCAGCACAACGATCGGCAGCATCAGGACCGCCAGTGCCACGCCACCTGCCGGTGCCGAGTAAGTGCCTGTGGTCATGACCACCAGGGCGTAGGCAAACACACCTGCCAGAATCGATGGCAAGCCGGTAAGCATCTTGGCAGCGAAGCGCGACGCGTTCGCCAGCTTGCTGTCCGGGCCCAGTTCGGCCAGGAACACCGCGGCCAGAATGCCGACCGGGACCGCGATAGCCGCGGCGATACCGACCATGACGAAGGTACCCGCCATCGCGTTGCCAAAACCACCGCCCATCTCGAAGCCGGTGGGTGGCAATTCGGTGAAGACTTCCAGGCTCAGGCGCGCACCGCCGCGAGTGATGAGCATGTACAGCACGGAAATCAGCGGCACGCTGGCCACCAGTGCCGCGCCCCACACCAACGTGGTCAATACCAGGCTGCGCAGGGCACGGCCTTCGAACCTGCGTTGCAGGCTGGGCAATGCGGTTGCAGGGGTAGTGAGGTCTGTCATTATCTGTTACCCCGCTGGGCGTAGAGCATGATCATCGAGCCGAGCACGTTCACCAGCAGGGTGATGAACATCAGCACCAGGGCGGCGTACATCAGCACTTCCACCTCGTTCGGCCCGGCTTCCGGGAAGTTCAGCGCCAGCAAGGCGGCAAGCGTGTTGGCCGGAGCGAACAAGGAAACGGAAATGGTGTTGGCGTTGCCGACCAGCATGGCCAGGGCCATGGTTTCACCCAGGGCGCGGCCCAGGCCGAGCACCAGAGAGCCAAAGATCCCGGTGGCGGCAGCGGGCACCATCACCTTGAGGATGGCTTCCCAATGGGTGGTACCCATGCCGTAGGCGGCCTGCTTGGTTTTCATCGGCACGCTGGCCAAGGCATCCTGCGACACGGCAGCGATGGTTGGCAGGATCATGATGGCGAGGACCAGCGCCGCAGGCAGCAGCCCTGGTCCGCTCAAAGAGGTAGAGAAAAACGGAATCCAGCCCAACTCGCTGTTCAGCCAAGTGGTGAACGGACGAATTGCCGGAATGACCACATAGATGCCCCACAGGCCGTAAACGACGCTGGGGATGGCGGCGAGCAATTCGACGATGGTGCGAAAGACCGCTGCAAGCTTGGCCGGCAGGAAGTCCTGGGTCAGGAAAATGGCCATGCTGACGCCGAACAGCCCGGCGATCAACAATGCGATGAAGGCGCTGTAGAGCGTGCCCCAGATCGCTGGCAGAATACCGTACTTGCCTTGGTTGACATCCCACACGCTGCCGAACAGCACGTCGAAACCGTGCTTTTCCATGCCTGGCAGTGCCTTGCGGCCCACTTCATAGATCAGCGCGAAAACAACCGCGAGCACCAGCACGACGCCGATGCGTGCGAGCGCGCGGAAGGTGCGATCTACCAGAAAGTCTTTCGCAGACGGTGGCCGGCAAGCAGAGTCGGGATTGTCCGGTATGGCAAAAGGTGTGTTCATTGACTTATTCCGGGGCTAAGAACAAACGCCCCTGGCATGGTGTACACCCACGCCAGGAGCGGCCGATGCACCTTACTGAATGTTGGCAGACGCTTTACGCACCTGGTCGACGACCGACTGCGGCAGCGGGATGTAGCCCATCGAGTCAGCGATCTTCTGGCCTTCGGTGAGGCTGTACTCGACCATCTTGCGCATGGCTTCGGCCTTGGCCGGGTTGCCGTTGTCCTTGCGGAAGATCATCCAGGTGTAGGAGGTGATCGGGTAGGACTTGGCACCGTCCGGATCAGGCAGCCAGGCCACCAGGTTTTCCGGCATCTTCACCGCGGCCAGGGCCTCGGCACCGCTTTCGGCGTTCGGCACGACGTACTGGCCGGCCTTGTTCTGCAGCTGGGCGAAGTCGACCTTGGCCAGCTTGGCGAAACCGTATTCGATGTAGCCGATGGCGCCTGGGGTCTGGCGCACGGTGGCGGTCACGCCATCGTTCTTCGGCGACTTGATGAACTTGTCAGTGGCTGGCCAGTTGACCGTGTTGCCTTCACCCAGCGCTTCCTTGAATGCAGGGTTGATGGCCGACAGGTGCTTGGTGAACACAGCGGTGGTACCGCTGGAGTCTGCACGCACGACCACGGTGATCGGGGTGGCTGGCAGTTTCAGCTCAGGGTTGGCGGCAGCGATCTTAGGATCGTTCCACTGGGTGATCTTGCCGAGGAAGATGTCGGAATAGACATCGCGTGGCAGCTTCAGACCTTTTGGGTTGCCCGGCAGGTTGTAAGCCAGGACGATTTCACCGGCGGTCATCGGCAGCAACTGCACGCCCTCGCCCACTTTGGCGATTTCTTCGGGCTTCATGGCCGAGTCACTGGCGGCGAAGTCGACGGTCTTGTTCAGGAAGTCCTGGACACCCGCGCCGCTCCCCTTGGACTGGTAGTCAACGGTGACGCCAGCGGTCTGCTTGCTGAAGTCCTTGAACCAGGTGAGGTAGATCGGGGCTGGGAAGCTTGCGCCAGAACCCGTCAGGCGGATGCTCTCGGCAGCGAAGGCTGCGGAAGTGGTGCAAAGAGAAACAGCAGCCGCGAGTGCAGCAGTCTTGATCAGGCGAATCATCGAAAACGCTCCGTGTGATGGCCTTCTCACTGTGCAGCAGCAATGTTACGAATTTGTGAATGTGGAGTGGCAAAACGCCTGGACCTGCAGTTTTTCACTAAGAACGGGGTAATTCTCTGGCTTCAGCCATGCCCGACCCACTGCGAACCGCCCGCCCCATCCTGGCTATTTCGAATGGAACACACGTAATCCGCTTCGGCTCGAGACGGTAGATTCAAGCTCAAACGAATTTTGTCATGGTTGTCGTAGAGATCGTATCCCGCTCCGACCTCGCAGGCCACGCCGACACGCCGGGGGAAGCGTTCTTTTTCCTGGGGGAATGCGGGGATTACAACGTAGCGTGCCTGCATGGTCATCCCTCTTGTCAGCAGTGCTTAAGTATTAGTCTCACTAGACCAAAGCATCAAGGCGAATCATGGTCTTTTATGCAGGCACTCCGATTGAACTTCCAAGCAGCTGAAAGGGCCCTCCCTACATAGCGGAGGAAAAATCATGAACCAGACCCGTGAGCTTCACAGCACTGTGATCTGCCTGAGAGATGCAAAGATTTTACTGGTGCGCAAAGAAGCGCCCGAATGGTCTTTGCCAGGCGGCAAGATCGACCCTGGTGAAAGCCATGAAGAAGCCGCACGACGTGAGCTGCGCGAGGAAACCACGCTGCCGCTCACCGATGCGCGGTTCATTGCGCACCACGCCTTCGACACGGAAGAACACTATCTGTACGAGATGCGTGTCGATCCATCGATGCGACCGCGTGCCTCGGATGAGATCGTGGAGTGCCGGTGGTTCAGTGCCGACGAATTGCGTGACATCAATGTAAAGCCTACGAACATTGCGCTGCTGGTACTGGCTGGCCAGCTTCATGAACGATGATCCTTCCCATTGGCGAAACGGAGATATGAAAATGAGTGCACAACTCAATGGCAAGCGCGTGGCCTTCCTGGTCACCGACGGTTTCGAACAAGTGGAGCTCACTGGGCCACGCGAAGCCTTGGAAACCAGCGGCGCAGTGGTGGATATTCTGAGTGACAAGGAAGGCAGCGTCCGGGGATGGAATCATGACAAGCCCGCCGATGACTTTGCCGTGGATGCGACTTTCGACAGCGCCCAACTCGATCTTTACGACGCCCTGGTGCTGCCCGGTGGTGTGCAGAACTCCGACACGATCCGACTTCTCCCTGGCGCACAAAAACTGGTGAAAAGCCACGCTTCGGCCAATAAGCCACTGGCGGTGATCTGCCACGGCGCATGGCTGCTGGTGTCATGCGGCCTGGCAAAAGGCAAGCGGATGACCAGCTACAAAACGTTGCAGGATGACATTCGCAACGCGGGCGGCACATGGGTCGATGAAGAAGTGGTAGTAGATGGCAACTTGATCACCAGCCGCCAACCAGACGATATACCCGCTTTCAACGCGCAGTTGATCAAAGCGCTGTCGGACTGAACACGGGCTGGCTCAAGCCAGCTGTATGTATACCGAATAACTGCTCAGCAACACCCAGAATGCCAAGAATATCCACGGCGTTCGCAGTGAAAAGAGCAACGATTTCCGGTGCCCGGCCTGTGACGTCTCGGCCTCGCAAAACAGGGGCGATTCGTCATAGGCCAAGCCCATCAACGGCTCGCTGCGCAGCAAATGGCTCTGTTTGAGCTGCCAGTGCTCGATGATCCGGTAGGCCGCTCGGATACCCGGCCAGGCATTGAGGGTGCTCAAGATGCCTAGGAGCGCCAGGAACGCGGGCACGATGAGCGTAAACATCTCCCCCCACCCTTTATTCAGGTTACTCATGGAAGATACAAACGCGATGACCAAAAACGATTGCGCGGCCAGATAAGCGTCGGTGCGGTTGGCAAGGATCGTGGTTTCGTACTGAATTTCCTTGCGGTAGAAATCCAGGCGTTCCTTGGGTGATCCGAACATTCGGGCGTTGTGCGCGTCGATTTCATGCTCGGGCGTTTGCGGTGTGATGATGCGAGGCACTGCGCTTCTCCACAGATGATCCAGCGCTAGGCGAGGGAATGGTCGAGTGTCTTCGGTAGAGCGATACAGGGAATGAAAATTCAATACGACATCGAGCTCGCCGTCCGTCGTTAAAACCTGGGATCCACACCAACACTCAGCAGCACCTTCTTTCCAACGGGTATCACCGTCCACAATCGCAGGAGCTTCTGCCATGCGCGACTACCCAACCCCGCCCTTTCCATCGCAACCGCAAAATGTCCCCGGCTCACAACGCAAGATGGAGCCTTATCCTGACTGTGGCGAGCAGTCCTACAAAGGCAGCGGTCGCCTGGAAGGTAAGATCGCCCTGATTACTGGGGCCGACAGTGGCATCGGCCGGGCTGTGGCGATTGCCTACGCACGTGAAGGTGCCGACGTAGCGATTGCCTATCTGGATGAACACGACGATGCTCAGGAAACGGCCCGTTGGGTTGAAGCCGCCGGCCGTCAATGCCTGCTGCTGCCGGGTGATCTCGGGCAAAAGCAGCAGTGTTACGACATCGTCGACAAAACGGTCGAGCAGTTCGGCCGCATTGACATCCTGGTCAACAACGCGGCGTTTCAGATGGCCCATGAAACCCTGGATGAAATAGACGATGACGAGTGGCTGATGACCTTTGACGTCAACATCACCGCCATTTTCCGAATTTGCCAGCGCGCCCTTCCGTCCATGCCGAAGGGCAGCTCGATCATCAACACAAGCTCGGTGAATTCCGATGATCCCTCGCCCAAACTGCTGGCCTATGCGACGACAAAAGGCGCCATTGCCAACTTCACTGCAGGCTTGGCCCAGTTATTGGGCAAGCAAGGCATTCGTGTGAACAGTGTCGCGCCCGGACCGATATGGACGCCGTTGATTCCCGCAACGATGCCTGATGAAGCAGTCCGAAACTTCGGCTCAAGCTATCCGATGGGGCGACCGGGGCAGCCTGTCGAAGTCGCGCCTATCTATGTTTTGCTCGGCTCGGACGAAGCCAGCTACATCTCTGGCTCACGTTATGCGGTAACCGGAGGCAAGCCAATACTCTGATCAAAAACGGCCACCACCGGAAAACGTGCTGAACCATTTGGCTGCAGACTACGTCCACCGCTAAAGATCGAGCGAGTCGATATGTAATGGAAAGCGATCCGGTGCTGGCCGTACTTGGCTATCTGAAAGACCACCATTTGGTGCTGACCACTGCGGAGTCTTGTACCGCCGGTTGCATGGTCGCGCTGCTCGCAGCGTTTCCGGGGACTGGAGAAGTGCTGGACAGCGGCTATGTCGTCTATTCACCCAACGCCAAGAAACGCCTGCTAGGCGTCGATCCCGCCACTATCGAACGGTATGGGTTGACCAGCGAGGCGGTCGCCTGGGAGATGGCGCTAGGCGCTTTGCGTGACAGCGACGCCAATGTCGTCATTGCCACCACGGGGGTCGCCGGGCCGTCTCCTACGTCAGGGGTTTTACCCGGCACCCTGTGTTTCGCCTGGGCCTTCGCAGGTGAACCGGTTGCGGTATTCACCCGCACCCAGCGGTTTTTCGGTGAGCGCTCACAGGTCATGCACGAAGGCGCTCTGTATGGGCTGACGCGGCTGGTTCACTACCATGAACGTTGGCTGCGCGGTGAGCGCGCTTGAGGGCCAGCGCCGTGATGGATGATGAGTTCACCTCTCGCAGCGAGCCGGTTCAGGAAAACATGGCCCTGCAGCGGCGCGTCTGGCGCTTCGAGCGCGTGGGCTGGTACGCACTGGTGGTCGTCATTCTACTTGGGCTTGCAGGCGCGTTCGGCAATGGCCCGTTGAGCGATGCGCAGGTCAGCAGCCGTGATGGCAGGTTGCGGGTGGACTACCAGCGGTTAAGCCGCAGCGGTACTACCGACAGCCTGAAAATAAGGGTGCAGGGGCGTGCGGGGGAGCCTGTGAATATTCAACTCAGCGGCTCGCTGTTCAGCGAAGCCAGCATCGAGACCCTGCAGCCAGAACCCCAATTGTCTCGCTCTCAAGGCGATTCGATCCTGTTGCAGACGGGTAACAGCGCCGATGGCCGCGTCACCCTATATCTGACACTGCGCAGTGAGTCGGTAGGGCTGTTGCACGCCCAGGTCAGGACAGGCCCAGGCACAGCCGTGCACTTTTCAACCTTCCTTTATCCTTAGGAGCACGTCATGGACTCGATCCTTCGTGCGGCGGGTATGTATGTCGCATTGATGCTGTTATTTCGCATAGCGGGACGACGCTCGCTGGCAGACCTGACCACGTTCGATTTTGTCCTGCTGCTGATCATCGGCGAGGCCACCCAACAAGCCCTGCTGGGGGATGACTTCTCCTTTACCAATGCCATGCTGGTGATAGCCACGCTGATCGCCCTGGACGTCGGCCTATCGCTCGCCAAACTCAATTCCAGGCGCTTGGCCCGCCTGCTCGACGGCCACGCAACCGTGGTCGTCGAGAACGGCAAGTTCCTTCATCAGCGCATGAGGCGCGCACGCCTGACCGAAGACGACATCCTGGAATCGGCTCGCGACAGCCAGGGCATCGAGCATATCGAGCAAGTCAAGTTCGCCATCGTCGAGCGCAATGGGAAGATCTCGGTCATACCGGTCGAATGATCAACCTTGATTCCAGACCCTCTCAAGTGATTCGATCAGCTCCTCATATTGCACCGGTTTGCTCATCACGATCTGGAAACCAGCCTCCTTCGCACGGTGACGATGCTGATGATCGCCAAACCCACTCAGTGCAAGCGCCGGTGTTTTCGCAAATTGCGGCAGTTTGCGCAGGGCTTCCACCAACTGGTAGCCGTCCATGCCGGGCATGCCGATATCTGAAATGATGACATCGTAATGTGAATCACGAACGTCCTCGACGACCCGCAGCGGGTCCGAATAAGCGTTGACGGTAGCCTGTTCGTCCTCGAGCAACATTTGCATGACATTGAGGACCTCGACCGAATCATCGACCAGCAACACCTTGAGCCCGGCCAGGCGATGCTGCGGCGCTTCGATGCCTGCCCGATCACAGGCCTCTGTCGTGTCCGCCACCGGCAGCCGCACTGTGAACGTGCAACCCTGGCCAACACCTGCTGAGTTCACCGTTACAGTCCCTTGATGCGCTTGCACCAACTGACGTACCAGCGAAAGACCGATACCCAGGCCTTCATACTGACGCGCGTGCGAGGCAGTCGCCTGCTTGAACAAATCGAAAATACGCTCACTGTCACCTGGAGACAGGCCAATGCCGTTGTCACTCACGGTGATAACGACGTCCCCCCCTTCCAGCGCCAGGGTAATCTTTATGCGAGGGTCGGGCATGCTGAACTTCAGCGCGTTGTTCAACAGGTTCCAGAGGATCTGCTCGATACGAGTGATGTCGCCGCTGATGAAGACGGGTGAGTTCGCATGCATCTCCAGGCTGATCAGGCTCTCTGGATATTCACTGACCGCAACAGCATGGATATCCGTCAGCAGTGCCGTCAGGTTGATGCTGAGCATCTTGAGTTTGAGCTTACCGGTACGAATGCGCGCGACATCCAAGAGGTCATCGATGATGCGCGCCTGGCTACTGACCGCATCACTGATGGTCAGCACGGCCTTTTTAGCCCGCTCCGTATTGCGCACCGCCGGCAGTCGGCGAAGCATTTCCACATTCAGTTGAATTAGATTGAGGGGGTGCTTGAGCTCATGGGACATGACCGCAAAGAACTCATCCTTCAAGTTGCTGCTGGATTGTTTTTCTTCCAGTTGACGACTCTGCTCGTCATGGATGCGCTTGTGGCCGGTGAGGTCCCGCGCGATCTTGACGTAACCCTTGACCTTCTCCCCTTGTAGAACGGCCACTTCGCCACTGCAGTAGAAGCGATGCCCGTCCTTGCGAACATGCCAGCGCTCGTCTTTACCGCGGCCTTTCAAGCGGGCCGTTTGCAGCTCTTGCTCAGGAATACCCGCCGCAATATCGTCTTCGGTGAAAATCAGCGAGTAATGTTCACCGATCACTTCGTGCTTGTTGTAACGGAAGATGATTTCCGCGCCGGTATTCCAATCGGAGATACGGCCCTGTTCATCCAGCACGATGATGGCGAATTCATGGGTGCTTTCCGCCACCAGGCGCATGCGCTCCTGGCCCAATCGCAGATCTTCCTCGGCAGCGCGACGGCTGGAGATATCGATGAAGGTCAGTACCGTGCCATCGATGTGGCTTTCACTCGCCCGGTAAGGCAGAAGCCGAGCGATATACCAGCGCCCATCCTGGCTACGCACTTCCCGCTCGATCACACTCAATGAATCGAAGACATTGCTGGCATCGCTGGTCAGCTCGGGATAATCCAGGCGGTGGGTGATATCCAGCAACGAGCGACCGGTATCAGAAGGCAACATGCTGAAGATTTCAGTTGCCCGGGGCGTGAACCAACGAATACGCATCCCCCGGTCAACGAACACCGTAGCGATGTCCGTCGAGGTGATCAAGTTGGCCAGGTAGTCGTTGATCTTGTCGGTCTCTTCCACTTTGTTCTTCAACTCGTGGTTGACCGTCAGCAACTCCTCATTGATCGATTGCAGTTCCTCCTTGCTGGTTTCCAACTCTTCAGTGGCAGAGCGAAGTTCCTCGTTGACCGCTTGCATCTCTTCGTTGGAGGCTTTGAGTTCTTCACTGGAAACCTCGAACTGCTCAACCGTGTCCTGCAACTGCGACTTGGTGCGCTGCAACTCCTGCTCAAGGCTCGCCAGCACCTGATTGTGCTCATGGTTGTCGCTCAGGTTGACACTGTCAGCAGCCTTGCCATGCGTCAGCAGGAAGATCACCAGCGTGACATCATGCCCCGTCTTGGCATCCTTGAAGGGTTTGGCCTTGATACGTACCGTGCCCTGCCCGATGCTGTCCTGATAATCGACTTCTCGGGAGATGACCGTTTTGCCGCTGTGTTGCGCTTCGAACAGGGTAGTACGCAACGAAAGCCGCAGCGCCGGGGTAATCAACGAAAGCACATTGCGCCCGACTTCACCGGTCAGGTAGCGCAAAAATCGCCCGCATTCCGCAGTCATGTAGAGAATTTCAGCGTTGCTATCGACGATCAAGCTCGCCGGCAATTCATCTTCCAGGGCGCGCTGATGCACATCGGCGAAGGAGACTTTGCGCTGGGGTTCGGCGCGGGGCGTCAACGGCTCCGGTTCGTTTCGAACGTAGCCTTGGCGTGGAATCGTGAACGACTTCCTGATAGCCAGATTGGTGGTTTTCGCCCGATAGATCCGATTGCGCTTGTCGACCGGCGTAAACAGTTCGGGACAGGCGTCGGCAGCCTCGGAAGAACCCAGGAACAAGATGCCGCCGGGCTTGAGGGCGAAGTGGAACATTTGCAGAATTTCACGCTGGATTTCGCGGTCCAGGTAAATCAGCAGATTACGGCACACGATCAGGTCGATCTGCGAGAACGGCGGGTCGGATAACAGATTGTGCTTGGCAAACAGCACAGATTCCCGCACCTCTTTGCGTACCCGATAAGCACCGCGTTCTTTCACAAAAAACTGACGAAGGCGGACAGAACTCACATCGGCAACGATCGTTTCCGGGTAGATACCGCTGCGGCCCTTGGCAATGGCCCGTTCATCGATATCCGTGGCAAATACCTGTACCTTGGCCATTGACTGAGTGCGCGCCTGAAACTCAGCTGCCACGATGGCAAGCGCAAAAGCCTCTTCGCCAGTCGAGCAACCCGCTGACCAGATACGAATTTCCGAGTCATCTTTAACAGCATGCTCGGCATTGGCCAGAATCTCGCCGAATACATGCTTTTCAAGCGATTCAAACGCTTCACGATCACGGAAGAAGTTGGTGACACCAATCAGCATGTCATCCAGCAGCCCTTTCGCCTCGTCGGTGTTGTTTTCCAGGAACTTCAAATAGCCCTTGAGCTCTGTTTGCGCGTTGACTTGCATCCGCCGTTCAATGCGTCGCAGTACGGTCGCGCGTTTGTAATGCTTGAAGTCATGCCCCGTTCTTGCGCGCAACAGCGCCAGGATATCGCGGATGGTTTGCTCGACTTCGACTTGGTCAGGCACTGGCGTATGCAACGCGTGGAGATCATCCGCCCATTTAGGCAGGCGGATCGATTGCATGCTTTGCCACAGCTCCACCAGCTTTATAGGTATCTGCGCTACCGGCAATACGATATCTACCAGCCCGGTAGCGATCGCGGCCTCAGGCATTCCAGGGAAGGAAGCATCGTCCGGGCTTTGCGCCAGGGTGATACCACCCTCCTCCTTGATTCGGGCCAATCCCAGCGCCCCATCCGACCCACTGCCGGAAAGTACGATACCAACGGCACGGCTCTGATGGGCGCAAGCCAGATCCCTGAAGAACAGGTCAATGGCCACATGCATACCAGCAGCAGGCTGCGCGGGTTTCACTATCAACTGGTCGCCGGTCATCTCGAGTCGGCAGCCAGGTGAACTGATATACACGCAATTTTTCTGGATACGGCAAGACTGAGTCACTTGCTGCACCCGCATCTGAGTATGCGCCTGCAAGATTTCATCAATCACACTGTCGTGATCCGGCGACAGATGCATGACCAGGACAAAGGCCATGTCGTTTTCGGCCGGCAAATGATCGAAAAATACCTGCAGCGCCTCAAGGCCGCCAGCCGATGCGCCAATGCCAACTACCGGAAAATTGACAGCATTCGTCTCGACCGCTGACGACGCTGGCGCGATAGCCGTTGCCTTGGTTTTCTCGTTCATCATACTTCTCTTTGATTTGAAGGCCGTCATGGCAAATGGCAATCGCAACCCGCTTCCAGCGCAGGGATCAGTGCGTTTGGCAAACCCGCATCGCTAACGCATTCTCACCAGCATACAGCACTGGGATCATTGCACTGCATCAAAGGTTTTTACATGGACGAGTAGAAGGCAGATAAGAGCGTCATTTGACTCCGCTGCCAGCCCTTTTCCCTATCAGCAAAAGGGCCGGCGAGGCGCTTGAGAAGATTCAGGAAGGGAAACCCAATCCTGCGGAAAGGTCCGAGCCTTCCGGCTTGCCGACTTTCTGGCCCGAGGTTCTATCGCCTTTTTGATCAAGGGATTGTTCGACAGAGGCTTTTACCTCGCGGCCCTTGGCCTTGGCCAGATCGGTCAATCGGTCGCTGCTGGCACCCATCAGTTGATCCTCCTTTCGGGTACTGGGAAGCGCAGCCCCTAGCGCCGCGCCCAGCGCTATTCCCAACGCCGCCAGGACCAACGGTTGCTCTTGCAGCAGATGGTCGAACTGCCCCTTGAGCGCCGTAGTCTGGTCAGCGACCTTATGCGCCGAGTCCCGTGCCCCACTGCCCAGCTCGTTGGCCCGATCGCGCACGTCATGGGCCTTCATGCGCACTTTATGTCCAGCATCTTGCATTGCCTCTCCCGCGTGGGCGACAGCGCTTTTGACTGTGTCCACCGCCTCGCCCAGTTTCTCGCCCAATCCCGGCCCTGTATGGGCGGGCCCAGCGTTGAAGGGGCGATTCTGATTGAGCCCAAGCCACGCCAATCCCAGCACCGTCAATGTCGCGGGAACCGGGTTGTTCTTGAGGGTAGTGCCGAGATTCTGGAAAAACTCGCCACCATTGCCTTTGGCATATGCCAATACCCGGTCGACCATCTGCCCGGGGCTCAGGCGTTGTTCCAGGGCGTCGACCAGATCGCTGATATGCTCGCGTTTGGCATTGATTTCCTGCTCCAGCAGGTCAGGATCCTTTTGCGCTTCATGTTCGAAGGAAGTGGTCATGGCAGTTTCCTCTTCAGCGTTTCCTTGTCCTGTTGCATGGCGTGCAAGGTGCGGTCAGGCGCCAGATGAGTGGGTTCGAACTGCTTCTTGCCTGATTGCAGCATGATGAAACCAATCACAACGGTGATTGCCCCCACGATCAGGGCAGCCAGCCAGGGCGCGACCACCGTTGCCAGCGCATAAACCGCCGCCAGCAGCAGGATGATGAAGCCCGCCAGCACCACGATCGCACCTGCCGCGACTGCGGCAGTCCCGGCCTTGAGAGTGGCAAGGTTGTGCTGCAGCTCGGCCTTGGCCAGCGCCAGTTCCTTGGTGAACAAGTCTGGAACTTCTCGCATCAGCTGGCGCAGCAGGCCACCGACGCCGAGTGCGTCATCCTCCGGCGTATGCAGACCTGGTGTTGTATGCAGTGTGTCTTTGTTCATCATTCGGCTCCTCTCAATGGGTCACGCTCGAACGGGCTTCCACCCACCGGAGTGCCTGCTCCGGCGCCTATCGGGTCGACTGGGGTATAGGGTGAATGGGTGGATATATCGCTGCCCTTGTCAGGAACAACGGACGGTGCCGGACGCTTATCACTGGCGGCTACGGCCGACGTCCCGTGCGTGGCGCTGGCGCGCATGAAGCGCGACACGGCAAACCCGACCGCTACGCTGCCGGCGAGGAACAGCGCCGGGTTGTCGCGCGCTAACTGGGCACCGCGTTGCAGCAGGCTCTCGGCGCTTTCATGACGCACCTGCTCGGCGAATTCCCCAATGCAGCTCGCGGCCTGGGTCAGGTAGTGAGAGAGGCCAAGGCTGTCATTGTCCTCCAGCGCGCTGGCCGCAGAACGTGCGCTCTCCTTCAGCGAGTCGAGTTGATCGGCTGCGCTGTCGCGATAGTGCTCGAACTGCTCGCTACCCATGTGACGGGCCTCATCGAGCAGCGCTCCGGCCTCATCGGTCATCGTGTGCAGATGGTCCTGTGGGGTGCCGGGTGGCGAACTTGAACTCTGATCGGTCTTTTCCATGGTGACGCCCTCGAAACAAATGAGTTGGCGAATGCGAAATCCTGGAAGCATTCATTCGGGGGACGTAATGGCGACGAGAAGAGTTCAGCGATTTGGATACGTGACATTTACTTCAAGATCAAAAGAACATCGCACAATTAGCCCAGCTCCCGGCAATTGGTGTTGGCGAGGTAAGCCACGCTGATCTTGCGCGTTGAACCTTGAGGCCTGCACTTCACTCCATCGATGGCAACTTTCATTTTTTCAAGACCCTGACGAGGTGTCCCATGAATGCAATCGAACTGCTGATTCAGGATCATCAACTGGTCAAGAAATTGCTGGACGAATTGTCTTCGACCACTGAGCGCGCGGTGAAGAAGCGTGCCGAGCTGCTTGCCCGGATCAAACAGGAGGTCAGTATTCATACCGCTCTGGAGGAGGAGATTCTGTATCCGGCGATCAAGCAGGCCGGCGGTAAGGAGGAGGAGAAAATGTATTACGAGGCCAAGGAAGAACATCGGACGGTCGACTCGCTGGTGATTCCCGACCTGCTGCACACTGAAACCAACACCGTTGAGTTCGCAGGACGGGTGAAGGTGATGAAGGAGCTGCTGGAGCATCACATCGAGGAAGAAGAAAGCGAACTGTTCCCGACTGCAAGGAAGCTCTTGGGTAAACAGGAACTCGAAGAGATGGGGATGGCCATGGAAGCACAGAAAAAGCTGCTCAAAGGCGAACAGCACGCCGCCTGAAAAAAAACCTGCGCGCCCACGCAGGCGCGCAGGCATAGGTTCATTTAGCAATCAGAACGCGGTAAAGGAACAGAGTAATGGAATTCTGGATCGACCTCCTTGATTGGCCCGCCATGGTGCTGACCGTGCTTGCAGCCTGGTTCATAGGGTCAAAACGTGCGGGCCGACGCAAAGTGGGCTTCTGCTGCTTTATGGCCAGCAATCTGCTGTGGGCCGTCTGGGGCTGGCACGCACAGGCCTGGGCGCTGATCATCCTGCAGCTGTGCCTGTGCACCATGAACGTTCGCGGCTGGAAGAAGAATACGGCAATGCAGGCAGGCTGAATGACACCCTGCCCTATTTACGTAATGCTTCAATCAACTGTGCTTTGCTCATGCTGGAACGCCCCTTGATATCGCGGCTGCGTGCCTCTTTCATCAAGCTTTCCTTGGTTTGAGTTTCCAGCGAAGAAGTGGATGTTCGTGAATGGCCTTGACGCGTTTTCGCAGCGCGTTTGGCCGAATCCGAGCGCGCTGACTTCTTCAGGCTCGATGACGTCTTCTTGCCAGACCCACCCGACTTTTCCCCGCCGCCTGACTGCTTGTTGACGGTGGCCCAAGCGCGCGATTCTGCCTCGGACTTGGAAACCCCCTTCTGCTCGTAGCTCTCTTCGATGTGCTCGGCCTTGCGTTTTTGTTTTTCCGTATACTTGTCTTTCTCTCCACGGGGCATGGTGTGCACTCCTCTAGATCAACGCAATGACCAGGCTACACAGGCTGCGCCTTGTTACTGGGTACAGAATCTGCCGCCTCGCCGCACTTACACCCGGCCATGCGGCAGGGCTCACCGTGGGGGTGTCCTGACGCACAGGCTTCACAGCAATAGGCTTCACCACCTTGCACATGGGCATTTGCATCCACGGTGCATGAACATTCTTTGCAGGCACAACGTTGCTCGCTCATCTTCCTATCTCCCGTTTCGATTGAGGGCAGGTCTTGCTCAATCGACCCGGCAATGGGAGGAATGATTCAGAGATTCTTGCCAAACGGCGGATGAGGGGGCGCAAGCGCTCTGCGTCATGGGTTTCATCGACCAGGTTGATGATTACTATCAAGACGCCTGTTTGTCCGCTGGCCGAATCCGACTTTTATAATCGCCTTCAATTTTCTCGCTTTCGTCTGTTTCAGGCGATCCTCTCCTTTGGAATCCCCCCGCATGTCAATGACAAGCCAGGCCTCACCCGGCCTTCCCGAACACGATCAACAGAGCGTCAAGCAACAGTGGCTGGCCATTCTCTCAGTTGCTGTGGGCGCCTTCGCCCTGGTCACCAGTGAGTTCCTGCCCGTGGGCGTGCTCAACGACGTCGCCAGCGACCTGGGCATCAGCGCCGGCCAGGCCGGCCTGATGGTGACCCTGCCCGGCATCATGGCCGCCCTCGCCGCCCCGCTGCTGCCGGTGGGGATCGGCGCCCTGGACCGACGCTACCTGCTGATCGGCCTCACGCTGATCATGATCATCGCCAACGCGGTCGTGGCCTATGCCAGTGACTTCAACCTGCTGCTGTTCGGCCGTGTACTGCTCGGCGTCAGTATCGGTGGCTTCTGGGCGACCGCCATCGCCCTCAGCGGACGCTTGGCGCCCAAGGGCGTCGGGGTCGCCCAGGCCACTTCGATCATCATGGTCGGTGTAACTCTGGCCACTGTGTTCGGCGTGCCTGTGGGCACCTGGCTGAGTGGCCTGATGGGCTGGCGCATGACTTTTCTGATCACCGCGCTGGTAGGTGTGCCGGTGCTGCTGGCACAGGTTCTGTTGCTGCCACGGCTCAATCCCGATAAAGCCATTCGCATCAGCGATCTGCCGGCCCTGTTCATCAATCCGCAAGCGCGGGTTGGCTTGATAGCGGTATTGCTGATTGGTCTGGCGCATTTTGCCGCCTACACCTATGTCGCCCCATTCTTTAAACAAAGTGCCGGTTTCGATGGCCCGACCATTGGTTCGCTGTTGCTGCTGTATGGCGTGGCCGGGGTCATGGGCAATATCTTCGCCGGCTTCGCCGCCAACCGCAGCGTGCGTCACACCTTGCTGCTGGTGGCGCTGATGATCGCCGTCAGCACCGCGCTGTTCCCGCACTTCGCCACCGGCATGACCGGCGCCGCCATGCTGATCGCGCTGTGGGGCTTCGCTTTCGGCGCCTTCCCGGCCTGCGCGAGCATCTGGATGTTCGTCGTGGCGCCCAAGGATGTCGAACGCGGCATGCCGCTGTTCGTTGCCATGTTCCAGGTGATCATCGCGCTGGGCTCGTTCTTCGGCGGGCGGATCGTCGACCAGCTGGGCAGCTCGGTACTGCTGAGCCTGGCCACGGCGCTGGTCGGCTGCGGGTTCGTCACCGTCCTGGTGCTGGGGCGCAACGTCAGTAACAGCCTGGCGGCGCAGCCTTCCTGAGCTGTGATTCGAGGCCTTAACCAAACTTAAACACAAACGTGACATTTGTCTTTTCAGCCTGTTCGCAAGGATCGGTGCACCGCCGGCCCGGATTCGACAAGGGAGCTGCAAGATGAAGGTCACGGTTTTCGGTACAGGGTATGTAGGCCTCACCCAAGCGATCTGCCTGGCTCAGGTCGGGCATTCGGTGCTATGCATGGATGTCGATGTAGCTCGGATAGCCGCCTTGCAAGAAGGGCACTGTCCGCTTTTCGAACCGGGCATGGCGCCGCTGTTGAGCAAGAACCTGGCCTGTGGCCGCCTGCGGTTCACCACCGACCCGAAGCAGGCGATCGAGCACGCCAGGTTGCTGTTCATCGCCGTCGGCACCCCGCCGCAGAACGATGGAAGCGCAGACCTGAGCCAGGTCTTCGCAGTGGTCGGCAGCATCCTGGAGCATGCCGACGGCCCCAAAGTGATCGTCAACAAATCCACCTCACCGGTCGGCACGGTCGATCGCATCACGGCATTGATCGATGCCAACGCCGACGCCCAGAAGTTCAGGGTCGTCAGCAATCCAGAGTTTCTCAAGGAAGGCTCGGCCATCGACGACTGCATGCGCCCGGATCGCATCATCATTGGTGGTGCCGGCCCAGCAGAAGTGGAGCTGCTGCGCGAGCTGTATCTGCCCTTCAACCGCAACCGGGAAAAGTTCATGGTCATGGACGCGCGCAGCGCCGAGATGACCAAATACGCCGCCAACTGCATGCTGGCGACGAAAATCTCCTTCATCAACGAGATGGCCAACCTCGCCGAGCACCTGGGCGCCGATATCGAAATGGTGCGCCGGGGCATCGGCTCCGACCCGCGCATCGGTTACGACTTCATCTACGCCGGCTGTGGTTTTGGCGGCTCGTGCTTCCCCAAGGACCTCCAGGCCCTGCGCAGAAGCGCCGAAGCCGAAGGCTTCGAGCCGCAGTTGCTGCAGGCGGTGGAGGCCATCAACCAGCGGCAGAAAAGCCGGCTGTTCAGCAAGATCCAGCGACATTATCCCGAAGGTCTGGGTGGCAAGGTCTTTGCGTTCTGGGGGTTGTCGTTCAAACCCAACACCAACGACATTCGCGAAGCGTGCAGCCGCGTGCTGCTTGAAGCATTGTGGGCCGCCGGCGCGCGGGTGCAGGCGCACGACCCGCAGGCCATGGAGGAAATCCAGCGCCATTACGGCACACGCCCCGACCTGACCCTGGTGCCGTGCAAGGATGACGCGCTCGAAGGCGCCGATGCCCTGGTGATCGTCACCGAATGGCACGACTACCGGGTGCTGAACCTGGACCAGGTGCCGCGTCAGCTGGCCGACCGCGTGGTGTTCGACGGCCGTAACCTGTTCGAGCCCGAGCACATGGCCGCCGCCGGCCTGACCTACTACGGCATTGGCCGCGGCCAGGTTCCACCGCCCGCATAAGTTGGAATGCCTGGGAACGGCGGGTACCCTGCTGTGGCCTAAGATGAGGCTTGCGATCCTTTGCCTTGCGGAGACCACCATGCTGGGTGCTTTTGAACGACGGCTCGACCCCTTCCCGCCTGATGAGGCGCCACCGCCTCCCATCGGCCTGCTGCGCTTTCTGTGGGCCTGTACGCGGGGTGCCCGCGGCTACATCCTGGCGCTGGCGTTGTTCAGCGCCAGCGTGTCGATCTACGAGGCCTGGTTGTTTTCCTTTCTCGGGCAGGTCGTGGACTTGCTGCCGACCTGGCAAGCTGGCGGCGCCGCAGGCGAGCAGGAACGCTCCATCTTGTGGGGCATCGGCATCGTCCTGCTGACCAGCATCGGGCTGGTGGCCATGCGCACGATGCTGCAGCACCAGGTGCTGGCGATCAACCTGCCGCTACGCCTGCGCTGGGACTTCCACCGGCTGATGCTGCGGCAAAGCCTGTCGTTCTTTTCCGACGAGTTCTCCGGACGCGTTACCACCAAGGTGATGCAGACCGCGCTGGCCGTGCGTGAAGTGCTGTTCACCCTGATCGAGATCATTCCCGGTATCGGCGTGTACTTCATCGCGATCATCGCCCTCGCCGGTGGGTTCGACCTGAAGCTGATGCTGCCCTTCATTGCCTGGGTCGCGCTGTTCGGCCTGGCCATGCTGTACTTCGTGCCGCGCCTGGGCAAGGTTGGTCAGGAGCAGGCGCACGCGCGCTCGTCGATGACCGGCCGGGTTTCGGATGCTTACACCAATATCACCACGGTGAAGCTGTTCTCGCACTCCAAGCGTGAGGCGCACTTTGCCCGCGCGGCGATGGAAGACTTCAAGCAGACCGGCTTTCGCCAGATGCGCCTGGTCAGCCAGTTCGAGATCGTCAACCAGGCGCTGGTGGTCGGGCTGATTTTCGGCGCTGGCGGCTATGCCCTGTGGCTGTGGCACCAGGGTCAGGTCGGCACCGGTGCGGTGGCGGCGATTACCGCCATGGCCTTGCGGGTCAACGGCATGTCGCACTGGATCATGTGGCAGATGACCTCGCTGTTCGAGAACATCGGCACCGTGCAGGATGGCATGGCCACCTTGACCCGTGGCCCCAAAGTGCAAGATGCACCGGATGCCGGCGTGCTGACCACCTCTGGCGGCGCGGTGGCCTTCGACAATGTCAGCTTCAACTACAACGGTGAACGTCAGGTGCTCGATGGCCTGAGCCTGAACATCCGCCCGGGCGAAAAGGTAGGCCTGGTGGGCCGCTCCGGCGCGGGCAAATCGACCCTGATCAATCTGCTGCTGCGCTTCTATGACGTCGACAGTGGCGAGATTCGTATCGATGGCCAGAACATCGCCAAGGTCACCCAGGACAGCCTGCGCAGTGCCATCGGCATGGTCACTCAGGACACGTCCCTGCTGCACCGCTCGATCCGCGACAACATCGCCTACGGCCGCCCCGACGCCACCGAGGCGCAGATTCGCCGCGCAGCCGCCAACGCCCAGGCCGACGGTTTCATCAGCCAATTGAGCGACCGCCAGGGCCACAGCGGCTATGACACCCTGGTGGGCGAGCGTGGCATCAAGCTCTCAGGTGGCCAACGTCAGCGCATCGCCATCGCCCGGGTGATGCTGAAGAACGCCCCTATCCTGTTGCTCGACGAGGCCACCAGCGCGCTGGACTCGGAAGTCGAAGTCGCCATCCAGGAAAGCCTCAATGAAATGATGCAGGGTAAAACCGTCATCGCCATCGCCCACCGGCTATCGACCATCGCGGCCATGGACCGGCTGATCGTCATGGACGAGGGGCGCATCATCGAGCAAGGCACTCACAGCGAGCTGCTCGCTCGCAACGGCACCTATGCCAGGCTGTGGCAACACCAGAGCGGCGGGTTCCTGGGAGAGGACCAGGGTGTTGCCGAGGCCGTCGAGTAACCTTTGCTAGTCCTTTGGCGGTTTGGCCGGCCCCTGGGGATCTACCTGGGGGTCGTCCAGGTCCGGGGAATCAGGGTCGAAGCCAAGGTCATCCTTGCGCGTCGCGTGCTCGGACGAGTGCGGCCCCTTCCCTCGGGCCGTTCGCTGCGCGGTTGAATCATGCGCGGTGCCGGTCGAGCCGTCCGGGCGATGGGCATCGTTGTCGCGCTCTTGCTCGCCTTGGGTGGCAGACCCTTTGGGTTGATTAGTCATCACGCCTCCTGTCTGTTGTGCGTCAACCAGGCATCGGTTGGCATAACAGAGGAAGCCCCAAGTGAGGATAAAGTTCAGCGTAGCTTCGCGAGCCTGGATGGATGGCTCACAGACCTGACAACGCCTGGCGCAGGTTGACCTCCGGTGGCGCCACATCGTCGAGTGTCAACTGGCCTTCGAGTTCATCCAGGTGCGCAATCATGTGGTTCACGGCAGCCTGGTTATCACCCTCGCGCAACGCGTCGATGATTGCCTGATGCTCGCAAGAGGCACAGGGCGGGCTGTCGCCACGCTGGTACAGCGCGACGATCAATGAACTGCGCACCATCAGATTACCCAGAATCTCGGCCAGCACCCGGTTGCCACACACCTCCCCCAGCAATAGGTGAAACTCGCAGAGCACGCGAACGATGAGCCGGCGATCGGTGCCGGCTGTTACTGTGCATTCGTCGCGCATGTGCTGGTCGATACGCTTGCGATGCTCCGCGACATGTGCAGAGGAAATTCCTTCGACGATCGCCCGCTCCACTGCCCGGCGTGCGGCGAAGATCTCCCGCGCCTCGCGCGCACTGGGCTGGGCTACGGTGGCGCCACGATTGCGCTCGATGTCGACGATACGATCCATGGCCAGGCGCTGCAGCGCCGCCTGCACGTGGTTGCGGTTGGCCTGCAAGGCTTCGACGATATGCGCTTCGACCAGGCGCACGCCAGGGCGCAGGCGATGCTGGGCGATAGCCGTGGACAGCACATCGGCGATACGCTGGACTTCCTGCTGCTTGCTGCTGACCACCTTGCTCTTCATCACCACCTCAAGACCCTCAAAGCATAGGGCTGGCATTATCCGCCGGCCCTATGCAGTGGGGCAATCGGTGCGCTGCTCGAAGCCCAGTATCAAACCGCCATCAGGGCGTAACGATCTGGAACCAGAAGTCGAAGTTGTCCATGTAACTCAACAGCTCTTCGAGCTTGGCTTCCGCGCCCTCCACCTTGATCGCCCCCGAAGAGACAGCGTCCTTGAGGGTGGTTTCCTTGAGCATCAGCTTGTTCAACGTATCGCGGGTCAGTGTCAGCTTGGCATCGGCGTCCTTCGCCTGCATGCCTTCGGTATGGTTGAGCACACCGTTCACCATCTCCAACGCGTACTGTTCCTTCAGGTCGGTAAAGTCGAAATTCAAGGTGATGTGCTTGTCTTCGGCCTCTGGCCCTTTCAAACGCATGGCCAGGTAATCGAAGAACAGGTCGAGGTCCATTGCCTTGACCGTATCGGGGCTGGCGGTATCGGGGGTTGGCAACTGCTTGACACCTTCGCGCAGCTCCTTGGCACCAGTCAGGTAAAAGTTGCGCCACGGGCCGCTTTCAGCCTGGTAGCCGAGTTGTTCCAGAGCATCGGCTTGCATGTTTTTCGCAGCCTGGTTGGTCGGGTCGGCGAAGACCACCTTGTTGACCACCTCTGCTACCCAGCGGAAATCGCCCTTGTCGTAATACTCCTTGGCCTTCTTCAGTACCGCATCGGCCCCGCCCATCATGTCGACGTAGCGCTTGGCCTGTTCCTCGGGCGGCAGTTCCCACAGGGTCGCCGGGTTGCCAATGAACCAGCCCAGGTACAGCACATAAGTGGCCTTCACGTTGTGATTGAGCGAGCCGTAGTAACCCCGGTTGGAAAAGCGCTGGGCGATCGCCTTGGGCAGTTTCACCTGCTCGGCAATCTCGGTCATGGTGAAACCCTTGTTGGCCAGGCGCAGGGTTTCGTCATTGATATACCGGTACATGTCGCGCTGCGACGAAAGCTGGTCGCGCACTTCCTGGTTACCCCAGACCGGCCAATGGTGCATCGCATACATGACCTGGACGTCATCGCCCCACATCTTCAGCGCTTGATTGAGGTATTTGGACCACGGCAGTGGCTCGCGAATTTTCGCGCCGCGCAGCGAATAAGTGTTATGCAGCGTGTGGGTGGAGTCTTCTGCGGTATTGAGCGCTTTCTTTTCGTGGATGTAATAAAGCATCTCCGCCGGTGCTTCGCTGCCGGGGGCGTAGAGGAACTCGTAGGTCAGGCCATCGATGGTGCGCTTCTCGCCGGTTTTCTCGATGATGTCGGTGGGCGGTATCAAGGTGACGGTCCCTGCGGACGTCGTGGTCCCAAGCCCCGCCCCCAGTTGGCCGGTTTCACTCGGCGGCAACAGGTTGCCGTACATGTAACTGGCCCGGCGGCTCATGGCGGTACCGGCCATCACGTTTTCGGCCACGGCGTGTTCGAGGAAACCTTTGGGCGCATAGACTTTGACCTTGCCCGCCTTCACGTCCTCCTCGTTGATCACCCCGCGTACACCGCCGTAGTGGTCAACGTGACTGTGAGTGTAGATCACAGCCACCACCGGTTTTTTCGGCCGGTGTTTGTAATAGAGGTCGAGGGCTGCCTTGGCCGTTTCGCTGGAAATCAGCGGGTCGAAGATGGTGATACCTTCCTTGCCTTCAACGATCGTCATGTTCGACAGGTCGTAGTTGCGCACCTGATAGATGCCGTCGGTCACTTCGAACAGGCCGGAGATATTGATCAACTGCGACTGACGCCACAGGCTGGGGTTGGTGGAAGCCGGGGCGGCCTCGCCCTCTTTGATGAACCCGTACTTGTTCGGGTCCCAGATCATGTTACCGCTGGGGCCTTTGATCGGCTCGGAAGGCAGCGGCGCAATGAACCCTTTGTGCGCCAGCTCGAAAGAGGTTTTGTCGTTGAAGGGCAGTTCCTTGAGCAGTGCGTCGTTGGCGGCCTTGGTGGCATCCGTGGCAGGTTTAGGCGCTTCTTCAGCCCATACGTGAGTAGAAAGTGCGATGGCACTCGCCAACAACAACGATGAGCCTGTTTTCCAGCGCGCCATGGGCGCTTTGATGGCCTTGTTGCCTCGGCCAGGTTTCGCAAACAATCTCATGACAATCTCCCTTTGAACTGATTCGCTGTACCTGAGCGGCAATCGCCAGCGGAAGAAAGGACTCGCGATATTGAGTACTCACGCCCCAGTGATCACGCGGAAAAACTCAATCCGGTCATGAGAGAAACGCAATACGACTCAATAGACCTTACACACTAGGTGAGCTTTGGCTGCTTTCAAGTCAACCGACCGAAATACAGGTCAAAAAGCTACTGAACGGCATTGCTCGGCTGTTGCCACGATCCTTCCGCGCTTGAGCACCATCAGCCGCGCTGGCAAATCGAGAATGACATCACTGACTGCACGGGTGTCCAGCAGCACCAAGTCCGCGTCGTTGCCCACTGCCAAGCCGTAATTGTTCAAGCCCAGGGCTTTGGCCGGGTTGGTAGTGAGCATCGCGAGGACTGTGGCCTGGTCATCCGCCCCGCCCAAGTGGCAGGTCGGCAGCGCCAGTTGCGCGATGTTAAGCAGATCGCCCGTGCCATAAGGGGTGAACGCATTGCGGATGTTGTTGGTAGCCAGGCAGGTGTTGACACCGCCATCGCGCAGCGCCCGCACGGGGGTCAAGGTGCGCCGCACGTTATGGCTGTCGCCGCGGGCGCCCAGGTGCAGGTCGGTGGCAGGCAGGCACATCACACTGATATCCGCCTCGCGCAGCAACTCGATGATCGGCGCCTGCCGTTCGGGTGCGACAGCCGCCAAACTGGTGAGGTGACCGACGCAGACGCGCCCTTGATAACCCTCGGCGATGGCCTTGCGAGCCACATGTTCGATGGTCATGTGTTCGGCGTCATCGGCGAAGTCCTGGTGCAAATCGATGGGCTTGCCATAGCGCTTGGCCAGGTCGAAGACGAAGTCGATGTGCTCGATGGGGCAACTGTCGTTGTAGGGGATGCCGCCAACGACATCGGCCCCCTTCTCCATGGCTTCGACCATCATGGCCTTCATCCCAGGCAGTTTCAGGATCCCTTCCTGCGGAAAGGCGACCACCTGGATATCAATGAACTCACGGAATTTTTCGCGCAGTTCCAGCACCACATCCAGGCCGGTGAACCCCTGCGATGGATCGAACTCGGCGTGAGCACGCACATGGGTGCTGCCCGCCTGCACCAGCGCGCGCAAGACCTGGGTAGAACGCGCCAGGATATCTTCTCGGGTCAGCGTCGGTTTGAGTGCCGCCGTCACCGCGATGGCTTCTTTCAAGGTGCCCGAGCGATTGGCCCGACGCTGCATGACGTTGGCTTTTTCCAGATGCAGATGACCTTCGACGAAACCGGGAATCAGTACATTCCCGTTGCCCTGGACCTCCTGCTCTGCGCGTGCAGCTATTGTGGGGCCAACCGCTACGATTTTGCCCCCCTGCACGCCGACATCCAGCAATGGTTGCGCATCATCGATGCGTACGTTTCGAAAGATCATATCCATGCGCTTCATTCCTCCGGCGGCCGGGCGCTGTCAGGCGCCGGGCCGCTTGCATCGGGATTAGAAAGGTTTGGTCGGCAGGTACTTGCCATCCAGGGTGATCACCGCACGCGAACCGCCTTCCGGATCTTCGACCTTCTTGATGTCCAGCTTGAAGTTGATGGCGCTGATGATGCCGTCACCGAACTTCTCGTGAACCAGGGCCTTGAGGGTGGTGCCGTAGACCTGCAGCATCTCGTAGAAACGATAGATCGTAGGGTCGGTCGGCACACCGTTCTCCATGCAGCCGCGCACCGGTACGGTTTGCAGCAGAGCAATGCCATCGACGTCGAGGCCGAGCTTTTCGCCGACGACCTGGGCGGCGCTGGCAGGCAGCGGGTGCTGGCCCAACAGAGCGGCGGTCACGAAAGCTTCAGACAGGCCGGTACCGTCGGTGATCTGGGCATACGACAGGTCTTTGCGGGCCTTGGCCATGAGGATGACTTCGGTCAGTGCCTGACGAACGCTCTGGGTGGCTTGGGACTGGATCATGGGGTTATCTCCTTGGGTGAAAAGTTGGGTTCAAGCAGCGTGCTTGGGTTGATGGGAAACAGCGTGCACCTGTGGATTGTCCGCAAGGCTCACGAAGGTGCCAGTGCTGCCGTCGAAGGCGTCGATACGGCCGCTCTCGATGTCGTAGATCCAGCCGTGCAGGGTGACCCGGCCCTCTTCAAGGGCGAGGCGTACCGACGGGTGGGTCTGGATATTGGCCAATTGGGCAATCACGTTCTCACGCACCATCGCCTCGACCTTGCTGTGCCGGTCCTGATGCTGACGGGCTTCGTTCACCACCCGGGCGGAGTCGGCGTAGCGCAGCCAACCGGCCACGGCGGGCATGTGGTCCAGGCATTTGCAGGTGGCGATGGCGGTCATGGCGCCGCAGTCGGAGTGACCGCAGATCACGATATCCGCGACTTGCAGCGCGGCGACCGCGTATTCGACCGAGGCCGATACGCCCCCAGGCTCAGGGCCGTAGGACGGCACGATGTTGCCGGCATTGCGGATGACGAACAGGTCGCCCGGCTCGCGTTGGGTCACCAGCTCCGGCACCAGACGGCTGTCGGAGCAGGAGATGAACAGCGCCCTCGGGCTCTGCTGAGTGGCGAGTTCCTTGAACAGCTTGACGCGCTCGGGGAAGGCGTCTTTCTGGAACTTCAGGAAACCATCGATGATGTCTTTCATGGCTGTTACCTCTGTCTGGCCGTTGTTGAAGCAAAGGTTACGGACCAGATGACATAAGGTAAAAGTCTCATTTATTATTCACTGCATCAGATTATCTTATGTGAATAATCATGCTTGCCCGACACATCCAGTACTTCCTCGCGGTTGCGGAGCATCACAGTTTCACCCGGGCCGCCGCAGCCATGCATGTCTCCCAGCCCGCGCTGTCGCAGCAGGTCAAGCAACTGGAAGAAAGCCTCGGCGCTCAGTTGTTCGATCGATCAGGCCGCACGACCCGCCTGACCGATGCGGGTGAGGTTTATCTTCAATACGCGCGGCGAGCCTCCCAGGAGCTTCAAGAGGCCAAGCGCGCCATTCATGATGTGAGCGACCTCAGCCGAGGGTCGCTGCGGGTGGCGGTGACACCCACCTTCACCAGTTACTTGATCGGCCCATTGGTCGAGGCGTTCCACAGCCGATATCCAGGCATCATTCTGAACGTGCGGGAAATCTCCCAGGAGCGCATGGAAACACTTTTGCTGGCCGATGAGCTGGATATGGGTATCGCGTTCGAGCAGGCGCATGCTCAGGACATCGAGGCGGTTCCGCTGCTGGTGGAAACCCTTGCCTTGGTGGTCAGCCGTACACACCCCTTGGCACAGAAACAGTCCGTCGGGCTGCAAACCCTCAGCGCAGAGTCACTGGTGCTGCTCAGCGGGGAGTTTGCTACCCGTGAACAGATCGACCGCTATTGCCGTCAGCACGACATTCATCCCCAGGTTCGGATGGAAGCCAACACCATCAGTGCCGTGCTCGAAATCGTGCGCAGGGTGAAACTGTCGACGTTGTTGCCCGCTGCAGTCGCCCTGGCTCATGACGACCTGATTGCCATCACGCTCGATCCGGCTCGCCTACAGCGCACCGCGGTGCTGATGCGGCGCAAGGGTGCTTATCAGAGCGCCGCGTTACGCGTTTTCATCGAGCAGGCCCTGGAAGTGGCTGCGCGGCTGGAGAAGTAAAAACAAGCTTGTTCAGCAAGCCAGGAAGCCAGTCGAGTCGTTCTGACCTCGCGCTTCCATTTGTATTGAGCGCGCGATAGCGGGGCTTCTGGTTTGCGGTGGGCTGTATACTGACACCAGCAGGCAGTGATGCCCCAAGCCCGGCCAGAGAAGGACTTCCCACGCAATGATGCCCGACGATGCTCTACGACTCACCCGCACGGTTGCCGGCCTTTCGATTACGACCGTGATCCTGGGCCCGATCCTGGCGCTCTATGTGATGCAATTGCCAACCACTTCCCCCGTCAAGATCTCTGGCGTCCTTGCGTTCGCCGTCCTTGGCCTCACCAACCTGATTTCAATGGTGTTGAACGCGGTTTACTGGTTTATCCGGCGAGAGCCGAAATGGCTTTCGGTAATGCTCTTGGTTCAAGCGGGTGTGGCAGTTGCCACATTGATTCCATTCTTCTGACCGGTCATTTCTTCGACTAAGCAGTTTCAACACAAAGCGAGCCTGTAGCGTCGCACTGATTATCAAGGCTTTTCATACAGAGCCAAACGCCAGGGTGCGCCTCATTCGGCACTCGCCGGGTGTTGGCTGAGGTACTCGGCAGTGGACATCACAGGCGCATAACCGAACTTCAGCGCCGCCATAAAGGCCGCATGTACATGGGCCGCCGGCACCTTCACGCCATCGAATTCCAGGTCCAGCGTCGCGCAGGCGTCATGCAGCACGGTGGTCTGATAGCCTAAATCGACCGAGGCACGGGTGATGCCATCCACGCACATGTGGCTCATGTTGCCGACCACCACCACCTCGCTCACGCCGGCCTTGTCGAGGATCGGCTTCAGCTCGGTCTCGCGGAACGAGTTGATGTAATGCTTGAGTACCACCGGCTCGCCTGGCTGGTTGATCACGCTCTGGTGCAGCTGCGCGCCCTCGCTGTTCGGCCGGAAGAACGGGGCGTCCTGGCTGGTGAACTCGTGGCGGATATGCACCACCAGGTCGCCGCTGTTGCGAAACGCCGCGATCACCTGGGCCGCCTTGGCCGCCGCAGCCTCGACGTTGCTCAGGGTCCACAGCCCACCGGGGAAGTAGTCATTCTGGATATCTACCACGATCAATGCTTTCTTGCCGCTCATCTCGTCTCTCCTTTCGCTATGGCCTTGGGAAATCCATATGAACCCACAAAAATCAGACTCAGGGACCGCTCAGCGCAATGATCACTGGCCCACACACCGCCAGCAGCACATTGGAAATCGCATAGCACACGGTAAAGCCGATAACCGGTATATTGCTGCCTGACTGCTCGATGATCTTGTTCATCGACGCCGCTTCGGTCTGCGCCCCGGCCAGGGCACCGAACAGGATGATCGGGTGCAGGCGCAACACGTAATAGCCAAAGTACAAGGTCACGACTGGCGGGATCAGGGTGACGGCGGCACCTGAGATCAACAGCGCCAGCCCTTGCGTCTCGATTGCCGCCAGCGCGGCGGGGCCTGCCAGCAGACCGACGACTGCACCGAATGCCGTGAGGCCGAACTCGGAAAATGCCCATTGCGCGGCAGGTGGCAGCGCACCGAAATCAGGATGGCGCGAGTTGTACCAGCCGATCAGCAACCCCACCAGCAACACGCCCCCGCCTACGCCCAACTCGACCGGAATGATGCCGATGTGGGTGGACAGCATGCCCAGTAGAGACCCTGCCACCAACCCCAGCGCATGGATCGCGATGTCGCTCTTGTACTGGCGCTGGCGCACCCGCCCTACCTGCTCGGCCAGCGCTTCTACGCTGCTGGTGCGCCCAGTCAGGGTAATCACATCGCCACGGCGCAATACCGTATCGGGCAGCAGCGGCAGCTCCAGGCCCTGGCGACTGACGCCCACGATGTAGCAGCCCATGCGCGTGGCGCCAACCAGCTCATGCTTGATCCGCCTCAGGGTTTTGCCCGCGAGCTTGCGCGCGGTGAGCACGACGTTCGCGGTGCGCGTGGCGAACGACATCGACAGCGGGTCGTCCACCTCCGGGCCGATCCACTGGCTGAGCTCGGCAACGGCTTCGCGCAACGCATACACGCCCAGCACATCGCCACGTTGCAGAAGCAGTTGCGTGTCGCGCTCAAGCACCTGCCCGTCACGGATAATGCGCTCCACACTGAGGTTGCCGTGCAGTGCCTCGATATCGGCAATGCTCATGCCCTCGGCTGCCGGCACAGCCAAGCGATGGGCACGGACCACAATGCGGGTGTAAGGAACGCTCAGGGCCTCGTCCTCTTGCTCGATACCCAGCGAGCGCTCCAGTTCCCGCGCGGCACTGGCCAGGTCCACACGCAGCAGCCGCGGCGCGATGCTGCCCACGAACACCACCAGGCCGATGGTGCCGAACACATAAGTGATGGCGTACGCCACTGCCATATGGCTGTTGAGCTGCGCTTTGGCCGCCTCGTCCAGCGAGAGCTGGGCGATGGCACTGCTGGCCGTGCCCATGATGGCCGTGTCGGTCAAGGCACCGGCGCCAAGCCCAGCGGTGAACCCGGCATCGAAGCCATGCCAGCGGCTCATCAGGAGAATCGTCGCCAGCGCCGTACCGCACAAGACCACCGACAGCAGCACCAGCTTCAGCGTGCCTCGGTTCAAGCTGCCGAAGAACTCCGGTCCGCTCTTGAAGCCGACGGCATAGATGAACAAGGCGAAGAAGACCGACTTGAGCTCATGCGGCACCTCCAACCCGATCTGCCCGATGAGCAAACCCATGAGCAGCGCCCCGGCGACCGAGCCGAGGTGGAAGCTGCCGAGCTGAATCCGACCGATCAGAACGCCCGAGGCAATGGCCAGGAACACGGCAATCTCTGGATTCCCACGCAAGGCGTGCAGCACGAACTCGATCATTGCCGTACGCCTGTGAACCAACGCATATAAGGATTCTGCGCCATGATCGGCGCCAAGGCCCGCATCTCGCGCTGCCAAGCCTGGCGATTGCCGCTGTATGCCTGCAACGACAGGCCATAGAACCGCCGCAGCACTTGCCACTCCTCCTCCACCGCAGCGCGCACCGAAGGGCTGGCATTCTCCAGTACGGGCGCTACGCGCAGGGCCAGCAATGCCGGCAGTACACGGGTGATTTCACGCGGCCGCACCCAGGCGGCGTATTCGATACGCGGGCGATCATCGGTCACCGGTTGCGCATCGGCAGCATAACGTTCCAGCCCTTCCCTGTCGGTAACGAAGGTCGCCAGCAAGGCGTTGACCGAATCGACACCGACCTCTGCCAGCGCAGCGGATACCTGGGGTTGCTCGAAGCGTTGGCGGATGCGCGAAACGTCCAGCACCATGGGCGTGGCCGAACCGATCAGCAACATCTCGTGGAACTCGGTGGTCCACAACAACGCATGCGGGAACACATCCAGGAAGCTGCGCACCAGTGAGCGGCTGTCCTCATCGTTCTGGGTTGGCAGCGGCAGCCATTGGGCGACCAGCCCATGGGCCTGCAGCCGTGACGCGGCCAACTGGTAGAAGTCGCGCGAGTACAAGTTGACCACCCCTGCCGCGGACGGTGGTGGCGGCTCCAGGGTGATCACATCGTAGCGTTGCTCGCTGCTTAGCAGCTCGCGGCGCCCATCACGCAGGCGGATGTCCAGGCGCGGATCATGCACAGCGTCGTAGGTACCCGAAAACAAGGGCGCCGCCGCCAGCACTTGCGGTAACAGCTCGGCGACCACCGGGTGCTCCAGCCCCGGATAGCGCAGCATCGCCCCGGCAGTGATACCTGTGCCGAAGCCGATCACCAGTGCCGAACGCGGTTCGCCACGGTGGATCAGCAGCGGCAGCAACGCCTGCAGGCGCATGTAGCGCAGCGACGGCATGGCGTCACCGGTGTTGGACACGCCTTGAATATACAGGCGGTTGAACGCTTGCCCTTGGCGCTGCTGGTTGACCACCGCCACCGTGCCACCGCGGCCCTCCTGGTAGAACACCAGTTCGCCACTGCGGGCGCCGGGCAGCAGTTGCGCAAGCCGCTGGGGCGACGTGAACACACCGGTGATCAAGGTCGCGGCGCCTACCATCAGCACCATCACCTGCATGCCCCTGCGCACCGCCTGGCCACGCCACGCAGCCACCATACCGATAACCGCCGCCACGGCGGCGAGCACGAACAGCGTGCGTACCAGCCCAAATTGCGGGACCAGGACGAACCCGGTGAGCATCACACCGATGATGCCGCCCAACGTATTGAGGGCGACCACCAGGCCAACATCACGGCCCACGTGACCATTGCCCACTGCCAGACGCAACGCCAACGGGAATGCCGCACCGAGCAGCGTGGTAGGCAGAAATACCACGCACACCGCCGCCGCAAAGAAGCGCGCACACATGCCTGCCAGCTGGCTGCCGGTCAGTTGCAGCACCTGGCTTTCCAGCAGGGTCTGCAGGGCCACCAACCAACGCCCGAGCCCAGCAACCTGCAGCAAGGCCAGCAGACCAGCTGCCGCGATCAGCAGGCCGAACAACCCCCAAGGGTCGCGAATACGGTCGGCGCGGCGGGCGTACACGGCACTGCCCAGCACCAGCCCAGCCAAGTAAGTGGCCAGGACCACGGAAAAGGCATAGGCACGGGTGCTCATGAACTGCACGATCGACTGCGTCCACACCACCTCGTACCCGAGCGCCACGCCCCCGGCCAGGCAATACAAGGCGATGGCCAAGCGCGCCTGCGGTGTCCGCGGCAGCGGCGTGGCCGCAGGCTCAGGCAGTGCCTGCTCACCCTTGGCGCGACCAACCCAGGCGCCAAGCGCGGCAAGCAGATTCAACAGTGCGGCCACGCAAGCAGCCCCGGTCACACCGAACTGGGGCAGCAGGACGAACGCCGCCAACAAGGTGCCGCCTATTGCGCCAGCGGTATTGGCGGCGTACAGCCGACCACCCGCCTCGCCCATCTGCCCGTCGACTGGGGTCAAGGCCCGCACCAACACCGGCAAGGTTCCGCCCATCAAGAACGCCGGCAGCCCGACCAGGGTGGAGGGCAGCAGCCATGCCAGCATCCCGACATCCGCCTCCAGGCGGGCGAACGGTGCCGCACACTGCGCCAACGCCAAGGTCGCCGCCACGCCGAGCAAGGCCACCGCCACCTCAAGGCCTGCATAGAGTCTGACCGGGCGGCGCAAGCGATCAGCCCAACGACCGAACACCAGGCCGCCCAGCGCCAACCCGGCAAAAAATGCACTGATGCCAGCGGTGATGGCATACACCTCCACACCGACCACCAGTGACAGCTGCTTGACCCACAGGACCTGGTAAATCAACGCAGCGCCGCCGGAGATGAACAGCAGCGCTGCTGGCAGCAGCCATTGCAACGGCGCCAGCCTTTCGTTGGTTTCAGGCGTGTCGGCGCGGGTGAGGTTCACAACTGCGGGCATCACTAAACCTTAGCGGACTCACGGTCATGTCCGCGCAAGTAATGAAAGAATGCGCCCGCCGATGGCGGGCGCGGCACATCGCTATTGTTTGTTCATCTTTTCTTCGATCTTTTTGTCCACGTCGGACTGAATCTGATCGATGCTGAAGCTCGCCGGACGTTGGCTCGGAGGGTAATCAACAAAGGTCTGCAGGAACTGCGCGGCCCTCTGGGTACCCTGGAAGAACAGATAGTCGTTCTTGGTCAGCCAGTCGTAGTATTGGTCGGAAACGATATCCGCGCGTTCGTAAGGGTCCATTCGCAGGTTGAATAGCTTGGGTGCGCGCAAGCAGGTGAAAGGCTCGCTCCAAACAGCAAACCCACCCGGCGCCCGCTGCTCGCAATAGACGATTTTCCAGTCCTTGAATCGCATCCCTACCAATTCACCGTCATCGTTGAAGTAGTAGAACTCTGTGCGAGCACTCTTGTCGGTCTTGCCGGTGAGGAAGTCCAGCTGGTTGTAGCCGTCCAAGTGCACCTTGAAGTTCTTGCCGCCAACGTCCGCGCCCTTGAGCAGGCGATCCTTGATGTCGGTGTCACCCGCGATGGCCAGCAAGGTAGGGAACCAATCCAGCCCGGAGAACATCTGGGTGCTGATCGAATCGGCCTTGATCTTGCCAGGCCAGCGTACTATCGCCGGTACGCGATAGGCTCCTTCCCAGTTGGAGTTCTTTTCGTTTCGGAACGGCGTGGTGGCGGCGTCTGGCCACGACCATTGGTTCGGGCCGTTGTCAGTGGTGTAGACAACGATGGTGTTGTCGGCGATCTTCAGATCGTCCAGCGCTTTGAGCAACTTGCCGACATCACCGTCATGCTCGAGCATGCCATCGGCATACTCGTTGCCGACCATGCCGCTCTGCCCTTTCATGGACTCACGCACATGGGTGAACGCGTGCATGCGCGTGGTGTTCATCCACACGAAGAACGGCTTGTCGGCCTTGGCCTGCTTGTCGATAAAGTTGATCGCCGCCTGGGTGGTTTCGTCATCGATGGTTTCCATGCGTTTGCGGGTCAATGCACCGGTGTCCTCGATCTTGCCGTCGGCGCTGGACTTGATCACGCCGCGCGGCGTGGTGGCCTTGAGGAACTCGGGGTCATCTTTAGGCCAGTAAGGGCGCTCTGGCTCCTCTTCGGCGTTAAGGTGGTACAGGTTGCCGAAGAATTCGTCGAAACCGTGGTTGGTCGGCAGATACTCATCGCGGTCACCCAGATGGTTCTTGCCGAATTGACCTGTGGCATAGCCGTGGGCCTTCAAAGCCTGGGCAATGGTCACGTCACGTGCCTGCAGGCCGACCGGCACACCTGGCATACCGACCTTGGACAGCCCCGTGCGCTTGGCAACCTGGCCTGTGATGAACGTCGACCGCCCTGCCGTGCAACTATTTTCGGCATAGTAATCGGTGAACATCATGCCTTCTTTGGCAAGGCGATCGATGTTCGGCGTCTGATAGCCCACCACACCCTGGCCATAGGCACTGATATTGGTCTGGCCGATGTCATCGCCGAATATCACCAGGATATTGGGCTTCTCCGCAGCATTGGCCGAGCACACGCCCATCGCCGCCGAAGCGGCGAGCGCGAGTGTCGGTATCCATCTTCTACTGAACTTCATGAGCCGATCTCTCCGTTTCACGTTTACTGGCATGTGCCACGACTACGTGCACCGGTGACCTACTACGCGGCTGGTTCCCTGTGCGCCTGCGGTGTCTCCTTCATTGAGGCGGGTTGCTGTCAAAGGGGTAGATGCGCTGCCATTCCTGGGCCATGTCGACCACGGTCCAGTTTGCGCTTCTGGCCGCGTCCAAGGCCTTGTCCAGGCGCCCGACCTGGCTGTCGCGGTCGTAGGCCCATTCGCGCGCAGCATCGGTGTGGTGGACCAGGCCGGCAAAGCGCTTGCCGCTGCCGGCCATGGTCCATTGGAGCATTTGCAGGTCGCCGTCGGAGTTGCCGAAGGCGAAGATCGGCCGCCGGCCGATGCGGGCATCGATGCTGACCGGTTTACCCGGTCCGTCATCGTTGTGCAGTAACTTGGGCAGCCGCTCGATCGACAGCTTGCCGTTGTCATCGATGAAACGCGCATCCAGGGTCGTGCCGATCACCTGCTCCGGTGGCACCCCATAGACCTCCTGCGCGAAGGCGCGCATGAACGCCACTTCGCCGCCAGACACGATGTACGTCCTGAACCCGTTGGCGCGCAGGTATTGCAAGAGTTCGAGCATGGGCTGGAAGACCATCTCGGTATACGGTTTGTGGCTGCGTGGGTGCTTGGCGGTGGCCAGCCAACGCTGGGTGTTGGCGATGAACGCCTCGGTGCTGACCCCGGCGTGGGTCGCGGCCACGATCTTGAGGATGCCGTCCATGCCGCTGTCGCTGAGGGCCTTCTGGTCCCCTTCCAGCACGGCCTTGAACGGTTGCTGGCTGGCCCACTCGGGGTGCTGGGGGGCTAGCCGCTTCACCTCGTCGAGGGCAAACAGCACTTCGAAATACAGCGGTTGTTCACTCCACAAGGTGCCGTCATTGTCGAAGACGGCCACCCGCTCGGCCTCTGGCACGTAATCCTTGCCGCCCTGGGTGGTCACAGCGGCGACAAAGGCCTCTATGGCTTGGCGCGACGGCCCATCGCGCCATGACGGCAAAGGGTCTGCAGCCTGCACCAGCAAGGGCAGGAAGAGCAACAGCGTCAGCCACCAGCGTGTGCGTTGAAGGTGGAGCATCAAGCATCCCTCCTCTGTGCTACCTACCCTGCTCGACTCTGTTCATGGATTGAGTGGTTTCAAGCCCTTGCGCTTACCGATGCGTCGCTCCGGCGCTGCCGCTCGCCGAACCTGATTCAGCATCGGGCTCGACGGCGCAATTACCCCTGTGGCCTTGCCGTAGCAGGTCTGGAGCGAGTCTAGTAGACGAACGCCCAGTGAGGGGGGCAAATCCTGGGAAAATTCAAACAGCGTGTAGTGCCCGGTACGGCGACGGATCCACAGATACAGGCCGCCCAGCTCAGGAGGACTTTGCGCCAGTTGCTTGCGGGCCAACGTCCAGGCGTAGTCCGCAGACTGCAAGCGCGCCGTGCGCCGCGCCGCTTGCCAGACTCTGAATCGGTGCCATCCCGCCTGCAGCCAAGGCCTGGCGAGGTAAATCAGCCCCCCGCCGAGCACCAGCAGCCCGATCAACCATAGCCACTGCGCCGGCAAGCGCAATTGGGCCTGGCGGCCTATCGCACGCAGGTCTTCGTCAATGGAGAACGGCGCCTTATAAGTCCCTTCGATGACGTCCATCTCGACGGGTGGTAGCGTTGCCTGTCTGGCCTGGCCAGTGGCGGCATCCCACCACTGCAGCTCGATGGCCGGCAGCTGGTAGTGTCCTGCGGCCGATACCACGTAGGTCACGCTGTCTTCCCGCTGCCCACCGTTCGCACCGCCTCGCCCGTCACTCAGAGGCGCTACTTTGGGCGTTTGTACATAACGTTTGAGGCCGGCGACTTCGCTCAGCGGCGGCGGCGGTAGCAACATCGCCTGGGTGCCCTCGGCGCGGGTGACTACACGCCGGGTAATGCTGTCGCCCGCACGCAGCGGCGAATGCGACAACTGCGTCTGTTGCGTGAGGCTGACGTTGCTTGCCACCAGGCGATGCCCCACAGCATCACCGGCCAAAGGCTTGGCAACGAACGTCAACGGTTCGCTGGCAAGCGTGATAGGCGTATCCGATTGCCCAGGGAATACCTGAAAGGATTGCGCCGCAAGCGTGAAGGTCTGGGCCGCCTGCGGGGTAATCTGATAGGTGTAGCGCAGGCCGAAGAAGGTCTTGCCGTCATGCTGTTCGTTCAGATGCTGGGCCTCGCCGCTGGGTGCACTCACCGTGGCGCCCGGTAGATTGATGACCGGCAGCACCGGTGGCTGGGTGAACCAGGTGTCGACCAGCAAATCGACCTGCAATTCGACGGTGGCGCCTACCACCGTGTCGCCGGCAGGCGTCAGGCGCGTTTGCATCCGGGCCTCAGGCGCCGCCAGGGCAAACAGCGGCAAGTAAAGCCCCAACAGGAGTAGCAAACGCTTCATCGATTGCCCTCCGCCGTTCCTCGCGACGCATCCTGGAGCAAGAACTTGCGCTGAAGAAACTGTGCTGGTGAGGTCGTCAGGTTATTCAGCCAGACCTGATCGGACGCCGCCTGGGGCGTTACCTGTTGCTTTTGCTTGGCACCTTGGGAGGGCGTCTGGTCCTCGACCACCTTGTCGGCCTTCTCATCCGGTGTACCGGCCTGCTGCTGGTCTTCGTAGTCCTTCAGCAACGCCTGGGCCAGCGCGAGATTGGCGGTGGCTTCAGGAAAGACCGCCTGCTGCTTCAATGCCTGCTGATAAGCCGTGATCGCCTGGGCAAACTTGAATTGGCGCACATAGATGTTGCCCCGGTAGAAATTGGCCTGGGCACTATCGAGCCTGCCCAAGCTGGCGAGGGCGAGGTCGTAATCGGCGGCGTTGTAGGCTGCCAGACCTTTCCAGAATGGGTCGGTGAAATGCTCGGCGGCCTGAGGATAATGGCCATGCTCGAAGGCCCAGCGCCCCTGCTGGTCGGGTGTGAAAAACGCATCGGCAACAGGCCCGGCGCGGGCGCTCTGTGGTTGTGCGCCCAGCACCACTGCCAGCCCCGCAACGGCCAGCCAGTGCACCTTCCAACCGCGACGCAGGCACAACAGCGCAATCAGCGCCAGCGGCCAGCACAGCCAATAACCGGCGTCCTTCCACTGCACCTGCTGCGGGTCGCCTTGAGCCGCCTGAAAGTGCCGCTGCGCATGCAGTTCGATCCAATCGAGGTCATCGTCGTTCAAGGTCAGGCTGCCCAAGGGGCCATTGCTGGCGCTGGCCAGCTTGCGCAACGCGTCTTCGTCGAAATCCGCCTGCACTGGCCGGCCATCGCTGGCGATTCGCGCACGGCCCTGGGCATCACGCAGGACGCCAGCGTTGCCACTACCCACCGCTAACACCATCACCTGCAAGTCGCTGCCTTTCAGCGCAGCCGGGATCGCCGCGAACTGGCTGGCATCGGCGCCATCGGTGAGCAACACCAGGGTGCCGGGCACTTGCTCGGCTGCCAGCAGCCGCTTGGCCACCTCGATCACCCCCAGCACGTCCTTGCCGGTTTGTGCGATCAGGTTGGTGGACAAGGCCTGCAGGAAGGTGTCGAGCAGTTGCGGATCTTGGGTGGCAGGCAAGACCAGGTGCGCGCTACCGGCGTAGGCAATCAGTGCGGTCCGCGCCCCTGCCCTGCGCATGACCAGGTCGTGCAGGGTGTGTTTGGCGGCCTGCAAACGCGAGGGAGGCACGTCGTCGGCATCCATAGAGGGCGAAAGGTCCAGCGCCAGTATCAGCGGCGCGCGATTGTCGACGAACGCCGGAATGTCTCGCTGCCAGGTCGGCCCGGCAGCGGCCAGGGCGCCGATGCTGAGCAAGGCTGCCAGCAGGTAGACCGGCCGCAGTCGCGGCTGCTCTTGGGGCGTGATGATCAGATGCTCGACCAGGTGCGGCGCGATCGTACCCTGCAATTGCCGCTTCAAGTCATTGCGCCTCCGCCACGCCCAAGGCAACGCCGCCGCCGGGATCCACAGCAACAGCCAGTAAGGGCGAAGGAGATGCAGCGCACTGAGGTCGATGTCCATCTCAAGGCCTCGCCTGCGCAGGTTTTGACCGCAACGGTGATGCCATCGCAGCAAGGGAGTGACCCACTGCCAGCAACAGCAAGGCCGCAGCCAATGGCCACCAGAACAGGTCGCGCTTGGGCTGGTGGCTGAACGTCTTGACCTTGTGTGGGGTTATCTGGTCGAGCGTGGCATAGACCTGAGCCAGGGCACCGCGATCATCGGCGCGGAAGAAGCGCCCGCCTGTGGTGTGGGCGATATCTTCCAGCGCCTGCAGGTCGACCTTGTCCTCGCCGCTGGCCTGGGGGTCACCGATACCAATGGTATGTACTACGATATCGCGCGCATTGGCGAGCGCAGCCGCGTGCCCAGGTGTGATCGCGCTGCCGGTGTCATTGCCGTCGCTGAGCAGTATCAGCACCTTCTCCTGCTCCTTGGCCGAATCCAGCAGCTTGATGGCCAGGCCAATTGCATCACCGATCGCGGTGTTCGGGCCGGCCATGCCAACGCCTACCTCATCGAGCAAGAGCAGCAGGCTGGCGTGGTCCAGGGTCAAGGGTGCCTGTGGGTAGGCGCCGGTTCCAAAGACGATCAGGCCAATGCGGTCCTGCTTGCGCTGGGCGATGAAGTCGCGCACCACGCCTTTGACGGCGCTCAAACGGTCTGTCTGCTGGCCGTTGGCATCCGTGAAATCCTTGGCCTGCATGGATTGGGAAATATCGATCGCCAGCAGCATGTCGCGAATCGGCTGGTCGTGCTCGATGGCCTTTTCCACCAGCACTGGACGCGCACAGGCTGCCAACAGCAGTCCCCACACCAGCACGTTGATGATCACCTGCCAGCGACCGCCCGTACTTTGCGAGGTACTCGGCAGCTGATTGACTGCCCGGCTCATGGCGAAGAAAAACGGCACCCGCAACGCACTGTGCGGTTCCTGATATGGGCGCAGGAAACGATAGGCAAGCCAGGGCAACGGCAGCAGCAAGAACACCCAGAGGTAGTCAAACTGCCACATGATGAGCCTCGATCCAGCGCCGACTGGTTCGCAGCAGCGTGCTGAGTTCTTCTGCGCCGATTGCCTGCACCTGCGCATCCGGGGCATAGGCCAGGGTCTGCAGGCGCTCGGCAAACTGTTCGGGCAAGGCAAAGCGTGCCCGCTGCTGCAAAAACGCCTGCCATTGTGAGCCTGACAAGCTCTGTACGGGCGGTGAATCAGGCATAGACAGCGCCACACGCTTGAGCAGTTCGGGTAGTTCGCGCAGGGCCGACAGACGCTGGTCAGGGATGGCCAGCGACGCATCAAGTTGGTTGAGGCATTGCAGCGCCTCGCGCCGATACCGCTCACGCTGCCAGCGCCGCCAGGCAAACACGCCGTAGCCCAATCCCGCCGCCAGGACAATCGCCAACACCACCCACCAGCCCCAGGTCTGCGGGGTATAGCTGAACGGCGGAACCGGCAACGGCAACTCCTTGAGCTGGTCGATCGCCGCGGCGGGTGGCCGGGTACTCACCGGGTACCGCCCGAAAGTCGGCCCAGCTCACGCCGCACTTGATCCAACACTTCATCACCGGTGCTGATCATCATCAGCGGGATCTGGCTGCGCCGCAGCAGTTGGGCTACTTCCTGCAAACGCCCGGAGAAATACTCGCTCAACGGCCGCTGCACCTGTCGGCGACCGACTTCAAGGTCGATCTGCAGCTCGCCCTGGGTCACGGTCAGCCGCCCCTTGTCCGGCACTTCCAAAGCGATGGGGTCATACACCTGCATGGCGATCACATCGTTGTGCGCACTGAGCTGGCGCAGCAGTTTCAAGGTCTGCTCGGTCACCCCGGCAAAGTCGCTGATGATGCACACCAGGGCATCATGCCCGGCGATGCCGATGGCCGTGCGCAGCATGTTGTCGAGCTGCACTTGTTGCTCGCTGTCCGGGCCTGCCGCGGTGAGTGCGTTGTTGCTGCGCACCACCGCAGCGCACAGCGCCTGGACCCGGGCGCGACTGCGCAGCGGCTTGATGTGCGTCACCTGCTGGTCGTCGAACACCAAGCCACCGACGCGGTCGCCGGCATGCAATGCGATCCACGCCGACAAGGCGGCAAGCTCGGCGGCGGTGACCGATTTGAAGCTGCGCTGCGAACCGAAGTACATGTTCATGCGTTGATCCACCAGCAGCAGCGTCGGCCGGTCACGTTCCTCGGTGAAGGTGCGCACGAAGGGCTTGCCGAAGCGCAACGACGCTCGCCAGTCGAGGTGGCGCAGATCGTCACCGGGGATGTACCGGCGCAGCTCGTCGAAGCTCAGGCCCCTGCCCCGCAGGCGCGAAGCATGGCTGCCGGCCAGGATGCTGGCCAGCGGCTGACGCGCCAGAAAGCTCAAGCCGCGCACGCGGTGCTCGAAGGCCATGAGCTGGCCAAGCGAGGCGTAAACGAAACCATCCTGAGTCGGTTGCATGGGCTCGCTCCGCTCAGGCCGGGATCGCCACTTTGTCCAGCAAACGGTCGATCACCTGGTCAGCGCCGATGCCATCGGCGATCGCGTCGTAAGAGAGCTGCAGGCGATGGCGCAACACCGGGTGGACCACCGCGCGCACATCGTCTGGGGTGACGAAGTCCTGCCCAGCAAGCCAGGCATGGGCGCGCGCTACCCGATCCAGGCTGATGCCGCCACGCGGGCTGGCGCCGATCTTGATCCAGCGCGCAAGGTCAGGGTCATGCGCTGCCGGATGGCGAGTCGCATTGATCAGGTCGATCACGTAGCGATCGAGCGCCGCTGAAACCGCGACGCCCGCAATGGCGCTGCGCGCCGCGAACAGCACTTCCTGGGCCAGACGCTCAGGCGCCTGATGCGGATGGCTGGCCTGCTGTTCCTCAGTGCGCACCAGGCGCAACACCTGGCTTTCATCCTCGACCTGCGGATAGTCCAGCTGCAGCTTCATCAGAAAGCGGTCCATCTGCGCCTCGGGCAGCGGGTAGGTGCCCTCTTGTTCGATGGGGTTCTGGGTGGCCAGCACCATGAACAACCCGGACATCGGGTAGCTTTGGCCGGCCACGGTGATCTGGCGCTCTTCCATGGCCTCCAGCAGCGCCGCCTGGACCTTGGCCGGGGCACGGTTGATTTCGTCGGCGAGAATCACGTTGCCGAACAGCGGACCGGGTTGGAATTTGATCTCGTTGCCTTGGGCGGTCTGCTGGAGGATTTCGCCGCCGGTGATGTCCGAAGGCAACAAGTCCGGGGTGAATTGAATGCGCCGCATGCTGGCTTCCAGGTGCGTCGCCAGGGCCTTGACCGTACGGGTCTTGGCCAGCCCCGGAAAGCTCTCGAGTAGTACATGGCCGTTGGCCAGCAAGCCGAGAATCACATGGCGGATGGTATGCGCCTGGCCCAGTACACTTTGCGCCACACTGGCTTCAAGCGCGGCAATCTGCTCGCGTATGTCCACGGGTCCACTCCTGTACAGCAGGGCATGGGCGGGATGGCCCACGACGGTTCGCAACTGCTGAAGGCGACTTGGTAAATCTAGACGCTCATGTCACCAGCGCCAGCTCAACGGGTACTTTCGTATCGTTGCCAATAAGGCTCGATACCCTGCAGCCGCGGATCGTCCGGCGCTGCTTTGCGCATACGCTGAACGTACGCATAGGCCTCGCTCTGCTCACCGGCCAAGGCATGCAGGTAGATCAGCGAGTAGAGCAAGTCGGGGTTTTCCGGCGCCTGCTGCAAGCCGCTTTCAAGGGCCACCAGGGCCTCATCGCGGCGGTTCATGCGCGACAGCAGCAGGCCTTGGTTGTAGCGAATGCGCGTATTGCCCGGCAGCGCCACTGCTGCGGTCTCCATCCAGTTCAGCGCCTCTTGCGGCTGGCGCTTTTCCACCAATAGCAGCGCCAGCATGTAGGCCAGGTTGCCATGGTCAGTGGCCGGCATCTTGGCCAGTGCCAGGCCGGCGCGCAGCACCCCTTCCGCTTCATCCAGTTGATGTTCGGCCGTCGCCAGATTGGCCAGGTTGACCCGTGCAGGGACGAAGTACGGGTCCAATTTCAATGCCTGGCGATACTGCTCCATGGCTTCGGCCTGGCGACCCTGTCGGCTCAGCAGCACCGCCAGGTTCAAGCGCCCGCCCGGCAGGTCGGCATTGCCGCGCAGGCGCGTTTCGTAGTCCGCCAGCGCAGTGCTGAACGCGTCCAGCGATTGCGCAGGCAACTGCGCCTTGGGCACATCGGCGAGCGCCCGCACAGCCTCGTCGCGAACCGCAAGGGCGGGATCTTCGAGCAAAGGCAGCAGTGTCTTGAGACGTTGCTGCGGTGGCACGCTTGAAAAGCCCGACGCGGCATAGGCGCGCACCAAGGGGCTCGGGTCCTTGAGCGCCCAACCCAGGCTGATCGACGCCTGTTGTCCCAAGTCGGCCATCTGTTCGGCGGCAGTAGCCCGTACGATAGTCGGCTTGGTCTTGTCTGCCAGCACTGCACTCAACAGGCTCATTGGAATGCCTTCGCCGTTGCGCACCGCCTGGAAATTCTCACCGAACAGCGCGGGCCGCTTCGGTGTGCCAAACCACTGCTCGATCGCCTTGGCCGCCCAGGCCGGTTGCTGGTCCTTGTGGCAGGCGGTGCAGGCATCGGGGCTGTCTATCTTGCTGGCGAGGTCGGGCCGCGGGATGCGCAAGCTGTGGTCACGACGCGGGTCGACCACCATGTAGCTCTTGGTTGGCATGTGGCAGCTCACGCACTGGGCGCCGGGGCTGCCTGGGGCATGATGATGGTGGGCGGGCGTGTCGTAGTCCTTGGCCTGCAATGTCGCGAAGCGAGCCACCGGCGGGTTGCCGTTGTGGCATTGCAGGCACAGGCCGTTACCTTCGACCTTCACTTTGCTGGTGTGCGGATTGTGGCAATCGGTGCAGCCGACACCGGCGTTGTACATTTTGCTTTGGGTGAACGAACCGTACTCGTAGACCTCCCCGTCGATCTGGCCATCGGCGTGATAAAGGCCGCTGCGCAACGTCGCCGGCAGGCTCTGGTCGAGCTGCGGATGGCCGGGGAGCTGGCCGACGCCAAGGGTCTGGCGGCGGCTGTGGCAGAAGGCGCACTGTTCGACCTGGCCCTGGCTGCCTAGCGCTTTGTAATCCACAGTGAGGCCAATGTCCTTGGCCGAGGCGTACGTTTGTTTGGCTGGCGCGGCTTTATTCGCCCAATCAACATGCGCTTGGCCCGGGCCATGGCAGCTCTGACAGCCGACATTCTGCTCTTTCCAGGTGGTTGCGAAGCTGTCCTGACGGTCGTCGTAATGCTTCATCAAACGGGTGGAATGGCAATCCGCGCACATGCCGTTCCAGTTCTGGTATCGGCCTGTCCAGTGCAGCGCGTCTTCAGGGGCGAAGCGTTGGCCTGGGTAGAGCGAGAACCAGCGTTGCCCGCCCTCCTGCCTGGTTCTGCTGTCCCAGGCAATGGTCAGCGCCTGCAGGCGGCCCCTTGGCAAGGCGACCAGATACTGTTGCAGCGGATAGTGGCCGAACGTGTACAGAATTTGAAAGTCTGCGGGTTTACCGTCTTCACCCTCGGTATTGACGAAAAAGCTGCCTTGCTTGCGGAAGAAGAGCGCCGTCACGCCGGCCTCGTCGAACCGAGCATTCTTGAAATTGCCCAGGACATTGGCTTCGTTGGCATCGCGCATTGCCCAGCCGTGATCGGAATCTTTCCAGGCGTTGGCCTGCGTGACATGGCACCCCAGGCAAGTAGCCGTCGGCACGTAACCTTCGCCTGAGTCCTGGGCGGCCCATGCCATGCCTCCCGGGCCAAGCAACAAGGTGATCAATACAGCCCGCCGCCACCAAGCCTTGAGCGACGAACCCAAACCCTTTCCTTCGTTGCGATGCCCCATCCCTTAGCTCCACGGTCAACGCGAACAAACGGCCCTTCGGGCTCTTCTGGCACGCTACGTCTGGGTGATCAGGCTAGCGCAAGGCTCGAACATTGACAGGCCAGGCCGCGGAAAAAACCTCAGCTATGCTTTGCTTCTGCTTGCAGATCGCGGTCGCGCAACGTGGCAACTCATCTGACGAGGCACTCTATGTTGAAAGGGAACCACCACCCGTTCTATCTGCTTGCCTTGCTGGTGCCCACCGGGGTTGGACACGCGGAAGACTCGGCAGAACTCGCCAAGAAAGCGCTGAACCCGGTGGCCGCCATGTACAGCCTGCCCGTGCAGTACAACTGGGACCAGAAAATGGGCCCCAGCGGAGATGGCAAGCGCAGCCTGACCAATATCCAGCCGGTGCTGCCCTTCAGCCTGAATGACGACTGGAACCTGATCTCGCGCACGATTCTCCCGGTGATCGACCAGCATGGTTTGGGCGCTGGAGCGGACAAATCCGGTGTGGGCGACATCACCCAGAGTTTCTTCTTCTCCCCGAAACAACCGACTGCCAGCGGCTGGATACTCGGCGCCGGGCCGGCAGTGCTGATCCCGACTGGCAGCGACGACGTTCTCAGTAATGAGCAATGGGGGCTCGGCCCCACCGCAGTTGCCTTGAAACAGGCCAACGGCTGGACTCATGGAATACTGGCCAACCATATCTGGGGGCTGGAGGGCAGCCCAGCCGATGGCAAGGACAAGGTCAACCAGACGTTCCTGCAGCCCTTTCTTTCATTCACCAACAGTTCTCTGACCACCTTTGGCATCAACAGTGAGGCGAACTACGACTGGCAATCCAGAGAATGGTCGATCCCGCTCAACCTCACCGTGACTCAGTTGCTGAAGGTCGATGGGCACCCGCTCACCCTGCAGGCCGGCCCGCGCTATTGGCTGGATTCGGATCGTCTGGCCTATGAGATCGAGCGCCGCCCGCGCGGCGCTCGATCTCATAGGCGCTGAACATTTCAAGGCGAACACATCCGAACACCGCACTGACCCCAAGGCATGCACCGTCCGCAATGGGCCGGAAGCAGGCGGTCGCGACTGACCGCTACCGACCCAAAACGGACGGTGGCGTAAGGGAGCATTCGGCCAATAGCTGCCTGTCACCACTGATCAGAACCGACCTTACCCACCCTCATGCCTTGTAGCGGAGTGTCTCAATCAGTGCGGTAAAGGCCGGGGATGCCTGCCGCCGATTCGCGTAATACAAGTGATAGCCCTGGAACGTCGGGCACCATTCTGGGAGCACCTCTTGAAGCTTGCCCTCGGCCAGATAGGGCGCTACCAGTTCTTCCGGCACATAACCGATGCCAATGCCGTCCAGAGCGGCATTGAGCACATGAACAATGCTGTTGAAAACCAGCGGCCCTTCACCTTTCACAGTAAAGGGTTTGCCGTCGCGTTCGAATTCCCAAGCGTAGATGGAGCCAGATGGTCGGTGACGGATGTTGATGCAGGTGTGCTTCATCAAATCGTGGGGTGTTTCGGGTGGAGGGTGCTGTTCGAAGTAGCTGGGTGAGGCCACCAGGGAAAGCCGCCAGTCCGCCCCGATCCTTACGGCAATCATGTCTTTGCTGATCGCTTCGCCCAGACGGATGCCTGCATCGAAACGTTCTTCCACAACATTGGTGAAACCGTAGTCGACGAACAACTCCAGAACGATTTCCGGGTACTGCTCAACGAACTGCTTCAGCTTCGGCCTGACGCACAGCTCAATCGAGTCATCCGTGCAGGTAATGCGGATTGTTCCTCGCGGCTTGTCGCGCAGATCATTTAGCGCCTCGACTTCGGCAGCGATCTGCTCGAACAGTGGCGCGATGGAGCGCATCAGTTTAGCGCCCGCATCAGTGGTAGAAACGTTGCGTGTGGTGCGCGACAGCAGCCTGATGCCCAGCCGCTCTTCAAGCCCTCGGACGGTGTGGCTTAGGGCCGAAGGGGTTACCCCAAGCTTGAGCGCCGCTTTGGTAAAGCTTTGATCGCGAGCTACGGCGACGAAAGCTTGCAGGTCATTTACTTTGGGCTGCGCCATTGCTGAGGTTTTCTCACTAACTCATAAAAACTATGCCTACTAATCACGCCAATACTAATCCGTCAAGATGCTTTCACTCGATCAGCAATAGCTTTCGCCGTTAGCTGAACGCTTTTTTGCGGGGTGGGTTACGCCCCTTCAACGACGTTGTGTGAGTGAAACCTATGAATAGTCCTACCACTGATGCTGCCCGGCAGGGCACCGCAATTACAGACGAGCAGCCGCATTGGAGCGGCGTGTTTGCCATGACCTTGTGCGTATTCGCGCTGATCGCGTCGGAATTCATGCCTGTAAGCCTGCTGAGTCCAATCGCCAACGATCTGGGGATAAGCGAAGGTCTGGCGGGTTATGGCATCGCTATTTCCGGTGCCTTTGCCGTGCTGACCAGCTTGTCCATTTCCAGGGTTGCCGGTGCGATGAATCGCAAGACACTGTTGCTGCTGATGACTGCGTTGATGTGCGTGTCGGGATTGGTCGTAGGCCTGGCGAGCAATTACTTCATCTACATGGTTGGACGCGCATTTATCGGCGTCGTGATTGGTGGTTTCTGGTCGATGTCCGCTGCGGTCGCTATCCGTTTGGTGCCCACAGTAAGTGTGCCCAAAGCCCTGGCCATCTTTAACGGCGGTAATGCTCTGGCAACCGTGGTCGCCGCGCCATTGGGCAGCTACCTGGGCGGTGTTATCGGCTGGCGCGGTGCGTTTCTCTGCCTGGTTCCAATCGGGCTGGTTGCCTTGGCCTGGCAATGGATCAGCCTGCCGTCGATGCACGCACAGAAAAGGGAGGCCGGCTCATCCAGCGTTTTCAAGCTGCTGGGTAATCCGTTGGTTGCACTCGGCATGCTCGCGGTCGGCCTGTTCTTCATGGGCCAGTTCGAGTTGTTTACCTACATTCGCCCGTTTCTTGAGACCGTGACTCAAGTCGATGTTCCTACCTTGTCGACCATGCTGCTGGCACTGGGTATTGCAGGCTTTCTGGGCACCCTGTTTATCGGTTCATTTCTCAAGAAGGGGCTGTATCCCACCTTGATCATCATTCCATTGCTGATGGCAGCACTTGGGATTGCTCTCGTAATATTTGGTGGCTCGGTCGCCGTGGTTTTTGTACTGCTGTCCTTGTGGGGGCTTGTGGCTACAGCTGCGCCCGTAGGCTGGTGGTCATGGCTGGCGCTGTCGGTGCCGGAAGATGCCGAGGCCGGAGGTGGGTTGATGGTAGCGGTGATTCAGCTTTCCATCGCGCTGGGTTCGACGCTGGGTGGCGTGCTGTTCGATAGCCAGGGTTATCAGGCTACGTTCGTAGCAGCGGCAGCACTGCTGGTTGCATCTGCTGGCGTGTCGTTGCTGACTGCTCGGACTAAACAGGCTGTGATGACCTGATGCCTGCCGTGAGCAACGCAGCGGCAGCAGTCACAAAGTCGATGCTGGGCGGCAGGTGAACAAGGAAACGTGCGGGAACTGAATGAATGGTGAGGTGAGCACGGGATGGAACGGCGTGCTCTGGCGTAGGAGACAGGTGCAGGGGAGCAGCAGAGAACTCCCCATTCAGGGCGCAGTGGCCCAGACCTGTATTGAGAGTCGAGATCAGGCAGAGGCAAGGAATTACTCATTGCCGTCCGACGTTGTGACGTCGCGGGGAAAGATGGCGTGCCCCGAGTAGGGCACCCAACACGTTACTTGAGGTTCTTTAGGAAGAAACCGGTCAGCTTTTCCCACGGAATCAGGTCGGCACGGTCGTAGAGGTCGACGTGCCCAGCGCCTTTCACGTAGTACAGTTCTTTTGGCTCGCCAGCACGCTTGTAGGCGTCTTCGCTGAATTCTTTGGAGTGCGCCTGGTCGCCGGTGATGAACAGCAGCGGGCGCGGAGAAATGGTTTCAATATCATTAAATGGGTAGAAGTTCACAAAACGAACTTCGCTGGTCAGCATACGGTTCTGGGTCTGCTCCAGCGTCATGCCTTCGGGAATCGCTATGCCGCGTGGAGTGCGGTAGAAGTCCCAGAATTCGCGCGTGACCGGGTCGGTTTCCGCTGTGGGAGTGGCCGGCAGGTAGCTGAGGAAAATGCCTTCGCCGGTGGTGTACTCGGTATAGCGTTGCTCTGCTGCTTTAGCGAGCATCGCCTTGCGTTGTTCCAGTGTCACCGAATGGTTGAGGCCATTGCGGGTGACCGCGCCCATGTCGTACATGCTCACGGTGGCGATCGCTTTCAAGCGCGGATCCAGTTTGGCAGCGCTGATGGAGAAGCCACCGCTGCCGCAAATGCCCAATACGCCGATACGGTCGCGGTCGATAAAGTCGCTCGTACCCAGATAGTCGACTGCTGCGCTGAAGGCCTCGGTGTATAGCTCCGGTGCTACCAGGTTGCGTGGCTTGCCTTCGCTTTCGCCCCAGAATGGCAAGTCGATGGCCAAGGTCACAAAACCCTGCTCAGCCAACTTTTGCGCGTAGAGCATCGAGCTTTGTTCTTTCACAGCGCCCATCGGATGGCCGACGATGATGGCAGGTGCCTTGCTTTTGCGATCCAGGTTTTTGGGTGTGACGAGATTTCCCGTTACCTGCATGCCGTACTGGTTTTTGAAGGTCACCTTCTGCACGGTCACGCTGTCGCTTTTGTAGAAGTTGTCAGCGCCGGCGGGAATGCTTGCAGCCTTAGCCGAGCCGGCAGCGAAGGCTGAGCCCGTTGGCACGGAAACCATCGCCAATGAGGCGAGAAAAACACCTAGCGCGGCAAGCCGCATGGGTGGCTTGCCGGCTTTTGATTGGCTGCTGGGCATACCGTGGCTATTCACGAACGAGTTACTCATCGTCGATGCACCTTTCTGAGGGGAGGTTGAAGATCGTTTCGGTGCGCGCCATGGACTCGGCGGCATGATCGACCCGGGTGTAGCTATGTTGCCCCTCGCACCCCACGATGATTAGTAGGAGTAATTTTCATGTGTTTGTGAAATTTGATCAGCAATGGCAATGCGCCTAAACACGCTGCGGCGACCGGAATACTGTTGAGTGAAATTCACAAGCTCATCAAGAAATAGCCATCTAGTTTCAGGTATCTGCGCTGCCTAACATTCCTGTCATGATCAACAGGTGTTAGGAACTCGGATGAGAAAGTTTTGGCGTCGTGGGCTGGTCGTATTGGCTTTGCTGACCGTTGCAGGCGTTGCAGCCGTGATGATTTACCTGCGCCAACCTGTGTTTGGTCAATTGCCCGAAGGGGAACGGCTTGCGCATGTTCAAGCCTCGCCCAACTATCGTAGCGACGCTTTTCAAAACCTCACCGATACGCCGTTTCTAACCAAAGGCGCTACCCAGTGGTCAATTCGCAAAGAAAACTTTCTTGCTGTTAAAGACACTTTGCAGATATCGGCAACCGCTACGGTCCGTTTGATTGGGTGACGCTCGACAGCGGTCAATACGACCCACGCTGGGCCAACCTGCACATGAACCCCGAAGAGGCGGCGCGTGCAACCGAAGACATCGGCGCCCGTGCGCTCCCACCCTCGCACGTTGGCCGTTTCACGCTTGCTTCCCATGACTGGAACGATCCCTTCAAGCGCTTGGTGCTTGCCAGTGCGGGGCGCCCGTACGCCCTCTGGACACCCGTGATCGGTCAGCCAGTTTTGTTCGATGGGCGCGCTCAGTCATTTGAGCCTTGGTGGAACAACGTCGACTGATTGTTTCATCGCAACCTTCAACAGGAGGATCTACCGATGAGACCTAAGATTATTTGCCACATGGTGAGTTCGGTTGACGGTCGACTACTTGTCGAGTGATGGACACCGCCGGTCGCAGGCGTGAGCAGGAACATTATTGGTGACGTGTATGAAAACGTCGCAAGCCGTCTCAACGCACAAGGCTGGATAATTGGCGTAAGAGCATGGAGCCCATGACCAAGGGCCAGTCTCGGTTTCATCTGTTGCTGATAGCAGCAGAATGACCTACCTCGGTGCAAGGCCTGGCCGAACCATCGCTGTCGCGATAGACCCGCACGCCAAGCTTCATTGAGGCCAGAGCGATGATGAAGATGGGCACTTCGTTGCAGTGCTCAGCCAGCGAGTGACAAACGAGGAGCCGACCTCGACCAACGGCAGCTTTGGGTCGGTAGCGGTCAGTCGTGAGCGGCTGCAATCGACCCTTTTCGGACGTTTGCCATGGGTCGAAAGCGGTCACTCATGAACCGCACCGTCGACCCATAGGCGCCTCTGGCATTGAGGCAGTGGCCGTTCACTTATCGAGAAATTCCATAACGATACTGGCGAACCGTTCCGGCTGATCAAGCATGACAAAGTGGAAACTACCGTCGACACGCGTGAAATGGATGTCAGGTGTCGTGGCGTAGGCCTGACGGTACATCGCATCGACAGTGGATGCAGGCACGCCGTACAGGTCGTCATAGGCATACACGACCTCGACCGGCACCCTGATGCGACTGAGCTCAGGACGCAGGTCGGTGACCATCAATTCATACACGGCATCCGACACGGTCTTGCGATCTGAGCTGATTCCCGCTGCGGCCAAGTCTTTCCTGACTGCTTCGGTTTTGACGAGACGGGCAATGGCGGCATGCTGCATGGCCGCGGCCTGTTCCGGCGAAGCCGTCAACAGCGAATCACGCATTGCAGCTGCGTGCGATGCAGCGGTTTCGCTGGTCGCCGAAGGGTTCATCAGCAATGTATAGAAGGGCAATGCATCGACGACCATCAACGGCCCCACCTGGTCGGGATGGCGAGCACCCAACATCAATGCAACCTCTCCTCCCAGAGAATGACCGATGATCGCGGGCGCCTCGATGCGCTGAGTGCGGATGTATTCAGCTACAGCTTCGGCCGCCGGAGCGGCCACTTTCCCCTCTTCATCAAGCACGGCAGGCGCGCCGGCGAAGCCTGCAATCTGTACCAGGTGCAGGCGGTGGCTCTGCCGTAACTTGAGGGCCAAATCAGCCCATACATTTCGGGACGACGCCAGTCCCGGAATGAGTATGATGTCCGGGCCAGAGCCCTCCACCTGGACTGAAATACGCTGCAGGCTTGATTTAGGACGCTGGGCGGTAACCGCCAGCAGTGGCGCTGACATCAACGACAATGTCGCCGCGACCGCCATAAAGATCATTGCAGTACGCATTGGATATTCCTTTTTCTGCAATGCCCTATGTCATCAAGGGTACATTCAACAATCAAATTGGTGTGAATCACATTGTGAGGACTTTTCTTTCACTCAATTTTCACGCCATCACAGGGATACTCAAGCTATCCCTACGTGATAGACCTTGCCCGCCTAGCAGCGGGCTTTCTTTTGCCCGCCAATCGGCCGCCTTGGCTACCTCCCTTCCGAAAATCATCAGCGCGTCATGGCAGGCGATCGTCCTTCGGTGTCGCTCAGCTTCAGCGCGGTAGCCCTCATTACCGATTCCAGACCCTGCTCGAGTGCTTCAGCGTCCGTGTGCGAGGCGCGTGTGTAGACCTCATAGCTGATCTGGTTTTTTTGATTGAGCCAGCGCAGGTGAGTCATGCGTATCTTTTCCCGGGTAACCGTCCTTCTCTTAATCAATGGATGGTGCGGGTCACCGTGGTTGGCGAAGTCATCGTCAAACACCCGGACCCGCTGAGTAAGTGCAGCCGCGTAGTCATATTCATAAGTGACAACATGGGCTGCGCCACAGGCCCGTTCGTACGTCGCTGTTTTTCAGGTACGACCCGAAGCTGCGCCTTTGGCCTGCTGCTCCAGTTGCACCTGCAAGGCTGGATCAAGTTGCAGCGCGCCGGACAGTTCGTCAAGGTAGGCCCGTTCTGCATCCTGCTGGTCGTCCACCAGCATTACGCTGGCCAGGTACATTTCCGCGGCCATCGCCGGGTCCCGAGCCGACTGCGCCACCTCTGCAGCATCGAGTGGCTTGCTGACTTCTTCATCCAGCCATTGCTGCAATTGCGGATCGCTGGTTTGACGTTTGATTTCGGCGTAGATCAACTGCTCTTCCTGCTCGTCGATGCGACCGTCAGCCTTGGCGGCGGCAATCAGCGCGCGCAGGATGGCATGGCTGTGATCCTCGGCTTCGGGGCCGGACAATTGATCGACGGTACGCACCGCCTGTTGCGGGGCTGCCGCCTGGCTGCGCTGCCAGCTTTGATAGGCCTGGAAGGCCATCATGCCCAGCGATGCCAAAGCTGCGTAGTTGGTGCCACCCTTGGAGCGCCCTTGGCTATAGCCGCCCGCACTGCCACCACCCGCGCCACCCAACATGCCACCCAGCAAACCGCCTAGCCCGCTACCGCCAGCCGTTGAACTGCCGCCACCCAGCAGCCCACCAAGCAGGCCACCCAAACCGCCCAGGCTGTCTTGCGATGACAGGCCGCCGCGCCCTTGTTGCGCTTGCGAGCCTTGCCCGGCTCGCAGTAACTGTTCGAGCAGATCACTGGTGTTCATTGGCGCCGCCCTCGGTTGGTAGTCGTTGCCCAGACAAGCAACGATAGCCTTGTCACGATGATCCGACACGACCGTCTGGCCGACGGAAGCCAGCCGGCGTTTCCACGAAAATTAGCGGCGATTCGTCCTTTTTTCTGCTGCCGAACGCTATATGGCTTATCCTTGCCCACGCGAACAACTTCATAGCAGTGAAATGAACGATGGGTTTTGAACAACTAGCTGAACTACGTGACCGCCTGCGGGCTGAAAAACAGCAGACCAAGGCCGAGAGCGCACCGTCTCGCAAGCGCAAGCCCTCTGCGCCTGCGAAGCCTCGCGAGGTGGATCCGGCGGTGGCGGCGATCTGGCCATTGCAGAAGCATTTTCCGTTGGCCTTCCCGGTCAACCCCGCGCCCAAGGTTCCGCTCAAAGAAGGCATTTTCAAGGATGCCGAGCAACACCTCGAACTGCTCGGCATCACCCGCGAACAGCTCAAGCTGGGCATCTCCACCTGGTGCCGCGGAAACCGATACTGGGCAAGCATGGTGGAAGATGCGCCACGCCTGGACTTGAACGGTCAACCGGCTGGCACGGTGACCGCCGCCCAGGCGCTGCATGCCAAGCAGCAGGCTTCGCGGCAACGCAGCCAGGACCGACGCAATCGTGCGAAGTCGAAAGCGCCTGCCCCGGCTCCCGTCGCCGATGCGGCTGTTGAGCAGACTGCGGACTGAATTGCAGCAGGCTGATGGCCATTTGAATGGCCATCAGCCTTGGGCATTCGTAGCGCCTACGGAATCGAGCGCCGCTTGCGCGGCGCATCGCGGATGAATCCGCTCCTACATTGGTTGCTGTAGGAGCGGATTCATCCGCGATGGCTTAATGACAGCCCTCACATTTCCACTTGCGTGCCCAGCTCGATCACCCGGTTGAGCGGGAGCTTGAAGTACTTCAGGTTGCTGTTGGCATTCTTGAGCAAGAACGCGAACAGATGCTCGCGCCACTTCGCCATGCCGATACGCGTGGTGGGCACCACGGTTTCCCGGCTCAAGAAGTAGGTGGTGCGCATCGGGCTGAAGTCCAGGTCGGCGCGCTGGCACTGGGCCAGGGCCAACGGTACGTCCGGCTCTTCGATAAAGCCGAAATGCAGGCTGACGCGGAAGAACCCGTGGCCAAAGGCTTCGACATCGATGCGTTGCCCGGCACTGACGCGCGGCGCATCCTCGGACACCACCGTCAGCAGTACCACCTGTTCATGCAGGACCTGGTTGTGCAGCAGGTTGTGCAGCAACGCATGGGGCACGGCGTCGGTGCGCGCGGTGAGGAACACCGCCGTGCCTTGAACCCGGTGCGGCGGCTGTGCCTGAACACTGCTGATGAACAATGGTAACGGCAGCGCGGTTTCGTCCAGGCGCTCGACGATGATTTTTCGCCCGCGCTTCCATGTGGTCATGGTGATGAACAGCAACACCCCGGCAATCACCGGGAACGCGCCGCCCTCGATGATTTTTGGCGCATTGGCCGCGAAGTACAGGCTGTCCACCAGCAGGAAGCCAAGGAGCATGGGGATGGCCAGCCAGCGCGGAGTTTTCCATGCCAGCAGCACCACCGCCGAGGACAGCAAGGTGGTGATCAGCATGGTGCCGGTGACCGCCACGCCATAGGCGGCGGCCAGCGCGCTGGAGGACTCGAAACCGATCACCAGCAACACCACACCAACCATCAGCGCCCAGTTCACCGTGCCGACGTAGATCTGCCCCTGCTCCTCGCTGGAGGTGTGCTGGATGAACATGCGCGGCACATAGCCCAACTGAATGGCCTGGCGAGTCAGCGAAAAGGCACCGGAAATCACCGCCTGCGAGGCGATGATGGTGGCCAGGGTCGACAACGCGACCATCGGCAGCAAGGCCCAGCTCGGCGCCAGCAGGTAGAACGGGTTGCGTACCGCCTCGGGGTTGCCGAGGATCAACGCACCCTGGCCAAAGTAGTTCAGCACCAGCCCGGGCAACACCAGCATGAACCAGGCGCGGGCAATCGGTTTGCGGCCGAAATGGCCCATATCAGCGTACAGCGCTTCCGCACCGGTCAGGGCCAGCACCACGGCCCCGAGGATGGCCACGCCGATGCCCGGATGGACGATGAAGAACTGCACCGCCCAGGCCGGGTTGAGTGCCTGTAGCACTTCAGGGCGCTGCACGATGCCATGGATGCCCAGCGCCCCGAGGACCACGAACCACACCACCATCACCGGCCCGAACAAGATGCCGATACGCGCCGTGCCGTGCTTCTGAATCAGGAACAACCCGACCAGCACGACCACCGCCACGGGCACCACCCAGTGGTCGATCCCGTCGAATGCCAGTTGCAGGCCCTCGACGGCCGACAGCACCGAAATCGCCGGGGTGATCATGCTGTCGCCGTAGAACAGCGCAGCGCCGAACAGCCCCAGCAGCACCAGCACCCGGCTCATCCGCGGAAACGGCGCCGCCGCCCGACGCGCCAGCGCGGTCAACGCCATGATCCCGCCCTCGCCCTGGTTGTCGGCGCGCAGCACGAACAGCACGTACTTGATGGACACCACCCAAATCAGCGACCAGAAGACCAGGGACAGGATGCCCAGCACACCATCGTGGCTGGGCTGCACACCGTAGTGGCCAGAGAATACTTCTTTCAGGGTGTACAGGGGGCTGGTGCCGATGTCCCCATAGACCACGCCCACTGCGGCGATGAGCAGACCGATACCTGAGCCGGTGGCGGGGTTGGATTGATTCGCGGCGGTTGCTGTTGCACTCACTGATGACTTCTCTGCACGGTTGACGCTGCCCGACGGTGGGAAAAAGTACCGCCAGTATCATTTCGAGAAACGCGATACGCCGTAAAAAGTCCGTAAAAAATCGAAAAGAAAAGGCGCCTGAGCGCCTTTCCATTTACGTATTGAGGCTCAATGAGCCAGCGATGTACGCACCGCTCTGACCTGTTCGGCCGTCACCGCACCCGCATGGTTCGACCAGCCCTGGCGCAAGAAGGTAGCCAACTCGGCAACCTCGGCATCGTCCATGCGCTCGGCAAAACCAGGCATCGGCAACACCGACGGCGCACGCTCGGTCGAAGGCGTCTGAGCGCCGGCCAGGATCACATGGATCAACGCCGTCGCATTGTTCGCATTGACCACCGAGGCACCATTGAGCCGAGGGAACACCTGCGCCGCACCTTCGCCAGAGACGAAGTGGCAGGCGCCGCAGTTGTCCACGTACAGCCGCTCACCCAAGGTAAGGTTTTTCGCTGAGGTCAACTTGGCGGTAGTGCTTTCGCTGGGCTGCGGCTTCTGCGAATCGACAGCTGCCTTGGCCCCGTCCAGTGACTTGAGGTAAGCCGCCATGGCCAACAGGTCGGCGTCGCTCATGTGCGACGTGCTGTTGGCAATCACATCCTTCATCTCGCCGGCCACCGAGGCCACGCTGTTACGGCCGCTGCCCAGGTAGTCGACGATCTGCTCTTCGGTCCAATGCGGCATGCCGCGCAGGGCCGGTACGTTCCAACCGTTCAGCTCGGTACCGGAGAGGTAGCCGGCAGCAGACTCATCCAGGCCTTTCTCCTGCAATGTCAACGCGCGTGGGGTGTGGCACGAGCCACAGTGGCCCAAGCCCTGCACCAGATAGGCACCCCGCTGTAGCTGGGTTGGCGAGGACGCAGCCACGCCAGCGGCTTCTGGCAGCGGCGAGAACAACGCGCGCCAGTAGGCCAGCGGCATGCGGATCGACAGCGGCCAGGGAATATCGTTGGCCTTGTTCGCCTGCTCGACCGGCGCCACGCCCTGCATGAAATACGCGTACAGCGCCTGCGTATCTTCATTGCTGACTTTGGCATAGGACGGGAATGGCATCGCCGGGTACAACGCGCTGCCGTCGTGGCCGATGCCACGGCGCACGGCACGTTCGAACTCGCCGTAAGTCCAGTTGCCGATACCGGTTTTCTTGTCCGGGGTGATGTTGGTCGAGTAGATGGTGCCGATCGGCGAGGCGATACCTAGCCCGCCGGCGAATGGCTTGCCGCCCTCATGGCCGGTGTGGCAGGCGACACAGTCACCAGCGCGCGCCAGGTAGGCACCCTTCTCGATCAGCGCCGGGGTCACGGCCTGGGTCAGCTTGGCCTCGGCATCGCCGGAGCGGTTGAGCACGCTGGCGACGAACCACGCCAAAACGGCAGCAACCACGGCAACGGCGACCAGGATCAGCGCGACGGAACGAGATTTGGATTTCATCTTCGCGCTCCTCATGCCTGCACCAGCGGGCCAGGGTTCTTCAGGTACTGATCCTTGATGGCTTGGGCCGAGAACAGGGTCAATGCGCCGATCAGCGCTGTCGGGTTGGCCTGGAAGTTCTGCGGGAATGCATTACCCCCTGGGACAAACACGTTGTGCACGTCCCAACTTTGCAGGTAGCGGTTGAGCGCGCTGGTTTCCGGCGAGTCGCCCATGATTGCGCCGCCGACGTTATGGGTGGACACGTACTTGGTGATGTCCCAGTGCGAATCCATGCCGAGGAAGCTTTCGGTGTAGCTGTCGGGGCCAAGTTCCTTGGTGATGTCCAGGACGATCTTGCGCAGGTGTTGCTGCAGGCGCAGTTCGTTCTGTTTCCAATCGAACGTGATGCGCAGCAGCGGCTGGCCCCATGGGTCTTTGTAGGTTGGGTCGAGGTCGACATAGTGGTCGCGGTACGACATGCAGCCGGTGGATATGCTGATTTTCATCGAATGGCCATACCAGTCCTGCATCCCCTCCTTCCAGCCTTGGCCCCACTCCGGCGTACCACCCGGCAGCGCAGTGCCAATCGGCGTACCGGTGGCCTGCGAGCTGTGGATCTTGGCGCCACCGATGAAGCCCAGTGCCGGGCCATCAACATTGCCGGGGGAGACGTCGTTGAACATCTGCCCGGTGGCACCAGCGGTCGCGAATGGGTTGAAATGCTTGTCCTTGAAGAACAGCGTGGCACCGCCGTTGCTTAGGAACGCGTAATTGCGCCCGACGGTGCCCTTGCCGCTGAGCGGATCATAGGGCTTGCCGATGCCCGACAGCAGCATCAGCCGCACGTTGACGAACTGGAACGCTGCGAGCACGACGATCTTGGCCGGCTGAAACACTTCATTGCCTTGGGCGTCGGCATAAGTGATGCCTTTGGCGGTCTTGCCGTCGGGGTGCAGTTCGACGCGCAGCACGTTGGCATTGACCCGGTAATCGAAGTTGTCCATGCGCTTGAGCGCGTCCATCACCGCAGTTTGCGGCGAGGCTTTGGAATAGTTCAGGCAAGGGTATTTGCTGCAGTAGCCGCAGTAGTTGCACGGCGCAATCTGGTTACCGTAGGGGTTCTTCCAGGCCCGCGAAACGTTGGCCGACGGGTTGGGGAACGGGTGGTAGCCAAGCTTGCGCGCGGCGTCGGCGAACATTTTATTGTTCAGCGTGTCTTCCAGCGCCGGCAGCGGGAACGGGTTGGAACGCGGGCCTTCGAACGGGTCGCCACCGACCAGGATCTGGCCATTGAGGTTGCCGGTGTTTCCCGACAGGCCGCAGATCTTGTCGAACTTGTCCAGGTACGGCTCGATTTCGTCCCAGGTGAACGGGTAATCCTGGATCTGCATGTCGCTTTGCAGGATTCCCGGCGCGTAGGCCTGGTCGGCGTAGGTCTTGAGCTTGATGTCGGTGGGCGTCGGGCGAATCAGTACGCCCGTCCAGTGCAAGCCCGAGCCACCGACACCGGTGCCCGGCACGAACGCGCCCCACTGGCGGGTCGGCAAGGCAGTGCTGTTGAGGTTGTGCCGCACACTGAGTGCGCCGTCCTTGGGCGTCACCATGATCTTGTTGCGCACCCCGTAGGCGTACTGGTCAGCGGGCTTGGGGTAGGCGAAATCGGCGTTGTTGCGGTCCTCACCGCGCTCGAAGGCGCGCACCTTGAGGCCCGCCTGGGCCAGTTCGATGCTCATCAACGAGCCGGCCCAACCCAGGCCGACGACGGCGACGTCGACTTCGTCATTGGTAATCTGTGCCATATAAAACCTTGAATGCTGTATCGCGAAGCGAAGGGATCAACCGCGCTGGCCGGTCAGGCTGACCGGGCCGAGCGGGTAAGGGACATTGTGCTGAGCTACCCATTCCAGGTAACTGGCGCGGGCGCCGGGGAAGCCGATGGCAATCCACGCCTTCATGCCCTTGTTGCCGCCATAGATGGGGTCGGCCAGCCAGCCCTGGCGGGTGTGGTTGAGCAATTCGCCAAAGAACAGCTTGGCCTTGAGCACGTCCTCGCCGTGGGCGGCGAAGTCGACCTGGCCGGCTTGCACCTGCTTCAACACCTCATCGCGTTGCTTTAGCTCCAACAGTGCGAAGTGCTGGCCTTGAGTGGCCTTGCACCAGTTTTCCAACGCTGCGATGCCTTTGCGGTAAACCTGCTGCGGGGTGTACGGCAGCTGGTAACCCATGGTCGCCGGTGCCTGCAGGTCGAACGGCCCTTCCAGATAAATCTCGCTGCCCAGATCACCGGCCAGTTGCTGGTCGATGAAGATCGGCACGTTGGTTTCCAGCGCGCCAGGGCCACGGCCGTCGGCGGGAATCAGGCGATCGCAGGCGGCCAGGATGAAGGTCCATTCGGTCGGGGTGAAAAAGCACGGGGTATAGCTTTCAAGGCTGGGTGCCGCCATCTCGGCGGCCATCGCGGCGCTGAGGCCGTTGACGGCAATGCCCATGGCGGGCAAGGCGATCAGCGAAGAAAGCAGGAATTTCCTTCGCGACGTTTGCTTGGCTAACAACATTCAGGTCCACCTATGACTAATCACTAAGACCCGTGAGCTGGCCACTTCCGCACGCGTTGATTGCGAGCGTCGAAGGTGCCTGATCGTTGATTTTCTGAGGTCGCGTCAGCTCGACGGGAATCAACTGATCATTTACATGAATGACATCGTACATCACGGGCGAAAAATGATAGCAGGCTACCTAATGCGTTACAAAATATTATTGCGCGGTTTGTCAATGTCACCATTGTCGCAGACTGTATCTGCCCAGCCGCCTCCTCAAACGCGCGCAGTAGACGATTCGCGTGTCGCATTTTGTAACTTCCGGCAAGATGATTTTACATAGACATCACCCCCACCAATCTCTAGCCTACGGCCTCCGTGAGATGGAGGACCCTGTGTGAGGCAGCAACCCGGTAAACGAAAACTCGCCCTGTCGGGGCTCTTGCTGTTGGCTGCAAGCGGCTTTGTACACGCCGAGACTGCCCCCACGCTGGTGTACTCATGGCCTGTCAATGCCGGCCCCCTCGACCCTCGCGGCTACGCGCCTAACCAGATGTATGCCCAGGCGATGGTGTATGAGCCGCTGGTGCGCTACGGCGCATCCGGCACTGTCGAGCCCTGGTTGGCCACGGCCTGGCAGGTATCCGACGATGGCAAGGCCTACACCTTCACCCTGCGCGATGGGGTACGTTTCAGTGACGGCACGCCGTTCGACGCTGCGTCGGCCAAAGCCAACCTGGATGCGGTCCTGGCCAACAGCCAACGCCACCGCTGGATGGAACTGGTCAGCACCCTCGACCATGTCGAAGCCCCGGATCGGCTGACCCTGCGCCTGGTGCTCAAACACCCCTACTACCCGACCCTCATGGAGCTGGCCCAGGTGCGCCCGCTACGCTTCGCCTCGCCGCAGGCCAAACCGGGTGAGCCTGCCGGTACCGGGCCGTGGATGCGCGTCGACTCACGCCTGGGCGAATTCGACCGCTTTGCCCGAAACCCTTTTTACTGGGGTTCCAAGCCAGCCTATGGCGGAGTGTTGGTCAAAGTCATCCCGGACCCTAACAGTCGTGCCCTGGCCCTGCAGGCCGGTGAACTGGAACTGATCCAGGGCGCAGCGGGCGAGATCACCGCCGGCACCTTCGTGCGCCTGCGCGACCAAGGCTTCGCTACCGCCCTCTCGGCGCCGCTGGCCACCCGCACCCTGGCCATGAACACCGGCCGCGGCGCCACCCGCGACCTCGCGGTGCGCCAGGCTATCAACCAGGCGGTGAACAAACAGGCGATCATCGACAAGATCCTCTACGGCCTTGAGCCCCGCGCCGACACATTGTTCGCCCCGAACATGCCGTATGCCGATCTGGGCCTGAAACCTTACGCCTACGACCCTGCCCTCGCCGCCCGCGAGTTGGACGCCGCCGGCTGGCGCCTGGCCCCGGGCACGACGGTGCGCACCAAGAACGGCGAGCCGCTGACGATCGAGCTGGTGTTCCTTGGCACCAGCGCCCTGCAGAAGAGCCTGGCCGAAGTCCTCCAAGGCGAGCTGGCCAAAGTCGGCATGCACATCGATCTGCGCGCCGTGGAAGAAGGCGCCCTGGTGCGCCGCCAGCGCGACGGCGACTTCGGCATGATCTTCGCCGACACCTGGGGCGCACCCTACGACCCGCATTCGTTCGTCAGTTCCATGCGCTACGCCGGGCACGCCGACTACATGGCCCAGCGTGGCCTGGCGATCAAGGATGAACTCGACCAGCGCATCGGCCAGGTGCTGGCCAGCACCGACTCGCAACAACGTGCAGACCAATACCGGTTCATTCTCACCACGTTGCATGAGCAGGCGGTCTACTTGCCCATCTCCTACCTCACCGCCATCAGCGTGCGCCGTGATTCGGTGGCCCACGTACAGTTCGGCAGCACGCTGTTCGACGTGCCGTTCGAACGCATGACACCGAAACAGGAACCCTGACATGCTGCGCTACATCCTCTTGCGGCTGGCGCTGCTGGCGCCGGTGATGCTCGGTGTTTCGCTGCTGGTGTTCGTGCTGCTGCACCTGGGCAGCACCGACCCGGCGCTGGACTACCTGCGCCTGTCGCACATTCCACCGACCGACGCGGCCATCGCTGAAGTGCGTCATGCCCTTGGCCTTGACCGCCCGCTGTATGCGCAGTACCTGAGCTGGCTGTGGAAGGCGCTGCAGCTGGACTTCGGCACCTCTTACCTGACCGGCCGCCCGGTACTCGACGACCTGCTCTACTACCTGCCCGCTACCTTGCAACTGGGTGGGCTAGCCCTGGCCTGCACCTTGCTGCTGTCGATCCCGCTGGGGCTGGTGGCGGCGCGCTGGCAAGGGCGCTGGCCTGATCACGCGGTGCGCGCGGTGACCTTCCTCGGGGTGTCCATGCCCAATTTCTGGCTGGCATTTCTGCTGATCGCGCTGTTCTCGCTGTGGCTGGGCTGGCTGCCACCGCTGGGGCGTGGAGGCGCCGCGCACCTGGTGATGCCGGTGCTGGCGATTGCGCTGATGTCGATGTCGATCAATGCCCGCCTGCTACGCGCCAGCTTGCTGGATGCCAGCGGCCAGCGCCATGTCACCTATGCCCGCGCGCGCGGTTTGCCGGAGCGCCGCGTCTGGAGCAGCCACGTGCTGCGCAATGCCTGGCTGCCCTTCGTTACCGCCACCGGCATGCACATCGGCGAGTTGATCGGCGGCGCACTGGTGATCGAGACCATCTTTGCCTGGCCCGGCGTTGGGCGCTTCGCCGTCTCGGCGGTGCTCAACCGCGACTTCCCGGTGATGCAGTGCTTCACCCTGCTGCTGACTGGCTTGCTAATGGTCTGCAACCTGGTGGTGGACGTATGCTATGCCTGGCTCGACCCGCGCAGCCGCCTTGAGGGGGCCAGCGCATGAGCGTACTGACCTTGCTGCGCCGCCCTGCCCTGGCTGGCCGCACCAACCTGGTGGTCGGTCTGGTGCTGGTCAGCCTGCTGGCCGTGCTGGCCCTGTTCGGCCAATGGCTTGCCCCGCATGACCCGGACCTGGTCGACCTTGGCCAGCGCCTGCTACCGCCCGACAGCAGCCACTGGCTGGGCACCGACCACCTCGGCCGCGACCTGCTGTCTCGGTTGATAGTCGGCACAAGGCTGTCGCTGGGCAGCGTGATGCTGACCCTGGCCCTGGTGCTGTGCCTCGGTCTGCTGGTGGGTGGGGTGTCCGGCTTCGTCGGCGGCAAGGTCGATATGCTGCTGATGCGCCTGTGCGACATGTTCATGACCTTCCCCACCCTGGTGCTGGCGTTCTTCTTCGTCACGCTGCTGGGCACCGGCCTGAGCAATGTGATCATCGCCATCGCCCTGTCGCACTGGGCCTGGTACGCGCGCATGGTGCGCGGCATGGTCATCGCCCAGCGCGGCCGCGAGTACGTGTTGGCCGCACGCCTGGCCGGTGCCTCACGCTGGGCGCGCCTGCGCCAGCACGTGCTGCCGAACATTGCCGGCCCCTTGCTGGTGCTGGCGACCATGGACATCGGGCACATGATGCTGCATGTCTCCGGGTTGTCGTTCCTCGGCCTCGGCGTTACCCCGCCCACTGCCGAATGGGGGGTGATGATCAACGATGCCAAGGAGTTCATCTGGACCCACCCGCAACTGCTGCTGTTGCCCGGGTTGATGATCTTTTTCTCGGTGATGGCCTTCAACCTGCTGGGCGATGCGCTGCGCGACCGCCTGGACCCCGCCCAGGAGGTACGCTGAGTGAAACATTCGACGCTGGAGCTTCAGGGTTTGCGGATCGAAGGGCACGCCGGCGTACTGGTCGATGACGTCGACCTGCAGCTGCGCCGCGGCGAAGTCTGTGCCCTGGTCGGCAGTAGCGGATCGGGGAAATCGCTGAGTTGCCTGGGCCTGCTCGACCTGCTGCCAGCAGGCCTGGCCCGGACGCAGGGCCGGTTGCTGCTGGACGGCCAGCCGCTACCCGCCGCCCACGTTCGAGGCCGCGTGGCCAGCCTGGTGCTGCAAAACCCGCGCAGCGCATTCAACCCGGTGCGCAACATGGCCAGCCACGCGCAGGAAACCCTGAAACTGCGCGGCATCGTCGGCGCCGCTGCCCGCGAGCGCATGGCGCAATGCCTGGAGGCCGTTGGACTGGGTGATCGCGAACGAGTGCTGCAGGCCTTCGCGTTCCAGCTGAGCGGCGGCATGCTCCAGCGCATGATGATCGCCCTGGCGCTGATGGCCGAGACCCCATTCCTGCTGGCAGACGAGCCCACCAGCGACCTCGACGCCTTGAGCCAGGCGCGCTTTCTCGACCTGCTGATGGACCTGGTTCAACAGCATGGGCTAGGCGTGTTGCTGGTCACCCACGACATGGGCGTGGTTGCCCGCTGCGCGGAGCACGTGGTGGTGATGGACGCAGGCCGCATCGTCGAACGGCAGACGGTTCATGGGCTGTTCGCCCGGCCAGTCAGTGTTACCGCCCGCACCTTGCTTGAAGCCCATCAGATCCTCACCGGGAGCCAACCATGAGCCTGCTGCACGTCGATCAACTTGGCCATGGCTACCGCACGGGCGGATTGCTTGGCAGACGCGGCTGGTTGCAGGTGCTCGATGGCATCCAACTTGAGCTGCAGGCCGGCGAATCCGTCGGGTTGCTGGGCAGCAGCGGCAGCGGCAAAAGCACGCTTGCCCGATTGCTGCTGGGGCTGGAAAAGCCCACGCACGGCCAGGTGACCTTTTCCGGCCAGGATGTCAGCCGCCTGCGCGGCGCCCAGGCTCAGGACTTTCAGCGCACCGTGCAGCTGGTTTTTCAGGATGCGCCAGGGGCGTTCAATCCGCAGCGCAGCATTGGCTGGAGCATTGCCGAGCCGCTGCGCCACCTGAGTGATCTCGACAGCACCGCACGAGAGCAACGTGTGCTCACGCTGCTGCAACAGCTGGGTCTGCGTGAAGAGCATGCCGAGCGCCTGCCCCACCAGCTCAGTGGCGGGCAGTTGCAACGCGCCAATATCGCCCGAGCGCTGGCGATTTCGCCCAAGCTCGTGGTGCTCGATGAAGCGCTGTCGAACCTTGACCGGGTGTTGCAGTTGCAGCTTTTGCAGCGGTTGGAAGCGCTTCGTCAGCAAAGCGGTACCGCGTTCGTGCTGATCAGCCACGACCTGAGCCTGGTGCGATATTTCTGCCAGCGGGTGGTGTTGCTGGACGCTGGACGTATCGTCGAAGATCGCCCGGTGGACGGTAGCTTGTGGTTCGATCAGGGCGTTGGCAGGCAGTTGCAATCAGCGGTTCTGCCTCGCACACCTCGGGCCGCTGAAGCGTCTATCTATTAATCGCACACGCTACGCGTACCGGTTTCCTCAAATAAAAAAGCAGCCCACCGCCCACCACGCTGACACCAATGAATAGCGATGCCAAGACCATTGGCAATCCACTTTCAATCGACGCAATCAACGTGCTGACCATGCCTCCCAAAGTAAAAAGCAGAGTATTGTTGACTGACACCGCTGCACCTGCACGCTCTGAATGATTACTCAATGCACAGGTGGTAGCAGAGGGACGGATTATCGTTACTCCGATTGTACTGATCGTCACCGGCACCATCAGACTTAAGACAGACAAGTCCTCAACGGAACACCACAGGAGCATTGTCAGTCCCGCAAGGCCAAGCAAAGCCAGCCCGTAGCCAATCTGAGAGCGGGGATGCAGCATGGTGTTCAACTTTCCCGCGATCAGCCCACCGACTACATACGCCACCCCATAGCCGACAAATACAACTGCAAAAGGTATTCACTCAAGCCCAACCTGCCGCTCAACAGCAAAGGCGAAAAGACCACAAATGCGAAGTGGCAAGTAAAAGCCAACGCTGAAAGTGTGCAATACGCCAAGAAATCCCGATCAACTGCCAGTGCCTTGAAGTTTTTAACTATGGCACCCCACTGATAATGCACAGGCTTCTCAGTCAATAACAAAAACGACACGACTAATACTATCAGCGCCAAGAGACTGAACACGTAAAAACTGCCTTCCCAGCCTAGATAATACTGCAACACACTGCCTACCAAAGGTGATAGCGAAATGAGCAGCCCACTGGTGGTAAGCAATAATATTCGCAATGCATTCTGTTGTTTCTCAGGATAGATATCCTGTACCAATGCCTGACTGAGCACAAAGCTGCCACACCCAATAGCTTGTATCAGGCGAAAGATCATGAACCCTTCATAGCGCTGAGAAGCCACGCAACCCAGTGAGCCTATGATTGAAATTACAAGTCCTCCCAGCAATAGCCGCTTCCGACCTATCACATCGGATAGCGGCCCTATGACTGCTTGCGAAACAGCCACACCAATTGCAAAAATACTGACCGAAAAAGCAATCTGCTTGAGTCCGACACTGAAATGACCTGCAAGCGCCGGAAAGGAAGGCAATATCACATCCAGAGGAAAGACGCCTAGCGCACTCATCAGCATCAAAAGCGACACGACAGAGGTTCGCTTCGCAGAAGCCATTAGGCTAGTCATGACAATAGCCCTGCCGCTTGGAATTTTCGAAGATAGACCTCGCGATCTAACAGGTCGGTACGCCTCAGCGCTTTTATCGTTAGCGCTAAAACTCGATGCACTCCTGATTTCCAAGTGCTTTTCAAATCAGCCACAACCAATCGCCCTAAAGCGGGATCAAAGCTCAATGCGGACAAGAGAAACCGAGTGTCGGGACGACCGAACACGCTGATAACCTTGACCAAAAGATCAACCACGAAATTTTTCTCAGTGGGCAGCAACTGCGGCCATAGCCGTACCCAGCACTCGGAGAAAAATACTGCATGTTTTGCTTCATCATGCAAATGATCCTTGAACATGTTAAAGACAGGTGGCACCAGATCACTGCGTGCGAGGCAGGACAACTCCTCAACGATGACTGTCTCTGAAACAAAGGCAATCACAAACGCTGCAAGATGTTTGAATTCCGCGGGTGACGCAGAAACTATTCTATCAAACTGCCTTATTCGGCCAGATTTCTTGCGACGTAGACTGAAGCGTCGAGCCAACTGTTCTGCCATCTCATTGGAGAACAAAGCATGATAACCTTCATCCGTGTAAAGCTTTAGCGCCACGCATCTCTCACCCTCTGAAAAATAATAAAACAAGGCGCCGTGAATCATGGCACTCACAGCACGATTCACATGAGCAACTTCAAGCTTGGTGGTGTAGTCCAGAAAATGCAGCAAATGCTGAATATGTATATCGACAAGCCGCTCCTTTACCAGCTCACCCACCTTAGGGTGTTTCAGCAGTGGCATCAGTGCCTCAGGGAACCACAATCCCGGCTCGCGAGTCAGGTAGTTCTGATCTGAGAACTTATACATATACGGTCGAGCACGGACGGTACTCGCGAAACTCCATGATTCAAACACTTTTTCAGCACGACTTGCTGAGGAACCTTTACCCATCGAAATCACCTTCTCTAGACATTCATCAAACGAGCGATGCCAGTTCGCCGGACGTGATGACGCCATCCCCATAACCACACCCCACAAAGAAGAGAACTTGCTCATTAGGATTAGTTAGCTTTAATAGCGGCTCTATTCTCTTCTCTGATAGTGCGCCTGTAGGCCAAGTCCCTAACCCAAGCGCTGTAGCTATCAATTGAAAGGTTTGCGCCACGTGACCCACCTCCAACAATGCCATACGATATGCGCGAGAGTGCTCGTACTTCCACCACGACTTATCGAATCGCGAAGTCAAAAACAGTCCAATTGGAATACCGTTCGCAAAATGCTGCCCAGAAAGCAGGCTACCCACATCGGGGAGTTCAGTAGACTTGACATGAAGCATGTGCGAATGAGGATCATAATAATAAACTCCAGGCGCCACACCTTCGACATTCTTAATTAGCACATACCCTTCAGTGGCATTTAATCCACCTCCAGAGGGGCTGCTACGTCGCTTACGCATACCTTCAGGAAGTCCCGAAGCTTCAGGAACCTCTCGCTCATCAATAAATCCGAGTGTATATTTCAAGATTTTTGAAACCAACACCAAGGGAACCGGCTTATCAGTGAACGCCCTCACCGTTGTCCGTTCTCTTAAAATCGATTCAAGCGGTCCGACGCTCTGCAGAGGTTGTAGAACGATGTTCAAGGGGAGAAGGAAATGATCAGTGATGATTGTTTTTTATAGTGGCTGGTCCATACGCATTCACAATGGATTTTGATTCCCCTGAAATAAGTCGCTTGATTGCGACACTTTTCACCCTAGATCAATTGACAAGAGGCACAAGCAAAATGATCGAAGGAAACAGCAACTAGAGAATGTAGGAATATTCGTCAACTAGTAATCATTCGAAGATTTGGCCTACAGATCCAACAGCTTCGACTAACGCTAATAACTAAATCGCCAAAGCTGATTGGCCACCTCTGCTCAAGGCTGAATACTCCACCCACCTATGAACTGCCATCACACCCACTATGCCGCCCCAACCGCTAATCCCCCGTCAGCACACCCCGTAAGCTACCCCAGCAAGGCCGCACCACAAGCGGCCCATGACAACAACAAGCGTGCAACCGAGGTGCAAGCCGATGCGTGGCGATCAAGACAAGACAAACAACAAGCTGGGGACTGGCTTGAAAGGCAGGCAGGTCACGATGATCTCGATCGGCGGCGTCATTGGCGCCGGGCTGTTCGTGGGGTCCAGCAACGCCATCGCGGCTGCGGGGCCGGCGGTACTGGTGGCCTACGTGATCGCGGCAGCGATCGTGGTGCTGGTGATGCAAATGCTCGGCGAAATGGCCACGGCGCGGCCGGACACGGGCTCGTTCTCTTCGTACGCCGACCAGGCCATCGGGCGCTGGGCGGGGTTTTCTATCGGCTGGCTGTACTGGTGGTTCTATGTGCTGGTGATCGCCATCGAGGCCATCGTCGCCGGCAACATCCTCGGTGACTGGCTGGGCTTGCCGCATTGGCTCACTGCCTTCGCCATGACGCTGGTGCTGATCGCCTGCAACAGCCTCAGTGTCGGCTCGTTTGGCACGCTGGAGTACTGGCTGTCGTTGTTCAAGGTGTTGTCGATCGTCAGCTTCATCGGGCTTGGGGTGCTGGCGATCTTTGGGCTGATGCCCGGCTCGTCCACCAGCGGAATTGCCAACCTGTACGCCAACGGCGGCTTCGCACCCAACGGCAACGTGGCTATCGTCGCCGCGCTGCTGACGGCGATGTTCAGCTTCCAGGGCAGCGAGGTGGTGACCATCGCTGCCGCCGAATCGCGTGACCCGAAAGCCAACATCAAAAAGGCTATCCGCGCCGTGGTGTGGCGCCTGGGCCTGTTCTACCTCGGCTCGATGTTCGTGGTGGTGTGCCTTATCCCGTGGAATGCGCCGGGGCTGGCGCAAGGTTCTTATCAGGCGGTACTGAGCGCGATGAACATCCCCTGGGCGCCGGGCATCATGAGCATCGTGGTGCTGGTGGCGGTCACCAGCTGCCTGAATTCGGCCATCTACACCGCCTCACGCATGGCCTATTCGCTGGCACGTCGGGGCGATGCGCCCGAGGCGGTGTCACGCACGACTGCTCAAGGCGTGCCGTTGCTGGCTGTGGCCCTCACTTCGGCCGCCGCGCTCGCGGCACTGGCCGCCAACTATCTATTGCCGGCCCAGGTGTTCCAGTTCCTGCTGGCCACCAGCGGCGCGCTCGCCCTGTTGATGTACCTGGTGATCGCCATTACCCAGCTGTGCATGCGCCGCAAGCTGTTAGCGCTGGGCAAGCAGCTGGAGGTGCGCATGTGGCTGTTCCCGTGGCTGACACTGTTCACCATCGCCCTGATCGTCAGCGTGTTCGCGATCATGGCGGCGTTCCCCGGGCAGCGGGCCGAGCTGCTCAGCACCCTGGGACTGACAGCGGTGCTGGTAGCCATTGGTACTTACCTGCAGAAAAGCCAACCGGCGCTGTCGGCCCAGCGCAGCGCGCTGCAGTTCGAAGCCGGCACGCCGTGACCAGCCGTCACAGCGACTGTGCCAAACGACCTCTTTTTCACCCTGCAACGCAGCCCTAACCTGACTGTAACCCCGGCCTCGTGCAGGCCGGGCACTCCAAGAAAACAACTGTGGAAACCCTCATGAGCATCGCCCCAAAACCTGACGAACTGGCCATCCCCTACCAACTGCCGCAAGTGCCGTTCATGTCCCCCGACATGGTCCACCCCGGTGTCCTCGGCAAGTGGCTCGATGACGACCAGCTGTGGGTGCCGGTCACCGCTTCGGTGTCATTCAAGCCGCTGCTGCTGAGCGTTTCCGGCGGTTACTACATCAACCTGTTGCGGGTGCGCCAAAGCGGTGTGCTGTCGCGTCATCGCCATACCGGCGGTGTGCATGCGCTGGTGCTCAAGGGCCGCTGGTATTACCTGGAACATGACTGGATCGCCGAGGAAGGTTCGTTCGCCTTCGAGCCGCCAGGCGAAACCCACACCCTGTTCGTGCCCGAAGACGTCGAAGAGATGATCACCTGGTTCCACGTGCAGGGTGGCTATACCTATGTCGACCCGCAAGGCGTTGCCGTGGGTTACGAGGATGTGTTCACAAAACTTGAGACTGCCCGCGCCCACTACAAATCGCTGGGTTTGCCCGACGACTACATCGAGCAGTTCATTCGCTGATCTACCGACCTACACCCATCCCGGGTTGCCACCCCCACGCGGCGCTGCCAGCATTCTGCTGATTACCGGAGGCAGAACATGGATAACTACTCACAACTGCTGGCCTTCCTGGGCGCCGCCGAACACGGCAACTTTTCCGCTGCGGCGCGTGCCTGCGGAATGACGCCGTCAGCCATCAGCAAGCTGATTTCGCGCCTGGAGGACCGCCTGCAGGTTCGCCTGTTCCAGCGCGGCACACGTAGCCTGACGCTGACCGAGGAAGGCGCCGCCTACCTGGTCAGCGCCCGCGCGGTGAGCAACGCCATGGCCGAAGCCGACTCGTTGGCCGAGGCCTTCCCCACCCGCGTCAGCGGCACCCTGCGGGTGCACACCATGACCACCTTCGCCAAGCACCAGATCATCCCCTGGCTGCCGGAATTCCTCAGCGCCTACCCGGGCCTGACCGTGGATATCCAGGTCGGCGCGCAATTCAGCGACCAGTTCGACCAGGGCCTGGACGTGGCCATCCACAGTGGCGTGCTGCCCGACTCCTCGCGCATTGCCCGCAAGATCGGCCAGAGCCGCTGGGTCATCTGCGCGTCGCCAGCCTATCTGGCCGCGTACGGAACGCCTGAACACCCCGGGCAACTATTGCAGCACAGCTGCTTTTCCTTCGGCTTCAGCAGCGCGTGGAATACCTGGGGCTTCGTGGTCGATGGCCAGGCGGTGACCGTACCTGTAGTCCCCAAGGCCACCTTCGCCCAGGGCGATCTGCTGCGCGACCTGGCGCTGGACGGCGCCGGCATCGTGCGCCTGGCCGAGTTCCATATCGGCCAGGACATCCAGGAAGGCCGCCTGGTGCCCCTGCTGCAAACCTATGCGCAGGACAGCGTCGAACCGATCTACATGATCTACACCAACCGCAAACACCTCAGCCCCCGCATCCGTGTGTTCCGCGACTTCCTCGAACAGAAGCTCGCCAGCAGTCCATGGAACACTCGCTGAGGCCAGCTCCGCACAACAAGACAGAGGTACACATGCGCAATCTCATTGGCGATGTTTCCAGCGCCGCCCGCATCCTCCCGGCACTCGACGGCGAGGCCCTGTTCATCCGCAACGGCAAAGGCCCCTACCTGTGGGACGACCAGGGCCGCCGCTACATCGACACCGCACTGGGCTTCGGCGCCGTGCTGCTCGGCCATGCCAATGCCGACGTCAATGCGCAGGTGGCCGAGGCCCTGGCCGACTCCGCCTCGCCGTCCTGGGCCCACGTGCGCGAGCATGCCGCCGCCAGTGCGCTAGCGACCCATACCGGCGCGCTCAGCCGGGTGATCTTCACCAACTCCGGCAGCGAGGCCGTGCACCTGGCCTGTCGCGCTGCGCGCGCCTATACCGGGCGCGGGCGCATCGCCAAGATGGCGGCCGGTTTCGATGGCTGGTTCGACGATGTCAGCTTCGGCAACGTCGGCTCGCCCGAAGCCGTGTTCGCCAATGGCGAGCGCCCCGCCACCGCCCGCACCACGCTGCTGCGCTTCAACGACTTCGACGACGTCGAGCGCTTGTTCGAAGAAGACCCGGACATCGCCGCCGTGATCCTCGAGCCGATGCTGGCCAATGCCGGCTGCATCATGCCCGCGCCAGGCTACCTGCAGCACGTGCAGGCCGTGGCTCACAGCCATGGCGCATTGGTCATCAGCGACGAAGTGCTGATTGGGTTTCGCCTGCATGCCGGGCTGGCCAGCCTGCGGGCCGGCCTGGACCCGGACATCGCCAGCGTCGGCAAAGCCATCGGCAACGGCGTGCCGGTGTCGGCCATCGTCGGCAAACCGCACATCCTGGAAGGTTTCGAGCAAGGCAAAGTACTGCGCGGCGGCACCTTCAGCGGCAACCCACTGGCCTGCGCAGCGGTGCTCGGTACGCTGGAGCAACTGGACCAGGCCGACTACCCCCAGCTGATGGAACGCGGCGAACAACTGCGCCATGCCGTGCAGGCGATCTTCAAGGCGCAAGGCATCACCGTCAGCACCAGCGGCTACGGCAACGTGTTCGCCATCTGGCCTGCCGAGCGTGCGCCGTCCACTTATGAAGAAGCCGCGACGTTTGGCGATGCCGCCTTCAGCCAGGCGTTGCACCTCGCGCTGCGTGCAGAGGGGATGCTGGTGATGCCGTCGCCGTATGGGCGGATCTATCTGTCGTTCGAGCACAGTGATGAGATTGTCGAACAGATGACGCAGGCGTTCGAAGCGGCGGCGGTTCGGCTAGCTCCACGTTTTGCCTTACCCGGGAATCAGCCCCAAAAAAGCATATAGATCTTGCCCATGACGATAAGCGCGGCCAGTACCAGCATCGACGTGCTGAACCAGGCTTTTTTCGGCGGGGGGCCGTCTGGGAATTCGTCCATACGCGTCGGCGGGAGTGTGCCGGCGCGTTGCAAGCGCAGCTCGATCAGGCGCTGCCGCATGGCGCGGTGACGTTTGCTGTTCAGCACCAGCAAGCCCAGCAAGGACAGGGTGAGGATCGCCATCTGCATTGCGCCGGCATGGCGGGTGCCGAACAAGCTGATCGCCGTGAGTGCGGGGAGTACCAGACTCGGTAACAGTAGCCATAGCCCCCAGCGAAAGCCTCGAATCATCGCAAGCTGGCCAGCGGAGAACAGCAATATCAATGTCACTGCGCCCATTACCATGTAAGCCAAGCCATCCGGCAAATTACGCAGGTAAGTGCCGCCCCACAAAGCGACCCCGCTCCCCGCTGCCACCATGCACAGCAAGGTACTCGCAGCGAATGCGGGGCCATAACGGGTCATGAATGCTTCATGCTGATCGGGTGAAAGTCGTCCAGGGTGTTGCAATTCAACGTTCCTTGTCAGTCGTTCGTATACAAAGGCGCAAGTCATTCCGGCAGGTGACGATCGGAGTGGTACCACAATCGCCAACCCGCTTTTTTGCCGCTCATCTCGTCTCTCCTTCGCTATGGCCCGCAAGAAATCCATGTATCGCCCCGTTACGCCTTACAGCGTCTATTCGAATTCGTCGAAATCAGGACAGATAAGTCCGCTCATAGAGACTCCCAGAGGGCTGATCAGGTAAAACACTACTGGCAAAGAATTTGAGTGTGGAAAGCCGGTGTCCGCTCACCATACGACTTTGGTGGCCCACGCCCCCATTTGCCGCGTTCATCACTATAAGTAGCTGCTCTTACCTTGCAGGCGCGGTACCCAATCCTCAATCTCATGATTCTCCAGGCGCCGCAACAGGGTACGTTGCCACGAGGGCGTCAGCGGCAACGTCAGGCATTCGCGCAGCACCCCCCGCTCGACCTGCTTGTCGAACAGTACGCTGGCCAAGCGAGCCAATGACCAGTCGGCGTGGCGCCGCTCGACCAGCTGCAGGTTGTCGCCCGCGCAGATTACCCCCTCCTCCAACACCCGGTAGTACCAGCCGGTACGCCCGGACTGCTGTACGCGCCGGGCAAGATCCTTAATGTCGAAGCGGTCGCTAAGTTTCCAGCAGGGCATGCGCCCCTGGGAAATCTCAAGCAGTGCCGTGCCGGCACGGATGCGATCGCCGAGGCAGACGTGTTCCTCGCACCAGCCGAGGGTGCTGAAGTTTTCACCGAACGCGCCCGGCTGGGCGAGCAAGGGATGCTCGCCCAATTCCTCGCGCCAGGCCGCATAGTGGTCACGTGGATAATGGTGGATAGCCTTGTCGACACCACCATGCACCCTCAGATCACCCTGCTCGTCACCGCCCAGGCCGAGCGTGGTGACAGACAAGGACACTGCCTGGGACGACTTGCTGATGGCGCTGCGCGAACCGGGGCGGGTAAAGGGCAGTGCGCGCCCGACGAGCAAGGCATCAAGTCGCAACGTGCTCGAACTCATGCAACCTCCAGCGGGCTGTGTTCACGACAGATCAATTGGGCATCGCGCGACTGCAACGGCTGCTCAGTCAGGCCACAGAATGGTAGGCCGTTGCGCTGCTGGTGGAAGCGGCAGCTCTGGCACAGGCCGAAGCCTGGAACATCCTCGGCGCGCTGGATTTCTCGCAGCAGCTCGCCGAACAGTTGCTCCAGCAACTGCGCGCGCTCGCCCATCCGCGACAGCGCCGCGGCGAGAAACTGCGGTGGCGCCACCGCCTCCAGCAGCTCGCGAGCCACCGCGGTCAGTTCCAAGTGCACACTGCGCCGGTCGTGCAGAGCCTGCCGCTTTTCAATCAGACCCCGGGCCTCCAGCGCCTTCAGCGATTGCGACACCGTGCCCTTGGTAAGCCCCAGGTATTCGGTGACCCCCAGCGGCGTGTTCGAGTAGCGATTACAGCGCGACAGGTAAATCAGCGCGCTGACTTGAATCGGTTGCAGCTCCGCCAGCAATGGGTGCTGGCGGTTCCAGATACGCATCAGGCTGCTCAGGCGTTCGAGCAGGTCGAAGAAGGTGCTAGTCATGTCATCACTCCTGTCGATGCATAGTATCGACTAAAAACTATATTGACAAACGGCAAGGCCAGGGTAGTCTTCACGTCAGTATCGATTCGATACCAATACCAGGAGATTCGAAAATGACTATTGCACGCTTCTATCACGCCGGCTGTCCCGTCTGCGTTTCGGCCGAACAGACCCTGCTCAACCTGCTCGCCCCCGAGGTCAAGGTCGAGGTCGTGCACCTCGGCAATCAGGCCCAGCGCATCGCCGAGGCCGAGCAGGCCGGCGTCAAGTCGGTGCCTGCGCTGGTGGTCGAAGGTCAGGTGCTGCACCTGAACTTCGGCGCCTCCATAGACGATCTGAAATAAGGAGCCCGCGGTGAACGTCCAGGTCTTCGATACCCACGTACGCACGTCCGAAGGTGGCTACCTGCACTTCGACGTGCTCATCGAAGGCAACGACCAGGCGCTCGCCGCCCGTCATGCCCGCGACTGGCTCGCCAGCCGCGGCGTGACGCAAGCGGAGGTGGCGCAGAGTCGTTGCCAGTTCTGCCACAGCGAGCCGGCCCAACCTGAGGTGGCAGCCACCATCGCCAGGCAGGGCTACTTCATCATTCCACTGCAAGGTTTCTAGGAGAGATCCCGATGAAACCGTATCAGCCCCTGAACTGCGATCTGCATGATTTCCTCGAGATCGCGTGCATGCGCGGCTACTGCCTACAGGTCGAGTTGCTCGATGGTCCGAGTTTCGTGGCCAGGGCGCTGAATACCCGCACGGCACCGAGCAAGGAGGAGTTTTTTGTGCTGGAAACTGCCAGCGGGAGGAAGGAGGAACGCCTTGACCGCCTGCTGGCCATTACCCCTTTGGACGCTGGCGCGAGCTTTGGCCGCATCGAACTGGCCGGCAGCTAATGCTCGGCCAGTGGCTGCTATCGACCCAAAGCGGACGCTGGCAACGGGCAAAAAGCGGCAAGACGCAGTATGGTCGTGTCCGGTCATTCACCCCCAACCGAACACTAGTTTTTACAATGTATGGCCTGCACGAGCTTTACACAAGGACGCTCGAAGATGGATTGCGCCACGTTTCATCAATTCTTGATTGACGATGTCTGCGAGGTCGGACCATCTACGTGTAGCGGGATGTGCACGGGTGCAATATCTGGCACGTCAATTGACAGAATATAGTCTCCAGATGATAAGGGAATGGATACGGGAGACTTCGAATTAATATGCGTAATTATCCCCGACGCCCCCAGGACTTGCACCGATCCGATGGAATTGCGATTAATTCCACGAAGGGAGCCACCATCGGGTTGAAGATACCAGTCAACAACGAGCTGGGTTCCAAGCAATTTCGCTTTTCCGTTTTCTAAAAGTGGACTTGCTACGGAAATCTTGTAGTCGGGCCAAACCGACTTCTTCAGTGAAATTAGACCTGCAGTAGATGCGGCAGTTATGAATGCCATAAGTACCGGGATCCCATGTTTTAACCACGGATTCTCATTGACAGATGGCACAGAACCACTGATGTACGCACCAGTGTCAACTGCTTTTATCTGATCTAGCTTGAGCTCAGATGGCCAAGCTTCAATGAGACTATCGACTTCTTCTGGAGGCAGCGATGTACGGATACGAAGTTTCTTGTGATCTGAGGAAACTCCAATTCCCACCGTGACACTTCTTGAGCGCATTTGGATTACCATTTCCCCAAATACGTTGGCGCGCCTATCGATATGCTCACAGAAGCTTTGTCTGTCATGGAACGGCGTGAGTTCTTCTATATCCCCCTTAAATGACTTGACGAATGCTTCCTGGACATGTGGGTTGGGGCCGATGAGGTCGGCTATCTTATTGACACCTACGGCGAATTCCTTTGGGTCCCACTGTCCGACCTTGAACTCCATTGAGCTGCGCCGGTATTTGTAAGCATAAGGGTGACTGTCACGAAGTGAGAGTCGGCCCTGAAGCGAACTAAACTTTTCGTTAGCTTCGGCAGCTTCATATCCTTCTAATCGCAATCTGACGTAGCAATGCCTTGTATTTAGAAGTGCGAACTGGATTGCGCTGCCATATTGAAAGATTACAACTTCTTCAACATCACTCCAGTTGTTGCATACGAACTCAAGCCAAGCGGAGCGATTTCTAAAATTCACACGGCGATCCTTGCACTGAGGCATCATCCATACCTCACAGCGCACGTCATCAGGAGTTTCGCAGTACTCGGCTAGCTCGTCAGCATACGAACGGAACCATATCTGATCTACTTTTGCAGTGACATCGAACCATCGTTCGAACTCTGAATCAACGTAATCTTTGTTGTCTATCATGGTGTTCATTAGTCAATATAGCTCAAATTGGAGCGCCTCTAATAGGGGCTCATAATCGAGTTTAGCCCCGACGGCCGGGGAGCAAAACGACGAGGACGAGGTCGACTGGAAGCAACTGCTGATGTGCACGCAAACCATTCCACAGCCCAAGAACATGCCAAACTCACCATGGTTTTGGATTTGGGTTCTAACATACACCATCCGAAGTGCAGCAACCAGAACCATACTGCTGACGAAACCGTTAATTCAATCCAACGCGATGGATTCGCTGACCTAGGCCATGAAAAGCCCCATGCGCATGGGCGGATTGGTAAGAATGCTGGAGACAGGGTTGAGAGTCGAAAACCCGGAGCAACGATCCGCAACATTGCGGGAGCGGGAACGAGAAATGCTGCTTGCATTGAACCCAAGTATCCGAGCACAGCTAGTGCCCCTTACGCCGACTGGTGATCTTTTAGCAACAGCCCCATGCTAGTGGAGGCGCCGACGGTGCCTTCATCCAGCTACTTGAAAACAAAGATCAGTTGCAGTGATTGTTCTTGGATAGGCTTAGTAACTGTGGAGGTCTGCTTATGGCCGATTTCTGCCCGTTGCTACCGTCCACTATGGGTCGATATCAGTCGTTCGCGACTGGCGTCTTTCGACCAATAGCTGACTTTCAAGTGGGTGAGTTTTTGCACCTCGTGTATGGCATTTCCAAGGACTTTGCGATCCGGTCTAGAATTGCCATGCACTTTTCAGAAACAACGAGCGATGGTTCGTCAATCATGTAAAGCAGGTGCTCGAACGCTAAACCAGCCTCGTGGTGATCGACATAGTCAAGAACGATTTCAATCCCATTGTGCAAACCTGCTTGAGCTAATGCATGGTCTTCCGGTACTTGGCCGAGCTGTTCGTATGCCATGGACATCAGCGTTGAGACCTCCTCAAGTGCCTCAACGAAATCGACCCTCAAGTCGTTGCCAAGCTGGCTCATAACAAATTTCCTTCGATCAAGGTGGGCTGTGGTCCGTCGTACGTGGTCGATTGTTGCCCAACGTCTGGTCTTTGCGTACGCGCTTGGAACGCTACGTTCGACTGACGGCTATTGGGTCACGCTCTACCCATCTCCTCGTATGCAGCATCGACGAACGTGATGTGCTCATCCCAAGCAGCCTCAGCCAGATCCCGGATAATTTCAGCGAGCGTTTCGACGTTCACCCCCTGAGCTTCGATGCAGGCCGAGCGTCCAGGTGACCAGTCGATGACAGAACACTGTGGATATTGCTCCAGGAGTGCGGACAGCACCGTCTGAGGCGGCGCTTTGTGGGTATACATGAAGTCAAAGTATGGGGCACTGGTATTCTGAAGCGGGTACATCAAAGCCCAAGCGTTTGATGGCCCGGGAAAGCACAGGTGGACGTAACGACGCGCCCACTCCGGCCCACTGTATTTGATGTGGCGAAGTACCCCGATGATCGAATGACAGTCGGCCATGCGGGCCATTCGATCAGGGTCAAAAGTCCAAGCAGGCCCAGGCTGGCTTGCTGCGTTACTCGCCAGAAGTGCAGCAACCATTCTTGCTTTTTTCTTCATCGCATTACCTTGGGTCGAACGTCTGCCCCTGGCCAGTTTCAACCGGTCATCACCGATCGCTTTGGGTCGAGCGTGGTCGCTTGGATGAACCGCTCCCGGCTCTAATCCCAGTCCATTTTGATGTTCTGTTGTTTCCTGAACGCGTCCAGCACACTCTCGAAACAGGAGCGTTCGAAAGTCAGGTTCGGTATTGAGTCATACCAACCAACGGCGGGGGATTGCGAAGTGATTAAATCCTTCAGCAAACCAAATCGCCGCCACTGAACGTGGTGCTCATCGGCGCGCTGCTCAGCGACAATGACGGTACATGTCAGGTCCAAGTCATCAGGGCAAACAAGCAGAGGGACCAAGGTCTCCCAGCCCGGGGCCGTGGAATAGATCCGGTCCCATACCAAATCGGTGTCGTCATCGTCGTTCAAGCCTGAATGAGCTGAGACAAGGTGTAACTCAGCTTCCCGGTTGTGCTGAGGTAGCCATACCTCCAGAGGTACTCCGTCAACGGCAAACGTCGAGTAGTAGCCCAGGCTGTGCTTGGATTTATGGCTTGTAATGGATAGCAGGTTACTCATTCCAGCTCTTGACCCCCCCGGAAGTCTGAAGAGGTTACTTTTTCCAGGTGCGGATGTCTTCCTTTGGCAGATCGCGACGCTCCGCGTGACGGGCTGCTTTGGGTCGGTTAGCGACCGTCCACCGGATCGAGTTCACCCTTGTTCTCCCCTAACGCGGAGGACAACCCATGAAAACCGCTGCTATCTACACCCATCGCCCATGGAACAAGGGAAAGCTAGTCGGGCAGAAAGCCCCGCTCCGACTCAGAGATATCTGGGCCATCCGGGTAAGGCTCCAGATCGCGGAGAAATCTCGGGATCTTGCGTTGTTCAACTTGGCAATCGACAGCAAGCTGCGAGCCTGCGACTTAACCAAGCTTCGCGTACGCGACGTTGCTCATGGGGAGCACGTGTCATCGCGAGCGATCGTGATGCAGCAGAAAACTCAACATCCAGTGCAATTTGAGATCACCGAGCAAACCCGGATGGCTTTGGAAGCCTGGATGCATAAGGCTCACCTACGAAGCGAGGACTGTCTGTTTCCGAGTCGGCTACACGGTTCAGATCATCTCTCCACCAGGCAGTACGCTCGAATAGTGAAAGCCTGGGTGACAGCCATTGGCCTTGATCCAGCGCTGTACGGCATCCACACGCTGCGGCGAACGAAGGCCTCATTGATCTATCGTAGAACCAAGAATCTGAGGGCAGTCCAACTCTTGCTTGGCCATACGAAGCTTGAAAGCACCGTCAGATATCTGGGGATTGAGGTCGACGATGCCTTGGAGATGGCAGAGCAGACGGAGGTATAAGCATCTAAAGCGACGGTCGAGGGCAGACCGTCGCTAACCGACCCACTACGGCCCTTCGTGTACTTCCCTCACAGCCTAGAGAGGCCATAAGGCCAGGAATATAACCGCCGTCCCCTGCATCAGAAAAGCAGGCGACGGCCTTTGAGCTGCTTGCAGCAGTCTCAGTAGCGGGCCAAGCCTTGCTGGACTATCGATCTAGGTGCCTTGAATGCTGCAGCGCAAGCGCTCCAGCTGAGCACAAGCCATTATAATTTTGTTAACCCGAGCTTTTCTTAATCTGGGTCAATGAAATGCCTGAGCTGATTGCAAATCATTTACACCACTTCATTGATGCGGTGCCAGGAGAATTCGCCGGACGCTTACAATTTGCCCTCACTACGTCCGGCAAGTCCGGCACCCACAGATAATTGTCGGCTAACGGCCAATGGCTTTTGCGGTTGCGTGCTACGACTTCAGTGAAACGGCGATGTCGATTACCGACAAGGGAAGGTAGATCAATGTAAGCGGCGCATAATGGCGACGTGATCGCGCGAAGAAAACTGCCAACGGAACTGTGAACATGATGATGTCCAACGCTGCCCATAGCTGGAATGGGGAAGCGTTGAAAAACAGGATATTGGTCGCACTACCCAACGCAAGGTACGTACAGATGGCCAATAAAGCGAACCTGCCGTCCTGCTCGAAATAAACCTGGAGGCCACCTACCTCGTCCTCACTGCGACTGGGCAGTATCAGCGCTGCGGCGCTGAACAGAGCTAAAGCGAGGCAGACCAAAAGCAGGAACTCGACGAACGAAAAGTCATCCTTCAACTTGGGAAGGTCGTTGAGTGCCCACCAGAATTGCAGCTGGAATAGGAAAAGCGTGATTGCCCAGGTAAGGGCCACCCAGTCTGGCTGTGCCGTGCGACGAATGCGAAAAACAGTCATTACGCCCAACAAAATCCTGGTTATGGACAAACCCAGTATCATTGAAAGCACGGTTAGCAAAATTGGGAAGTTGCCCACAACTGGCTCCTCGAATGTATTCTTGCTCCCGCAAAGCGTAGTACCGTTGCTGCCTGTTCATCACGCCGCAGCCTCCTAGGCTTTCAGGCAATAACCTAGTAATAGACGATGTTAACCGCGCCACCATGCGACATATTGTCTGTCCCCACGTAGCTGGGGCCGAAGCAATTTGGTCAAAGTGCGGCTTTGGGTCGGTAGCGGTCGGTCGCGTCCGGCTGCTTTCGACCCATTGCAGCGCGTCGAGAGGCATTCAGTTTCCCATCACCTCGTCCAGTGCGTGCTCCAGGGTGCTGACCGTACGCTCGATATTCTGCAGCTTCTCCAGCCCGAACAGTCCAATGCGGAAGCTCTTGAAGTCGGCCGGTTCGTCGCATTGCAATGGCACGCCGGCAGCGATCTGCAGGCCGTGATTGGCAAACTTCTTGCCGTTTTTGATATCGGCATCATCGGTGTAGCTCACCACGACGCCAGGCGCCTGATAGCCGACCGCGGCCACGCTCTTGATGCCTTTGCCAGTCAACATTGCGCGTACCCGATCGCCCAGCGCCTGCTGCTCGTTGCGCACTTTTTCGAAACCGTAGGCTTGCGTCTCCTTCATCACTTCATTGAAACGCGCGAGCGAGTCGCAGGGCATCGTCGCGTGGTAGGCATGCCCGCCCTGTTCGTAGGCCTGCATGACCTGCAGCCACTTTTTCAGGTCGCAGGCGAAGCTGCTGCTCTGCGTTTGCTCGATGCGCTCGAGGGCCAAGGAGCTGAACATCACCAGGGCGCAGCAAGGGGAGGCACTCCAGCCTTTTTGCGGTGCGCTGATAAGTACATCGACGGCGCATTTTTCCATATCAACCCACAGCGTGCCTGAGGCGATACAGTCCAGCACGAACAGGCCACCCACCGCATGCACGGCGTCACCGACAGCCCGCAGGTACTCGTCAGGCAGGATAATCCCAGACGAGGTTTCAACATGGGGGGCGAAGACAATTTGCGGCTTCTGCGCCTCAATGGCTGCCAACACTTCGTTCAGAGGGGGTGGGGCGTAGGCAGCCTGGCGACCCGTGTCGACCGGTCGCGCTTTCAGTACTGTGGTGGCCGCTGGAATATTGCCCATCTCAAGGATCTGGCTCCAGCGATAACTGAACCAACCGTTGCGTATCACCAGGCATTGCTGGCCGGTGGCGAACTGTCGCGCTACCGCTTCCATGCCGAATGTGCCGCTGCCTGGGACCACCGCAACCGCCTGGGCGTTGTAGACCTGTTTCAGCGTGCTGGAAATGTTCTTCATCACGCCTTGGAATGACTGCGACATATGGTTGAGCGAGCGGTCGGTGTAGACCACTGAGTACTCGACCAGCCCCTCGGGATCGATACTGGGATAGAGCTTTGACATCGGGTGACTCCTTTCGCAGAGATCTCAGTAGGATTGACCCTGCCTAACGCCTTGGCAAATGACAAGATGGCGCGCGCTGTCGGCAGCCTTGGAACATTGGGCCATGTCTAGAACTTCGACAATATCCAGTCCCGCAAGCGGCAACAGGCATCGTCGTCTTTCTTCTGCTCGTTGAATGTCAAAAAGTGCTGGCTGTCCTTGTGCACCAGTTCGTGCGCCACCGGGCGCACCAACTTCCCCTCCTCTATCAGCGGGTTCACCAGGTAATGCCAGCCCAAGGCGACGCCCTGCCCCTGGACCGCCAACTGAACCAGCGAGCCATAATCGTTGGAATGCAGCAACTGCGCCCCGGCAGCCACGCGCGCGCCCAGGTCGACATTGTGGTACTCGAACCAGACATGCCAATCCACGTGTTCGGCGATCTGCGAGCGGCCGTAAGGGCTCAAGTTCAGCAATGCGCTCTGGCTGATGCCGTCGAGGGTCACAACTTCTGGATGCTGCGCCAGATAGCTGGGGCTACAGACCGGATAAATGACGTCATACGCCAGCGGATGGCTGCTGTACCCTTCGCGAATCTTCGACAGCTTGTTGACGAAGATGTCCGGCTGCACGCCAGGCTCAAGCGTCACGAAATTCTGCGTGACCACCAGGTTCAGGTCGATGTCAGGGTTGCCCGCCAGGAACTCCGGCAGGCGAGGCGTCAGCCAAAGCCCGGAAAATGCAGGCGTGCAGCACAGCGTAACGACCCGCTTACCCTTGTTCTGCCTGCGGATACGCGCCGACACCTGGGAAATGTTGCTCAGGGACAACTGCACGGCATCGAAGAAAATCGCACCTTCCGGTGTCAGTTGCACGGTACGCCCGTGGCGGATGAACAGCTCGGCGCCCATGAAACTTTCCAGCTCGCGAATCTGCTTGCTGATCGCCGCCTGGGTGACGCACAACGCTTCCGCCGCGCGGGTGAAATTGAGGTATTTCGCCGCCGCGACGAACGCCTTGACCGCACGCAACGAAGGCATCTGGATCAGCGACTGATCGGGCTCTGTGTGCTTCACCATCGGCCTTCGACTCGACTTCACGATTGGCAGGCCATCATACAAAAAAAGGCCTCGATTGAGGCCTCTTCAACTTCAAGCGCGGGCTAGGCCTCTTCGTTCAACGGCGCCAGAGCTTCGCGCAAGGCAGCCAGCTTGCCTTCTGCCAGGCGCGCCAGCGGCCGGCGTGGGTTACCTGCGCCATAGCCCATGAGCTCGGCGCCGGCATACACCGATTGCACGTAGTTGCCTTGCCAGATCAGCGACATGACCGGAGCCAGGGATTTCCAGAGGTGTTGCACGTCCTCCCACTTGCCCTGCTGGGCGGCGTTGGCCAGGGCCACGCAGGTTTTCGGTGCCAGGTTCGCACCGCCCCAGATCAGCCCTGCGGCGCCCGCGAACAATGCGTATGGCACCAATGGGTCGGCGCCATTGAGGGTCGGCAAGCCGGTACGAACCAGGGACGCCTGGGCGGCCAGGTCGCCGCTGCTGTCCTTGACCGAGACGAAGTTGGGGATTGCGCTCAATTGCCTGAACAGCGCTGGCGTTACTTCAACGCCCACCGCCTGAGGCACGTTGTAACCGATGATCGGCAGGCCTGCTTCAGACACCGCCGAGTAGAAGTCGATGATGCCTTGATCGTCTGTCGGGCCTTCGAAAAATGGCGGCAATACCATCACCCCGTCCGCACCACAGTCCTTGGCGTGGCGGGTGCGTTCAAGGACTTCCTCGACCAGCAATGCGGACGTCTGGGCGATGACTCGGGCTCGGCCATTGATCACCCTGGCGCCGAACGCCACGAGCTCCTTCGATTCGTCCTTGCTCAGGTAAACGTGCATGCCGGTTCCGGAGCTGAGCACAAAACCGTGCACACCCGCGGCCAGATAGCGCTCGATCAGGCATTCGAAGCGAGCGAAGTCAATTTTGCCCTGCGCATCGAATGGGGTGGTGATGGCCAGGTTCACACCGGAAAAGGTGAATGCAGACATTGAACGGATCCTTATTGTTCTTGGCGGTAGTAGCCAAAAGGTTACGGTGCCGTTCGGCGTGCAGACAGCGACATTTCCAGGGGCCATCTGATGAGTAAAAGTTATGCGAATTGAACAGCGGCAACGCAAAGCTATACAAAAAATGTTCTCTGTATAGCTTTATGCTCGGAGCTGAACTATACCTGTACAAGAAAACATTTCTGTACAGGATCGCGCATGTCCAGCTACCTGCAAACCTTCGCCGAACGCTTTGCCCAGCTGGATGCGCACACCCTCGACCAGCTAGGTGACTTGTACAGCGACGACATCGCCTTCCGCGATCCTCTGCATCACATCAACGGCCTCCAAGCCCTGCGCAGCTATTTCGCCGAGCTTTACGGCAACATCCAGGAAGTACGCTACGCCTTTGAAGGCACCGACGAAGTGCAACCGGGCCACGGCTATATTCGCTGGACTTTGCACTTTCGTCACCCACGCCTGAACGGCGGGCATCTGGTCAGCCTGCAAGGTTGCAGCCACCTGCGCTGGCACGAGCGGGTGTACTTTCATCAGGACTACTTCGACGCCGGAGCATTGCTTTACGAACATGTTCCGGTGCTGGGTGGCGCCGTTCGTTGGCTCAAGGGCAGGCTGGCATGAGCCGCTGCTGGCTGACGGGTGCCAGCAGCGGTATTGGCGCCGCGCTGGCGGAACAGCTGCTGGAACAGGGCCATCAGGTTGCACTGGGCGGCCGGCGGGCCGAGAGCCTGGCCGCGCTTTCCTCACGATTCGGCCAGCAGACCTTGTTGGCCATCGGTGATATTGATGAACCACGGCAAGTCGCAGCGATCGCCGGACAGATCGAGCAACATTGGGGTGCACTGGACCTGGTCATTCTCAACGCCGGAACCTGCGAATACCTGGAACCGGGCCAGTTCGATCCACATCTGGTCGAGCGCGTGCTGCGCACCAACGTACTCGGCCTCAGCCACTGCCTGCACGCCGCCCTGCCCTTGCTGCGGCGCGGCCAACGCCCACACCTGGTCGTGATGGGCAGCTCGGTGTCGTGGCTGGCATTGCCCCGTGCCGGGGCTTACGGCGCTTCAAAAGCTGCCGTGCGTTATCTGATCGAGTCGCTGCGCATTGACCTGATAAACGAGGGCATCGACGTCACCCTGGTCAGTCCCGGCTTCGTCGACACACCCTTGACCCGTCGCAACGACTTCCCCATGCCGCAGCTGTGGAGTGCCGAGCGCGCCGCCCAGCACATCGCCGCGCGGTTGCCGCGGCGCCCACTGGAAATCAACTTCCCCGGTGTTTTCACCCAGGTGCTGCGCCTGCTCGGCGCGCTGCCGGTGCGCTGGCGACTGAAGCTAGGCCAACGCCTGGCACGCAAGCAACAGGAATAGGCCAGCATGCGCATCGCAATCATCGGCAGCGGCATCGCCGGCCTCACCTGTGCCTACCTGCTGTCGCGCCGGCACGAAGTCACCGTGTTCGAGGCCGCTGACTGGATCGGCGGCCACACCCACACCGTCGATGTGCACTGGGGCGGCCAGCAGTATGCGATAGACACTGGTTTCATCGTCTTCAACGACTGGACCTACCCGCATTTCATCCGTCTGCTCGATCAGCTGAAGGTCGCCTCCAGGCCCACTGAGATGAGCTTTTCGGTGCACGACCCTCGTTGCGATTTCGAGTACAACGGCCATGACCTGAACACACTGTTCGCCCAGCGCAGCAACCTGTTATCCCCCGGTTTCTGGGGCATGCTGCGCGACATCATCCGCTTCAACCGCAAGGCGATCGCCGACCTCGACAGCAAGCGCATCGACGAAGCCACCACCTTGGGCGGCTATCTGCAGATGCAGGGCTATGGGCAGCGCTTCATCGATCATTACATCGTGCCGATGGGCTCGGCCATCTGGTCGATGTCGCGCGCCGACATGCTCGGCTTTCCGCTGCAGTTCTTCGTGCGTTTCTGCCGCAACCACGGCTTGCTGTCGGTGAGCAATCGCCCGCAGTGGCGGGTGATCGAAGGCGGCTCACGCAGCTACCTGGCGCCGCTTTGCCAGCCCTTCGCCGAGCGTATTCGCCTCAACTGCGCGGTCAGGCGGGTCAGCCGTGACCCAGATGGCGTGACCGTGCACAGCGCAGCGGGCAGCGAGCACTTCGACAGCGTGGTGTTCGCCTGCCATAGCGATCAGGCCCTGGCTCTGCTGGAAGCACCCAGCGCCGACGAGCGCGCGGTGCTGGGGGCGATCACCTACGCCAGCAACGACGTGGTGCTGCACACCGACACCCGCCTGCTGCCCCGCCGACATAAGGCCTGGGCCAGCTGGAACTACCGCCTCGGCGGCCCCCAGCAGGCCCCCGCGGCACTGACCTACGCGATGAACATCCTGCAGGGCATCGAAGCGCCCGTGACCTTCTGCGTGAGCCTGAACCAGACCGCACACATAGACCCCACGCAAATCCTCGCCCGCTTCGACTATGCCCACCCGCAATACAGCCTGGTCGCCCTCGCCGCCCAGGCCCGCCAGGACCAGTTGCAGGGCCGGCAACACACCTACTACTGCGGCGCCTACTGGGGCAACGGCTTCCACGAGGATGGCGTGGTCAGTGCGCTGAAAGTGGCGGATTTTTTTGGAGAAGGCTTGTGAACAGCAGTTTGTGTCACGGCTGGGTCAGCCACCGGCGCCTGACCCCGCGACCGCACAGGTTCCGCTACCGGATCGGCATGTTCTATCTGGACCTGGACGAACAATTGCGCCTGCTCGGCCTCAGCCGCTGGCTCGGCCACTCGCGGCTGTCGCCGTTGTGCTGGCGCGAAAGCGATTACCTGCCAGCGCTCACCCGAAATGGCCAGCCCTTGGCTCAGGCCGCGCGGCAGCTGGTCGGCCAGGCCACCGGGCAAACGCCCGAGGGCGCTGTGCACCTGCTCACCCAGCCGCGCTGCTGGGGGCTGTCGTTCAACCCGGTCAGCGTCTATTTCTGCCACGACCGCGAGGGCCTGCTGGCAGCAATCCTGCTGGAGGTGCGCAACACACCCTGGCGCGAGCGCTTTCACTATGTGTTGCCGGTGCAGGACGGCCTGGATACCGGATTTGCCGTGGCCAAGGCATTCCATGTCTCGCCCTTCATGCCGCTGGACATGGAGTACCGCCTGCGCTTTTTACGCGATGCCCGGCGCGTGCACGTGCACATGGAAAACTGGCGCAAGGGTCACAAGGTGTTCGAAGCCGACCTGGCCCTGCAACGTGGGCCGCTTAACCGCGCCACATTGCATCGACACATCCTCACCTTCCCCTGGATGAGCCTGCGCACCGTGTCGGCTATCTACTGGCAGGCCTTGCAGTTGCTGTTCAAGCGCACACCGATCCACGACCACAGTGCCAGCCAGGGCAACCTGGGCCTTGGCCACGCCATCTGTAAGGAGCACGATCATGACCGATCCCAGCCTGAGCGTTAGCAAGTCGGCAGGCCGCACGCCGATCTGCGCCAGCCTGGCCAGGATGGCCGTGCTGGCCCAATTGCGCCGTCTGGCCCGCGGCAGCCTGCGGGTGATCTGCCAGGACCGGCAATGGAGTTTCGGCGAGGCCGGCAGCCCCCTGTACGCTGAAGTCGAAATCATCGATGAGGCCGCCTGGAGCCTGGTGGCCAGTAATGGCTCGATCGGTGCCGGGGAAGGTTATATCCACGGTTATTGGCGCACGCCGGACCTGGCGGCAGTCACCCGTGTGTTCGTCGCCAACCTGGATGTGCTCGACGCCATGGAGGGCGGCCTGGCACGCCTGGCGCGCCCGACCCTGCAACTGCTGCACCGGCTCAACCGCAACAATCGGCGTGGCGCACGGCGCAATATCCTCGCCCACTACGACCTGGGCAATGACCTGTTCGAGCGCCTGCTCGACCCGACCATGATGTATTCGGCAGCGCAGTTCGATAACGCCGAGCAAAGCCTGGAAGAGGCACAACTGAACAAGCTCGAACGCATCTGTCAGAAACTCGAACTCACGCCCGACGACCACCTGCTGGAAATCGGCAGCGGCTGGGGCAGTTTGGCCATCCACGCCGCCACGCATCATGGCTGCCGCGTCACCACCACGACACTGTCCGATGCGCAGTACGCCCACACCTTGCAGCGTGTGCAAGCGCTGGGCTTGACCCAGCGCATCCGCGTGCTGCGCGAAGACTACCGCGACCTGCGTGGGCGCTTCGACAAGCTGGTGTCGATCGAGATGATCGAGGCGGTCGGCCACCGCTACCTGCCCACGTATTTCCGCCAATGCGCCGCACTGCTCAAGGACGATGGCCTGATGCTGCTGCAGGCCATCACCATTCGCGACCAGCGCTACGCCCAGGCACGGCGCTCGGTGGACTTCATCCAGCGCTACATCTTCCCCGGCGGCGCACTGCCCTCGCTGAGCGTCCTGCTCGACACCGCCAGCCGCCAGACCGCACTGAACCTGGTGCACCTGGAAGACTTCGGCCAGGACTACGCTCGTACCTTGCGCCATTGGCGCGACAACCTGCGCCAGGCGCGCGCAGCGCTCAAGGAGTTGGGCTACGACGAAACCTTCCAGCGTTTGTGGGAGTTCTACCTGTGCTACTGCCAGGGCGGTTTCGAAGAGCGCGCCATTGGTGTGGCGCAATTGTTGTGGGCAGCGCCCCAGGCGCGCCGAGCGCCGTTGCCGGGCGCCTGAAGCGTGTCGCGTCGGTGGCTGATCGGCAACGCCTTGTGGTTGCAGGCGGGTTGGTGGGTGTGCGTGCTTGGGGCTCACGAGCCATCGCTGTTGGTGATCGTGCCGATTGGCTTGGCGCTGCACCTGGGCTGTTGCCAGGATCGCAAGGGTGAAGTGCGTGCTTTGGTGCTCGTGTCGATTATGGGGTGTCTGCTGGACAGCCTTCTGGGTGTGCTGGGCGTGTTCAACTTCGCGCAATGGCCATTGCCGCTTTGGCTGGCCCTGATGTGGCTGGTGCTGGCCAGTGGGCTACGCCACAGCCTGGCGTGGGCGGCGCGTCCGATCTGGCTTGGCGGGCTGCTGGGTATGGTCGCTGGGCCGCTGGCTTACCTGGCAGGGGCGCGCTTGGCGGGCGTCGAGCTGCCCATGGGGTCGTCAACGACCGCTTTTCTACTAGCGCCGCTATGGGCGGTATTTTTCCCACTCACCCTGCATGTCGCGCTGAGAAGATAACGCCGGTGCCGTGGGAGCGGCTTCAGCCGCGAACACCGGCGAAGCCGGTGCCATCCACTGCGGCGCCGGCTTCGCGGCTAAAGCCGCTTCCACTGGCCGGCAGCCGGCGGAAGAACAGGGTAACCTGCCCCACCTCCACACCCAGCTTGCGCATGCTCGAACGGTTGATCAAGGTGTCGTCATCCATCAGATACATCCAGTCGTCGATGTCCAGCTCCCAGTGCCTGCCATCAACCGGTACATCCAGCCGGTACCGCCAGCGCAGCGCATTCCCGGCCACCTCGCCCCGCGCCTCGCCAATCACATCACCGGCCCGCCCAATCCAGCGCCCAGGCCCATCCGGGGTGATCGTCCAGGTGCGCTGTTGCCGCGTGCCATCGCTATACAGAAAATGCTCGTCTAGAAACAGCTTTTCACCCTCACGGCGGCTGTCGATACGCACATGAAATCGCTTGGTCACTTCGCCCGAGCGCGTCTGCACCATGCCCCAGGCCTGCACCGGCACAGAGAAGAACGCGACCAGGTCAAATGTCGGCTTCTCGCCGGCATAGTGATCGACCTCAACATTGCCGCAACTGCCCAGCAGCAGGCAGCCGACCAACAGCAGCACTCTAGTCATGTTCACTCTCCTCGATCATCCCCGGCCAGGCCGAGCAGGCGCTGGCGCAATTGTGGGTCGCGGGCTCGCGGGTCGAGCCAGATAGCGAAGAACGCGCGGGCGAAGGCCGGGTCGCTGACCTCGTGGCGCAATTGGCCATTGACGTAGAACCGGCAGCCCTGCCCTGGCAGATACAAGCCTGTGATGCGCGTACCCGGCTGCACGTCCACGAATGCCTCTTGCATGGCTTGGGTCCAACGCTCCAGGGTGGCCTGGGGCAATGGGCGGTCACTCAGACGGCGCATTTCGTCGATGCTCGCCTGCACCAGCGTGTCGCGTGACAACGCCCGGTGGTAGATCAACTCCAAGGCAAACGGCACTTGCCAGCCCTGCGGCGAATCTGCTCCCCACAACCGCGCGGTGTACACACTGAAGCCAAACCAAGTGAATTCACCGCTGCCCAACTGACGTGACGCCGGCAGCGCGGAGCGCCAGTCTGCCGAGGCTGCAGATATCACCATCAACAGAGCTGTCAGGACCAACATTGCCGGGATGCCGCGTCTAGTGGCCATTGGCTGAAATCACTCGAAATATTGTACAAGTTTAGTTTCCTGTACAGCTTTCAGTAGAGATACCCGCCAGCGCGTATAAGTTCACGCGATCGGCATTCGTTCGGTTATCGAACGCAAGCGCCATACTTGGCATTGACGCTCCCGCTTTGACTGCGCACCATGCCCCGGCCTCGCGAGTGCCCTCTGCCTAGGGCCAAAGCCGCGAACCAGAAGCATCCCGCAGCTCATTACAATTTCAAGAAACAGGTACATCCGCCATGCCTCCGATTCCCCATGCTTCCATGGGCAGCAAGATTCGCGGCGCCTTTGCCGTCGGCAAGACGCGTTGGGGCATGCTCGCCCTGGTGTTCTTCGCCACCACCCTGAACTACATCGACCGTGCCGCCCTCGGCATCATGCAGCCCATGCTGGCCAAGGACATGAGCTGGACGGCGATGGACTATGCCAACATCAACTTCTGGTTCCAGGTGGGTTACGCCATCGGCTTCCTGCTGCAAGGCCGGCTGATCGACAAGGTCGGGGTAAAGCGCGCCTTCTTCGTCGCGGTGCTGCTCTGGAGTCTGGCCACCGGCGCCCACGGCCTGGCCACTTCAGCCGCTGGTTTCATGATCTGCCGCTTCATCCTCGGGCTGACCGAAGCCGCCAACTACCCTGCCTGCGTGAAAACCACGCGCCTGTGGTTCCCTGCCGGCGAACGGGCCATCGCCACCGGGCTGTTCAACGCCGGCACCAACGTCGGCGCCATGATCACCCCGGCGCTGCTGCCGTTGATCCTCGCCGCCTGGGGCTGGCAGGCCGCGTTCATCGCCATGGGCTGCCTGGGCCTGGTCTGGGTGATTTTCTGGGGCCTCAAGTACTTCAATCCCGAAGATCACCCCCGCGTGCGTCAGAGCGAGCTGGACTACATCCAGCAAGAGGCTGAACCCGAAGCGGTGCGCGTGCCCTTCAGCCGTATTTTGCGCATGCGCGGCACCTGGGCCTTCGCCGTGGCATTCGCGATCACCGCGCCGGTGTTCTGGTTCTACCTCTATTGGCTGCCGCCGTTTCTCAACCAGCAGTACAACCTGGGCATCAGCGTCACCCAGATGGGCATCCCGCTGATTCTGATCTGGCTTACGGCCGACTTCGGCAGCATCGGCAGCGGCATCCTGTCTTCGTGGCTGATCGGCCGCGGCGTGCGCGCCACGCGGGCACGCCTGATCTCGATGCTGATCTTCGCCTGCACCATCGTCAGCGTGACCTTCGCCGCCCACGCCAGCGACCTGTGGATCGCGGTGCTGGCCATTGCCGTGGCGGTCGGCGCGCACCAGGCCTGGACGGCGAACATCTGGAGCCTGCTGATGGACTACACGCCCAAGCACCTGGTGAGCACGGTGTTCGGCTTCGGCAGCATGTGCGCGGCCATTGGTGGGATGTTCATGACGCAGATCGTCGGCAGCGTGCTGACCATCACCCACAACAACTATGCCGTGCTGTTCACCATGATCCCGACGATGTATTTCATCGCGTTGGTATGGCTGTATTTCATGGCGCCGCGCAAGGTTGAAGCGGTGTAAGCGCGCCTGCGATTTTTCCTCGAAGGGGCCTGCGGGCCTCTTTTTTTGCTTTTGACGGTCTGAATTTTTCGTATACAAAAACAAACATTCCTGGTTACATTACCTGACGCCTACGACACCGGTCATCGCCGCTGCGTATTGCGACAGGCTAAAGCCATGCAACTCCCACCGCTGTTTACCCTCTCCCGCCTCTGCGCGACTGTCGTCCAATCGGCCGGCAAACCCTCTTCGTTTCAGTCTTCTACACCCGGTGCCTGAACCCAGGCTGCCTGCGAAAGAACTTTGATTACAACGCCCCAAGCGGGAGTGGAATACCTATGCCCAAGACTTTGCTGATAAAAAACGCCGAACTGCTGGTCACGATGGACGGCGAGCGCCGCGAGATCCGCCGTGGCGGCCTGTACATCGAAGACAACCTGATCAAACAGGTCGGCCCCAGCGACGAACTGCCCCAGCACGCTGACGAAATCCTCGACATGACCGGCAAGGTGGTCATCCCGGGGCTGGTCAACACCCACCACCACATGTACCAGAGCCTCACCCGCGTGGTGCCGGCGGCCCAGGACGGCGAGCTGTTCAACTGGCTGACCAACCTGTACCCGATCTGGGCGCGGCTGACGCCGGAGATGATCGCGGTATCGACCCAGACGGCAATGGCCGAGCTGATCCTCTCCGGCTGCACCACCTCCAGCGACCACCTGTACATCTACCCCAACGGCTGCAAGCTCGACGACAGCATCCACGCTGCCGGTGAAATCGGCATGCGCTTCCACGCAGCGCGCGGCAGCATGAGCGTGGGCCGTAGCCAGGGCGGGCTGCCGCCGGATTCGGTGGTGGAAAAGGAAGCTGACATCCTCAAGGAATCGCAGCGCCTGATCGAGGACTACCACGACGCCAGCCACGGCTCGATGCTGCGCGTGGTGGTGGCGCCCTGCTCGCCGTTCTCGGTCAGCCGCGACCTGATGCGCGAAGCTGCTGCATTGGCGCGCAACTACGGGGTGTCGCTGCACACCCACCTGGCCGAAAACGTCAACGACATCGCTTACAGCCGCGAAAAGTTCGGCATGACCCCGGCCGAATACGCCGAAGACCTTGGCTGGGTCGGCCACGATGTCTGGCACGCCCACTGCGTGCAACTCGACCAGCACGGCATCGAACTGTTCGCCCGCACCGGCACCGGTGTAGCCCACTGCCCATGCTCGAACATGCGTTTGGCCTCGGGTATCGCGCCGATCCGCAAGATGCGCGACCACGGCGTACCGGTGGGCCTGGGCGTCGACGGTTCGGCGTCCAACGACGGTGCCAGCATGATCGGCGAAGTGCGCCAGGCACTGCTGCTGCAGCGAGTCGGCTTCGGCCCCGACGCGATGACCGCGCGCGAGGCGCTGGAAATCGCCACGCTCGGCGGCGCCAAGGTGCTCAACCGCAATGACATCGGGGCCCTGGCGCCGGGCATGGTCGCCGACCTGGTCGCCTTCGACCTCGGCCACGTGTCCTATGCCGGCGCGCACCACGACCCACTGGCGGCACTGGTGTTCTGCACCCCAACCCAGGTCGACACCAGCGTCATCAACGGCCGGGTGGTGGTCAAGGACGGCCGCATCACCACCGTCGACCTGCCGCGCGTGCTGGAGCGCCACAACCAATTGGCCCGCCAACTGGTTATCGGCGAGTAATGCAACCTGGCCGTTGCGCACGCCACTGCGCAGCGGCCTGCCCTCGATGAATGTTCACCCACCGCGACTGAAACCGTGCTGTTAGACGCATTACAAAAACAAAAGCGAGCTACTCACCATGACTTCACCCGCTACACCTCGTCCGGAAGACGAGAACCTCGGCGTCGGCGCCAACCTGGCCTATGGCCTGCAACATGTGCTGACGATGTATGGGGGTATCGTTGCCGTACCGTTGATCATCGGCCAGGCGGCCGGCCTGGCCCCGGCAGACGTTGGCCTGTTGATCGCCGCCTCGCTGTTTGCCGGTGGTCTGGCGACCTTGCTGCAAACCCTGGGCATCCCCTTCTTCGGCTGCCAGTTGCCGTTGGTGCAAGGCGTGTCCTTCGCCGGCGTGGCGACCATGATCGCGATCATCGGCAGTGACGGCCGTCTCGGCCTGTCGGTGGTGTTCGGCGCGGTGATCGCGGCCTCCTTGATCGGGCTGCTGATCACGCCCTTGTTCTCGCGCATCACCAAATACTTTCCGCCATTGGTGACGGGCATCGTCATCACCACCATCGGCCTGACCCTGATGCCGGTCACGGCGCGCTGGGCCATGGGCGGCAACAGCCAGGCGGCGGATTTTGGCAGCATGTCCAACATCGCCCTGGCGGCGTTCACCCTGGCTACGGTGCTGCTGCTCAGCAAGTTGGGCAGTGCCAGCATTTCGCGCCTGTCGATCCTGCTGGCGATGGTGATCGGCACCCTGGTGGCGGTCGCATTCGGCATGGCCGATTTCTCGCAGGTGATGAACGGCACGCTGGTCGCGCTGCCACAAGCCTTGCCGCTTGGCGCGCCTGAGTTCCAGGTTGCGGCGATTCTCTCGATGCTGATCGTGATCGTGGTGACCATGGTCGAGACCTCCGCAGACATTCTGGCCGTCGGCGAAATCATCGACACCAAGGTCGATTCGAAGCGGCTCGGTAACGGCCTGCGCGCCGACATGATCTCCAGCGCCCTGGCGCCGCTGTTCGGCTCCTTCACCCAGAGTGCCTTCGCACAGAACGTCGGCCTGGTTGCCGTGACCGGCGTGAAGAGCCGCTACGTGGTCGCCACCACCGGCCTGATTCTGGTGACCCTCGGTCTGCTGCCGGTGATGGGCCGGCTGATCGCCGCAGTCCCTACCGCCGTGCTCGGTGGCGCCGGGGTGGTGCTGTTCGGTACCGTCGCGGCCAGCGGCATCCGCACCCTGGCGCAGGTGGACTACCGCAACAACATGAACCTGATCATCGTTGCCACCTCGATCGGCTTCGGCATGATCCCAATCGCGGCGCCAGGCTTCTATCACCACTTCCCGGCCTGGTTCGAGACGATTTTCCACTCCGGCATCAGCTCGGCGGCGATCATGGCGATTCTGCTGAACCTGCTGTTCAACCACTTGCGCGCAGGCAACTCCGACCAGCAGTCGGTGTTCGTCGCCGCCAGCGAGCGTACCTTGCGTTACCGCGACATTGCCGGGCTCAACGATGGTGATTTCTTCCGCGATGGCAAGTTGTTCGACTGTGACGGCAACGAGGTGCCGATCATCGCAGCGGACGAGGACCATGGAGACGCTCCGGCGTCACGCCAGAAGCGCCCAGAGCACGCGCATTGACCTCGGGCGGCGCGCAAGCGCCGCCCCCTTCAAAGCACCTTCACCGCACGGCCGATGAATTGCACAGGCCCCGTAGGCCGACCGGTTGGCGAGCCTCCTGCTTTTTCCAGGGTCAACTCGAACAACTGGTTGGCTTCCAACGGCGGCAAGTCGTCCGAGGATACGCGGTACTGCTCGCCCGGCTTGACCAGGCCAAGCGACACCGGCGCCTTCCACTGCTCGCCTTTGGTCCAGAACTGCAGCACCTTGTCGCTCGGTACTGGGAACTGCCCCAGCGGAATCAGCTGAATGTCGCGCCTGTCGCTCGCCTGCACCACCCAACCTGCGGCACTGTCAGCCGGCGCCGCCAGTACCACCAGATAAGAAGGTGCCGGCGCTTTGGCGGTCAGCAGGGTGAACGCCAGCAGCAGGCTGGCAAGCACACCGGCACCGGCCATACCCTGCCACAGGGCCAAGCGCTGCCACCAGCGCAATGGCTGTGGAGGTTGTTGAGCATCGAGGCTGCGGTTGATCCGGCTCCATAACCGCGCACTGGGGGTTACCGGTTCGGCCAGTGCATTGAGTGCCAGTAACCGCTGTTCCCAGGCATCCACAGCGCTGCGCAGCTCACCATCCTCGTCCAGGCGCTGACGCACGGCCTCATGTTCTTCAGTTGACAGTGTTCCGAGCACGTATTCACCGGCCAGCTGGTCGAGCGCTTCGGCAGTTTCGCCCTGCGGCTTCTTCATCCCATGCACTCCCGCAACGCCTTAAGGCCGCGTTTGATCCAGGCCTTGATGGTGCCCAGCGGCGTGTTCAGCAAGCCGGCAATCTCGGCATGGCTGCAACCGTCGACGTAGGCATGCAGAATGCACAGCTTGCGTGACGGCTCCAGTTGTTCGAGGCAGCGGTGAACCTTGGCAGAATCCGCCTGAATATCGATCGTCTCAAAAGGCAAAATTGAAAAAACCGCATCATCCAGTTCAACTTCGCGCCGCGTATCGCGAATGAAATTCAGCGCCAGGTGCCGGGTGACGCTATAGACCCAGCCACGTGCAGAGCCACGCGCGGGGTCGAAACTGGCTGCGCGGGTCCAGATGCGCAGGAACGCGTCGTGCAGGATATCTTCGGCCGTGGCGTCATCGCGGGCGATGCGCCGGGCCACGCCAAGCAAGCGCGCGCCTTCTTCTTCATAAAGCGCGTGCAAGGCACGCCGGTCACCCTGTGCGCAGGCCTCAAGGCAACGTTGGAAATCGAACGGTGGCAGAGGTGAATTCAATGCTTTGTCCTTGCATGGCACCCCAGCCAGATGGCTGGGGTTGTCGATGAGCGTAGACGCCAGTGGCTCACCTGCCCGCTGGGTTGGGCATCATTTTGCTGCCCAGAAGATGTAGTCGGCCTGGTAATCGACGATTTTCTTCTCGCCCTTGTTCTGCACCGAGCAGGCACTCGCCGGTGCCACGCCGCCGCGGGTAGCCAGGCGCTGGATGTAGCTAACGCCATTCATGGCGCCTTTACCCTCGGCCGGGTTGGCCTGCACCAGCTGGTAAGGCAGGTCGCCCTTGGCGGCGGGTGCGATGGCCAGCTGGGTGCCGGTGACCTTGGAGCCGTCTTTTGCCTGCCAGGTGGCGGGCGGCCCGAAGTAGTCGCCGACCTGCTTGCCAGCCCTGTCGTTGAGCACGGCCTTGGGCCCGACGAAGGTCCATTCGGTCTGGCCCGGCGCGTTGGCTTTGTCGCGGCATTCGTAAGTGATCTGGCCGACGCCCACGGTTTCGAGCATGACGCTATGGCCATCGGGCACTTTGACCGCATCGGGTATGGCAGATTGAGCGTGGGCAGCCTGGGTGGCCAGAATCAGGACAATGCCGCCGGTGATCATCAGCGTGGCAACTGGGCTATTCATGGTGCGAGTCTCCTGGCGAGTGATCGACAGCGCGAATTCGCGCTGCCTGTAATACCCGCCAGGGAGGCGATTGGATGCACGCGAGGAAAAATATTTCCTGATGCGTGCCCCCTCGTTAGATCAACTCGCTTCTGCCGGCACTGCAGGGGCCGCTTTACGCATGCCAATGACACCCCAGGTCACGCCGATTACCGCAGCGATGACGGAGCCGGACAGCACGCCAAGCTTGGCCGCACCCAGGGCGCCTGGGTCAGCGAAGGCCAGGTTGGCAATGAAGATCGACATGGTGAAACCAATACCCGCCAACAGCCCGATCAGGGTGATGCCGCGCCAGGTCACGCCAGCTGGCAATGCACACCAGCCCAGGCGCACCATCAGCCAGCTGACGCTGACGACACCCAAGGGTTTACCGGCGACCAGTGCCACGGCCACCGCGACCATCACCCAGAATGGCCCGTCGGCAGTCAGGTCGACACCCGACAAGCCAACACCGGCGTTGGCCAGGGCAAACAGCGGCATGATCGCATAGGCCACCCACGGGTGCAGATTGCCTTGTACACGGGTTACCGGTGGTACCAGCTCACGCTGGGCCAGGCGCAGGTTTTTCAGCGGGCTCATGAGCTGGCTGGCATCGCGCTCGGGCGCTTTGGCGCGGCCCAGCAGGTCATCGGTAAAGCGGCTGACGGCCTCCAGCGGGCGCTCGCCCAACGGCATGGCCTTGACCGGGGTCATCAGGCCGAGCGCCACGCCCGCCAGGGTCGGGTGGGCACCGGTCATCAGCACACCCAGCCAGGTGATGAAGCCGGGAATGATGTAGGCATAGGCCGAGCCGACACCGATCTTCTGCAGGCCGACCACCAGCAGCAGGCCCACTGCGGCCACGCCAAGACCGCTGTAATCGAGGCCACCGGAGTAGAAGAAGGCGATGATCAGCACGGCGATGATGTCGTCGATGATCGCCAGCGCCAGCAGGAACACCCGCACATTCGAAGGGATCGATTTGCCCAGCAGCGCCAGCACGCCCACCGCGAAGGCGATGTCGGTGGCGGTGGGCACTGCCCAGCCCTGATGGTCGGCGGGGCCATGGTTGAAGGCCAGGTAGATCAGCGCAGGTACCGCAACGCCACCGATTGCCGCCGCCATCGGCAGCGTGGCCTGGCGCAGGCTGGACAACGCGCCTTCATGGATCTCGCGGCGGATTTCCATGCCGACCACCAGGAAGAAGATGGTCATCAAGCCATCGTTGATCCAGAAATGCAGGGATTGCGAATACACCAACGAGCCGATCCCGAAGGAAATAGGCGTGTGCCAGAGGGCATCATAACTGTCGGCAGCAGGGGAATTGGCCCAGATTAGGGCCGCTACGGCAGCGATCAGCAGCACGATGCCGCTGACGGCTTCGATGTGCAGAAAGCGCTCGAAATTGGCAAATGCGCGCTGGGCGATTTGCTGCGCGCGAGGCAAGACATGTTTTTGCATGGGTGCGACGACTCCCGCAGGCGGCCCGACCTGCGTAGTTATTTAACCTGCATCACTGCTTTGCGCAGCTTAGCACCCGGCCGGCATTCTAGCGGAAAGCGGCCTTTCGTGCACCCCACGCACTCACCAACGCAACAAGCGCGGGCCCAAGGCGGCGCCGAACAGCGTCGGCAACGCCATGCCCAGCACGTACCAGGCGCCCCAGAACGGCACCTGCATTTCCGGGCAATGCAGGCAGTAGGCCAAGGTGGCGGTGGAGCCCGCGAGCAGGCCGCCCGCGCTACCCGCCTGGCGCAAGCGGGTTGGCGCCAGGCCACGCAATGCCCAGGTCACGGCGATGAACACGGGTACGCACAACAGTGCGATGTTCAACGCACAGGTGCGCCAGGTGCGGCCGAAAATCAGCTCGGCGCGGGCCTCAACGGGGGCGCCGGACAGGGTGATCGCTGCGCCCAGCCACACCACCAGCAACGGCAGCCCCAACAGCCCCCAGGCCGCCCCACCCCTGACGCCTGGCCTGGCCAGGCGTTGCGTCAACCACAGCGCCAGCAGCGCCAGGCTGCCGGGCAAAGCCAGCTTGGCCCAGAACAACGGCGTGCGCGCCACCTCGGCAAGGTCGCTGCGCACCCCGTAAAGAGCGATTGTCATCAACAATGCGGCCAGCACGCCGGCCAGCAACGCCCAGGTCATGCGCCGCGCCAGGGCATACCGGTCCACCGGCCCTTCGCCAGTCGCCAGCAGGGAAATCAGTTCATCGGTCTTCATCGCGTTCATTGCCTCCAATCAACCTGGCCAGGGCCTTCAGCCCACGGTGGATGCCTACCTTGACGGCCGAGCTGGACAGCCCGGTGAGCTTCGCGGTTTCTTCCACCGACAGGCCCTCAAGCTTTACATGGACGATTGGCAAACGCTGGCGCTCGGGCAACCGGCCCAGCAGTTTACCCAGGTCACGGCTGGCATGGGCGGGTATCTCATCGCTGGCGGCGAACAGCTCGCTGTCGTCTTCGAGCAGGTCGTGCAGTGCCTCGTGATGGGCGTAGCGGCGCAGGTAGTCAGCCAGCTTGTAGCGGGCAATCGCCTGCACCCATGCTGTCAGCGGCTGGTGCGGCTGATAGGTATGCCGGGCGTTGTGCACGGCCAGCAACACCTCCTGCAACAGATCTTCGACCTCTGCCGGGCGCTGTTGCAAGCGCCGCCGCAAGAAACCCCGCACGTGCAATGCCAATGCCGCGAGAAACTCGCGGTAAGCCTGCGCATCACCCGCCAGCCCGCGCAGCAGCATGCCTTGCAACTGCGACTCGCGGGCGACCAGCAAGTCCTGTGAGTTAGTTCGTTGCATTGGGCGCCAGGGTTACACCGCGTGAAGGTTTCTTTTATCGAACCATAGATGAGCCTCAGTCACTGGAAAAAAATTTCGCAGACCTGTAACCGAGGAAGCCATTCCCCCGAACTACTCCATGAGCCACCGGTATATCACCAAGGCCCTACCCTCTGGAGACATCACCATGAAAACCCTCGCCCTCGCTACTGCCGCTCTGGCCCTCGCTTCCATGGCCAGTGTCGCAATGGCTGCCGATACCAGCAGCAGCGGTGCCGCCATGGAAAAATGCTACGGCGTCGCCATGGCCGGCAAGAACGACTGCAAGGCCGGCGCCGGTACCACCTGCGCCGGCAGTGCGAAAAAGGACTACGACGGCATGCACTGGAAGAACGTACCGGCCGGCACCTGCACGTCGATCAAGACCCCCAACGGCATGGGGTCGCTGACCCCGATCAAGTCCTGAGTGCAAGGGGCCGACCATGAACCGGATCGACTCCCTCGGCGCCGGGCTCGGGCTCAAGGCCGAGCACTATGCCCAGGCGCTGGCGTGCAACGCCGATGGCCTGTGGTACGAAGTGCATCCGGAAAACTACATGGTCGGTGGCACACGCCTGGCCTGGCTGCAGCGCATGGCCGAGCGCCATACGCTGTCGCTGCACGGCGTTGCGCTGTCGCTGGCAGCGGACGCCGAGCCGGACGCAACCCACTTGCGCCGCCTGCGTAACCTCATCGACCTGATAAACCCGGCGCTGGTTTCCGAGCACCTGGCCTGGTCCACCTGGCGCGGCCAGTACCATCCCGACCTGCTGCCCTTCCCCCGCAGCAGTGAAGCGCTGGCGCGCATCAGCGACAATATCCTGCGCACCCAGGATGCCCTGGGGCGCAGCATCGCCCTGGAAAACCCCAGCCACTACTTGCAGTTGCAAGGGCATGACTGGGACGAGATCGGCTTTCTTGGCGAACTGGTGCGCCGCACCGGGTGTACGTTGCTGCTGGACGTCAACAATGTGCACGTCAGTGCGCACAACCTGGGCTTCAACGCCGAGGATTATCTCGACTGCTTCCCTGCCCAGGCCATCAGCGAAATCCACTTGGCCGGACACAGCCACGACGCGCAGGGCGCGCTGCTGATCGACTCCCACGATGCCGCCATTGCCGAGCCGGTTTGGGCCTTGTACCGGCACCTGATCGCCCGTATCGGCCCACGCCCGACGCTGATTGAGCGCGACGGCAACCTGCCGGCATTCGATGAGCTGCTGGCCGAACGCGCCATCGCCCAAGCGACCCTCGACCACCCGGGAGCCTTGCCATGAACCTGCCCCTTGGCCAGTTTCAGGACGCCTTCATCGACGCCCTCTACCGGCGCCCTGCCCCGCAGCTGCAAGACCTGACCGGGCAAGCGGCTTTCGCGGTGTATCGCAATACCGTGCTGGCCGGCTGCGTCGACGCACTGCGGGCCAACTTCCCCAGCATCGAGATCCTGGTAGGCCCTGACTGGATGCAGGAGGTCGCGACCGCATACGCAAACCACTCACCGCCCGACGATCCCCGGCTGATCCGTTACGGCGCTGGCTTTGCAGAGTTTCTGCAGCAATTGCAGGCCCATCACGGGCTGCCCTACCTGGCCGACGTCGCACGCCTGGACTTCTTCTGGTGCGAGGTGTTCAGCGCCGACCAGGACTCTTGCCTTGACCTCGCCGAGCTGGCCGGCATGACCGCCAGCGACCTGATGCACAGCCACCTCACCCCGCGCCAAAGCGTGCGCTGGCAATGGTTCGAAACACACCCCGCGCTCAGCCTGTGGCGCTGCAGCCGTGAAGGCCAACCTTGGTCCGAGGCGCAACCCTGGGTAGCCGAAGGCGCGCTGCTTAGCGGCAACCGCGACGGGGTCAGCCATCAGCCATTGGAAATCGGCGGCTGCGCCTTCCTCGACGCCTGCGCGGCAGGCCACTCGCTGGAAACCGCGTCGCAACTCGCCCAGCAATGCCAACCCGACCTGGACTTCAACGACCTGCTCGGTCGCCTGCTGCAAGCCCAAGTCTTTCGCCCACTTTCATTCACATGAAGGAATGGCCATGGACACCCTGCGCCCCACTGCCCCGGCAATCACTTTGCGCCAACGCTGGAACGGCGTGGCTGAACGCCTGCAACTGCTGCTCAACGACACGGTGTTATGCCTGGTCGCACGCCTGGGCATCGCCTCGGTGTTCTTCATGTCAGGCCGCACCAAGGTCGAAGGTATTCTGAGCATTACCCCCAGCACCTATGAGTTGTTCCAGAGCGAATACGCGCTGCCATTGCTGTCACCGTGGCTCGCCGCCCACCTGGCGACCTACGCCGAACACCTGTTCCCGCTGCTGCTGGTGCTTGGCTTGTTCACCCGTCTGTCGGCACTGGCCCTGCTGGGCATGACCACGGTGATCGAGGTGTTCGTCTACCCTGACGCCTGGCCGACCCACCTGTCCTGGGCGGGCCTGCTGCTGTTGCTGCTGGCCAAGGGTGGCGGTGCGCTGTCGCTGGATCACCTGTTAAGGCTGCGCTGAGCGCCAGTGTTCAAGACCTTGGGCAACCTGAGGCACTGCCCCGCACAGCGCTGGCCAGCTTCTGCAAGTTGACCTGTTGAGCGCCGACCAGGCTGCCGACGCTGTTCTGCGCCGGTGTCTGCACCGACGTTCGGCAGGTCATCTCGTTTTGCCCGGGGCGCTGCAAGCGCCATACCGCTTCCAACAGCGCGTACTGCCCAGGCACCGAATCGAAGCGCTGCACATCCACCCGCAACACGGCGCGCGGCGTACCACCAACCGGCCCGCCAAGCTGGTCCTGCAAGGCGCTGCGGAATTCATCGACCAGGTTGGCCCCCCACCATTCGGTTTCGAGGATCACCAGACCGCTGGAACCCTGGCGTATCACCAATTGCGGCCGATCCACCTGCGGCGGCAGGCTGACCCGCTCGACCAGGATCGTTTCACCCGCGCCACGGGTCGGCTGCGCCGCCACCAAGGTGTGGTAATTGTTCGGCGCACTGCGGCAGCCGGCTGTCAACACCACCAGTGTGGTCAGCAACAGGGTAGGCAGCGTGCGCATCGGCTCTCACTCCTTGGGGCGTGGTCAGGGTTGCACGTCGTCCGCGCCTGCGGCTTTCGGCCGCCCGCGAATCAGCGATTCGGGATGCCGGCCCAGGTAGTCCGCCAGGTCGCGCAGCGAGCGGGACATGCGCTCCAGTTCCTGCAACGTGTCACCCAGTTTTTCCCGTTGCGGCGAGTTTTCATCGATCGCCGAATTGGCCGTGCGCAGGGTCTTCTGCAGTTCGCTCAGCGTGTTGGTGACCCCCGGCAGCGTCTGCCCATCGACGCGCTTGAGCGTGGCGCGCAACTCACGCAGCGTACCGTCGAGGTTGCCGGCGATACTTTCCAGCGGCAGCTTGCCGATACGCGCCACCACACCCTGCAACTGCTCCTGAAGTTTTTCCAGGCTGCCGGGCACGGTGGGGATGACGATGGGGTCGGCAGTCATGTCGAAGGCGACCTTGGGCGCGTCCGGGTAGAAGTCCAGAGAAATGAACATCTGCCCGGTAATCAGGTTGCCGCTGCGGGCCTGGGCGCGCAGGCCATGTTCGACGAACGAGCCGATCAGCTGCCGGGCCCCGGCGGCGTCACCCTCGGTATGGTTGAACACCTTGAGCATTTTCTGGTGCACCGGGCCCAGGCGCTTGGGGTAGATGGCCGCATCGACCACTACCGGGAAAATCTGTTTTTTCGGGTCGTAATCAAGCGTCACCGAGGTCACCCTGCCGAACTCCACACCCTTGAATTCGACCGGTGCGCCTACCGCCAGTCCGCGCATCGACTGGTCGAAGCGCAGGCGCAGGTATTGCGGGGTGCCGGTAGGCGGTGCCAAGGCAGAATCGCGGTCGGCGAACAGTTCAAAAGCCTGTTGATCAGCCGCAGGTTCGGCCACGGCAGCGTATTCGGGCGTACCAAAGGCCAGCCCCCCCATGAGGATCGACGACAACGATTGAGTCTCCACCTTCAACCCGTTGGCGCCAATCTGCATGTCGATGCCGCTGGCATTCCAGAACCGTGTATCCAACGTGACGAATGCGTCGTAGGGCGACTGCACGAAGATATCGATGTCCACCCCGCGGCCATCGGGCTTGATGGCGTAGGACACCACCTCGCCCACCGGGATCCTGCGGAAATAGATCGATGAGCCGATATCCAGCGAGCCCAGGTCATTGGCGCTGAGCACAAAGCGCTTGCCCTTCTCGCCATAGGTGATCGGCGGTGGCGACTCTAATCCGACAAAGGTTTTTTCGGGCTTTTTCGACTCCCCGGCATCGGCACCGATAAAGCTGCCCGAGAGCAAAGTATCGACCCCGGAGATCCCGCCAGCACCGATACGCGGGCGCACCACCCAGAAGCGCGCGCCTTCGGTGGCAAACGACTCCGCCTCTTTCGACAGTTCGACCTTGGCATCCACGCTCTTGCGGTCAGCGGCCAGTTCCACCGACGTCACCTCGCCAATCACCACACTGCGGTAACGCACCTGGGTCTTATGGGCCACCAGGCCCTCGCCACTGCGAAACGATATAGTGATCACCGGCCCCTGCTCCATCCAGTTGCGCACCACCAGCGAAGCGCCGACCAGCAGCGCCAGGATCGGCACTACCCACACCAGCGAGACATTCAAGCGCCGTGTGCGTACATGGGCCTGGCCGGGGCCAGCGCGGTTGTCAGTTTCCAGCGCCATCGCCGTGCTCCCCTTGGTGTGGTTGGTCGTCCCAGATCAGGCGTGGGTCGAAGCTCATGGCCGAGAACATGGTCAGCACCACTACCATGCCGAAAAACAGAATGCCCGGTCGTGGCTCGATGGTGCCCAGCCCATGCAGCTGGACCAGCGCCGCCACCAATGCCACCACCATGACGTCGAGCATCGACCAGTAGCCAATCAACTCGACGCAGCGATAAAGCTGCGAGCGCTGACGGCGCGCCCATTGGCTGCGGCGCTGGGCGGTGTACAGCAGCAATCCAAGAGACACGAACTTGATCGCCGGCACGCCGATACTGGCAATGAAGATGATCAACGCGATGTCCCAGGCGCCCGCCTCCCAGAATTCCAGCACCCCGCCAACGATGGTGCTGTCGCTGCCCTGGCCGAGCATTTCGGTGTTCATCACCGGCAATGCGTTGGCCGGGATATAGAAGATCAACGCGGCAAACAGAAAGGCCCAGCCACGGGTGATGGCGTTGGATTTGCGCCGGTGCAAGGGCGCGCCACAGCGGTCGCAGTGGTGCTGGCCAGGACGCAGGGCGCAGGCCTGGCCACAGCCGTGGCACAGGCGAAGGTTCAGCTGGTCGGCCAATGCCGGCGTGCTCATACCTGCGCCCACAAATCGCGGATATCGCGACCCGCGATGAAGATCAGCAACACGCTCAGCGCCGCCAGCGCGATCAGGCCAATACCCGGGATCACATCGAGCAGGCCGGCCAACTTGATCACCGCGACCATGGCGCCGAGCAGGCATACCTCCAGCATGCTCCACGGCCGCAGGCCTTCCAACGCGCGCATGCAACTGGCAAAGCCTGGAGCGCGGCGCCCGCCCACCGCGAAGCCCAACACCCAGCACAACAGGGTAATTTGCAGCACCGGGGCGAAGATGATCGCCAGTGCCAGCACCAGGGCGATGAAGGTGATGCTGCCGTGGCTGAGGATCAGTACCGAGTCCCACAACGTTGCCGAATTGCTGATGCCGCCCATGCTGATGGTCATCACCGGATAGGCGTTGGCGAACGCCAGCAGCACGCCACCGGTCACGCACAGGGCCAGGCGCTGTTGCACGTTCAAAGGGTTGTGGCGATACAGGACGCTACCGCAGCGCAGGCACAGTGCACTTTGGCGGCGCTGCAGCGGCGCACGCTGATAAACAGCGTCGCAGTATTCGCAAATGACCACATCATTCGCCTGGGCCATGCCTATCCCCACCGGAAATGGCGCTTACTTGGCAGGCAATACTAGTCAACGGTCAGGCAACCTGCTCTTTTTCGTTGCTCAGACTCAGGTGTTGATTGCCTGGACCGGTCAAACTTGCGCGACAAGGTGCGTCGTCTAAAGTATCAATTCTGATAAACAGCGGCCGCTGTTCAGGAGCGTGTGAAATGAGCTACCGCCCGCGTGAGCTTGGCAAATACGCACTTGCACTGGCGTGTGCGGCGCTGCTGGACGGCAATGAGGCGTGGGCTGGCGGCATCCTCATTTACGAAGCCGGCCAGGAAGGCAATGGCCTGGCCAATGCGGGCTCTGCGGCGCTGGCCACCGATCCCAGCGTGTTGATGAGCAACCCGGCCGGCATCACTCGGCTCAAGGGCACCCAAGTCAGTGCCAACGCTCAGGTGATCCTCGGCGACCTGCGTTTTTCGCGCGACGGCAATAACCAGTTCGACGGCAACGAGGGCGGCAATTCGCTGCAGTACCTGCCCGGCGCCAGCCTATTCATCAGCCATCAGATCGATGAACGCTCCGCCATCGGCTTTGGCATGTACGGCAACTTCGGCCTGGCATTGGATTATGACGATGACTGGGCGGGTCGCTATTTCACCCAGGAAGCGGCAGTCATTGGCATGTCACTGCAGCCGACCTGGGCCTACAAGTTCACCGACGACCTGTCGATTGGCATCGGCCCGCGCATCATGCTCGGTTACTACCGCACCGAAATGGCCATCAACAACAACCTGCTGGGCCTTGCCGACCGGCCTGACGGCCAACTCGAATACAAGGACACCGATGTCGGGGTTGGCGTCAACCTCGGCCTGCTCTATCAGCTCGATGCCCGCACCCGCGTCGGCCTGGCCTACACCAGCAAGGTCAAGCTGGAGTTCGAGGACAAGCCGCACCTGAGCGACATCAGCAACCCCCTCATCAACGTCGCCCTGCGGCGCCTGGATGTCGATGAACTGGAGCTGGACCTCAACGTGCCGCAGACCGTCACCTTCAGCATTGCCCATGAACTGGACGATCAATGGACCTTGCTCGGCAGCCTCAACTGGCAGGACTGGAGCGAATTCGGCGACGTCGGCGTCGAGGTCGACAGCAACGCCGGTGGCACCAGCCGCACTGTCGACCGCAAGTACAAGGACACCTGGCACGCCTCGCTGGGCGCGCAATACCAGGCAACCCCACAGTGGCGCTGGAGCATGGGGCTGGGCTACGACAGCTCGGCGGTCGATGACAAGGACCGCACGGTCGACAACCCCATGGGCGAAGCCTGGCGGTTGGCGGCGGGGGTCAATTATCAGGTCGACGAAGGTCTCGACCTGCACCTGGCCTACACCCTGGTCTGGCTCGGCGACATGGACGTCGAGCAGACCAAGGCGCGCTCTGGCAATTCGTTGTCCGGCAGTTATGACAACAGCGCCCTGCACATCGTCGGCGGCGGCGCGACCTGGCGTTTCTGAGGTGACCCCGCACGGCACCGATCATTGTGAGAAGGAGAAGCTGCATGAACACCAAGTCGTTGGCTGCATCGCTGTGCCTGGCAACGCTCATGCTGCAGGGCTGCGCTAGCAAGTATGTGGAGTCCGATCAGTACTCGGGCTTTCTCAAGGACTACAGCGTCCTGAAAGAAGACAAGTCGCCTTCGGGTGCACCGGTCATGCGCTGGATCAAATCAGGTGTGGACGCCAAGCGTTATCGCAGCGTCTACATCGAGCCCAGCCAGCTCTACCCCAAACCGCAACCGACCGAGAAAGTCCCGCAGTCGACCTTGCAGGGCATCACCGGCTACTACGACCAGACCCTCAAGAATCACTTCTCGCAAGTCCTGCCGCTGGCCACCAGCCCTGGCCCAGGGGTACTGGTGGTACGCCCGGCCATCACTGCCGTGAGCGCCAAGACCAAAAGCCTGCGGCCGTATGAAGTAATCCCGATTGCGTTGGTGGCTGCGGGCATAAGTACCGCCACCGGGATTCGCGATCAGGACACCAGCATCGCCACTGAGGCCGCTTTCCTGGACGGTGATACCAACGAGGTGGTGGCCGAGGTAGTGCGCAAAGGCGCCGGTACCGAACTGGAAAACTCATCACAAGTGATGCAGGCCAAGGACGCCAAGGCCGTGCTCGACGGCTGGGCCAAAGACATGGTCAGTTCGTTCCAGGCTTTGAGAAAATAACCCCCTACCACTGCAGGGTCGCCCCCCTGCAGTGGTTACTCAAGGCTCATCCGCGCTTTGCCCTTTCGCCGGTGCCGTGTACCACTTGTCCTGGGGCACCCATTTCTCCTGTGCCGGGTCACCCAGGTAATGCGGTGACATGATCTGCACGCCGTATTCGTTGAACACGTCCTGAATGTTGGCGTGCAGCAGGCTCAACAGCTCAGCGCGCGGCCGCGGCTCGCTGGGCACGGCCTGGGCCACCAGGCGGTATTCGGGGTAGAAGTCCGACAGCCCGGTCTGAAACACCTGAGGCTTGGGTGTGTCGAGAATGCCCTCGGTGCGCTGGGCGGCGGCCACCAACATCGCTTCCACCTGGCGCCAGGGCGTGTCATAGCCGATGGTCACCACGGTATCGACGATGTAGCCGCGGCCCTGCACCGCACGGGAATAGTTGCGCGTGACGGAGCCGGTGATCATCGAGTTGGGCAAGGTCAGCACCTCGCCCAAACCGGTGCGGATGGTGGTGTTGAACATCCCCACTTCGGTCACCGTGCCCTCGTTGTCGCCGACCCGCACGTACTCGCCGGTTTTCAAGGTGCGCGAATAGGTCAGAATCAACCCCGCCGCCGCCTGCCCGACCATGCTGGAGGCACCCAGCGAGATCATCAGGCCGAGCAAAACCGACAGGCCTTTGAAGGCATCCGTCCCCGAGCCCGGCAGGTACGGATAAGCCATCACCAGCGCGAACAGCCAGATGGCCAGTGACGTCAGGCGCACGGTCGGCTGCAGGGTTTCTTCGGTCAGCCAGTTGAGGGTGCCCGGCCGTGCCATGCGCTCCAGCACGCGCCTGCTGAAGCCACTGATGCCACGGGCGATGAAAAAGATCAGGATGGCGACGGCAATTCCCGGGATAGCCTGGAGAATACCATCGAGCAGATAGCGCAGCAGGTCGAGCAGGTGCACGTTGAGGCTCTCGCCCCACGGCCGGGTGTAGGGGAACTGCGAGAGCACGAAACTCAGCCACTGGTAACCCAGCAACAGCACCACCACCCAATAGAACAGGCTCAGCAGGCGGTCGATGATCCTGTAGACGAATTGCATGTCGAACAGCGGCATCTGCCCGACACGAATCTGTCGCGCCCGCTCGCGCATCAGCTGCGGCAAACGCCCGCGCAGCTTGCGCCGGGCCAGGTGGGCGCCCTTGATCAGCACCAGGAAGATCAGCGTGGCCAGGGCCGACAAGCCAAACGCCTTGAGCAGAAAGTGCAGGTTACGTGCCTCGCCAGACTCGTCGACCACCTGGCGCAGCACAGCTGCGGCCTGTTCGGCAGCAACGCGGGTATCGCCGCCGCTCACTTCCAGGTCCTGGGGCGAAACGATGAAAGCACGACGGTTGCCCAGCAGCACGAGGTAGCTGTTTTGCAGTGGGTCGATACTGACCTTCAGTTCATCCGTGCCCCGCAACGCCTCCTCGATCACCGCCGTGGCCCGCTGCGCCCGTGCAGCCGGCGTCTCTCCAAGAAACGTGGCATGAAAGGTGAAAATGCTGCGATTGGCGATGGTCAGTTCGGCTGGCGTGCTATCGGTATCAGCGATAGCCGCATTATTGCCCAGGCCGATCGTAGGCAGCAGGGCCAGCAGCATCAACAACAGGCGCAACACTGTTGGCGCCATGATCAATCGGGCTCGACAGTTGTCACGGGAGCGCTGGCCGGCCCATCATCGACCCATTGCCAGAACAGCATGTAGCCGACCGCCAGGATGACCGGCCCGATGAACAGGCCGATGATGCCGCCAGCGACCATGCCGCCCAGGGCACCGATCAGCACCACCGGCATCGGCACGTTCACCCCGCGCCCCAGCAGCAAGGGCTTCAGGACGTTGTCGGCCATGCCCGCCAGAATGCTGTACACGGCGAACACCACACTGGCGACGCTGACGCCTTCGGTGAAGAACACGAAGCACACCACCGGCAAGGTAATCAGCAGCACTGGCAGCTGCATGATCCCCAGCAGCAGCACCACCAGTGCCAGCAACCCGGCACCGGGGATGCCCATGACCACGAAACCGACGCCTACCAGCACCATCTGCACGAAGGCGATGCCGACCACACCCTGGGCAACCGCACGGATGGTCGCGGTGCACAGCGCGGCGATCTCTGGGCCGCGCTGCGGCCCGGAAATCCGCGTGCCGATTTGCACTGCACTGCGTTCGCCGTTGTCGCCATAGGCCATGACGATGCCCGAAAGGATCAGTGCACCGAGAAACAGCAGAAAGCCCGTGCCCACCCCGGCCAGCTTGCCCAGTACGACCATGCCGAAGCCTTTGAGGTGAGGTGCGACGCTCTGCGCCAGGCTGGTGGCATCGGTCGCCGCCTGCTGCCACAGGGCAAACAACTGAGGACCGATCAATGGCCAATCCTGCACTTCGGGATTGGCCGGTGGAATGTGCCAGGCGCCACTTTCGAAAAGCTCCAGGCCTGCACGTACAGATTCACCAATAGACACCGCCAGCAGGTAGATGGGCACCATTAGAATCAGCAACGTAACCACCACGATCAGGGTAGCGGCATGCCCGGGCTTGAGCCCCAGGCCATGGCGCAAGCGGCCGTGCAAGGGATAGAAGGTGATCGCCAGGATCACCGCCCAGAGCATCAGGCCAAGGAAGGGGTGAAAGACTTCATAACAGGTGACCACCAGGGCCGCGACCAGCCCTGCACGAATGAGCACGTCCAGCAGCGTCCGGGAAAAATCCCGTTTGACAGGCGTAGGCACCATCGTCGTCTCCGTGCAGTGCGGCGAACACTGCTTCACCCTAGTACAGCTCGTTCGCTTTTGCGCTATCGCCAATCCCTTCCTAGTATCAAACCGTTAAAACGTTTGCATCGCGACCGAAGGATGTCTCTGAGCGAGGAGAGTCGAGCATGCTGCCACCCGTTTTTGCACCGCGTTACCTCGCCCTGTTGCTGGCACTGGCCAGCGTATCCGCCTACGCCGAACAAGCAGCGACCGCCGATGATCCACAGCAGATCCGCGTGCTGCTGGCGGCCGAGCTGGAAACCACCCTGTCCAGCCAGATGAGCGGCACTCTGGGCGAGCTCAAGACCCGCTTCGGCGAGCACGTGGCCAAGGGCGCCACCCTGGCCCGTTTCAACTGCAACGAAGCCCAGGCGCGCGGCAAGGTCGCAGTGGCCGAACTGGCGATGGCCCGGCAGAACCTGGAGGCCAAAAAGCAACTGCGCAAGCTCGACGCGGTGGGCGATATCGAAGTGGCCGCCGCCAATACCGAGGTGCAGAAAGCCGATGGCGCGCGCGCAATGGGCGAAGCGCAGATGAGCTACTGCCAGGTGCTGGCGCCCTTCTCGGGCCATGTCGCCAAGGTGTACGTCAAGCCTTACCAGACCGTCAGCGCCGGCACGCCGCTGTTCGACCTGGTCAGTGACGGCGCATTGAAGGTGCGCCTCAATGTGCCGTCCAGCCAATTGAAAGACCTCAGCCCCGGCCTGCCCCTTCAAGTAAGCGTGCACGAAACAGGCAAGACCTACCCGGCCAAGGTCAGCGTGATCAACTCCCGGGTCGATGCCGTGGCGCAGACAGTTGAGCTCGAAGCGCGTTTCGATCAGCGCTACCCCGAGTTGATCGCCGGCATGAGCGGCACGGCGCGGTTCGATCATGACCGTGAATAGGCCGCTGCCGCACCCGCAGCTGTTGCTGCAGCTGGATGCTCTGCGCGACAAGGCCATGGCCGCTGAGACGCTGAACGCGCTGGCATTCAGCATGGCCAACGACTTTTATCCGCTGCTGCCTTTTCACCAGGCGTTGGTGTTCGAGCAAGGCAACAGTGGCCTGGAACTGCTGTGCGTGTCAGGCCTGGCGCGGCCCACCGAGGACTCGCCCTACCTGGTGTGGCTCCGCCGCGCCAGCCGCTGGCTGGGCGGGCATCTGGTCGATGCGCAGCCCGCCTGGTTGACCCAAGCCAATGGAGCGCCCCCTGAAGACATCGCCGAAGGCTGGGCCGAATGGTGGCCTTCAGGCTTGTGGTGCGTACCAGTACATGGGTCTGCCGGCCAACGCCTCGGGGTACTGGTCTTGCTGCTCGAAGAGCCCCCGCCCGCGGTACTGCACCAGCAACTCGAAGGTCTTATCCGAACCTGGGCATACTGCTGGAACGCGCTGACCCGGCGCCGACGGGTTAGCCGCTGGCGCCCCAGCCGCCGTCAACTGCTGATCACCTTGCTGGTGATCGCCGGACTGTTGCTGGTGCCGGTCAGACAGACGGCGCTGGCACCGGCGCAGATTGTTTCGCGCCAGGCACAGATCGTCAGCTCGCCAATCGATGGCGTGATCGCCCAGGTACTGGTGCGCCCCAACCAGCCCGTGGAAGCCGGTACGCCGCTGTTCACCCTCGACGAAACCACCTTGCGCAGTCGCGCAGAAGTGCTTGGCAAAGAGGTCGCGGTGGCCGATGCCGAGTTGCTGGCGGCCAGTCAGCGAGCGTTCGACAACCCGCAAAGCAAGAGTGAGCTGACCCTGCTGCAGGGCCGTGTTCAACAGCGCCGGGCCGAACTGGCGGCGGTACAAGCGCAGCTTCGGCGCACCCAGGTCGTGGCGCCACGGGCCGGGGTGGCGGTGTTCAGCGACCCCAACGACTGGCTCGGCAAACCGGTGTCCACCGGCGAGCGCATCATGCACGTGGCCGACCCGGCGCAACCGGCCATGCAGATCCAGTTGGCGGTGGCCGATGCCATCGCCCTGGAGCCGGGCGCCGAAGTCACCCTGTTCCTCACCGCTTACCCGCTCAGCCCACTCAAGGGCAAGATCCTCGAAACCAGCTACCAGGCCAAGCCCAGCGATGACGGGGTGGTGGCCTACCGCCTGCTGGCGAGTATCGACGAGCAGGCCGAGCATGCCCGCCTCGGTCTGCACGGCACGGCCAAGCTGTACGGCGGCCGGGTGATGCTCGGCTACTACCTGCTGCGCCGCCCACTGGCCACGCTGCGCGCCTGGAGCGGTTGGTAATGCTCGACCTTACCGACCTGCCGCTGCCGCCCCTGCGCGAGGACCTGCGCCTGTGCGAAGCCGCCGACAGCCGCGAAGGCGAACCGGCGTGGATGATCCACGACACGGTGCTCAACCGCTTCTACCGCATCGGCTGGCTGGAATTCGAATGCCTGCTGCGCTGGGGCCAGACACCGCGCCAGATCAGCGAGCAAATCTCACGCGACAGTGCGTTGAAACCGGATGTCGAGCAGGTGCTGGCGTTACGTGGTTTTCTCGAACATCACCACCTGCTGCGCCCCGGCGCCGAACAACTGGCCAAGCTGCAGGCGGCGAGCGAAGCGCGCACCTGGTCGAGCTGGCGTTGGTGGTTGCACCACTACCTGTTCTTCCGCGTCCCCCTGTTGCGCCCGCAAGCCGGCCTGCAGCGACTGGCGGCGGCCTTGGGGTGGCTGTTCCATCCGCTGACCGGGGTGCTGGTGCTTGGCTTGACGCTGCTGGGCATCATCCTGGTGATGCAGCAGTGGGACAGCTTCACCCATGCGGTCGTGGAATCGTTCTCCACCGAGGGCTTGCTCAGCTTTGCCCTGGCGCTGGTGGTCGCCAAAACCTTGCACGAGCTCGGCCATGCGCTGGTCGCCACGCGCCTGGGCCTGCGCGTCGGGCACATGGGCGTTGCGTTTTTGGTGCTGTGGCCGATGCTGTACACCGACACCGGCGAAAGCTGGAAGCTCAAACACGCCAGGCAGCGGCTGGCAATCGCTTCGGCGGGCATCGTTACTGAGTTGTCCCTGGCGGGCCTGGCGACGCTGGGTTGGGCCTTGTGTGACGATGGCGCACTGCGCAACGCACTGCTGTACCTGGCCACCACCAGCTGGGTGCTGTCGCTGGCGCTCAATGCCAGCCCGTTCATGCGCTTCGACGGCTACTTCATCCTCAGTGACCTGCTGGATTTTCCCAACCTGCACGAACGCGCCTCGGCACTGGCACGTACGGCCTTGCGGCGTAACCTGCTGGGGCTGAACGACCCGTGGCCCGAGCCGTTCCAGGTTGGGCAACGCCGGCTGCTGATCGCGTTTGCCTTCGCCACTTGGTTGTACCGTTTGGTGCTGTTCCTGGGCATCGCCGTGGCGGTCTACCTGTTCTTCTTCAAACTGCTGGGGATCGTGCTGTTCATGGTCGAATTGGCCTGGTTCATCGCGTTGCCGGTGAAGCGTGAGCTAAGCCACTGGTGGCAGCAGCGCGCGCGCATTCCGGGGCGACGCAAACAATTGATCTATGCCTGCGTGGGGCTGGCCGTAGTGGGCCTGGCGTTGCCTTGGCACAGCCAGGTCGATGCCGTGGGCGTGGCTCGCGCCGAGCACCAGTGGCGCGTCTACACCCCCTACCCTGCACGGCTGCAAAGCCTGCACCCGGCAGGGCCGATCAAGGCCGGCGAGGTGCTCGCCGTGCTCGACGAACCCGACCTGGATTCGCGCCTGCGCAGCAGCGAAGCCAGTGCCCGCAGCTATCAGGCGCGCTTGTCCGGCCTGCTCGCCGACCCTGCCGGGTTGGCCGAAGATGCCGCCACCCAACAGCGACTGAACGTGCAGAACGAGGAAGCCCGCGCCGCGCGCAGCGAAATCGCCCGGCTGAACCTGCAGGCACCGTTTGCGGGCGTCTGGTTGGACCTTGACCCGGACTGGCGTCCCGGCCAATGGCTGAACCGCCAGCAAGCACTGGGTATTCTCATCGACCCTGACCACTGGCAGGTCGATGCCTATGTCGCTCAGGACCAGGTCCATCACCTGGCCGTGGGCAATGCCGTGAAGTTCTACCCCGAAGGCCAGGCCACGGCACTGCGCGGCAAAGTGCTGGCCATCGGCAGCACCCGCGCCGGGCAGTTGGCCCACCGCATGCTTTCCTCGCATTTCGGCGGCCCGGTGCCCACCACCAGCGAGCCCCTTGTCCCTAACAACGCCTTGTTCCAGGTACTGATTGCCCTGGATGAGCCGCTGACCACGGTGCGCGAAACCCGCGGCAAGCTGAAGATCGAAGGGGAAAAACGCAGTGTGCTCGGCGAGATGGGCAAATGGTTGCTGGGCGTCGGGCTGCGTGAAAGCGGGTTCTGAACAGTGCCTTTCGGCGCCTGCTCTCCCACGCAAACTAATCCCGACTACGATTGCTTAAGCCTCGCAACTGGCGTCGAACTTCTGAGCAGGGTACAGAAATGGACATCAATAGCAGAGCCGGCTTTGCCACAGCTTCACGCCCACGATCTCAGACCCTGGCGCTGGAACAGCGGATTCTCTTTGACGGTGCCGCCGCAACCGCTGTCGACCAACAGCACCACAGTGACGCCAGCCCCGCTGAAACCCAGGACAGCAGCCATCCCGCACCAACCGCCAGCGAAGCGCAAACCGCTGCACCGGCGCCCGCGCCACGTAACCTGGTGGTGGTCGATGCCCGTGTGGAAAACCGCGATCAATTGGTCGCGAGCTTGCCCGCCGGCACCACCGCACTGGTGGTTGACCCTGGCCAGGATGCCATCGCCGCCATCAGCACGGCCCTGGCGCAGTTGGGTAAAGTCGACTCGATCCAGGTGTTCTCACATGGCGCCTCTGGCCAGTTCACGCTGGGTAACCAGGTGTTCACCAGCCAGACGGTCGAGCAGTTGGGTGATCGGCTGAGTGCTTGGCGCGGCGAGCTGAATACCGGCGCCGACATTCAGCTGTACGGTTGCGATGTTGGTGCCGGCAGCGCCGGCCAGGCATTGGTCAATGAACTGGCCCGCTGGACCGGTGCCGACGTCGGCGCCTCCAGCAATGCCACCGGCAGCCCGCTGGCGGGCGGCGACTGGCGCCTGGAGGTCAGCAGCGGCGATGTCGACAAGGCCATCGCCCTGGCCGCCACCACCCTCGACCGTTTCCAGGGCCTGCTGGCCGACGCCAGCCCCACCGCCAGCCTGGGCAGCGGCGGTGCCGAGGTGCAACTGGGCGAGCAGTTCACCTTTACCGTCAGCTTCAACAACCCCTCGACCCAGGAGGGCTACGCCCCGTTCATCGACGTGTTCATGCCGGCTACCGGCCGCGACGGCGATGATGGCGCCAGTTTCGTCTCGGCGACCTACCTGGGCCAGACGGTCAACAGCTTCGTGATCACATTCGATGCCAACGGCAACGCCACCCACCCGCTGGCCAAGGACGCCAGCGGCAACGCGCTCGTGATCAATGCCGCCAGCGTGGGCATGAAGCCCGGCGACCAGATGGTGGTGCTGCAGCTGCCCTACGCCAGCGTCACCAATGGCCAGCCCAGCATCGACATCCAGATCACCGCGCAGCTCAGCAACCTGGCCGATACCACCTACTCCGACGGCGCGCCCAACCTCACCATCAACACCCGCGCCGGCTTCGAATACGGTAACGATTCACTGAACAACCCGGCCCAGGACCCGAGCCTGGTGGAAAGCGCGCTGCACAGCTTCATCGTCACCCCGACCCTGCTGAAGGTCGAGCAAACGGTCAACATGCCCGAAGGCGAGACCGTCACCGGGCCGAACTTCACCCGCACTCAGACCGTCACCGTGACCCCTGCCCCGGGGCAGACCCTGAGCAATGTCACCGTGACCCAGACCGTGCCTGACCAGGTACACGTCAGCGCCATCACCCCAGGGCCGGGCGGCACCCTGACGTCGGTGACACTGCACGACGGTACGGTACTCACCGACCCGGCGCTGATCGCCCTGGCACTGGCCAATCCCAACGCCTTCGTCGCCAGCTACGACATCCATTACGACACCCTGAGCGCAGCCAGCACGACCCAGGTCAGTTTCTATGTGCCGGAAATCGACGCCAACGGCCGGCCCGTGATCGACCCTGCCACCGGCAACCCAACACAGATCAACTTTGGCACCGCCAGCGTCACCGGCGACTGGAACCCGCTGGACCCACGCGACCGCCCCACCGACCCGGAGGGCTACCCGTTCAGTGAGACCGGAAACGGCCAGGGCGTGACCTTCGTCGCCAAGTCGATCACCCTGCTCAAGCAGGTCAACCTGCAGACGGATGTCGGCACGACCGGCCTAACCCCCGGCGACACCCTGCGCTACACCATGAACGTGGCCATCTCCGACTTCTTCGCCTTTGGCGAGAACATCCTCGAGCAAGGCCAGTTCACCCTGACCGACCTGCTCAGCGATGGCCAGACCTTCGACCCGAGCAACCCGCCCACCCTGTTGATCCAGCAGCACGGCGTGGCGCAGAACATCGCCCTGATCTACACCCAGACGGTCAACGCCGATGGCAGCACCACGCTGGTCTTCGACATCGCCGAGTCGATCCGCCAAGCCATCGCCGGCCCCGGCATAGCGGCGCTGTTCGGTGACCTGTACGACGACACCGTGCAGGAAGGCGCCACGCGCCTGAGCATCGTCTACGACGCGACCATCGACGCCACCTACACCAGCGACCATCCGCCCCACGACCAGCTCAACGAAGGCGACAGCGTCGGCAACAACGCCACGGTCAATGCCACCGTGCTGCGCGACGCGGTCAACCTCGGCGGTACCCAGACCGACGGCTCCAGCACCACCAGCACCATCGACACCTCCACGGTCGACATCGAACTCACCCAGGTCAATGGCGGCAACCCGCCGGCCAACGGCGAACTGCGCCCAGGCGACGTGGTGACCTTCACCATCAGCTATGACCTGCTGGTGGCCGATTACGAAAACTTCAAGCTCATCGCCTACCTGCCACTGCCCCTGCTCGACGCCTCGGGCATCGCCTGGAGCTTCGGCACCGGGGTCGGGCAATGGACGTTCGGCCTAGGCAATACCACGCTGGATGTACCCGACAGCGTGACCACCGGCCCCGGCAACTCGATCATCTTCGACTTTGGCAACTATGTGTCTGGCGGGATCAACGGCGCCACCGTGCAGGTGCGGTTTACCATGGTGGTCGGCGACCAGCCCTATGCCGACCAGCGTGAGCTGGACGTGCTGGCGCAGTCGAGCCAGACCACCACGGTCGACAAGACCGTGCTTACCTCGTCGGATGTGGCGGTGATCGAATCGGTCGCCGAGCCGGTGCTGGACATCCGCCACGGCGTGGTTTCCAGCAGCAACGGCACGGTCAACGGCACCACCGGCAGCTGGTCCGCCCCTGGCAGCAGCGGCGTGCCGTTCAGCGGCAGCATCACCAGCCTGGCGGCGGTGGACGGCAATGTCAGCGGCATCGATGGCGCCGACACCCTGCGCCTGGCCACAGCCCTGAAAAACAGCGGTGGCGGCGGCGCGTTCGATGTCAGCACCAGCATCACCCTCCCCGCCGGGCTGTCGTTTGCCGGCGGCAGCCTGGCGGCCGCCAACCTGCAGATCTATCGAGGTGACGGCACCCTGCTGGTGCTGGGCACGGACTACAGCGTCAGCGGCAACACCATCACCTTCCTCGACGCCAATGGCCAGGCCAGCCTGCTGGCCGGTCGCGCCGGCACCGCCAGCGATCTGTCCGGTGCCAACGTGGTAGTGATCACCTATGACGTCAGCGTGGCCAACGCCATTCTCGCTTCCAGTACCCTGCAAAGCACGGCGGCCCTGACCTACTACGCCAGCGTCGACGGCGGCCAGGACTTCACACCGACCGACCTGGTGGAAGTCGCCAACCAGCAAGTTGCCGCGCCCACCATCAGCAAGACCTACAAGGACGGCAGCCTCAGCGAGGATGACTCCAGCGCCACCCACACCACCGGCAGCAACCTGGTGATCGGCGAAAGCATCACCTACGACATCGTCGTCACCCTGCCGGAAGGTGCCACCGGCAGCCTGCGTATCAATGACCTGATCCCGCCTGGCCTGCGCCTGGACCCACGGTTCAACGGTAACCTGGGTTATGAAATCATCACCACCACGGCGGGCAGCGGCGCCCTGTCAGCCAACTTCAATGGCATCCTCAACGTCAATCCGGTGACCCTGGATGGCAGCGACGGTGCCGACCTGATGCTGGCCTTCTCCAGCGCCGGGGCCACGGCCGACAACGTCATCGGCAACAACAGTTTCGTCATCCGCCTGGTCCTGGTGGCCAGCAACGTACCCGGCAACCAGCAAGGCACCACGCTGAACAATGGCGCGCAACTGGTCTACAGCGACCCCGACGGCGACACCCCCAACGGCACCGCCCCAGTTGACCGCAGCCTCGTCAGCCCTCAACAGCCTGGGGTAAGCATTGTCGAGCCCACCCTCAGCGTCACCCAGCAGGTGACCTCGACCCCCACCTTCGGCGGCTTCGACGAGGGCGATACCGTCACCTTCACCATCACCGTAGCCAACAATTCCGGCACCGACGCGTTCGATATCAGCTTGCTTGACATACTGCCGACCCAGATCGACAACCTGGTGATCAGCGGCACCATCCAGTACAACGGTGGCGCCAGCAACAACGGCGGCGTCGATTTCGTCATCCTCAACGGCCAGTTGGTGACCGCAACCGGCGCCAACATCGACATCGCCAACGGCGGCAGCATCGTCATCACTCTGAGCGGCGTGGTCAATGCGACCGCCGCAGGCCAGGCCGCGATTCCCAACAATGTCGACGTGCGCTGGAGCAGCCTGAACGGCACCAGCAACAGCACCGACACGGTCAATGGCGAACGCAGCGGCGACGATGGCCTGCTCAATTCGGGCGTGCTCAACGATTACCGGGTATTGAGCGCCCTGCTGATTCCGATCACCAACGGCATCCAGGTGTCGCGCGTCGGCGGTGTGTCCGATACCCCGCCCGCCACCAATGGCAGCGGCGCGACTGATACCAGTGGCCTGCAGGAAACCGTGGCGGTCGGCGAAATCGTCCGCTATAGGGTGGCCGTGCTGGTACCGACCGGCGACAACCCCAGCTACCAGATCCGCATCGAACTGGCCGCAGGCCTGGAATTCATACCTGCCGACCTCAACAACATCCTGATTGCCATGGTATCCAGCCAACTCGGCGGGCTGACCACCGACGCCACCAACCTGCTCAGCGGTGGCACGCTGTACATGACCGGCAACCAGAACAGTGACGTGGCCTTGCCCATCCACACCGACCTGGGTGGCGTGGCGCCCTCCGGCATATTCGATGGCAATAACGGCCGGCTGCAGATCATCACCAACGCTGACGGCAGCCAGACGATTACCTTCAGTCTCGGCAACCTGACCAACACCGAAGCCAACGACAGCGATATCGAAGGCGTGATCCTCGAGTTCAACGTGCGTGTCAGCAACGTGGCTGGCAACCAGGCCAACACGCAGCTGGGCATGACCGTGTTCGAGCACGTCGGCGACAACGGCGGCGTAGACCGTGGCAAGAGCGATACCATTTTCGAGCGGGTGGTGGAACCGAGCTTCACAGGCATGGACAAGTCGGTCATCGACGTGACCCCAGGCGCCGTAGCCGGCACCACCGACGCCACGGTGTCGGTGAGCTTCACCCAGAATGGCGGCGTGCCAGCCTACGAGACGCACTTGGCCGACCAGTTCCCCAATGGCAGCAACTACCAGGTGCAGAGCATCCTGCTCAACGGCGTGGCCCTGGACCTGGGCAACCTGCCTGCGGGCGTCAGCTTCACCGATGGCGCGGCCATTGCCGTGGACTTCGCCCGGCTGGCACCCAACGACACGGTTCAGGTGGTCTACACCGTCACCCTGCCCAACCAGACCATCGCCGACAACGCCGCCAGCGCTGCCGTGCTGACCTGGACCAGCCTGCCCAGCGACTTCGAAAGCACCGGCTGGGGCGGTTCGCTGCCCGCCACTGCCGGCGGAGCAACCGGTGAGCGCACGGGGCAAGATGGTGCGTCCGGCTTGAACAACTACATCCTCAGCGACGGTGCCGGCATGGGCGTGATTCAGGGCACGCTGTGGGACGACACCCGCAGCGCCACGGACAACGTAAGCCCTGACGGGCCTGGCCTGGACGGCATCGGCGTCAGCCTGACCTGGGCCGGCGACGATGGCCAGTTCGGCACCGCCGACGACCGCACCTTCACCACCGTCACCAGCAATGGCGGCCTCTACCAGTTCGCCCTGCTGCCCTCGGGCAGCTACCTGATCGCCGTGGCCCAGGACCACCAGGCCAGCGCCAACAACAACTTCCGGGTGCGTATCGATACCGACACCGGCGCGGCCTTGGGAGGCCTGGGCCGGGTCAATGTGGCCCTCGGAGAAGGCAGTACCGGCATCGCCGACGCCGGCTACGTGCACATCAACGAAGCGCCGATCAACACCGTGGCCGAGCAGCAGGGCCAGGAAGACACCGTGCTGCATATCGGCGGCCTGGCCATCAGTGACATCGATGTCAACGCCGGGAACACGGATGGCATCATGACCATCACCCTGACCGTGGTGCATGGGGTCATCTGGCAGACCGCCACCCCACCGGCTCCAACCGCCACACCACCCGCCGGGGCCGGCCGTAGCCTGGTGCTGACCGGCACCCTGAACGAGCTGAACGTGCTGCTGAGCCAGCTGTATTACAAAGGCGACCAGGACTTCAACACCTTCCGCGATGCGGAAACCCTGACGATGGTCACCAACGACCAGGGCAACTTCGGCGACGCGCCACTCAACGGCGATGGCATCCCCGGCCAGAACCCAGCCGACGCGCTGAGCGATACCGACGTGATGAACATCGTCATCGACCCGGTCAACGATGCGCCGGTCGCCCACGACGATCTGGCCATCGCCGTGGAAGCCGGAGGCTTGAACAATGCCGACCCGGGCGTCAACCCGACCGGCAACGTGCTGGCCAACGACACCGACGTCGATATCCAGACCAACAACGACGTGCTCACCGTGACCCGCATCGCCAGCAATATCGTGCCGGGCGGAGTGGCGGTGCCGGCCACTGGCGTCACGGCCATACAGGGCCGCTACGGCACGTTGCTGATCACCGCGGGTGGTGGCTTCCAGTACAACGTCGACAACGCCAACCCTGAGGTGCAGGCGCTGCGCACGGCGGGCAATTTCATCAGCGATTTCTTCGGCTACGACATCGTCGACAGCGGCGGCCTGACCAGCAGCGCGATACTGCAGGTGAATATCCACGGCGCCAACGATACCCCGGTGGCCATCAGTGACGCCGCCACCGCCATCGAGACCGGCGGCACCAATAACGCCACCCCTGGCCAGGACGCCACCGGCAATGTGCTGACCAACGACACCGACGTCGATTCGGTGGCCTTGGGTGAAACCAAGCAGGTCACCGCCGTACGTTACGACGGCCCCGGGGGCGGTCGGATCATCCCCGTTGCCAGCGGCCTGGCAACCAGCGTGCAGGTGAACTTCGGCACCCTGACCATCAATGCCGATGGCAGCTACCGCTACGTCATCGACAACAGCAACCCCGCAGTGCAGGCGCTCTCCCCTGGCCAGACGCTGACCGAGGTGTTCACCTACCAGATGGCCGACACCGGTGGCTTGAGCTCGGTGAACATCCTCGTCATCACCGTGCAGGGCGCCAACGATGCGCCGGTGGCCGTGGACGACGTTGGCAGCGCCAGTGCCGGGGCCAGCGATGGCAGCCCGGCGCCGGTCAATGCCAGCGGTAACGTGATTACCGGCAACGGCGGCGTGGGCACCGACACCGACGTCGACAACCTCGACCAGCCGACCGCCACCCAACTGAAGGTCGATGGCGTGCGTAGCGGCCTGGAGAGTACCAGTGGTGCGCTCAGCCCGGTGGCCAACGGCGCCCCTGCCGCCATTACCGGGACGGTAGCGCGGCTGGCCGACAGCAGCCTGATCAGTGGCAATTTCGGTCAACTGACCCTCAACGAAGACGGCACTTACACCTTCGCGGTCAACAGCGCCGACCCGGCGATCCGCGCGCTGAGCGCCGGGCAGAGTCTGCAGGTGATCTTCACCTACCAGATCCACGACAGCGGCGGCCTGACCGACCAGGCGCAGTTGGTGATCACGGTGACCGGGGTCAATGACCCGCCCGTGGTCAATCCAGTCAGCATCGATGCCATCGAGGCCGGTGGGCTGAACAACGCACAACCCGGCCTCGACCCTACTGGCAGCATACGCGCGGCCTACAGCGACCCGGATGGCGATACCCTGACCATCAGCGGCGTGGTCAGCCCGAACGGTATCAACGGCACACCGGGCCAAGCCCTCGCAGGCAACTACGGCAGCCTGGTCCTCGATGCCCAAGGCAATTTCAGTTATGTGGTGGACAACAGCAACAGCGCGGTGCAAGCCCTGCGCACCGATGCCGACCAGCTCACCGAGGTGTTCCAGTACAGCGTCAGCGATGGCAACGGCAAGGTCGTCACCGCCACCTTCACCGTGGTCATCCATGGCCGCAACGACACGCCTGTCGCCGCCGATGACAGCACCCTCGCCATCGAGGCCGGCGGGGTCAACAACGGCACGCCCGGCCAGCCAGGCAGCGGCAACGCGCTGGTCAACGACACTGACGTCGACGCCGGTGACAGCAAGACCCTCGACGGCATCTACCTCGGCACCCTCGCCGCTGGCGGCACCTTCATCCAGGTCAATGCCGGCGCGACCGTGGTGGCCGGCACCTACGGCACGCTGAGCATCGACGCCAACGGCAACTACGTTTACACCGTCAACGACAGCCTGGCCGCCGTGCAGGCGCTCAAGGCTGGCGAGCAGCTGCGCGAAACCTTCAGCTACCGCATGCACGACACCGACGGCGCCAGCTCCCAGGCGCAGATCAACATCACCATTGAAGGCCGCTACGACACCCCGGTGGCCGTTGATGACTTTGCCTACGCAGTGGCCGTGGATGACGACGGTACTGGCGGACGCAACCCCACCGGTAATGTGCTGAACAACGACACCGACGTCGATGCCAACGACACCAAGACCGTCACCGCCGTGGCCGTGGGTGCCGAGAGCAGTAACCCTGCCCTCGACCCGTTGACCGGCAGCGCGACCGTGACCACCAACTTCGGCACCCTCACGCTCAATGCCGACGGCAGCTACCAGTTCGTGGTCAATTCCAACGACCCCACCATCATTGCCCTCGGCCCGCTGGGCTTCGTCATCCAGCGCTACACCTACCAGGTCACCGACGGCGGCGGGTTGAACGACACCGCGACCCTGACCATTTTCATCCGCGGCGAAAACCAGCCTCCGGTTGCCGGCCCCGACCAGGGCCTGGCCGTCGAGGCCGGCGGCGTCGACAACGGCATCCCAGGCAGCAACCCCAGCGGCAACGTGATGGACAACGACAGCGACCCGGACACCATCAACATCCTGTTCCCGGAAACCCTGGAGGTGCTGGCGTTCTGGAGCGGTGACGGCCCGCTGCCGAACGACGCCAGCCTGGTCGGGCAGACCTTGCGCGGCCAGTACGGCGATCTGACCGTCAATGCCGACGGCAGCTGGAGCTACGTGCTGGACAACAGTTTGCAGGCCGTACAGCAGCTGCGCACCAGCGGCCAGACACTGGTCGACAACTTTACCTATCTGCTATCGGACATATGGGGAGGCACCGCCAACGGCCTGCTGACCATCACCATCGACGGGCGCAACGACTACCCCGTGGCCAATGACGACATCGCCAACGCCGTCGAAGCCGGCGGCGTGAACAATGGCACCCCCGGCGTGGACCCGCAGGGCAACGTGCTGGACAACGACACCGACGTCGACGGCGTGCAGTACGGCGAGAGCAAGACGGTGCTGCAATACACGGGCGAAAATGGCCAGACCGCCAGCGCCGGCCAGGTGCTGCAGGGCCTTTACGGGACGCTGCTGATCAGCGCCGACGGCCGCTACCAGTATGTCGTCGACAACAGCAACCCGACCGTGCAGGCCATGCGCAGCGCCGGCGAATCGCTGCGGGAAGTGTTCACTTACCGCATGCGCGATACCGCCGGTATCACCGCTGATGCCCGCCTCACCGTCACTATCCAGGGCGCCAACGACAACCCGGTGGCCCGCGACGACAGCAATACCGCCAGCGACCAGGTGCCGGCACCACACACCAGCGGCAACGTGCTGCCCAACGACAGCGATGTGGATGGCGGCGACGGGCTGACCGTGACCGGGATTCGCAGCGGCCAGGAAGCCGGCACCGGCAATGCGGGCGTCATCGGCCAGCCAATCGCCGGCCAATACGGCACCCTGGTGCTCAACGCCGACGGCAGCTACACCTACACCATCGATTTGAGCAACCCGGACGTGCTGGCAGCCGCAGGCCTTGGGCAGGTGCTCAAGGACTATTTCACCTACACCCTCAGCGACCTGGCCGGCGCCACGGATCAGGCCCAGCTGATCATCACCCTGGATATCTCCACCCCGTACATTCCACCCGGCCCGTATTTCGACCGCGATAGCCAGGGCCGGCTGATCAACCTGCCGCTGCCCGACGTGAGCCCGGCGATCTTCGTCGCGCCGGTGGTCGAGCGAATCAACCAGGCCCTGAGCCTCTCCGCCTGGGACGCCGATGGCAGCGATGTGCGCCTGTTCGCCACTCCCGAAATCGAAAGCCTGTCGCTGGGCAACGGGCTTGGCCTGGTCCCGGGCCAGTTCGTTGCCAGCGCGGTGGCCGAGAGCCGGCGCGCCAGCCTGGAAGACCAGTACTGGATCGACGGCCGCCACGGCGTCATCAGCCTGACCGCCGACGGCCTGCTGCCGGACCCTTCGCTGTGGGCGCCCGTGCCCACCGACATGGTCGCACCAGCGGAGCAACCACCACAGCCAGCGCGCGGCTTCCGCGCGCAATTGCGTGAAGCGGCCCAGCGCCGCGGCAGTAACGCCCCATGAAGCCGATACATTCGCCGACGGACCAAGGACTGCCTATGTCAGTATCGACCTTTAAGACCCTCAGCACCTTCACGGCTGTCAGCGTCCTGCTCAGCGCCTGCTCGGCCTTCCAGCCCAAGCCGTTTACCGAGGACGAAATGCGCCAGCGGGTGGTCGAAGACCAGGCGCGCATGTACAAGGAACAGGAGCCGGTCAACGGGCCGATCACCTTCTACGAAGCCTCGGCGCGTGCCCTCAAGTACAACCTCGACTACCGCCTGAAACTGCTGGAAAGTGCCCTGGCCTCGGACCTGCGCGATGTCTCCAGCCACGAAATGCTGCCGCGCCTGGTGGCTTCGGCCGGCTATGCCGGACGCAACAACGATTCCGGCGGCACCTCGATCGGCATCGAGGACCGCCAGGTCAGCTTGCGCCCGTCCACCTCCGAAGAGCGCTACCGCACCCTGTACAGCCTGGGGCTGTCGTGGAGCCTGCTGGACTTCGGGGTCGCCTACTTCCGCACGCAGCAGAAGAACGACCAGATGCTGATGGCCGAGGAGCGCCGGGAAAAGGTCGCGCAGAATGTCCTGCAAGACGTACGCAACGCCTACTGGCGCGCGCTTGGCGCCCAGCGCCTGCTGCCCGAAGTGGACGGCCTGCTGATGCGCACCCATCGCGCCCTGACCGCCGCCCGTGAAGCCGAAGGCAAAGGCCTGCTGCCGCGCCAGGACATCCTCGCCTACCAGCGCGCCCTGCTCGACTCGGTGTACATGCTCACCGTGCGCCGCCAGGACCTGGAGTTCGCCCGCGCCGAACTGGCCGCCCTGATGTCGCTGCCGCCCAATACCCGCATGGTGCTGGCCGACACCAGCGAACAGCCGCTGCCACTGTTGACCAGCAACGTCGAGCAACTTGAGCGCCTTTCACTGGAGCGGCGCCCGGAAATCATGGAAGAGTGGTACCGCAAACGCGTGAGCATGAACGACCTGAAAATCGCCAAGGCCCAGTTGTGGCCGAACGTGAGCTTCAACTACGGCTATGAGTACGACTCCAACAAGTACCTGTACAACAGCGACTGGAACCAGACCGGCATCAATGTCTCGATGAACTTGCTGCGCCTGTTGCAGTACCCGGACATCGCCGCAGCGGAAAAAAGCCAGGAAAAGACCGACGACATGCGCCGCACCGCGCTGTCGATGGCGATCCTTACCCAGGTCCGCGTCGGCCTGCTGCGCTACCAGCTGGCGCGCCAGGAGGTGGAGTTCGCCGACGAAAGCCTGCGCGTTGACCAGAGCCTGCTCAGCTACGCCCAGTCGTCGCGCAACGCAGCGCTGGGCAGCGAGCTGGAGCTGATTCGCGCCGAAGGCCGCCTGCTGCTGTCGCGGTACCAGCGCGAAGCCGCCTACTCCGACGCTCAGGCCGCCTGGGGCCGGCTCTACAATTCGATCGGCTTCCAGGTCATGCCCAAGGAGATCGGGCAGCATGATGTGAAGACACTGGCGCGGGAGATTCAGAACACAGTGGAGAAGCAGACCCAGGACAACTTGCTGGCGGCAGGCAAGTAGCGCATGAACAAATCTTCATGATGGCTGTGAACGCCGTGATGACGGGGGTAAACGGGCAAACACTGGCGTATGCCCTGCCGCGCTTGCCTTGAGGGTGCGCGCCAGCCCGCGTAGCATCGCCGCCCCGCATCCTTGTGGGAGATTACCCCCTACCCTGTGGGAGCGGCTTTAGCCGCGAAACAAGCGACGCGGTGGATGGCACCGGCTTCGCCGGTGTTCGCGGCTGAAGCCGCTCCCACAGTTTCAAGAGAACCGGCGTGCCGGTGATTCGAATCCTAAGCCGACACACCACTGCCCATGCCCCAACCGATCCCCCTCAAGGACCACGAAAAGGAAAAGACCCTGGTCAACCGCCGGCTGCTGGCCTGCGCTGCCCTGGTGTTCAGCCTAGTCGCCGTCCTGGTCGGCCGACTCTACGTGCTGCAGGTGCTGCAACACGACCAGCAGACGGCGGTGTCGGAAAACAACCGCGTGCACGTACTGCCCATCGCCCCCGAGCGCGGGCTGATCTACGACCGTAACGGCGTGGTGCTGGCCGACAACAAGCCCAGCTTCGACCTGACCATGACCCGCGAGCGCGCCGGAGACTCGGCCAAGGTGCTCGACACCCTGGCACAGGTGCTGAACCTGGGCGAAGACGACCGCAAGCAGTTCGACAAGGACCTGCGCCGAGGCCGCAAGCCGTTCGAGCCGGTGACCCTGATGGTCGGCCTGAACGAGGAGCAGATCGCCCTGGTGGCGGTCAACCAGTTCCGCCTGCCCGGCCTGGACGTCGAGCCGCAGTTCATCCGCGAATACCCCCTGGCCGAACACTTCGCCCACTCGGTCGGCTATGTCGGGCGCATCAACGAAAAAGAAGCCAAAACCCTCGACAGCACCGAATACCGCGGCACCCAGTCGGTCGGCAAGACCGGCATCGAACACTTCTACGAAGCCCAGCTGCACGGCCATGTGGGCTACGAAGAAGTCGAGACCAACGCCCAGGGCCGGGTGATGCGCGTGCTCAACCACCAGGCACCGATCCCCGGCAAGGACATCATCCTCAGCATCGACAGCCACCTGCAAGTGGCCGCCGAGAAGGCCCTGGGTGACCGCCGGGGTTCGGTGGTGGTGCTCGACCCGGCCAACGGCGACGTGCTGGCGATGGTCAGCAACCCCAGCTTCGACCCCAACCTGTTCGTCAAAGGCATCAGCTTCAAGCAGTACGCCGCCCTGCGCGACTCGATCGACCGGCCGCTGTTCAACCGCGTGCTGCGCGGGCTGTATGCACCGGGTTCGACAGTCAAGCCGGAAGTGGCCATCGCCGGCCTCGACAGCGGCGTGATCACCCCCGGCAACCGGGTGTTCGACCCCGGTTACTACGAGCTGCCCAACTACGACCACAAGTACCGCAACTGGAACCGCAGCGGCGATGGCTGGGTAGACATGTACACCGCCATCATGCGCTCCAACGACACCTACTTCTACGACCTGGCGCACAAGCTCGGCATCGACCGCCTGCACGACTACATGGCCGAATTCGGCCTCGGCCAGAAGGTCTCGCTGGACATGAACGAAGAGGCCGCAGGGTTGATGCCGTCGGCCCAGTGGAAACGCGCCACCCGCCGCCAGGCGTGGTTCCCCGGCGAAACGCTGATCCTCGGCATCGGCCAGGGCTACATGCAGGTCACCCCGCTGCAGCTGGCCCAAGCCACCAGCCTGCTGGCCAGTAAAGGCGTGTGGCACCGCCCGCACCTGGCCATGAGCGTGGGCGGCGAAACCCCGGTCGACCCCAACCCCATGCCCGACATCGTGCTGCACGACCGCCACGCCTGGGACCAGGTCAGCCAGGGCATGCAGATGGTCATGCACGACCCACGCGGCATCGCCCGCGCCGCCGCCGCTGGTGCTCAATACCGCATCGCCGGCAAGAGCGGCACGGCGCAGGTGGTGGCGATCAAGCAAGGCGAGCGCTACAACCGCAACAAGACCCTGGAGCGCCACCGCGACAACGCCCTGTTCGTCGGCTTCGCCCCCGCCGACCACCCCAGCGTGGTGGTGGCGGTGATGATCGAGAACGGCGAGGCCGGTGGCCGGGTGGCAGGGCCCGTGGTGCGTGAGGTGATGGATGCTTACTTGCTGGATGAGCAAGGGCACCTGAAACCGGAGTATGCCGGTGGCGCGCAGGCAAAGCCCGTTCCGCATAGTTAGGGCCTGTACAACATCCGAGGTGGGAGCTTCAGCCGCGAAGCAGGCAACGCGGTGGAGGGCACCGGCTTCGCCGGTGATCGCGGCTAAAGCCGCTCCCACAGGGATTGCATGCCGCCTGAGGCATTGCGCTGGTAGGAGCGGATTCATCCGCGAAGCAGGCACCGCGGTGCATGGCACGGGCTACCTATCGCGCAACTTTTTAAGTTTGAGCAAGACAGTTGCTCCCACGGGGATCTTGTCTCACTAATGTGAATGCGGACCCGTGCGCTCCACTGCCAATGCCAGCGCATCCGCCTGCCCCCAAGCAATCTGCATCGCCCGCAGGCCATGCATCAACAACTAACGCGCTTCTTCATCCTCGATACGCTCAAGGGCACGACGACTGTCGCTGTAAGCGAACATCAGGTAGTGGGAGACATTGAGCAGAACGTTTTCCATCGGCACGATCTTTTCGCCGATGGCGCGGGAGAGGGATTTGCCGGGAGGCAGTTCAAAGGAATGAGGTGGATCGGGGACGATTTTTTTCATAGCAATTCCTTGAAGATTAAGGAGCTGCCACCGCCGTTTCCACACGAAGGGCGGCAACTGTACGCGGGGTGGAAAACCGGTCTTCAAGGAACCCCGGTAGGCCTCACGGCCTCCCGCGCACAGCTGCCATAACGGCAGACATCTTGAAGATTGTTCGGGTTTCCACACCCGATCGCTGAACCCTCAGCGACCCGGAAAGCCTAGTGGGTGGCGTTTCCCGGAACAATCAGACGCCTGTCGATAGGTCACGTAGGGTATTTCCCGCGCCCTGATACCACCACCCCGATCTTGTAGGAAGCATCTGAATCCGGAGTAGGATTCACCATCTGACCGTCATATTTCGGTCACGCTACCGTCGTAATCTGCCGGGCAACTCTATGCCAAAGGTCGCCCGGCATGCTCCGCCTGCTGCTCTTGCTGCTTCCCCTGCTCCCCCTGACGGCCGTGGCCGAGCCGGTGCACCTGCGCGTGCAAGGCTCCAACACCATCGGCGCCGCCCTGTTGCCGGCCCTGGTGCAGGGCCAGTTGTGGGCACAGCAGGCAACGGCCATCGAACAGCTACCAGGGGCAGTGGCGAATGAAACCGTGATCAACGCCCGTGGTACGGATGGCCAGGCGCTGCGCATCGACATTGCGGCGCACGGGTCGAGCACCGGTTTTGCCGCGTTGGGCCGTGGCGAGGCCGACCTGGCCGCCGCCTCCCGCCCCATCAGCGATGCCGAAGCGCGCCAGCTCAAGGCGCTGGGTGACCTGCGGGCAGCCAGTGCCGAGCAGGTCATCGGCCTTGATGGCGTGGCGGTGATCGTCCACCCCGACAACCCTTTGCCGCAGCTCACCACCGCGCAACTGGCGCAGATCTTCTCCGGGCAGATCGAACGCTGGGAGCAACTGGGTGTGGCAGGTGGCGCGATCCATCTGTATGCCCGCGATGATCGCTCCGGCACCTTCGAAACGTTCAAGGCGCTGGTGCTCGAACCGCACCATGGCGAATTGGCCGACCGCGCCCTGCGCTACGAATCCAGCGACACCCTGGCCGAACGCGTCAGCGCCGATCGCCAGGCCATCGGTTTCAGCAGCCTGGCCGCCGTGCACGGAGCCAAGGTACTGGCGATTGCAGAAGGCGATGCACCGGCCATGCTACCGGACCGTTCGCTGGTGGCCAGCGAGGACTACCCGCTGTCACGCCGGCTGTATTTCTACCTTCCCGCCAACGCCAAACCCCAGGCCAGGGCACTGGCCGAGTTTGCCCAAAGCCCGGCTGGCCAGGCCATCGTCGCCGAGCAGGGGTTCGTTTCTCAGCAGGTCAAATCGCTGTCCGTGCCGGCCCAGGCCGACATGCCACCGCGCTACCGCAACCTGGCACAGCAGGCGCAGCGCCTGAGCGTCAACTTCCGCTTCCAGGAAGGCAGCGCCAGCCTCGACAACAAAGCGTTGCGCGATGTGCAGCGGGTCGCAGACTATCTGCGTCAGGCAGGCAAACTGCAGAGCAAGGCGGTGCTGGTGGGCTTTGGCGATCCCAAGGAAACGCCAGGGCGCGCCGCCCTGCTCTCGCGCTTAAGGGCCCAAGCTGTGCGCCGTGAGCTGGCCCGCGATGGGGTTGAAGTATTGGAAGTGACGGGCATGGGCGATGAACTGCCGGTTGCGGGCAACGATCTGGAGCAAGGGCGGTTGCGTAACCGGCGGGTGGAAGTGTGGGTTTACTGATCCGCGTCTCCCGGCAAAGAAATGTAACAGCTCACCATTCGGCATCACCCGCAAACAGGTCTAGGCTCAAGCCCATGTGATACCGGGCCCCTCTGACGGCGACCGCGCCGCCATGTCGGATCACTGTTGCCATGCAACGTCGACAATCAAGGAGGGGCTCATGACGGCTCTACACGCATTCCTCACCCAACCATTCCTCGGCACCAGCACCTGGTTGTGGCTGGTGTTCATGGCCATCGTCATCGGCTTGCTGGTCCTCGACCTTGGCGTACTCCATCGCCAGGACCGTGAAATCGAAATGCGCGAAAGCCTGCTGCTTTACTCAGGCTATTTCAGCGTGGGCGTGCTGTTCGGGGCGTGGGTCTGGTACGAGCTGGGCGCACAATCGGCGCTGGAGTTCTACACGGGGTTCCTGGTCGAGCAGTCGTTGTCGATGGACAACGTGTTCGTCATGGCGATGATTTTCGGCTTCTTCGCCATCCCCCGCCGCTACCAGCACCGCGTGCTGTTCTGGGGCATCCTCGGCGTGGTGTTCCTGCGCGCGATCATGATCGGCGTGGGTGCGACACTGGTGCAGAACTTCGAATGGGTGTTGTACATCTTTGGCGCATTCCTGCTGTTTACCGGAGTGAAGATGGCCCTGTCGAAGGAAGACAGCCATGTGGATCTGGCGAACAATCCGGTGCTGAAATTCGTCAGGCGGCACATGCGTGTGACCGACCAGATTCATGGGTCGCACTTTTTCGTTCGCCTGACTCCGCCGGGCGAGAGCAAAGCCTTGCGTTACGCCACGCCGCTATTCCTGGCGCTTGTGTTGATCGAACTGGCTGACCTGGTGTTTGCGGTCGATAGCGTGCCGGCGATCTTTGCCATCACGCAGGATCCGTTCATTGTTTATACGTCGAACATCTTTGCCATTCTGGGGCTGCGCTCGCTGTACTTTGCCTTGTCGGCGTTGATGCACCGGTTTGTGTATCTCAAGTATGCGTTGGCGCTGGTGCTCATCTTCATTGGGTGCAAGATCTTCTACCACGGCATGGTAGGCAAAGTGCCGGCGTTGCTGTCGCTGGGGGTTACGTTCGGGTTGTTGCTGGGTGGGGTGGTGGTGTCTCTGATCAAGACGCGGGGAGAAAAGCCATCGGCAGAAGAGGGGCATGTGGATGAGGCTCCCAACAGCAAACAGGCGAGCGGTAAGTAAATTGCCGAAAACTCCTACAAAATCAGTCGACTCCGCTGGCTATTCAAACCCCGGCTCCTCAACCAGCATGCGCTTTCCTCGGACAAGGAATTCCCATGCAAAAGCTCCCGATACCCGATCTCACCCAACGACGCATCAACCCCAAGTTTGTCGCCGCAGTTGCCATCCCAGTACTCCTCATAGGCGGCGTCGCAGCATTGTTCAACCAGGTCATGTTCTACAACGAAGCAGGCCAGATGACCCACGTGCGAACAATCTTCGGCGAAGAGAAAGTTGTCGAGGATGTAGGTTATGCCACCCAATGGTTTGGCCGCAGCACCGTTTGGCGCCGCACTATCGGTGTGCAGTCGTCCCTGCAGATCGACGGCCAGGACGAGGCCCGAAAAGGCCATCCTTCGATAACGTTGGAAAACCTGCCGATCGTATTTCTCGGCAATGTCGACGCTAAAGCGGAATTCAGTACTCAGTTTCGCCTGCCGTCGGGTGACGACTTCCTGAAGATCGCCCAGGAATACCGCACGCCGGACAACTTCCTGCAACGCGCACTGCTGCCGGCAGTCAAGGAAACGCTGCAGGCCACTGCGTCGTTGATGAGCGCCGATGATTACTACGCCGGTAACCGCAGCCACTTCGGCGCCGAATTCGAGAACCAGCTGCGCAATGGCCTGTACCTGACCAGCCGCAAGGAAACCCGCGTGCAGCGCGATAACTTTCCAGCACAGACGGCCATCCTTCAGGCTGGCACGGAACAGGGAAGTTTCGGCGATAACTCTGCCACCCGCTTCATCATCGAGAAGAAGCTCGACAAAAATGGCCAGGAGTTGCGTAAACAGCAACAATTCCGTTTGTTCGGTGTTGAAGTCGTTGATGCGCGGGTGACTCATATCGACCCCAATCCGCAATATCAGCAAAGGATGGTTCGGGTGCAACAGGCGTTGGCGGAGCTGGCGGTGGCCCGGCAGAATAGGCTGAAGGAAGAAGAAGAAAAGCAGCTTGTCTCAGCCCGAGGCGCCAAGGATGTCGAAGCCAAACGCCAGGAAAGCTTGCGCCAGCAGATCGAACGTACTACTGCCGCCGAGACGGAAAAGCAACTGACCTTGATCAATGCGGAGCGAGAAAAACGGCGAGCCGAAATCGATAAACAGACCGCCGAGCTACTGCGTGACAAGGCTCGGGTCAATGCCGAAGCTACCCGCATTACTGCCGACGCCGAAGCCCACGCCCGTGAAGTTTCGATCAAGGCCGACGGTGCCCTGCAAAACAAGCTCGATGCGCTAGTGAAGATCAATCGCGCTTGGGCTGAGGCGGCGGCCCGCGCCCCTGTACCCAGCGTGATGATGGGTGGTGGGGCAGAAACCGGCATCGGACGCCAGGACGAAATGAGTAGACTCATGGGCGTTCTGGCAACCAAGGCAGCCAAGGATCTGTTGGTGGACCTCAAGGCGCAGTGAATTGTTGATGGCCTTCTAGACGCGACACCATCAAGAAGGCCATCCGTTTCATCTGGAACTACGCAACATCTCCACCGGCACATACTTGCCGATTTCATACTTGCCAATCGCAGCGCGGTGCACCTCATCCGGCCCGTCGGCCAACCGCAGGGTGCGCTGCATGGCGTACATGTACGCCAGCGGGAAATCGCCGCTCACCCCTGCCCCGCCGTGTATCTGAATGGCCCGGTCGATCACCTTCAGAGCCACGTTCGGCGCGACGACCTTGATCTGTGCAATCTCGCTGCGCGCAACCTTGTTACCCACCGTGTCCATCATGTAGGCGGCCTTCAGGGTCAGCAGCCGGGCCATGTCGATTTCCATGCGCGAGTCGGCGATCTTGTCGACGTTCCCGCCCAGGCGCGCCAACGGCTTACCGAAGGCAGTGCGCTCGACAGAGCGTTTGCACATCAATTCCAGCGCCCGTTCAGCCATGCCCACCGAACGCATGCAGTGGTGGATGCGCCCTGGTCCAAGTCGCCCCTGGGCGATCTCGAAGCCGCGGCCTTCGCCGAGGATCACGTTTTCGTAGGGCACACGCACGTTCTCGAACAGCACCTCGGCATGACCATGCGGGGCGTCGTCGTAGCCGAACACCGGCAACGGCCGGACGATCTTCACCCCCGGCGCATCGGTCGGCACCAGCACCATCGAGTGCTGCTGGTGGCGCGGGCCTTGCGGGTCTGAAAGGCCCATGAAGATCATCACCTTGCAACGCGGGTCGCAGGCGCCGGAGGTCCACCATTTGCGGCCGTTGATTACCCACTCGTCACCGTCACGCACGGCGGTGGCGGCCATGTTGGTGGCGTCCGAAGAGGCCACGTCCGGTTCGGTCATAGCGAACGCCGAGCGGATCTCGCCCCGCAGCAACGGCTCCAGCCACTGGCGCTTCTGCGCCTCGCTGCCGTAGCGCACCAGCACCTCCATGTTGCCGGTGTCCGGCGCCGAGCAGTTGAACGGCTCTGGCCCCAGCAGCGAACGGCCCATGATTTCGGCCAATGGCGCGTATTCAAGGTTGGTCAGGCCGGCGCCGTATTCCGACTCCGGCAGGAAGAGATTCCACAGGCCCTCGGCGCGGGCCTTGGCCTTGAGCTCTTCCATGATCGCGGTGGGCTGCCAACGGTCGCCCTCGGCAACCTGGCGCTCGAACACCGGTTCGGCGGGATAGACATGGGCATCCATGAACGCGGTGACGCGCTCGCGCAGTGCCTGGACCTTGGGCGAATAGGCGAAATCCATCGGGGCTACCTTCACGGTTCGAAGTACATGGGCAGAGCCTAGAGCAGCGCGCCTCAATCTACCTAGTCTATTTTCCGCGTGTATAAACATTCATAACCGATATATGATCGGGCAATAATTCCAACAAAGAGCGGCGCGCATGAACCTCAGCAAGGTCGATCTCAACCTGTTCATCGTCTTCGATGCGATCTACACCGAAGCCAACCTGACCCGTGCCGGGCAGATCGTCGGCATTACTCAGCCTGCAGTGTCCAACGCGCTGTCGCGCTTGCGCGAAACCTTCAATGACCCACTGTTCGTGCGCACCGCCCAGGGCATGGTGCCCACGCCCATGGCGCAGAACATCATCGGCCCGGTGCGCAACGCCCTGGCGCTGCTGCGGACCTCGGTGCAGGAAAGCCGCATCTTCAACCCGCAGCAGGCCAACAAGACCTTTCGCATCAGCATGACCGACCTCACCGAAGCGGTCATCCTGCCGCCGCTGTTCCAGCGCCTGCGCCGCCTGGCACCGGCAGTGCTGATCGAGAGCTTCCTGTGCAAGCGCCGCGAGACCACCAAAGAACTGGCCGCCGGCCGCCTGGACTTTGCCGTCGACGCGCCGCTGAACACCGACCCGCAGGTGCGTCACGTCAAGCTGATGCAGGACCGCTACGTTTGCGCCCTACGCCAGGGTCATCCGCTGGCCGAGGCCAAACTGACCCTCGACAGCTACCTTGGCATGACCCATATCCATATCTCCAGCCGCCGCAACGGCTTGGGCTACGTCGACCTGGCGCTGGGCAAGATGGGTGTGCAACGCAAGGTCGCGCTGCGATCGCAGCATTACCTCATGGCCTCGCAAGTGCTGCAGCAGACCGACATGGCGATGACCGTGCCGGAACGCTTCGCCCGTCGCCATCAACTGCGCTACCACCCATTGCCGGTGGACGTGCCGCCGCTTGAAACGCATCTCTATTGGCACGAGAGCACCGATCAGGACCCTGCCAACCGCTGGATGCGCGAGCAGATCATCGAGTTGTGCGAACGGGTGGTGGCGGAAGAAGAACGTGCGCTGGAGTCGGCTTAGTTCAGAAAAATTTCCCACTCAACGTATTAGATCGAGAAAGTTTTACCGGATTAGCCGGGTGAATTTGAATAAAAGGGCGAAAATCTTCTTCGCCCGCACGGTTACGCTTGCTGCATCGATCGCCGAACCCACGGTGACATCCCAGGACCCGCCAGCATGCATAGCGCCCCGCTCTATTTCGACTACGCCGCCACCACACCGGTCGATGACCGAGTCATCGAAACCATGCTCACCTGCCTCGGGCGCCAGGTTAACTTCGGCAACCCCGCCTCGTCTGGCCACGCCTACGGCCAGAGCGCCCGCGAGGCCGTCGAACAGGCCCGTCAGCAAGTGGCCGAGCGTGTCGGCGCGAGCGCCGATGACATCGTGTGGACCTCGGGCGCTACCGAATCCAACAACCTCGCACTCAAAGGCATCGCCCAGGGCCTCGGTCAGCCGGGCCACCTGATCACCAGCCAGTTGGAGCACAAAGCCGTGCTCGACACCGTCAACGAACTGGAGCGCCAAGGCTGGGCGGTCACCCGCCTGGCGCCGGACGCCAATGGCCTGATTCAGCCGTACGATGTTCAGGCCGCTTTGCGCCGGGATACCCGCCTGGTGTCATTGATGGCGGTCAACAACGAGCTCGGCACTGTCACCGATTTCGCCGCCATCGGTGATCGCGTGCGCGCCCATGGTGCCCTGTTGCACGTGGATGCGGCGCAGGCAGTGGGCAAGCTGGCCATCGACTTGCGGGCCATGGCGGTCGACCTGATGTCGTTCTCGGCACACAAGGTGTATGGGCCCAAAGGCATCGGCGCGCTGTACGTCGGCGCGCGCGCCCGCGAGCTGATGCGCGCGCAGATCCACGGTGGCGGGCATGAACGCGGGCTGCGTTCCGGAACATTGCCGACCCATCAGATCGTAGGCATGGGCAGCGCCTTCGCCCTCGCCGGCCAGCCCGGTGATAGCGAACACCGGCGCATCGAGCAACTCGCCGGGCACTTGCGCGAAGGGCTGTTGGCGCTGCCCGGCGTGAGCCTGAACGGCTGCGCCACTCAGCGCATCCCGCACACCCTGAACCTGTGCATCGACGCCCCAGGCTTCAACAGCGCGGCGTTGGCCACGGAGCTTGCGTTGTCGACCACCTCGGCGTGTAACTCGGCAAGCAACGCGGCCTCGCATGTGCTGCTGGCCTTGGGACTGAATGAGCAACGGGCGCGCAAGAGCTTGCGGGTGAGTATTGGACGGTTTACCAGCGAAGCCGAGGTTGCCGAGGCGATCGAGGTGTTTGGCCGAGCGGTGGCGGCGGCATCGGTCGCGCTGTGGTGAAAACCGTCACAGGCTGCAGCTTGCTTAAAGGAAGGTAAACACCTTTGAAGCTGGCAAGCGCGACTTGTTCAGCCCGGCATTGAAGTCCGCCTCGCTGCGGTAACCCAGGCACAGCACCACCACACTGCTGTAACCCTGCTCGCGCAGGCCCAGCTCGGCGTCCATGATCTTGCTGTCAAAACCCTCGATCGGCGTAGCGTCCAGGCCATGGGCTGCGGCGCCGAGCAGCGCGGTGCCCAGGGCCAGGTAGGTTTGCTTCTCCATCCAGTGTTGCAGGTCTTTCTGGTCGAAGCGGTGCAGGTTCACATAGTGACGACGAGTTTGATTCTGCCCCGCACGGGCCTGATCATCGCGGAAACGTCCATCTGCCGCCTCCTGATCGAGCACGGCGTCCAGGTGCGCTTCGCTCATCTCGGTGCGGGTGCAAAACACGATCACATGGGAGGCATCGAGAATCTTCGGCGTGTTGTAGGCGTAGCCCTCGGCCGTACTCTTGGCCAGGCGCGCCTTACCTTCAGCGCTATCGGCAACGACAAAATGCCACGGCTGCGAGTTGACCGAGGACGGGCTGTGGCGCAACTGCTCAAGCAAGGCATCGATGGTGGCCTGGGGGATTTTGCGGGCGGCATCGTAAGCCTTGGTGGTGTAACGGCGCTTGGCCAGGGAAACGGTATCCATGCTGCAACTCCAATAGGCGGAACGGGATGTGGGGTGCATAGTATCTTTCCTGCAAACAAGAAAAACCGGCAAAATGCAGCAACACTTTCATCGTTGGAGTGAAAATGCTGCGCATCACTGACTTGGAACTCTTCGTACGCAGCAGCGCTTTGGGCAGTTTCACCGCCGCCGCCCACGAGGCCGACCTGCTACCGGGGCAGGTGGCTGCTGCGATCAAGCGCCTGGAACGCGAACTCGACGTGCGCCTGTTCGCTCGCACTACCCGCAGTTTGCGCCTGACCGCCGAAGGCGAGCTGTACCTGCCCACCGCCCAGCACGTATTGGCGACCTTGCGCCAGGGGCATGATCAGTTGCACGGCAGCCACAGCACCTTGCGCGGGGTGCTGCAGGTGTCGGCGCCCTCGGACATCGGCCGCAACCTGCTGCTGCCTTGGCTGAGCGCATTTCGTCGTCAGCACCCCGCGCTGAACCTGCGCTTCTTTCTTTCTGATCAGATGGCCGACTTCAGCCGCGACCCGGTGGACGTTGCCATCCGCTATGGCCTGAACCAGGACGCCAATTACATTGCCTTACCTCTGGCGCCCTGGAACCGGCGGGTGCTGGTGGCGTCCCCCAGCTACCTGGCCCGGCACGGCCGCCCGCGCAGCCCCGAAGAGCTGCAGCAACACGACTGCCTGCTGTACCTACAGCACAACCGGGTGTACGACAAATGGCAGCTTGGCAACCGCACCGTGCAGGTGCGCGGGCCGTTGGTCAGCGACGATGCCGACGTGGTGCGACGCTGGGCGCTGGAGGGCGAAGGCATCGTCTACAAGTCGTGGCTGGATGTCAGCGCCAACATCGCTGCCGGCGAGCTCGAAGTGCTGCTGCCGGAGCACCAGGGCGAGGCCACCCCGGTGACCCTGGTATGCCCGCATCGCAAACAGCTGTCGCCTGCCGTGACGCAGCTTCACCTGTGCCTGCGCGAGCGCTTTGCGGCGCTGCAGCCTGCACAAATGTTCTAAACCGGCGAGTGCGTCTGGGGTAAGGTGAACTGCCCTGCCCATCTGTAGCTACCTCGCCATGCCCAACTGGATCGACCTCAAGCAAGACGCCGACACCGGCATCGAGTCGGTCCGCGCGCATTTCGTCGGCCACGCCTACGACCCACACTGGCACGACAGTTTTCTGGTCGGCTACACCGAACAGGGCGTACAGCAGTTCGATTGCCGCCGGGTGCGTCACCGCAGCACGCCTGGGTATGTTTTCCTGCTCGAACCCGGTGACATTCACAACGGCCACGCGCCGACCGAAGAAGGCTTCACCTATTCCACGCTGTACCTGGAGCCATCCTGGTTGGAGGCCGAATTGCGCGAGCTGTTCGAGCAGGCACCCAGCGACAGCCTGCCGAGCATTGCCGACCCGCTGTGCCATGACCCGCGCCTGGTCGGCGCCACCGCGCGGGCGTTCCAGGCCGTGCATGGCGAAGAACTGCGCATCGTCCGGCAAACCGCGACCGACGACCTGCTCAGTTGCCTGACCGGCCACCTGCTCTGGCGCAAACGACTAAATCCCGACCCGCGCCTGCCACTGACCGCGCAGCGCGCGCGCGATTACCTGCATGCCCATCTGGACCAGGACATCGGCCTTGATGACCTGGCGCACGCCTGCGGCATCGACCGTTTCCGCCTGACCCGGGCATTCAAGGCCGCCTTCGGCCTGGCGCCGCACGCCTATCTGATCCAGCTGCGCCTGGCCCGTGCACGTCGCCTGCTTGCCCAGGGCCAGACACCGACCGAGGTGGCCATGGCTTTGGGCTTTGCCGACCAGAGCCACCTGGGGCGCTGGTTCCGCCGTGCCTACCAGCTGACGCCGGCGGACTATCGGCGCCGCTGCACAAACCTTCCAGACTGACACGCGGCGATGCTTGAGCATGGTGCTCTGTTCAATCGGAGCCATTCAGCATGTCACACGCATTGTTGCCCTTCATTCTCTTCGCCCTGGTCGCCAGCATCAGCCCGGGGCCGACCAACCTGTTGATCCTTGGCCACGGTGCACGCAACGGCATGCGCGCCTGCCTGGCGCCGATCCTGGCGGGATGTGGCGCAGCGGCGGCGGTCGTGCTGCTGGTGGGGTTGGGGCTGGGTGAGTTGCTGCTGCGTCACCCACTTGCCCAGCAGTTGATGAGCTGGACCGGAGTGCTGTGGCTGAGCTGGCTGGCATGGCGCATCCTGCGCAGCGCAGGGCAGCCATTGGATGTCAGCGCAGCCAGACCATTTGGTGCGCTCAGTGCAGCGTCGTTGCAGGTGGTGAACCCGAAAGTGTGGATGATGGCGGTGGCGGTGATTGGCGTGTTTGCCGCACCCCAGCTGCCAGTATGGCAGTTGGCGCTGGTGTTTCTGCTGATCGCCCTGCCCTGCATGGCGGCCTGGGCGCTGCTGGGGGTGGGCAGTGCGCGCTGGCTGCAGGCGCCAGGGCGGTTGCTGTGGTTCAACCGGGGCTTGGCGGGGTTGTTACTGGTGTCGGCCTGGGCGGCGCTGCTAGGTTGATGTGGGTTTGACCGGCCCCATCGCCGGCAAGCCGGCGATGGGGCGCAGGGTCAATCAATGACTAAGCGCTTCTCGAAATCGTCGTGTACTGGCCACCGCAAGCAACAAACCGACCACCGCCACGCTCCCGCCAACCATACCGATATCGGCCACACCCATCTGGCTGCTGACGATACTGCCCAGCAGCGCTCCGCCACCGATGCCGATGTTGTAGATCCCTGAGAACAGCGCCATGGCCACGTCCGTGGCATCGGAGGCCAGCTTCAGGGTCTTGGACTGCAGCGACAGGCTGAAGCTGAGGATCGCAACGCCCCAGAACATGCTCAACGCGGCGAACAGGTAGAAATTACCCGACAGCGGCAGCAGCAACAGCAAGCAAGCCGCCAGCAGGCCGATCGAGCCAACCAGGAAACCATGCGGGAAGCGGTCGCTGTAACGGCTGAACAGCAGCGAACCGAACACACCGGCGCCGCCAAACAGCAGCAGCAACAGCGTGGTGCGTTCGCCACCGATCTGCGCCACATGCAGGGCGAACGGCTCGATGTAGCTGTAGGCGGTGAACTGCGCGGTGATTACCAGCGTTACCAGTACATAGGTGATCACCAGCGCCGGGCGCTTGAACAGGATCGGCAGGCTGCGCAGCGAGCCTGAGTTCTGACTGGGCAGCAGCGGCAGCGACTTCATCAGGCACAGCATGGTGGCCAACGCCACCCCGGCAATGCTGAGGAAGGTCACGCGCCAACCCAGTGCCTCGCCCACCACCCGGCCCAGCGGGATGCCCAGGACCATCGCCAGGGTAGTACCGGTCGCCAGCAAACCCAGCGCCTTGGCCTGCTGGCCCGGCGGCGCCACGCGTACCGCCAGCGAGGCGGTGATGGCCCAGAACACGGCATGCGACAGGGCGATACCGATACGGCTCACCAGCAGCATGGCAAAGCTCTGCGACAACCACGACAGCAGGTGGCTGACAATGAACACCAGGAACACGAACAACAGCAGGCGCCGCCGCTCGATGTTACGCGTCAGCAGCATCATCGGCAGCGAAGCCAGTGCCACCACCCAGGCATAGATGGTCAGCATCAGGCCGACCTGCGCGGTGGTCATGTCGAAGCTGCTGCCAATGTCGCTGAGCAGCGCCACCGGCACGAACTCCGTGGTGTTGAAGATGAAGGCCGCCAGGGCTAAAGCGATCACGCTCAGCCAGCTGCCGCCGCCCGTAGCCGGCGGCAGGTCGGTGGGGATGGGTCCGTTCATGGGTGGTTGTCTGTTCTCCGCAGGCAAGGCGAAAGGACGCGCGTCAGGGGCCAAGTAGCGGCCGCGCTGAGGCACGGGTTTGTTATTGGAGGGAATGCCGGCATGGTACGCGTCCACATCCCGCCTCACAAGCCACGATGCCTGCTACGTCAGCGCAGCCAGCGATCAACCTTGCAGCGTGGCCATGTCGATCACGAAGCGGTACTTCACATCTCCGGCGATCATGCGCTCGTAGGCCTGGTTGATGTTGCGGATATCGAGCATCTCGATGTCGCAGCGGATGTCGTGCTCGGCGCAGAAGTCCAGCACTTCCTGGGTCTCGGCGATGCCGCCGATCAACGAACCGGCCAGCACCCGGCGCTTCATCACCAGGTTGGCGGCGTGCACGGCCGGGTCGATCGGCTCGATCAGGCCCACCAGAATGTGCACGCCATCGAACTTCAGCGTTTCCAGGTACGGATTGAGGTCGTGCTGCACCGGAATGGTGTCGAGCAAGAAGTCGAAGTGGCCGGCGGCCGCGCGCATCTGCTCGGCATCGGTGGACACGATCACGTGGTCAGCGCCCTGGCGGCGAGCTTCTTCGGCCTTGGCCTGGGAGCGGGTGAACAAGGTCACCTCGGCGCCCAGCGCCTTGGCCAACTTGATGCCCATGTGGCCCAGGCCGCCCATGCCGAGGATGCCGATCTTGTGGCCGGGGCCGACGCCATGGTGCTTGAGTGGCGAGTAGGTGGTAATGCCCGCGCAGAGGATGGGTGCTGCGCTGGGCAGGTCCATGCCGGCCGGGATGCGCACCACGAAGTGTTCGCTGACCACGATGCTGCTGGAATAACCACCCATTGTGTTGCTGCCGTCGACCCGGTCAGGGGTGGCATAGGTCATGGTCGGGCCTTCCAGGCAGTACTGCTCCAGGTCCTTGGCGCAGGCTTCGCAGTGGCGGCAGGAATCGACCATGCAACCGACACCGACCAGGTCGCCGACCTTGTGCGCCGAAACCTTGTCGCCCACCGCCGTGACACGGCCGATGATCTCGTGGCCAGGCATCAGCGGGTACACGGCAATGCCCCACTCGTTGCGGGCCTGGTGGATGTCGGAGTGGCATACGCCGCAGTAGAGGATCTCGATGGCGACATCATCCGGGCGCGGGCTGCGGCGCTCGAAAGTCATGGGGGCCAGCGGGCTGGTGGGGGTTTGGGCGGCGTAACCGATGGCGGTGTACATGCGGGACCTCTTGAATAAGTGAAACGATTCAGGCGGCGCATTCTGCGCGCGCGTGCCTGCCGTGCCCACGGCAGATTCTCCGGTATGCATGCCTGATCCTCCGGACCTTCACTGCTCCATCTAGCGCTGGATTGCCAATCTGCGATGATGCGACTGTCTGATTCTCTGCCCTGGTTCATCATGCAACTGACCCGCCACGTCGACGCCAACGCCCCGCTGTGCACGCTGATCCGCAGCCTGGCCACCCGCCCAGGCTTCGTCCCCACGCACCTGCCCCAGGTGCAGGTATTGAGCTGGGATCACTACGTGGCCAGCAGCCCGCAAATCTACGAACCGAGCCTGATGATCCTGGCCCAGGGCAGCAAGCTTGCGCGCCTGGGGCCGCGGACCCTGGAGTACGGTGCCGGGCATTACCTGGTGCAGGCACTGTCGGTGCCGTTCATGTGCGAGACCTTCGCCACGCCCGATGAACCGCTACTGGGCGTGGCAGTGGACATCGACCGTGGCGTGCTCGGTGAGCTGGTGCAGAACATGGGGTTGGCACCCGACGCAGGAGTTCAGGCGCAGACGCCGCAATCGATGACCTCGGCGGCGCTCGATGGCCCGATGCGCGATGCAGTAGAACGCCTGCTGCATTGCCTGCAGGACCCAGTCGACGCCAAGGTGTTGGGCCCTGCGCGAGTTCGCGAGGTTCTATATACCGCGCTGCGCGGCCCGCAGGCCGGCGTATTGCGGGCGCTGGTCGAACAGCAGGGGCATTTCGCCCGCATCGGCGCCGCCCTCGCCCACCTGCGCGAGCACTACACCGAACCGCTGAACGTGGAGACATTGGCCGCGTGCGCCAACATGAGCGTGTCGACCTTCCACGAACACTTCAAACGTTGTACCGACATGGCGCCGATGCAATACCTCAAGCGCCTGCGCTTGCTCAAGGCGCAACAGATGCTGATTGGCGAAGGGCTTGGCGTGGCGCAGGCGGCGCACCGGGTGGGCTACCAGAGCACTTCGCAGTTCAGCCGCGAGTACAAACGCCAGTTTGCCCGCAGTCCTGGGGATGAGTTGCCGTACCAGAGTTTGCCTGTGTGATTGCTGGGGCTGCTGCGCAGCCCAATCGCGGGGCAAGCCCGCTCCCACAGGTTTTGCGTCAAATCATTTCTTGTGGGAGCGGGCTTGCCCCGCGAATGGGCCGCAAAACGGCCCCAATCACTGCCGCCCGACCATGGCAACGATTGCAGCCTGCAACTCATCCTTGGCCTCTCCCGCCTCCAGCTCCCCCGCAGCCGCCGCCTGCGACAACGCATCAGCCGCCCCCACCAACAGGCGCATCCCCGCTGCGCCAATATCCCCGCTCGGCGCGAAACCGCCCAAAGCCGCCCGGCACTTGTCGAGAAACGGCTGCTCGTAATCACGCTTGATCGCCTCCAATTCCGGCGAACCGGCCAACGCAGCCGACACCCCTGGCATCTCCCGCCCCTGCGTCATCACACAGTCCACATAGGCCTCGGCAATCACCCTGGCACGGCTGGCCAACGTCGCCTCACAACGTCCCAGGGCCTGCTCGAGCATGAGCGACTGGCGCGCGTCGTAATCCTGATAAAGCGCCGCCAGCAACCCGGTGCGCGTCTCGAAATGGTCGTACACCACCGGTTTTGTAACCCCGGCCTGCTCGGCCAGGCGCCCGAGGCTCAAGGCTTCGGTGCCCTCTTCACGCACCAGTTGCCAGGCCACATCGAGTAGCTGGCGGCGGCGTTGCTCACGGGAAAGTCGCTTGCGGGGTTGATCTGGTTGATCGCTTGACATCGATTACCTACCAAAAGTAACTTACTAACCGTAACTTACCTTGAGTATATAGCGCTCAAGGCATCAACGCATCCTTCCCTTAGGAGAATCACCATGCACGCCTTGATCGTCGTCGGTCACCATGACCCACTTTCCCTCACCCACGCCCTCGCCGGGCAACTTGCAGAAGGCTTGGCAAGTGCCGGCCACACCAGTGAAATCGCCGACCTGGCCAGCGAAGGCTTCGACCCGCGCTTCAGCGTCGCCGACCATGCCGTGCACCGCCGCCTCGCTGCGCCACCGGCCGATGTGCTGCGCGAGCAGGCGCGCATCGAACGCGCCGATGCGCTGGTGCTGGTCTATCCGATCTACTGGTGGTCGCTGCCGGCGTTGCTCAAAGGTTGGGTCGAGCGTGTGTTCAGCAATGGCTGGGCTTTCGATTATGAAGGTGGCAAGACGGTCAAGAAACTGCGCGGCATGAAGGTGCACCTGGTCGGCATCGCCGGCGCCGATGCCGGTACCTTTGCACGCCACGGCTATGGCGAGGCCATGCGCGTGCAGATCGAGCATGGCATCTTCGACTACTGCGGCGCCGAAGTACTCAGCTCCACCTTGCTTGAAGACAGCGAAGGTCCTGCCGCGTCGTCGTTGCTTCCGGCCGCCCGTCGAGTGGGCGAACGAATGTTTAACCTCAGCCCGACAACGGCCACTGCGCCAGCGGCCAGTATCGGCCCTTGCGCGATTCATAGAGCGTAAGATGCCGGGCATTGACGATAAAGTCCGGCGCCACGCTCGCTTCCGGTGCCTGACCGCGAAAGTCTCGTGACAAGGTCAGGTGCGGCCTGTATTCACGCCCTTGCTCGGCAAAGCCCATGGGCAACATGGCCTGCTGCAGCCCATAGACCAACTGGCGTAGCGCCGCCGGCGTCTCCTGCGGCTCCAGCACCAGTGCGCTGGCACGCGGCCAAACCTTCAGTTGGTCAAGCAGCAAGCGCAACGGCGTTTCGGGCCGGAGCAGGTTGTCCACCGCTGCGCAGATCGCCGGTACCTGCGCAGTCTCCACATCACCAAGAAACAGCAAGGTCAGGTGGAAATTCTCGCTGGGCACCGGTTTACCACTGCGCAACTCAAGGCCCCGCCGCCACTGGGAAATCGCGCGGCGTTGGGCATCGCCCACGGGCAAGGCGAAAAACAGCCGTTTGAAGGGGGCGCCACTCGGGCGAATATCCTGAACCATGGGCACTCCTGAACCTGAAACGTTTGCGCGGTCTGTAGGCCATTACACCTAAGTCGCCCGGTATTCACGTAACAATATGTACAAACTACCCCGACGATTGTTTATGCTGGCGGGCTTATGCCATGGCGCATGGCCATTTTTCGACAAGTAATCGTCCATGAAAATAGCACTCGTACTGATCTTCGCCCTCTCGATCGCCTATGTTCACCTGCGCGGTCGGGTACGTCACAAGCTGACCCGTCAGCTAGGTGACCACTCCAGCTTCCTGGCTCCGGTCAACAGCTTCCTCTACCTGTTCTCCCGACACCCGGCCAAGCCCTACCTGCCGGTCGAAGCCTTCCCCGAGCTGCAGCCGCTGAAGGACCACTGGCAGGAGATCCGCGAGGAAGCCCAGCAGCTGCTGCATGTGGGCGAAATCAAAAAGTCCGATAACTACGACGACGTCGGCTTCAACTCGTTCTTCAAGACAGGGTGGAAGCGCTTCTACCTGAAGTGGTACGGCGAAAGCCACCCGTCTGCGATGAACCTGTGCCCGCGCACCACCGAACTGCTGCAGGGTATCGGTACGGTCAAGGCGGCGATGTTCGCCACACTGCCGCCAGGTGCCAAGCTGGTGCGTCACCGCGATCCGTATGCTGGCTCCTACCGCTACCACCTGGGCCTGGACACGCCGAACGACGATGGCTGCTACATCGATGTGGATGGCGAGAAGTATTCCTGGCGTGACGGTGAGGCCGTGGTATTCGATGAAACCTACATCCACTACGCTGCCAACACCACCGAGCACAACCGCATCATCCTCTTCTGCGACATCGAGCGCCCGCTGAAGTACCGCTGGGCCACCGCGTTCAACCGCTGGTTTAGCCGCAACGTGATGGCTGCGGCGGCCGCGCCGAACAATGCCAACGACAAGACCGGCGGGATCAACCGCCTGTTCACCCGCATTTACACGATTCGGGAACGTGGCAAGGCACTGAAGAAGCGCAACCGCATGCGTTACTACCTGGAGAAATGGTTGGTGGTGGCGGCGCTGGTGCTGGTGTTCATCTATATCTGAGTGTCAAGGCGTACTTCGCAGATTCGACTAGCCTGAAAGCTCCTGACGCACAACCTATCAAGGTGAAGACGATGAGCATGATGGACTGGGACGCCTACCGTAAGCAGCTAATGGCCGGCATCGGTGATCTCAAGCAGTTGTCCCCCGACACCGTGGCCGGTTACATGACCGCCAGCGGTGCCGGTGCCAAGACCAACCACCTGGACGCCAAGACCCGCGAACTGATTTCCCTGGCCGTGGCCGTCACCACCCGCTGCGACGGCTGCATCGCCGTGCATTCGCAGCAGGCGGTCAAACAAGGCGCCACCCGTGAGGAAATCGCCGAAGCCCTGGGCGTGGCCGTGGCGATGAACGCCGGTGCCGCGCTGGTCTACTCGGCCCGCGCCATGGACGCGGTCGGCAAGGCCAACGGCTGAGCCCAAGCGGCGTCGTTGCCCTTGCGCGACGGCGCCGCGCCACCCAGACTTGGCGGCCTAGCCATAGCAGGTACCGCCATGATCCACATCCGCCCCATGACGCCCGACGACTTCGAGCGTTTCTGGCCGACCTTTCAGGCCATTGTCCAGGCCCGTGAAACCTACGCCTACGACCCCGCCCTGAGCTTCGAACAGGCGCGCCAGCTGTGGCTGGAGCTGCCGCTGCGCACGCTGGTGGCCGAGGACGATGGCGCATTGCTGGGCGCTTATTACCTCAAAGCCAACGCAGCAGGCCCCGGCGCCCATGTGGGCAATTGCGGCTACATGGTGGCCGAGGCCGCCCGTGGCCGTGGCGTGGCCAGGCTGATGTGCGAGCATTCGCAGAAACTTGCACGCCAGGAAGGCTTTCTGGCGCTGCAGTTCAATTCGGTGGTGGCCAGCAATGAAGTGGCTGTGGCGCTGTGGCACAAACTGGGCTTCGAGACCGTGGGCCGCTTGCCCAAGGCTTACCGCCACGCGCGCCTGGGTCTGGTGGACTGCCTGGTGATGTACAAGTGGCTGGCGGACGAGCCGGTGGTGGAAAAACCACCACTGCTGATTGGCCGCAAGAACATCGAGGCACGGGTATCGCGGCGGCGCGGGCGTTAGGGCTATAACCACACAGCGGCTGTGCAACAACCCTAATTGCCCAGGAAGCTGTCCTCGAACGGGTAATGGGTCAACAACTCGTACCCGTTCTCGGTCACCAGCAACTGGTTCTCCAGCTTGATGCCATCGCGCCCGCCGACCTCGCCCACATAGGCCTCGACGCACAACGCCATCCCCGGCTGCAGTTCGCCTTCGTAGCCATAGGACTCAAGGTCTTCGGGGTAACGGATGCAGGGGTATTCATCGCACAGCCCTACCCCATGGAACATCACACCATAGCGCTGCGCCCGGCAGCTTTCCGGCAAGCGATGGCCATTGCGGGTGAGCTCGGTGAAGCGCACGCCAGGTTTGACCATTTCGGCGTTGTGATGGATGTGCTCATGGGCGATGCGATACAACCGCTTCTGCTCCGCTGTAGGTTCCAGGCCCCCGCAGATCCAGCTGCGTGACATGTCCACGCAGAAGCCATAAACGCCAATCAAATCGGTATCGAACGACAGCAGGTCGCCGTCGCTGAGCACGCGCGGACCGGATTCCTGAAACCACGGATTGGTGCGCGGACCGGAACTGAGAATACGCGTTTCAATCCACTCGCCACCGCGGCGGATATTGCCGGAATGCAGTGCGGCCCAGACGTCGTTCTCGGTGGCGCCCGCACGCATGGCCTGGCGCATTTCGGCGATCGAGGCTTCACACGACGCTACCGCGCAGCGCATGGCGAGTATTTCGTCAGGGCCTTTGATCAGGCGGGCGAATTCAGTGACCTCCTGGCCGTTGTGCACCTGCACGCCCAGCGCATCGAGCGCCCGCAACCCGGCGACCTCGATGCGGTCGACGGCCAGGCGGCGGTTGTCGCCGGCATGAGTGCGCAGCAGCTGATCGACCTCAGCACAGAAACGCCTGGCATGCTCGTCGGTACGGTCACCGGTCTCAAAGTAGAAGAACGAAGCGCCACTGCGCAATTCGCTCACCAGCGGCAGGTGCGCGGACAGGTGGTCGCAGCCGTGGAAGTCCCACAGCACCACATGGCCGCTGGCGGCGACGAAGCAGGCGCGGGCCGGGTTGTGGGTGGTCCACAGCTGCATGTTGGTGGTGTCGGTGGCGTAACGGATGTTCAGCGGGTCGAATAGCAGGATGCCGCCAAGGTCTCGGGCGATCAGCTGTTCGCGGATGCGCTGCAGGCGGTACTCACGCATGCTTGGCAGGTGCGGTGCCGGCAGGCCGAGTGCGGCCCATTCGGCGAAGGCCAGCGGCGTGGGGCCGATTTCGGTACGGTCGTTGTCGTCGACCGAACCATCGGCCTTGAGCGCGGCGGCGCGCTGACGGGCCGGGTCGATGCGGCGGGCATGGGCGGGAATCGAGAACGGCGAGGTCATCATGGCTGGCGGTTTTCCCTGGTTTTATTATTGGGGGAACTGCGCTTCGATGCTGCGCCATTGCTGGCCAGCCGGCATCCACGAATTCACCTTTTCACTGCCCGAACGCGACATGCCTCGCCGCACCTGGTAAGGCCTATCCGCGCAATGCAGCCTCGATTGCGGCCACGTCAATCTTGCCCATGTCCATCATTGCATCGAACGCCCGCTTGGCTGCGGCCCGGTCCGGGTCGCCGATGGCTTCGATGAGGACCCGTGGGCAAATCTGCCAGGAGATCCCCCACTTGTCCTTGCACCAGCCACAAACGCTCGCTTCGCCACCATTGCTGACGATGGCGTTCCACAGCTTGTCGGTCTCAGCCTGATCCTCGGTGCTGACCTGGAACGAAAACGCCTCGCTGTGGCTGAACGCCTTGCCGCCATTAAGGCCCACGCAAGGAATGCCCATAACGGTGAACTCTACGGTAATCACATCCCCCGCCTTGCCCGACGGGTAGTCGCTCGGGGCCTGGTGCACCGCGACCACTTTGCTGTCGGGGAAGGTTTTGGCATAGAACGTGGCGGCGTCCTCCGCGTCGTGGTCGAACCACAGGCAGATCGTGTTCTTGGCAGTCATGGCGGGGCTCCATGGACGAGCTGGGAACATTGAGTCTAGCCCCTCGATCCACCCTGGCTGTTGGGGGACATGGCGCTTCGTCGCCTGGATAAAACTGCAGATCGGGCAAGGCTGGAACAAACCAGAAAAGGACTACACATATCAGAGAATTTTCCAGCCTCCACCAACTTCCCATGGCCAACAGACTGGCACGATCATTCCCAGGGTGCGTTATTACCGACTTAACACAGGGAGATCCAGCCTTGTCGGACTTCGAAGCGAAACTGCAGCACCTCACCGCTGTACAGATCGAAGCGCTGTACAGCGAATACATCGGCGGTGAACGAATTGCGCTACTGCTCGAACGCTACGCCATCGACGTGCCCCCCAGTAGCTTGATCAAAGCCTTCCCGCCGGTGCGTTGTGCGAGCTTGAGGTGCCCTTACTGCCAGGCCAGCCTGTATGAGCGACGCAAAAGCAAGACCGCCACCAGCCGCCAGGAACACATGGCTTTCTGCAAAACCTGCGCGCATCGCCATTACTTTCCCGGGCCCTCCCGCTGGCGGCGCGATTGCGCCTGCCAACCATGCCTGGCAGCGCGTCAGCAGGCCGTGCTGGATCAGCGCGCGTTGCAGCGCACGCGCATCAAGGAACACTGGTCGTTGGCCAAGCGGGCCACTCTATCGCTTCAGAGCCTCTCGATCACCCGCAAGCTGCAACTGCTGGCCATGCTCGAAGTACGCATGGATAGCCAAGGCGAGCGTTTGATCCCGGCAGAACAGCCCACCGGGGACGCACGGGTCAGCCCTTCATCGGTCATGGATGCGGCCATTCTGCAGGCGTTGCACGAAGACCTGGTACTGTTGCCCGACCCCGATTCGCCGCAGGATGCCTTCAGCGACGACCCCACACCCAAGGCTTGGCGTGACAAGGTTTACTGGATAGCCAATATCAGCCTGGACGGCCGGCAACGCGCCAACCTGACGTCGCTGCACCGCGCGCTGCACCAGGTATTATCCAGCGGGCCGCAACCGCAATGGCGCGATGAGTTGGCCGAGGCAATCGAGACACTGTCGATCGAGGAGGTCTGCACGTGCATCGCCTCGCGATGTGCCGAGCATGGCCTGCCCTTCGAAGCCAGGAAAAAGGCCGCGGAAGTGGCCACGCAACTGCTCGGCATGCATCCGCTGCGGCATATCCGATCACTGGCCAGCACAGCGGTACGTGGCGCGCTGGCATTCATTGCGCGCAGCCAGGTCACCCGGCTTCATGCCAGCAACACCATACCCGGTAACATGCTGGCAATGGCCGAGCGAGCCGTCAGGGAGCAGTGGCAGTTCAACGCGTCCGGCTATGACAACAACGCGCCGCGATGCAGTCTCAACCACGTGCTGTTCGATGTGACACTGAAACAGGACGGTCACGGTCTTGACCGCAAGATCGCCGAGTACATCAAGCAACTGCCCCGCCCCAAACCAGTTACCTCGGCCAGCACGGGTAAGGAGGTTTGCGCACACTGCGGCTCGACCCTGGTGCATGTGCAGAGCGGCGACAAGGAAACCATCGTCAACTGCAAGGACTGCATGGCGCGCACAAATCAACCCGTTCGCTGAGGTGCTCTAGCCCGCCGCTTGCAACATTCTGCAGACAATTCCTACGCTAAGCAGTGAACCCGCTTACAAAAATGCGGTCTTTCGCTGGCGGTCAATTCACCGACCGGTTCGCCGGCCCTCCAACGACGCCGAGTCTGGAGGGCCTATTTTTCCTGTTGCAGCGAAGACCCAACATGCCTGAATCCCGCCCAGCCTCCCTTGCCCTCCCTGCCCTGCGCGGCAGCCTGATCGCCGCCCTGGTGGCCCTCGCCGCCCCTGTGCATGCCGAAGAGCCGGCCAGTGATGCGCGCTGGGTCAGTGACAGCCTGAGCACCTACGTGCGCAGCGGCCCGACCGACGGCCACCGCATCGTCGGCACCCTCAAGTCGGGGCAGAAGCTGACCCTGGTCGGCAGCCAGGGCAACTACAGCCAGGTGCGCGGGCAGAACGGCGACGTGGTGTGGATCCTCTCCAGCGATCTGCAATCGGTGCCGGGCCAGAATGAACGCCTGCCACAGCTCGATGCGCAAGTGGCCGATTTGTCGGGGCAGCTCAAGAGCATCGACGATAGTTGGAAGAACCGCGTGCAGGGCATGCAGGAAACCCTCGATTCGCGCAAGCAGCTGGTCGATGAACTGGAAGCGCGCAACAAGGCGCTGAACGAACAGCTCGACCAGACCCAGTCGACCTTGCGCGACACCCAGGCGCGTCTGGGCGATGAGAACAAGCAGGTGATGATGCGCTACATGGTTTACGGCGGCAGCATCGCCGGTGCGGGGTTGCTGATGGGGTTGATCCTGCCGGCGTTGACCCGTGGGCGGAAAAAGAACGATCGTTGGTTCTGAGGTTGGCTGTGCCGGCATTTTCGCGACGGTTCGGCGCGAAGAGGCCGGCACTCACACATCGCTACTTGCTACGCGCCTTGTTGTAGATGGTTTTAGCCTGGTCTGCTGCCTTTTGGCAGTTGGTGAAATCCCCCGCATCGCGCGCCTTCTTGGCTTCTTCCCACTTCACCTTGAAGTCATGGGCCATGCCACCGTGCATCGCCTGGCCGCTGGCCTTGTGATCATTCTCCAGCTCATTGATCTTCGCATCGCAGTTTGTCTTCGGATCAGCATGGGCAGCAACACTCAACACAGACGCTAATACCAGCAGGACTATGGATTTCATGGAGCGTTCTCCTGGGAAATCGGAAGGGTCATCGAGATACATTGGCTCGACGCAGCAACCAGCATAGTCGGCCAAGCGTCCCCGCGCCTCGGATCAAGCCGTTGAGCGTCCCACTTCGGCGAGCAGGAAGTCGATGAACACCCGCACCCGCTGCGGCATGTGCCGGGCCTGCGGGTAGATCAGCATGAACGGCCGTGAGGTGCCGCCGTATTCGCCCAGCACCTCCACCAGCTCGCCGCTGGCCAGGGCGTCCTGCACGGTGAAGCGATAGGCCTGCATCAGACCGCCACCATGACGAACCAGCGTTGTGGTGGCGAGAAAGTCGCCCAGGCAGGTGAAGTTGCCTTGCGTCTCGATTTCAACCTCGCGGCCATCCCGGCGAAAACTCCACGGCGGTCGACGGCCCGTACTGGCCAGCTCGAACTGGATGCAGTCATGCTCGGCCAGGTCTTCCGGCACTTGCGGCGTGCCCTTGCGTGCCAGGTAATCAGGGGTAGCCACCACCACCAGCGGGGCATTCTCCAGGCGCCTGGCCACAAGGCGTGAGTCACCAGGCTCGCGGCCGCGTATGGCGAGGTCGAAAGGCTCCTCAGCGAAGTCGACATTTCGATTGCTGACATGCACGTCCACCTGCACCTGCGGATAGCGCTGGCGAAACGTCGGCAGCAACGGCAGCAAGCGGTGATGGGCATAAGGCGTGGGCGCACTGATGCGCAAGCGACCGCTGGGGGCGACCTGCCCGCCCGTGACCTGGCGCTCGGCCTCGACCAATTGCCCGAGTGCCTGGCGACACTGCTGGTAATACGCCTGCCCCGCTTCGGACAGGCGCATCTGCCGGGTGGTGCGCACGAACAGGCGCACACCCAGGCGCTCTTCCAGGCGCGCCACGCTGCGGCTTACCGCAGCCGGCGTGACACCTGCCTCCGTGGCTGCAGCGGTAAAACTGCCGCTGTCGGCGGCCAGGCAGAACAGTTCCAGGCTACCCAGTTGCAAGTCATCGAAATGGCGGGTCATGGCGGCTCTATTGATTACATGATGTATGGATTGAAATGCTATACGGCTCATTTTTCAAGCCTGCGTTGCAGCCTAAAGTGGCTGTCACAACGAGCCGCCGGCTCACTTTTCGGAGAACGCAAGCATGACCCAGCCAAGAACCGTCATCATCACCGGGGCCTCCAGCGGCCTGGGCTTCGCCCTTGCCGAGGCGTTCCTCGATCGTGGCGACAACGTGGTCGGCAATGCCCGCAGCCAGGCACGCCTTGACCAGGCTGCCGCCCGCCTCGGTCAACCCCAACGCTTCATTGGCGTTGCCGGTGACATCGCCGAGGCGGACACCGCCAAGCGGCTGTTCGCCGCCGCCATCGAGAGTTTCGGGAGCGTAAACATCCTGATCAACAACGCCGGGATCTTCATTCCCAAACCGGTCATCGACTACACCGAAGCGGATGTCGACGCACTGGTCGGTACCAATCTCAAGGGCTTCTTCTACCCGGCCCAGGCGGCGGCGCGGATCATGGCCAAGCAAGGCCACGGGCACATCATCGCCATCACCGCGTCCCTCGCCCTGCAGCCGGATACCCGCGTTCCGGCGCTGCTGCCGGTGCTGGTCAAAGGTGGGCTGAACCAGGCGGTGAAAGGCCTGGCCCTGGAACTGGCCGCCAGCGGCGTGCAAGTCAATGCGGTGGCCCCGGGCATCATCGATACCCCGCTGCACAGCGGCAATGTCGAAGGCCTGGGCGCGCTGTCGCCCAGTGGCCGTACCGGCTCGCCGCAGGATGTGGTGGACGCCGTGCTGTACCTGACCGACGCGCGCTTCGTCAGCGGCGTCATCCTGCCGGTCGACGGCGGCAGCACCGCCGGCACCTGGCACTGAGCAGAGGAGCGAACAGCCATGCCTTATGTCCATATTCGCGTGACCGACGAAGGGGTCAGCGCCGAGCACAAACGCCAATTGATCGAAGGCACCACACAGTTGCTGCAGCAGGTGTTGGGCAAGCCGCCGGCCAGCACCTTCGTGGTGATCGAGGAAGTGCCGACGGATAACTGGGGGGTGGGCGGCGAGACAGTGACTGCAGTGAGGCAGCGCGAGCGAGGTTGATTCAGCATGCGACTGTGGGAGCGGCTTTAGCCGCGAACACCGGCAGAGCCGGTGCCATCCACCGCGTCGCTTGCTTCGCGGCTAAAGCCGCTCCCACAGGGTATGCGGCGCACGCAATTGCTCCAGCGCCTCCAGTACAAACCCTGTGGCCCGCTCGGTTTGCCCTTCCCTGCAGGCAATACCGAGCTGCCGCCACAACCCCGGGCGCAGCGGCCGGCGGGCGATGCGTGGGTCCAGCTCGTTTACCTCGCCTTCCTGGGGCAGCAAGGTGGCGCCATAGCCCGCGCCCACCAGGCTCTTGATGGCATCGTTGAAGTTCAATTCGATCCGCGGCTCGGGGTACAACCCGGCCGCTGCGAACCATTCACCGGTCACCCGCGACAGCTGAGTGCTGCTGTCATTGAGGATCAGCGCCCGCTGCCCGAGCCAGGCCGGAGTGACCCTGGCCGGCGGCTGCCAGTCGGCGGGCACGTAGGCGAGGATCGGGTCGCGCCGCCAGGGGGTGAGCTTGATGCCTTTGCCCGCCACCTGCGGCAAGGCCACCAGGCCGATATCCAGGGCACCTTCGCGCAACCGCGCCAGGGACGCCTGGGAGGTCAGCACCTGAACCTGCACATCGATGCCTGGGTGGGCCACGCGCAAGTGCTCCAGCGCCTTGGGCAACAGGTGGGCGATGGCCCCGGTCGAGGCGCCAAGCCGCACCCGGCCGGTCAGGCCTTCGACCTGTCGGCGTACTTCATCCAGCGCCAGGTCGGCATCGGCCAGCAGGCGTCGTGCACGCGTCAACAGGGTTTCGCCGATGGCCGTCGGACGTACCTGATTACGATTGCGGGTGAGCAGCGGTGCGCCAACCCGCGCTTCCAGTTCGGCGATGTGCAGGCTGATGGTCGGCGGCGCCAGATTGAGTTGCCGGGCGGCCTCGGCGAATGAACCCAGGTCGGTGATGACCACCAGGGTGCGGAGGCGGTCGAGGCTGATTTCGCGCATGGGGTGAGTCCAGATGTTTAGGTTCAGAAAATCTGAATAACAGCGTCATGATATTCAAATTTCCTTTACCTAGGCCACAGGCGAGCATAGGCCACCCCCTCTCATTGGATCCCGACCATGCACATCCCTGTTGTCTTCATCGATGGCGACCAAGGCACCACCGGCCTACAGATCCACGCGCGCCTGCACGGCCGCGACGACCTGCGTTTGCTGACCCTGCCCGAGGCCGATCGCAAGGACCCACAACGCCGACGCGAGGCGATCAACAGCGCCGACATCGCCCTGCTTTGCCTGCCCGACGCCGCTGCCCGGGAGGCCGTTGAGGCAATCCATAATCCGGCCGTGCGAGTAATCGATGCCAGTTCCGCACACCGCACCACACCCGGCTGGGTGTATGGCCTGCCGGAGCTGGATGAACGACAGGCTGAGCGTATCGCTCACGCCAAGCGCGTCAGCAACCCAGGCTGCTATCCAACGGGTGCCATCGCCCTGCTGCGCCCGCTGGTCCAGGCAGGCCTGGTGCCCGCCGATTATCCGCTGAGCATCCATGCCATCTCCGGTTATTCCGGTGGTGGCCGTGCGGCCGTCGAGCGGCATGAGCAACCCGGTGCGGAGCAGGCGCCAACCTTGCAGATTTATGGCCTTGAGCTTGCACACAAACATGTGCCGGAGATCCAGCTGCACGCGGGTCTGTCGGCCCGGCCGATGTTCCTGCCCGGCTATGCGGCCTATCGCCAGGGCATCGTTCTGAGCATCCCGTTGCAACTACGCCTGCTGCCAGGCCAGGTCAGCGCCGAACAGCTGCAGGCGTGCCTTGAACGGCACTATCAGGGCGCCCGTCACGTAAAGGTCATGCCACTACATCAGCACGGCCCCGCCACGCCGCTCGACCCCGAGGCGCTGAACGACAGCAACGACCTGCGCCTGGCCCTGTACGCCAACCCCGAGCACGGCCAAGTGCTGCTTACGGCCGTGTTCGACAACCTGGGCAAGGGCGCCTCGGGCGCAGCGGTGCAAAACCTCGACCTGATGCTTGCGGCGATGCAGCCACAAGGCTGACCGCGCAAAAAGGGTTTAGACTGTGCACCCCGCGCCAATCCGGCGCGGGGTGATTCCACCGCAGCCGGAGCCCGTCCACCGATGTTCATCCTGAGCCGCCTCGACAGCGTGCCGCCCGAGTCCTTCCAGAACCAGATCCGCGAACTGGTGATCCATCACGTCGGCGAACTGAGCAGCGTCGCCATTCGTACCGACAACCCTTTGTACCCGCTGTACCAGTACGGTGTCGGCATGGAGGTGCATCAATACCTGCAGGCCATGGACGGCACCCGAGGTCTGGCCGTGCAACTGACCCTGGCCCTGGACGCCGATGCGCCGGACCACATGCTCGGCTTTGCCCTGACCCTGCCGGCCCAGGACAACCCAGATGCTTGTGCGTTGGCGTTTCTCGCCGTGGTGCCCGAGCATCGCCGCGAGGGTGTCGGCCGCGCCTTGCTGACGGATGTGCAGGCGCGCTTTGCCAGTGTCGAGCTGAACGCTTCCGTCAAGCAGGTACCTTGGTTCGAAGCGATGGGTATGCAGGTGGTGGCCGCCAGTGGCCCTCAGGTGTTGATGAGCAGCACCGGGCAGGCCAGCGGTGCGTTGATCGGGCGGCTGGATATCGCGCCGATCTACCAGACCACCGAGGTGCATCAGATTCATACCTACCTGCTCAATCAGCAGGGTGAGGATGCGATGATCGATGCAGAGCAGCAGCGGGATGAGTGGCTGGATGAGTTGACGGAGTTGGCTCGGGAATGTGTGCGGCAACGCAAGACCGTGCATTGATGGGCTGGGGCTGCCTTGCAGCCCCAGCGATTTCAGCCATGCACCCAACGCCGATGCAACCCACGCGCCAGGGCATCGAGCATGAACCCCAGCACGCCGATCAGCAGCACCATCGCCATCAGTTCCGAGTACGCCAGGCGGTCACGGGTATCGAGAATGAAGTACCCAAGCCCGGCACTCACCCCCAGCATCTCGCACGGCACCAGCACGATCCACAGGATGCCGATGGCCAAGCGCACGCCGGTCAGCACATGGCCGATCACTCCGGGGATGATCACCTTGCACAAGGTTTCCCAGCGCGTGGCGCTCAGGCTGCGGCTCAGTTGCAGCCAGCGCGGGTCCAGCTGGCGTACGCCAGCGGCGGTGTTGAGCAGGATCGGCCATAGCGCCGCGAATGCCAGGAGGAAGTAGATCGGCTGGTCACCCACGCCCATCAGCATCACCACCACCGGCATCCACGACAAGGGCGAGATCATTCGCAGGAACTGGAAGGCCGGTGTGGTCGCCGCCTCCAGGTGCCGGTAGCTGCCCACCAGCAGGCCCAGTGGCACACCGATCAACAACGCCAGCAACAGGCCGATCAGAATGCGCTTGAGGCTGACCCAGATATGTCCGTAGACCTCACCCTGCCCCAGCAACTCGGCGAGGCTGGCCAAGGTCGCCTGGGGCGAGAAGCGTGCCGACAGGCCATCGACCTCGCCAAACAGCCCCACCCCGGCCCACCACAACAGCAATAACCCCAGCAGCCCAGCCATACCCAGGCCTGCATGTACGACGTGCTTGCGCATCAGACCACAAACTCCTCGCTACGCTCGAAGCTGTCGGCGATGCCGAACACCGACGGGCCGCCGACGGCGGCAATGGCATTGCGCACGAAGCGGTCGTCGACCAGGTCGCGGGCAGTCTGCGCCGGATCCAGCCCGGCTAGGAAACCACTTTCGCCTTCAATCAGCGTGCCTTTCAGGCGCTTGACCAGTTCCTCGGTGTAGCTGGGGAACGGGTACGGCTGGAAGTCGATGCGCTTCTCGTCCCACTGCTGGTGCTGGATGGCCCCGCTGGCGATGTAACCGGCTCGGTCTTCGGCGGCAGGTGCCAGGACCTTGGCCAGCACCGCCGGCTCATGCGGGGTGTACTTGTTGGGGCCGGACTTGGACAGCAGCGCCGCCGCTTCGGCGCGGTGGTCGCGGGTCCAGTGCTGCGCGTTGACGATAGCGTTGACCACCTTCTGCGACCACTCGGGGCGGTTGTTGAGGTCATGTTCGTGCATGAACACCACGCAACAGGCATGGTTGCGCCAGACATCGCCGGTAAAGCGCTGCACCCGGCCGACCTTTAGGTTCTCGGCCAGGGCGTTGAACGGCTCGGCGACGATGTAACCGGCAATGCGCTTGCTGGCCAGGGCCGGCGGCATGTCCGACGGTGGCAGCACCAGCAGGTTGACCTCGTTGGCGGCCAGCGCTGCGTTGGCCGGCTTGGACACAGGCGTGAGGCCGTTGTCGTTGAGCATCTGCTGCAGCACCACGTTGTGGATCGAGTACCAGAACGGAATGGCCACGGTCTTGCCGCCCAGCTGCTTCATGTCGGTAATGTCCGGCGCCACTGTCAGGCCCGAGCCGCCGACATGGTTCCAGGCCACCACTTTGGCTGGCACCTTGCTGCCATAACGCGCCCACACGGTCATCGGCGACAACAGGTGAATCACGTTGACCTGGCCCGAGATGAACGCCTCGATCACCTGGGCCCAGCTGCGCAGCAGCACCGGGCGCTCGGCCTTGATGCCTTCGGCCTCGAACAGGCCGTTGTTGTGCGCCACCAGCAACGGCGTGGCGTCAGTGATCGGCAGGTAGCCGATGCGCACTGGCGCGTCCGGCTCGGCGGCCGCGCGCGCCTGCAGGCTCGACAGCAGCGGCAAGGCGCCAGCGGCGGTGAGCATGGCACTGAGCTTGAGGAAATCGCGACGCGAAGAAGTGGAACAGCAGTCATCCATGCACATGGACAGCCTCCGAGGGCAACGAGGAAGAGGAAGGTTCGGCTGTGCGGCTTGCCCGCCGAAGGGTTTTGAGGATGTCGATGCGCAAAGCGCCCAGTTCTTCGACTCGCTGCGCCCGCGGCTGCGGCAGGTCGATGTGCCATCGGCCGAGAACCTGCGCGGGGTGGTTGCCCAGTAGCAGAACCCGGTCGGACAACAGCAAGGCTTCGTCAATATCGTGGGTGATCAGCACCGCGGCGGTGTTGTGCGTGGCGATCAATTGCAAGAGCAATTGCTGCATGTCGGCACGGGTCACCTCGTCCAGCGCCCCAAAGGGCTCATCGAGCAGCAGCACTTCGGGTTGGCGGGCCAGGCAACGGGCCAGCGCGGTGCGCTGGGCCATGCCGCCCGACAGCTGCGCCGGGTAGTGATCGCGCGCATGCACCAGGCCCACGGCGGCGATCGCATGGTCGATGCGCGCGCGGCGCTCAGCTGCGGCCAGCTTGGGTTGGCGGGCGAAATCCAGGCCGAAGGCGACGTTCTTTTCCAGGCTCAGCCAGGGCAGCAGGCTGGGGTCCTGAAAAGCCACCGCCAGGCGTGGGTGCGGGCCTTGCAGCGGTTCGCCGTGCAGGCTCACGCTACCACCTCGCGGTTGCTGCAGACCGGCCAGCACCCGCAACAGGCTGGACTTGCCGACACCGCTGGGGCCGAGGATGGTCACCACCTCCCCCGGCGCCAGCTGCAGGTCGAAGCGCGCCAGCACTTCCTGCCAGCCGCCGTCGCGCGGGTAGCCCAGGCTGATGTCGCGGGCTTCGAGCAACACTCGGCTCATGCGCTGGCCGCCTGCCGGTGCAGTTCGGCGCGCAGTTGCACCAGGCTCGGGGTGACGATCGGCACGAACGCCGACTCACGCCAGCGGCGCGCGAAACCGGCGCCGAATTCGTCCAGATAAGCCTTGCCACCGCTGGCCTGCAGCTCCAGTTGTACGGCGTCGGAGGCACATTCGGCCAAGGTGATGCGGAGCTTGAACAGCGCGGCCGGCTGGCCCTGAAAACGCCCTTCGAGCAACCCATGCTTGAGTTCGGCCACGGTGTTTTCCAGGCGTTCCTTGAGTACCTGGCGGTGCTCTTCGAGGAACGAAAGACGCCCATGCAGATGCTCATGCACTTCGTCCAGCGAGCGCCGTGCCAGGCCGATGGCCATGCCACACTGCAGGGCGAGAAATGCCGGGCGCACCTTGGGCAGGAACTCTCGGGCGTTTTCGTGCAGCAGCCAGTCGCGGCTTAGGTCTACCTGATGGAATGCCAATGCGGCCGTATTGCTCGATTGCAGGCCCATCAGTGCCAGGTCGTCCGAACGCTCCAGGCCGCGGGCATCGGACGGGATGGCCAGCACGAACGGCGCGCCGCCCGCATCGTCTTCGATGGCCGCTGCCACCACGAAGCCGCTCTTGCGCAGGTTGGTCACCCAGTGCAGGCGCCCTTCGAGCGCCCAGCCATCGGCTTGCGGGCGGCCGCGCACCTGCAGTGCCTCGATGCCGGAGAGAAATTTCATGGCATTGGAAAGGCCGGTGGCGCCCGCCTGTTCGCCCGTCAGCAATCCCGGCATCAGGCGTTCGCGCAGCGCCTGGTTGGGGCTTTGCAGCAGGTATTCGATAAAGGCGCGCTGGCCCCAGCACACGAACGCCGATGCCAGTGAATGGCTGGCGATGGCGGCAATGGCCTCAACCGCGTCAGTCACTTCACCGCCGCTGCCTCCCAGTGCCGGGTCGACACCCACGCGCAGCAACTGCGACTCGGCGATGTGGGCCAACACCAGCTGCGGGTCGCACTGGCCTTGGTCGATTGCTTCGGCATTGGCATCCAGCCACTGCGCAAATCCAGCATCAAGCATATCCCTACTCCTTTTGATCAGCAGGCGCCGCGGCGCTCTGTGCGGATTACGCAGGCTGCCAGCGGTACTTGCTCAGCTCGTCGTTGAGCGGCGTCTGGGCGAACACATTAGCAAAGTTGCACAGGGTTGCGAGGCTCACACCAAGAATCACTTCAAGCGCGTTGCCCTCGGTGAAACCGGCTTCGCGAAACGCCTGGTAAGTGGCTTCGCTGACATTGCCACGGGTGGCGATGACTTCGCGGGCGAATGCAGCCAGCGTCTCGTAGCGTGCGTCCGGGAGTTCGCCACGGGCGCGCAGCGCATCGACCACTTCCTGCGGCAGCTTGGCCTTGTTCAGGGCCACGGCGGTGTGGCCAGCCACGCAGAAGTCGCAGCCGTGCTGGGTAGCAGCGATCAGTTGCACCACTTCACGCTCGGCCAGGGTCAGCTCGGATTTGCCGTTCAAGGCCGAGACGGTCACGTAGGTTTCCAGGGCCGCTGGGGCATTCGCCAGCACGCCGAGCAGGTTGGGGATGAAGCCGGAATTTTTCTGGGCATTTTCAAGAAACGGACGAGCCGCTTCCGGGGCGCTCTGCAGCGTGTGTAAAGTAATGCGCGAAGACATGGAGTGGACTCCTTCGATGAGTGTCCCTACAGTCTGTTGGTTATAAGAATCACGCTCCATATTCATCAGTCGCCTTTCCTTGCTCCTGAGTCTTTGCATTAGATGATTTCATCCAGCCACCTCGTCGATTGGTTATTAGAAGGGCTTGAGCTGGACGCCAGCCTGTTCCATGTCGGCCGCTATTGCGGTGGCTGGCACGCCAGCACCCAGGGCATGGGCCGCGCCAGTTTCCACCTGGTGGTACAGGGGCACTGCTGGCTGCACATCGATGGGAAGGCCGAGGCCGTGCGCCTGGAGGCCGGGGATGCGGTGTTTCTGCTGCGTGACTTGGCTTATCGGTTGTCCAGCGACCAAGACCCGCTGAGCGCATGCGCCCAACCGCGCCAGACGATGCAGCAGTTGGATGCCAACGCCAACGACGGTGTGGGACTGGTGTGCGGTTTTTTTGATTTCCGCCCGGGGCTGTCGTCACTGATCGTCGAGGGCTTGGCCGACTGGATCGTACTGCGCGCTGATGAGCCGGACGCACATGCCGCGCGTGCGTTGTTCGAACTGATCTTGGAAGAATGCCGACGCTCGCCCTCGCAAACATTGCTGGAGCGGCTGACCCACCTACTATTCCTTTATGTACTGCGTCAGCAGGTACATGGTGGGCATGCGCTCGGCGGGCTGGTCGCCCTCGCCCGACAGCCAGCGTTCGCCGGGTTGTTGGCGCAATTGATCGAACAACCCGGGCAGGCGTGGACACTGGAAAGCATGGCGGCGTGCACGGGCCTGTCGCGCTCGGCGTTTTTCAAACGCTTCGTGGATGTGGCCGGGCAATCACCGGGGCAGGTATTGCTGGCCTTGCGCATGCGTCATGCCTGCCAGCTGCTGCAGGCGGGCAACACCGTTGAGCAAGTGGGTGCTCAGGTGGGGTATCAGTCGGTGGCGGCATTCACCCGCGCGTTTGCCAAAGCGGTGGGCTTGCAGCCAGGCGCGTACCGCAGGCAACACGAGGCGCGCTGAGGGTCACCGCCTGTTCAAGACTGGCTGGCCGGGATCCGCCGCTCGCCCATCCAGTCATTGACCTGCTGGCCAAATTCCGCTGGGGCTTTGCGCCCGAAGCGCCGCGACAGGTCGAGAATGGTCTGTTGCGCCAGCGCCTCTTCCATACGCTTCTGCGCACCCAGCATCACGGCATGAATCGCACAGGTGCCTTCGGTCGCCCAGCCCGGTGGCGAGCCGTCGAACAGCGTGCAGCGGCTGCGGATTTCACGGCAGTCGAAGATCTTCTTCGGCCCATCGATGGCATTGACGATATCCAGCACGGTGATCTCGTCCGACGGCCGGGCCAGTCGAAAGCCGCCACGCACGCCTTCAGTCGCAGCGACCAGCTTGGCACGGGCCAGCTTGGTGAAGACCTTGGCCAGGTACTCCTGCGGCACACCCTGCAGCTCCGCCAGGTCGCGCACGCTGGACTCGCGGGTGTCCCCACGCTCGTCCACCAGGTACAGCAGGCAATGGATGCCGTATTCGACACCCGCACTGTAGAGCGACATATCAATCTCCGACTAGATTTGTCGCAAATAGTACGCTGATCCCTACACATTGGCAAAGTGAAAATGCCCCGCTCGTCGCCACGCAAACCTAGCAAAAACACCTCTTAAACCGCCAAATATGCGCTTTTCAGCGATTTCCTCTGAGGCAGTGACAAGCCCCGAACGCAAAAAAAGCTTGCGGCTCTTAACTACGATCAATACAGTCGCAGTTATTCGAGAGACACACAAACCCTCGAAGCCCCATTACCCAAGGAGCACCTTCATGAAATCGAACATCCTGATCATCGGTGCCGGCTTTGCCGGTGTATGGAGCGCCCTCAGCGCCGCCCGCCTGCTCGACCAGGCCCAGCGCGACGACCTGAGCATCAGCGTGCTGGCCCCTCAGCCGGAACTGCGCATCCGCCCGCGCTTCTATGAAGCCGACGTGCATGGCATGAAGGCGCCGCTGAGTGAGTTGTTCGAAGCCGTGGGCGTCCACTTCATCGAAGGCCATGCCCAGGCCATCGACAGCGAAGCGCGGAGCGTCAGCTTCACCGACGCCAATGGCCAACCCCAGCAGATCGCCTACGACCGCCTGATCCTCGCCGCCGGTAGCCAGGTGGCACGCCCGGCAGTCCCAGGCCTTGCCGAACACACCTTCGATGTCGACCAGATGGAGTCGGCCGTACACCTTGAGCAGCACCTGGCGGGCCTGGCTGCCCTGCCCGCCTCGCCGGCACGCAACACCGTGGTGGTGTGCGGCGGTGGCTTTACCGGTATCGAGACCGCGACTGAAATGCCGGACCGCTTGCGTGCCGTGCTCGGCGACGCCGCCGTGCGCGTGCTGGTGGTCGACCGTGGCGCGAAAGTTGGGGAAGCGCTGGGCGCGGGCATCACGCCAGCAATCGTCTCCGCCTGCGAACATGCCGGTGTTGAGTGGCTGGCCGGTACCTCGGTGGTCGCGGTCGATGCCGGTGGCGTGACCCTGGACAACGGCGAGTACATCGCCAGCAAGACCGTGATCTGGACCGTGGGCGTCAAAGCCAGCCCGCTGACCGCGCAAGTGGCCGGCGAGCGTGACAACTTTGGCCGCCTCAAGGTCGACGACCACCTCAAGGTCATCGGCCAGGCACACATCTACGCCACCGGCGACACCGCCTGGGCCGCCGTCGATGAACTGGGCAACCATGCCCTGATGACCTGCCAGCACGCCATCCCCATGGGCCGCCACTCGGGCAACAACGCCATGGCCGACCTGCTCGGCGAACAGCCGGTGATCTACCGCCAGCCCAAGTACGTAACGTGCCTGGACCTCGGTGGCTGGGGCGCGGCGTTCAGCGAAGGCTGGGAGCGCGAGCTGAAACTCGAGGGCCAGGAAGGCAAGAATCTCAAGCGCCAGATCAACGGGATCTGGATCTACCCGCCAGCCGCTGATCGCGCCTTGGCCCTGGCTGCCGCAGACCCGGCAATCGCCATCGTTTAACGGCAACTTCCTGACAAAACCGTCAACAAATGACGGTTTTGTCAGTTCTGGTCGTTACATTGAATGACTGGTCAATAATGCTGGCCATATGGCATCATTGAAATCAAAAACTATTCAAGAGGGTGAGGCACACACTTAAATCCGCAGCGCATCGAGAGCTTGGCATCACCCCGGTGACCCGGCCTTCCGTCCATGCTCTTGACGCCTGCACGCCACCGTCAAGGAGCATTCCATGCAGTTACGGAATATGAAGATCGGCACTCGCGCGGCAAGCGCATTCGCCCTGTTGGGCGTTCTGGTCATGGCCATGGGCCTTACCGCACTCTACGAAACCCGGCAGATGGACAAGGCCACGGATGAAATCCGTGTGACCTGGATGCCCGCCGTGGTCGCCCTCAGTGAAATCAGCACCAACCTCGGCCGCGCCCGCGCCGTCACACTGCGCGCCGCGCTGGATGACAGCCCCAGCGAGCGCCTGCGCAACATCGACCTGCTCAAAGGCATCAACCAACAGCTCAACGATGGCCTGAAGGACTATGAGGCCACGATCATCGCCGCCGATGACCGTGCCCTGTTCAACACCTTCAATGCCGCCCACCAACAGTACCTCGACCTCCAGGCCCGGGTGCTGCAGGACATCGCTGGCGGACGTATGGACGAGGCCAAGCAACAGATCGCCGGCCCCCTTACCCAGTACGCCGACAGCATGATGAAAGCCATGACGGCGTTGATCAGCTATAACGGAAGCGGTGCCGATCAGGCCTCGCAGCGCAGCAGCGATGTGGCCGACGAAGCTTTTACTGCCGTCATTGGCGCGCTGTTGGTGATCATGCTCGCCCTGGCCGCCATTGCCACTGCCCTCACCCGCAGCATCGTCGTGCCGCTGGCCGATGCCGTGGCCGTGGCCGAACGCGTGGCCACCGGCGACCTGACCCAGGACATCAAGGTCACCGGCCGCGATGAGCCAGCCCTGCTGCTGCGTGCCCTGAGCCGCATGCAGGCCAGCCTGCGCGACACCCTGCGCAAGATCGCCGCCTCGTCCGACCAACTTGCATCGGCCTCGGAAGAACTGCACACCGTGACGGAAGACACCAGCCGCGGCCTGCATCAGCAAAGCGCGGAAATCGACCAGGCGGCCACAGCCGTGAATCAGATGACCGCTGCCGTCGAGGAAGTAGCGAATAATGCGGTGAGCACCGCCGACGCCTCCCAGGGCGCCGACCGCACTACCCGCGATGGCCGCGAACAGGTCAATCAGGCGCTGGCCTCAATCCAGCACCTGGTCGATGACGTCACCGGCACCTCTGCCGAGATCGAGCAGTTGGCTAACAATGCCAACGAGATCAGCCGCGTGCTCGATGTGATCGGGGCGATCGCCGGGCAGACCAATCTGCTGGCACTCAATGCCGCCATCGAAGCCGCGCGTGCCGGTGAGGCCGGCCGGGGTTTTGCCGTGGTCGCCGACGAGGTACGCGCCCTCGCCCACCGCACCCAGCAGTCCACTGCGGAGATTGAGCAGATGATCGCCGGGATCCAGAACGGTACCGAGCGGGCGGTGACGGCCATGCACAGCAGCCAAGGCCGGGCGACCGGTACACTGGAAGTGGCACAGGGTGCCGGGCAAGCGCTGGAGGTAATTGCCGAGGCCATCGCGTCGATCAACCAGCGCAATCTGGTGATCGCCAGTGCTTCGGAGGAACAGGCACAGGTGGCGCGGGAGGTGGATCGCAACCTGGTGAACATTCGCGATCTGGCGATGCAGACCTCGGCGGGGGCCAACCAGACCAGTGCGGCGGCGCAGGATCTGTCGCGCTTGGCGGTGGATTTGAACGGCATGGTGGCGCAGTTCAAGGTTTGATCTGAAACAGCTGGGGCCGCGTTGCGGCCCCAGTCACTGCCCTCAATCGTTGACGCTGAGGGCCCGCACAACTTTCTCAGCCTTGCCTCGCGTAGCCAGGCAATAGTAAAGCGGCACCGTCACGATCAACCCAAACAGCCACGACAAATCCGCCCCTTCGACAATATTCGAATACGGCCCCACATACAGCGCCGTATTGGCAAACGGCAGCTGCACCAGGATCCCGCACGCATAGGCAATGATCGCGTGATGGTTGAAACGCCCGTAGATCCCGCCATCAGCGCGGAAGATCGAGGCAATGTCGTACTCGCCCTTCTTGATCAGGTAGAAGTCGATCAGGTTGATCGAAGCCCACGGCACCAGCACCAGCAGCAGCGCCAGAATCAAGCCGATGAACTGGCCGATGAAGTCCGCCGAAGCGTTCAGCGCAACCAGGCCACACGCCACCAGAATCACTGCCGCCAAGATCACCCGCACCTTGATGCTGGGCGTCCACTGCGCCGCAAAGGTCTGGATCGCGGTGACGATCGACAGCACCGCGCCATACAGGTTGAGGGCGTTGTGGCTGATGATGTTGAGCAGGAACAGCACCATCAGGATCGGGCCCAGCCAGCCGGTGGCCTGCTTGACCGCGTCCATCGCGTCAGTGCCTTGCGGCACGCACAGCACCGCCACGGCACCAAAGCTGAAGCACAGGATGGTGCCCAGGGTGGCGCCGAAATAGGTCGCCCAGAACGGCTTGGCAATCCCCACTTCCTTGGGCAGGTAGCGCGAGTAGTCAGAGGTGTACGGCGAGAAGCTGATCTGCCAGATGGTGCCCAGCGACACGGTGGCGATGAAGCCCGACAGGTTGAACGCGCCACGGCTGAAGAAGTCGCCCGGCAAGTCCTGGATGAACATCATGATGAAGCCGGCCAGCAGCGCCGAGCCCATCACCCAGGTGCCGATACGGTTGAGGATATGGATGAAGCGGTAGCCAATCACACCGATGGCCGTCGCGCTCAGGGCACCGATCACGATCGCCCCCGACATCGGCACGCTGGGGGCGATGCCGTGGATGGTTTTGCCGGCCAGGACGATGTTGGAAATGAAGAAGCCGACGTAGATCAGCGCGGTGAAGAACACGATCAGCAAGGCGCCGTAACGGCCGAACTGGCCGCGGCTCTGCACCATCTGTGGAATGCCCAGCTGCGGTCCCTGCGCAGACGCCAGGGCGATGACCACGCCCCCGATCAGATGGCCCAGCACGATGGCGACCAGCCCCCACAACAGGTTCAGGTGGAACACCTGGACCACCATGGCGCCGGTGACGATGGGCAGTGGCGCAATGTTGGTGCTGAACCAGAGGGTGAACAGGTCGCGCGCCTTCCCATGGCGCTCGGCAGGTGGAACGTAATCGACCGTGTGATTCTCGACAAACTGGTGTTGCGATGACGGTTGGGACATGGTTTTCAGCTCGAAAGGTCGTTTTTATCTTTGTAAGGAAACCGCGTCTAGGCGGCCTCTCAGCTGCGGACCATATTATGGTATTCCAAGCTTTTGACAACACTGATTCGGCTTAAAAAACTGTAACTGATCCGGTTCAGCAACCGTAGCCAAGCCGCTACAGTTTGTTAGAGCCCTCTATTCATGCGGGTTTGCGCCATTCATCGTGATTCTGCCGCGTTGGAAAATTCCGCTTGCAAATCGAGTATTACGGTATACCATCAGACACATCAACGATAAAAAGCGGTCCACCGCTGCCCCATTCGAGGTACACGCCATGATCGACTCAACCGTCTACAAGAACGTCCTGGGCTCCTTCCCGTCGGGCGTCACCGTCATCACCACCCTGGACGACGACGGCTCGATCGTCGGCCTCACCGCCAGCGCCTTCTCTTCCCTGTCGATGGACCCGCCGTTGGTGCTGTTCTGCCCCAACTACAGCTCCGATTCCTACCCTGTGCTGATCAAGAACAAGCGCTTTGCCATTCACCTGCTCTCCGGTGAACAGCAGGCCGAAGCCTACGCCTTCGCGAAAAAGGGCAAGGACAAGGCCGCCGGCATCGAGTGGACCCTGAGCGAGTTGGGCAACCCTATCCTGGCCGGTGCGACCGCCGTGATCGAATGCGAGCTGTGGCGTGAATACGAGGGCGGCGACCACGCCATCATGGTGGGCAAGGTGCACAACCTGATCGTCCCCGAGCAAGCCCCACGGCCGATGGTGTACTGCCGCGGCAAGATGGCCAGCCTGCCCGCCTTCGCCTGAAGCGCCTAGCCTTAATTACTGACGCCTGGCGCGCCAGGCGAGACTTTCAAGCTCCGAGGAATGCCCCATGAAATTTTCGTTGTTCGTACACATGGAACGTTGGGATGAACAGGTCAGCCACCGCCAGCTGTTCGAAGACCTGACCGAACTGACCCTGATGGCCGAGCACGGCGGTTTCAGCACCGTGTGGATCGGCGAACACCACGCCATGGAATACACCATCTCGCCAAGCCCGATGCCGCTGCTGGCCTACCTCGCCGCACGCACCGAGAAGATCCGCCTGGGCGCCGGCACCATCATTGCACCGTTCTGGAACCCGATCCGCGTGGCCGGCGAATGCGCCTTGCTTGACGTGATCAGCAATGGCCGCATGGAAGTGGGCCTGGCGCGCGGCGCCTACCAGTTCGAATTCGACCGTATGGCAGGCGGCATGCCGGCCACCGACGGCGGCAAGGCCCTGCGTGAAATGGTCCCGGTGGTGCGCAAGCTGTGGGAAGGCGACTACGCCCATGAAGGCGAGGTCTACAAGTTCCCCACCTCCACCAGCGTACCGAAGCCGTTCAACGCCACGCCGCCGATGTGGATCGCCGCCCGTGACCCGGACTCGCACAACTTCGCCGTGGCCAATGGCTGCAACGTGATGGTCACCCCGCTGATGAAGGGCGACGAAGAAGTACTGGACCTGAAAAACAAGTTCCAGGCCGCACTCGACAACAACCCGGACGTCCCGCGCCCGCAACTGATGGTGCTGCGCCACACCCACGTGCACAGCCCGTCCGAGCCGGAGGGTTGGAAGGTCGGCGCCCAGGCCATCTCGCGCTTCTACCGCACCTTCGATGCCTGGTTCGGCAACAAGACCGTACCGGTCAATGGCTTCCTGGAGCCGAGCCCGGAGTCCAAGTTCGCCGAAGTGCCGGCGTTCCAGCTGGAGAACATCCGCAAGAACACCATGATCGGCACCCCGGAAGAAATCATCGCGCGCATCAAGTACTACCAGGAACTGGGCGTCGACGAGTTCAGCTTCTGGTGCGACAACAGCCTGCCCCACGCCGAGAAGAAGAAGTCGCTCGAGCTGTTCATCAAGGAAGTGGTACCGGCGTTCGCCTGAATTCCCATTGCCTGAAGCAGTTGCGGGATCAGCCCGCTCCCGGCGGCCCGTGTGGCCCTCGCGAGCGGGCATTTTTTTGCCGGCATGACTTGATTGTTGTGGCGCCCATGAGATCGAGCGCCGCAAATCCCAATGCAGGCCATTACTCACCAACGCCGCCTTTCGTCCCCCAGCAAGAGATTTTTCCACCACCCTCTTGCACAACAAATATTATGGTATACCATCAGACAACAAGAGCTGATAACCCTCACCAGGAGCCACCCATGAGTTTCGAAATCCGCAAGATCGTCACCTACTCCGAAGAGACCCGCATCGAAGGCGGCAAGGCCACCGACAAGCCGGTGACCATGGTCGGCCTGGCCGTGGTCATCAAGAACCCATGGGCCGGTCGCGGTTTCGTTGAAGATCTGAAGCCGGAAATCCGCGCCAACTGCTCCGAGCTGGGTGCGCTGATGGTCGAGCGCCTGACCGCCGCCATCGGCGGTGCCGACAAGATCGAAGCCTACGGTAAAGCTGCCGTAGTCGGCGCTGACGGCGAAATCGAACACGCCTCGGCGGTCATTCACACCCTGCGCTTCGGCAACCACTACCGCGAAGCCGTGCAGGCCAAGAGCTACCTGAGCTTCACCAACAAGCGTGGCGGCCCGGGTACCTCGATCCAGATCCCGATGATGCAGAAGGACGACGAAGGCCTGCGTTCGCACTACATCACCCTGGAAATGCAAATCGAAGATGCCCCGCGTGCCGACGAAATCGTCGTGGTGCTGGGCGCCGCCGACGGTGGCCGCCTGCACCCGCGCATCGGCAACCGCTACATCGACCTGGAAGAACTGGCTGCCGAAAAAGCCAACGCTCAATAACAACAACCAAGACGGGCCTGGGCGTGGCGTGAATACCCGCCGCGCCCGACCTTCAAGGAGCGCCCTCCATGATTCAGCCTGTCGCTGAACGTACACCGGCCGGCACCAGCTACCTGGTCCAAGGCCAGGGCCAACCCGTGGTGCTGATCCACGGCGTGGGCCTGAACAAGGAAATGTGGGGCGGGCAGTTCGTCGGCCTGGCCAACGACTACCGCGTCATCGCCTACGATATGCTCGGCCACGGCCAGAGCGCGCTGCCTGCCGCCGACACCGGCCTGGAAGGCTACGCCGCGCAGCTGGCCGAACTGCTCGACCACCTGCAGATTACCCAGGCGACCGTGATCGGTTTCTCCATGGGTGGCCTGGTCGCCCGCGCCTTTGCACTCAACTACCCGCAGCGCCTGTCTGCACTGGTGGTGCTCAACAGCGTGTTCAACCGCACCCCGGAACAGAGCGCCGGCGTCATCGCCCGCGCCGCCCAGGCTGCCGAACAAGGCCCCGACGCCAATGTCGATGCCGCCCTCGACCGCTGGTTCAGCCGTGAATACAAGGCCGCCAACCCGGCGCAGGTCGCCGCGATTCGCCAAGTGCTGGCGAGCAACGACCCGCAGGGCTATCACACCACTTACTCGCTGTTCGCCACCCAGGACATGTATCGCGCAGGCGACCTGGGCAGTATCCAGGTGCCAACGCTGATCGCCACCGGCGAACTCGACTCGGGTTCCACCCCGGCCATGACCCGCCAGCTCGCCGCCAGCATCCCCGGCGCGCAGAGCGTGGTCCTCGCCGAGCAACGGCATATGATGCCGGTGGAAGCCCCGCGCGAAGTCAACAAGATGCTGCTGGACTTCCTTAAACAAGCCCGCACCCTCACCGAATCCGCCAAGGGGATTGTTGCATGACCCTCGTTCGTTTCCAGATGTGCATCGACGGCCAATGGCTCGATGCCCAGAGCGGCAAGACCTTCGACAGCCTCAACCCGGCCACCGCCCAAGCCTGGGCGCAACTGCCCGACGCCGACGAAGCCGATGTGGAACTGGCCGTGCAGGCCGCCCAGCGTGCTTTCGACAGCAAGGCCTGGCGCAGCATCACCGCCACCGCGCGGGGCAAACTGTTGCGTCGCCTGGGCGATCTGATTGCCGAAAACAAAGAGCATCTGGCCCAGCTGGAAAGCCGTGACAACGGCAAGCTGATCCGCGAAACCCGCGGCCAGGTCGGCTACCTGCCGGAGTTCTTCCACTACACGGCGGGCCTGGCCGACAAGCTCGAAGGTGGCACGCTGCCGCTGGACAAGCCGGACCTGTTCGCCTACACCGTGCACGAGCCGATCGGCGTGGTGGCCGGGATCATCCCGTGGAACAGCCCGCTGTACCTGACCGCAATCAAGCTCGCCCCGGCTCTGGCCGCCGGCAACACCATCGTGCTCAAGCCGTCCGAGCATGCCTCGGCGACCATCCTCGAACTGGCCCGCCTGGCCCTGGAAGCCGGCTTCCCGCCAGGCGTGGTCAACGTGGTCACCGGCTACGGCCCAAGCACCGGCGCGGCGCTGACCCGCCACCCGCTGGTACGCAAGATCGCCTTCACCGGCGGCGCCGCCACTGCCCGCCATGTGGTGCGCAGCAGCGCCGAAAACTTCGCCAAGCTGTCGCTGGAGCTGGGCGGCAAGTCGCCGAACATCATCTTTGCCGACGCCGACCTGGACAGCGCCATCAACGGCGCCGTCGCCGGCATTTATGCCGCCTCCGGGCAAAGCTGCGTAGCCGGTTCGCGCCTGCTGGTGCAGGACGAGATCTTTGACGAATTCGTCGCCCGCCTGGTCGAGCGCGCCAAGCGCATCAAGATCGGCAACCCGCAAGATGACGCCAGCGAAATGGGCCCGATGGCCACCGCCCAGCAACTGGCCGTGGTCGAAGGGCTGGTCGCCGCCGCCAAGGCCGAAGGGGCCAAGCTGCACCTGGGCGGCAAGCGTGCCGAGGTCGAGGGTGACGGCTGGTTCTACGAGCCGACCCTGTTCGAGTGCGACAGCAACTCGATGACCATCATGCAGGAAGAAGTGTTCGGCCCGGTCGCAGCGGTGATCCGCTTCAAGACCGAGGAAGAAGCCCTGGAGATTGCCAACGACTCGCAGTTCGGCCTGGCCGCCGGCATCTGGACCCGCGACCTGGGCCGTGCCCACCGCCTGGCCCGCGACGTGCGTTCGGGGATCATCTGGGTCAACACCTACCGCGCGGTGTCGGCCATGGCGCCGATCGGCGGCTTCAAGAACAGCGGCTACGGCCGTGAAAGCGGCATCGATTCGGTGCTCGCCTATACCGAGCTGAAGACCGTGTGGATCAACCTGTCCACCGCACCGATGCCCGACCCGTTCGTGATGCGCTAAGAGGTAATACAAGATGATCGAACCTGGCATCTACAAAGACGTGATGGGCTCCTTCCCGTCCGGGGTCACGGTGGTCACCACCCTGGACGCCGACGGCGGTATCGTCGGCATCACCGCCAGCGCCTTCAGCGCGCTGTCGATCGACCCGGCGCTGGTGCTGTTCTGCCCCAATTACGCCTCCGACACCTACCCGATCCTGCGTGACAGCAAGCAGTTCGCGATCCACCTGCTGTCCGCTGACCAGACCGCCGAGGCCTATGCCTTCGCCGGCAAGGGCAAGGACAAGGCCAACGGCATCGACTGGCACCTGAGCGAGCTGGGCAACCCGTTGCTGGCCAAGGCCACGGCGATCATCGAGTGCGAACTGTGGCGCGAGTACGACGGCGGTGACCACGCGATCATCGTCGGCGCGGTGAAGAACCTGGTGCTGCCGGCCGACCCCGCCACGCCGATGGTCTACCACAAAGGCAAGCTGGGCGCCCTGCCCCCGCTTGGCTGAAACCCTTTTAGGGGCCGCGCGACCTTCTCACCCTTGGTTGCGGCCCCTGTTTTGATTCGGAGCTAGGCAATGAGCAACGAAAAGTACGAGAAAGGCCTGCAGATCCGCACCCAGGTGCTGGGCGAAGAGTATGTGAACCGCTCGATCCAGAATGCAGATGAGTTCACCAAGCCGTTGCAGGAGTTGGTCACCGAGTATTGCTGGGGCCACGTCTGGGGCCGTGATGGCTTGTCGCTGAAAGAGCGCAGCATGATAAACTTGGCCATGATTTCCGCGCTCAACCGGCCCCACGAGCTCAAGCTGCACATTCGCGGCGCATTGCGTAATGGCCTGAGCCGTGAACAGATTCGCGAGATCCTGCTCCAGGTCGGCATTTATTGCGGCGTGCCCGCGGCGGTGGACAGTTTCCGCCTGGCCCGCGAGGCGTTCGCCGAAGCCGATGCGGAGTCAACCCGTTAACAACGGGCTGTTCGAACCACTGCAAGGAGTGCCTCGGTTCAGGGGGCTCCGCGATGTTGGCGCAACAGCCTCATAAAGAGCGCACCTGATGAAACGCCAGCCACTCGACGACAGCTTCAAGGTCAACCGCAACCCCGTTACCCTGCGTGAAATCGTGCTCGACAAGCTGCGCGGCGCGATCATGAACTTCCACCTGCTCCCGGGCGACCGCCTGGTCGAGCGCGACCTCTGCGACCGCCTTGGCGTCAGCCGCACCTCGGTGCGCGAAGCGTTGCGCCACCTGGAGTCCGAAGGCCTGGTGGAATTCGCCGACGCCAAGGGCCCACGCGTGGCCATCATCACCCTGGAAGACGCCCGCGACATCTACGAGCTGCGTTGCGTGCTCGAAGGCCTGATCGTGCAGCTGTTCACCCTCAACGCCAAGGCCAAGGACATTCGTGCCCTGGAGCGGGCGCTGGAGGTCAACCGCGAGGCGCTGGAAGAAGGCGAACTGCAGCAGGTGCTGGATTCGGTGCAAGGCTTCTACGACGTGCTGCTGGAAGGCTCCGGCAACCAGGTCGCGGCCCAGCAACTGCGCCAGCTGCAGGCACGCATCAGCTACCTGCGCGCCACTTCGGTGTCGCAGGAAAACCGCCGTGGTGCCAGCAACCGTGAGATGGAAAAGATCGTCGAGGCGATCAAGGGCGGCGACCCGCTGGTGGCCCACCAGGCCTCGGTCGATCACGTCCGCGCCGCTGCGAAAGTGGCCCTGGACTACCTGCGCCAGAAGCAGGACGACAACACCAAGGTGCGCGACATCGTCGAGCCCCTGGCCCTCAAGGAACCTCGCATAGGCCGCTGACCATGCCCAACGCCCCGCGCTACTGCCCGCACTGCACCACGGAACTGGCCCGGGGCGTTCCCACTGGCGACACCCACGAACGCCTGCACTGCACCGGTTGCGGTTACATCCATTACATCAACCCGAAGATCATCGCCGGCTGCATCATCGAGCGTGACGGCAAGTACCTGCTGTGCCAGCGTGCGATACCGCCACGCCCCGGCACCTGGACCTTGCCGGCCGGTTTCATGGAAGCCGGCGAAACCACCGAGCAGGCGGCGCTGCGCGAGGTGTGGGAAGAAAGCGGCGTGCGCGGTGAAATCGTCTCGCCCTACTCCATTTTCAGCGTGGCGAAGATCAGCGAGGTGTACATTATCTTCCGCGCCATCGCCACTGAAGAAACCGGGCAGTTCGGGGCGGAAACGCTGGATTACAAGTTTTTCGCGCCGGACGAGATCCCCTGGGAAGAGATCTACTACCCGGCGATTCGACAGATTCTCGAGCGCTACATCCTTGAGCGCCAGGCTGGGGTCTACGGGATCTACATGGGCAATGACGATACCGGTAAGGTCCATTTCATTCGCTGAGCCTGCTCGGGCCTCTTCGCGGATTCACCCGCGAAGAGGCCCGCCCAGACGAAACAAACCCCTCGCCAATTCACCATTCTCAGTGCACCCTTATCCTCCCAGGCAAAGGATCGGCGAAAACACATGGCAAAGTGGCTAGACGGCGGCGGGCTCATGGCCGAGCGCATCCGCCAGCACGACTGGAGCAGCACCCCGCTTGGCCCGCTGGAGGCCTGGCCAGCCGCACTCAAGACAACGGTTGCCCTGTGCCTGGCCTCGCGCTTTCCGCAAGCAGTGCTCTGGGGTGATGAACTGATTACCCTGTACAACGATGCCTTCGCGCCGATCCTGGGTAACAAACCGCTGGCACTGGGCCACCCATTCAGCGAAGTATGGCAAGAAGCCTGGTCCGACATCGGCGCCATGGCCGACCGCGCCCTGGCCGGCGAAGCGGTGTACATCGAAGATTTCCCGCTGATCATCAACCGCAATGGCGGCCCCGAGCGTGCCTACTTCACGTTCTGCTACAGCCCGATCCGTGGCGAGGACGGCAGCGTGCTGGGCATGCTCGACACGGTGACCGAAACCACCACCAGCGTGGTCAACAGCCAGCGCCTGAACTTCCTCGACAACCTGGGCCGCGAAGTGGCCAACGCCACCGACCCGGAACGGATCATGGCCATCACCACACGCATGCTGGTGGAGCATCTGCAACTGTCCAGCTGCGCCTATGCGGTGATGGACGCCGACCAAGATGGCTTCAATATCTGTGGCGACGCGGTGGCACCCGGCTCACCCCGGCTGATCGGGCAGTACCGGCTGGCCGATTTCGGCCGTCTGGCCGTCAGCCGCCTGCAGGCGGGCGAGCCGCTGGTGATCAATGACAACCTCAATGAGCTGGCCATTGATGAAGCCGCCACGTTCCAGGCCATTGGCATCACCGCGACCATCTGCATGCCGCTGATCAAGGACGGTCGCCTTACCGCGCTGATGGCGATCCACGACAACGTACCGCGCGTCTGGACCGGCTATGAACTGCGCTTGATCAGCGAAGTGACCGAACGTTGCTGGTCGCACATCCAGCGGGTCCAGGCCCATGCCGAAGTGCGCGAGGCGATGGCGGCACTCGAGGCGCTCAATGCCACGCTGGAGCACCGTGTCGAAGAACGCACCACCCAGCTGCTGCACACCGAGGCTATCCTGCGCCAAACGCAGAAGCTCGAAGCCATCGGACAGCTCACTGGCGGCGTCGCCCATGACTTCAACAACCTGCTGACCATCATCCGCTCGTCACTGCACTTCCTGCAGCGCCCGAACCTCGACGAAGCCCGCCGCGAGCGTTACCTGAAGACCATGGCCGACACCGTCGACCGTGGTGCCAAGCTGACCGGCCAACTGCTCGCCTTCGCCCGTCGGCAGGCCTTGAGCCCGCAAGTGTTCGAGGCCGGGCCACGGCTGCAGGCCATGGCCGACATGCTCGATACGGCCACCGGGGCGCGTATTCAGGTGCAGCTGGAACTACCAGAAACCCCTTGCCACATCCGTGCCGACCTCAGCCAGCTCGAGACCGCAGTGATCAACCTGATGCTCAATGGCCGCGATGCAATGGCCGGCGAAGGGATTCTGCGGCTGCGCCTGCAAGCTGACCAGCTCATGCCGGGCTTACGTGGGCAGCCTGGTCAAGATGGGCCATTCGCGGCCATTTCGGTGATGGACAGTGGCGTCGGCATCGCGGCAGCGTTGCTCGATCGCATCTTCGACCCCTTCTTCACCACCAAGGCACCCGGTGAAGGCACCGGCCTTGGCCTGTCTCAGGTGTTCGGTTTTGCCAAGCAGTCCGGTGGCGATGTCGAGGTGACCAGCGTCGAGGGCCAGGGCACGACTTTTACTCTTTACCTGCCACAAGAGGCGCCACCCACCGACCTGGCAGATGCGACCGTCAGCCCCAGCCAACCCGAGATTAGCGGTGGGCGACGGCGAATACTGGTGGTGGAGGACAACCCCGACCTCGGCACCTTTACCGCGCAAATTCTTGAGGATCACGGCTACCAGATCAGTTGGGCAAAATCGGCCGAAGACGCCTTGGCCCAGTTGGCCGGCGAGGCTGGTGATTTCGATGCCGTTTTTTCTGACGTCGTCATGCCCGGCATGGGCGGCCTGGCGCTGGCCCGCGAGCTGCGGCACCAGCGCCCGCAACTGCCGGTGATCCTGACATCGGGCTATAGCGACGCGATTGCCGAAGGCGGACACCAAGGATTTCCCTTCCTGGCCAAGCCGTACTCGGCCGAACAGGTGTGCCAGATGCTTGGCAAAGTCCTGGGTACCTGAATAGCCGTTTAACGCGGGTTCGCCAGCAAGCTCGCCACACTCTGCGCCAGCTCGGCGCGACGGTAGGGCTTGCGCAACACCTCGAAGCCCTTGAGCTCCCGGGGTGTCAGGTTGGCGTAGCCGGTGATGATCAACACCGGCAGGTCAGCCTGGCGCTCGCGCATAAGCTGGGCGAAACGAACGCCGGTCATCTCGGCCATGACGTGGTCGGTCACCAGAACGTCCGGCAGCCAGCCCTGCTCCACCAGCTGCAGCGCTGCCGCGGCGCTGGCGGCCTCGGTCACCTCGTAGCCCAGATCGCGCAATTGCAGCGCTGTGGCATGGCGCACGATGGCTTCGTCATCCACCAGCAATACCCGGCTGGCACGGTCGGCCAGCGGCACGTCGGCCATCCCACAGTCGCGGCAGACCGCCGGGACATCGCTGGCTGGCAGCCACAAGGTGGCGATAGTTCCCTCGCCCTGATGCGAACTGATCTCGAAACCACCGCCCGACTGCACGGCCAGGCCCTGCACCATTGGCAAACCAAGGCCGGTGCCTTTGCCTACGCCCTTGGTGGAGTAGAACGGCTCGATGCAGCGGCGCAGTTGTTCCTCGCTCATGCCGCTACCACTGTCGCGCACCTGCAGCCAGACCATCCGCCCCGCAGCCAACCCCACCGGTCGGGGAGGCCCATCGGCATCGAGACCGGCGGCAATGCTCAGCGCACCGCCGTCGACCATGGCGTCACGGGCATTGACCACCAGGTTGAGCACCGCCAGCTCCAGTTGGTGCGGGTCGACCACCACCGCGGGTAACGCCGGGTCGATCTGCACCTGCACGGCGAGGGTCGGGCCAAGCGAGCGCGCCATCAACTCGCGCATGTCCTCCACCAAAGCGGCCAGCGCCACGGCCTGGGGCTTCAGGGTCTGACGGCGGGCGAAACTAAGCAAGCGCCCGACCAGGTTGCGCGCCCGTTCGGCGGCCTGCAGACCGCCGTCGATCAGGCGCGGGGCGCGCTCGGACTGGGGGTGCCTGCGCATCAGCTCGAATGACGCGATGATCGGCGTGAGCATGTTGTTGAGGTCATGGGCAATACCACCGGTCAACTGCCCGATCATCTCCAGTTTGTGCGCTTCGTGCAGTTGCAGCAGCGCCGCCTCACGTTCGGCCAATGCGGCCGCCACGCGCTCCTCCAAGCTTTCGTTGAGCAGGTGCAAGGCACGCTCCGCGCGGGCGTGGGTAATGGCGGCCCATGCTTGCTTGGCAGCGTCTTCCACCAGCGTGCTTTCGTCTTCGACGCACGGATGCGGCGTGTGAAAGTGCACAGCAAGCATCGCTTCCAGCCGACCTGCGCGCAGTACCGGCACATGCAGCGTGGTGCGCTGGCCGCTGCCTGAAACCTGCTGTACCACCTGCCCCACTGCCAGCTGCTCACGCAGGGAGGGTCCGTAAGTCGCATAACGGTGCAGGCCAACCATCGAAGGCACGCGCTCGGCCCATTCGCACGCCACCTTGAAGCCTAAGCCGTCGCCCTGGTCTTCACCGAAATACACCTGCGCCGCGCCAAGATGCTGGGCCAGGCGACATACCGCATAGGCCTCTATGCGGTCTGCCTCCCCCAGCCCCGGCAAGGTCCGGCCGAGCTCCAGCAGAAACGCCTGACGCCGCTGGAAGCGCACTCGCTCCGTGGTTTCGGTGACCAGGCAGAGCACGCCACCGACGCTGCCATCAGCCTCGCGCACGGCGGAATAGGACACGTCGAAGTATACGGTCTCACCCACGCCGCGACGTTCTATGTAAAAGGGGCGATCCTTGGCCGAGAACGTCTGGCCAGTCTCGCGCACACCACGCAGCAAGGGCTCCAGGTCGTCCCACAGCTCACGCCAGTTTTCCTTGCCGGGGCGGCCCAGGGCCTGGGGATGCTTGGTACCGATGGTCGGCGCATAGGCATCATTATAAAGCGCCACATAATCCGCCCCCCAGAACAGCACGAACTGCGCCTGGGCCGGCAGCAAGGTGGCCATCACCGCCTGCAGGTGCGGCGACCAGGCCGCGGGCGGGCCGAGCGGCGAATCGTGCCAGTCCATCGATTGCAGCAGGCTGCCGATGGCGCCACCGTTGAGCAGAAAGTGCAGTGGCGGATTCTGGTTATCGGGTTGCTGAAACACGTTCATGTCTGGGAAGTCCCGGCCACATTGCCATCCATCTGAGGATAGGAGATGTGCAATCAACGGTTCGTTCCACAGGATTTCAGCGGTCGATCAACGGCGTCCTTCGGCCAGCATGCGCAGGGCCAGGCCGGCTAGCACGGTGCCCATCAGCCAGCGCTGAACCTGCTGCCATACGGGGCGCCCGGCGAGGAACACGGCAATGGACCCCGCCATCACCGCGATCAGTGCATTGACCGTGACACTGATCGCGATCTGCGTCGAACCCAGCACCAGCGACTGGGTCAGCACACTGCCGTGTCCTGGCACGATGAACTGGGGCATCAGCGAGAGGTACATGACGGCGATCTTGGGGTTGAGCAGACTGGTGGCCAGTCCCATGCCGAACAGCCGTCGCGGGCTGTCCGCTGGCAGGTCGCGCAGCTGAAACGGCGAACGGCCGCCGGGGCGCAGGGCTTGCCAGGCCAGGTACAGCAAGTACAGCGCGCCGCCGATACGCAGCGCGTCATAGGCGAACGGCACCGCCATCATCAGTGCCGTGATGCCCAACGCGGCACTGCACATGTAGATGACGAACCCCAGGGCCACACCGCCGAGCGAAATCAACCCGGCCTGGCGGCCCTGGCAGATCGAGCGGGAGATCAGGTAGATCATGTTCGGGCCGGGAGTCAGGACCATGCCCAGGCAGATCAGGGCGAAGGTCAACAGCTGGGTGGTTTCGGGCATGTGGCAGTTCGCTGTCAGGGGGTGAGGAACGCCAAGTGTATCCGCGAATGAGCCCTATGCATCAAGCAAACTGCTCGGCGATCAATACTCCAGCCACCACGATCATCGCCAGCCCCGACACCCGCCCGACCACCTTCGCCGCCCCCGGCCGGGTACTCAACACGGCTTTGGCGCCGTAGCCCACCAGCGAATAGATCACCAGCGAACTGCACAGGTGCACCAACCCCAGCAGCAGGATCTGCAGCGGCACCGGCCAGCTCGACTGCGGGTCGGTGAACTGCGGCAGCAAGGCCAGGAACAGCAGAAACACTTTGGGGTTGAGCCCACTCACGCAAAAGCCCTTGAATGCCCAGCGCGAGCCGCTATCGCCCGCACCGCCCTGCCCGACTTCCGGCACCGCCGGGCTGAGCAACAGGTTGCCGCCCAGCCACAGCAGGTAAATGCAGCCCGCCAGGGTCAGCAGCATCAGCGCCAGCGGATGCCCGGCCAGCAGGCTGCCTACCCCCGCCGCCACCACCAGGGTGGCCAGGAAATGCCCGGACAACATGCCCGCCACCGCCGGCATCACCCAGCGCCCGCGCATGCCGGCTGAGATGGCATAAGCCCAATCGGCACCGGGGGTGATCACGAACAGCAACGACACGGCCCAGAACGCCGTCAGCACACTGATTGCCACTTGAGTCTTCCTTCACACGATTTCGGGATGAAGAAAGCGTACGGATTCCAACGGGGGATTATCTTTCGTATATTTCCCAATTATCATCGAATATTAGAAGATTCTTCCCAATGGACAGAACCGACCGCAAGATCCTTGCCGAACTGCAAAAAGATGGTCGCCTCTCGGTCACCGAACTCGCCGACCGCGTGGGCCTCAGCCTGTCGCCCTGCCATCGGCGACTGAAGGCGCTGGAAGAGGCCGGCGCCATCCTCGGTTACCACGCGCGCCTGGCTCCAGCGGCGCTGGGGCTGAACTTCGCCGCGCTGGTGTTCGTCACCCTGCGTGAAGTCACCCGCCAGCCGGTGGCGGATTTCGAGGCGGCGCTGGGCGAGATACCGCAGATCGTTGAAGCGCAGCGGCTGTTCGGCGACCCGGACTACCTGCTGCATGTGGTGGCAAAGGACTTGCCGGCGTTCCAGAAGCTGTATGACGAGCAACTGACCAGCATTCCCAATGTGAAACGCCTGAGCTCGACGCTGGTGATGAAAGAGGTGATCCAGGACCGCCTGTTGCCCATGTAAGCCTGCACTTCAATCGAGCACCCCGCACCATCACGACACATCCGTTCGGCGGGGTACCCACTCGAACACGCCAAGCCCGGGCCTTGCAGCCCGGTGGCCCGCTCTTTGCTACCACTCGTCCCTTAACCTTTTGTCGGCCTTAGGTTTTTTAAGGTTTATGGGCACATATTTACTAATTTCTCGTTCCCCCCGCACCCCGCATCATCGCTCCAACAAGAACGCGTCGCCCTTCGCCGGCACGCACCCGGGCAGCACCCGATGCCCAGCCTTGCCTTGGAGTCAGTCATGACCAGTGCAGCCAATTCGGCACCCCTCATAGAAAAACACACGATCGGCTACGTGCCCCCGCAAGACCGCCATGGAAAGGTTAGGGATCTGTTCACCCTGTGGTTCGGCGGCAACATCGCGCCGCTACCCATCGTCACCGGCGCACTCGGCGTGCAGCTGTTTCACCTGAACCTGGTGTGGGGCATCGTCGCCATTCTGGTCGGCCATTTGGTCGGTGGGGTGCTGATGGCGCTGCACTCGGCCCAAGGGCCACAAATGGGCATCCCGCAGATGATCCAGAGCCGCGCCCAGTTCGGCTCGCTCGGGGCGCTGCTGGTGGTGGTGATCGCCGGGGTCATGTACATCGGCTTCTTCGCCTCCAACATCGTCCTCGCCGGTAAGTCGCTGCATGGCGTGGTCGACGCCGTGCCGGTACCGGTCGGTATCGTCATCGGCGCGCTGGGTTCAGGGATCATCGGCATCATCGGCTACCGCTTCATCCACGTACTCAACCGTATCGGCACTTGGGTGCTGGGCATCGGCATCGTGGTCGGCTTTGGCTACATCTTCAGCCATGTGCAGAGCGACGACTTCCTGACCCGTGGCGGCTTCAACCTGGCCGGTTGGCTGGCCACGGTGTCGCTGGCGGCGCTGTGGCAGATTGCCTTCGCCCCCTACGTGTCGGACTACTCGCGCTATCTGCCGGCCGACGTGAAAGTCAGCTCGACCTTCTGGACCACCTACCTCGGGTCTGCCCTGGGTTCTAGCCTGTCGTTCATCTTCGGCGCCGTAGCGGTGCTGGCGATTCCGGCCGGCATGGACACTATGGACGCAGTCAAGCTGGCCACCGGCACCCTCGGCCCGGTCATGCTGGTGCTGTTCCTGCTCAGCGTGATCAGCCACAACGCCCTCAACCTGTATGGTGCGGTGCTGTCGATCATCACCTTGATCCAGACCTTCGCTTACCGCTGGATCCCCACCGCTAAGAGCCGCGCAGTGCTGTCGCTGATCGTGCTGGCGGGCTGCAGCGTGGTGGCGGTATTTGCCTCGGCAGACTTCATCGGCCATTTCGTCGACATGGTGCTGGTGCTGCTGGTGGTACTGGTGCCGTGGACAGCGATCAACCTGATCGACTTCTACGTGATCCACAAGGGCGACTACGACATCCAGTCGATTTTCAAGGTCGATGGCGGGATCTATGGGCGTTACAACCCACAGGCGCTGATTGCTTACGCCGTAGGGATCGTGGTGCAGATCCCGTTCATGAATACGCCGCTGTATGTCGGGCCGATTTCCGAACACATCAACGGGGCTGACCTATCGTGGTTGGTGGGGCTGGTGATCACTTCGCCGCTGTACTGGTGGCTGGCTAGCCGTGACAGCGCGTATCGTCGTCGGCAGAGCAGTGCCAAGCTGGCGACTGCAGCCTGAAAAACCGGGGCTGCTTTGCAGCCCCACTTATTGCATCAGTACTGGGTTTGACCCGGCACCCAAGCGGTCCCAGCCAATGGCACCCTGGCCATCGCAGCCGCCTCCACGGTCAGCGCCACCAGGTCCTCGGGATCAAGGTTGTGCAAGTGCGACTTGCCGCAAGCGCGGGCCATGGTCTGCGCTTCCAACACCAATACTCGCAGGTAGTTGGCCAGGCGGCGCCCCGCTTCTTCCGGATTCAAGCGTTTGGCCAATTCCGGGTCCTGGGTGGTGATACCGGCCGGGTCGCGGCCGTTCTGCCAGTCGTCGTAGAAGCCAGCCGCCGAGCCGATCTTCTTCAACTCGCTGTCCAGCCGCGGGTGGTTGTCGCCCAGAGCGATCAGCGCGGCGGTGCCGATGGCCACGGCATCGGCACCCAGGGCCATGGCCTTGGCCACATCGGCGCCGTTGCGGATGCCGCCTGAGACGATCAGCTGCACCTTGCGGTGCATGCCCATCTCCTGCAGCGCCTGCACGGCCTGGGGGATGGCGGGCAAGATCGGAATGCCCACATGTTCGATGAACACTTCCTGGGTCGCCGCAGTACCGCCCTGCATGCCGTCGAGCACGATGACGTCGGCACCGGCCTTGACCGCCAGTTTGACGTCGTAATAAGGACGGCTGGCGCCGATCTTCACGTAGATAGGCTTTTCCCAGTCGGTGATCTCACGCAGCTCGGCAATCTTGATCGCCAGGTCGTCCGGCCCGGTCCAGTCCGGGTGACGGCAGGCACTGCGCTGGTCGACGCCAATCGGCAGGGTGCGCATGCCGGCGACACGCTCGGTGACTTTCATGCCCAGCAGCATGCCGCCGCCACCCGGCTTGGCGCCCTGACCTAGGACGATCTCGATGGCATCGGCCTTGCGCAGGTCGTCAGGGTTCATGCCGTAGCGTGACGGCAGATACTGATACACCAAGTGCTGGGACTGGCCACGCTCCTCCGGGGTCATGCCGCCGTCGCCAGTGGTGGTGCTGGTGCCGGCAATGGTCGCGCCACGGCCCAGGGCTTCCTTGGCATTGGCCGACAGCGCACCGAAGCTCATCCCGGCAATGGTCACCGGAATTTTCAGGTGGATCGGCTTTTTGGCAAAGCGGGTGCCGAGCACCACGTCGGTGCCGCACTTTTCGCGGTAGCCTTCCAGCGGGTAGCGCGACACGCTGGCACCGAGCAGCAGCAGGTCGTCGAAGTGCGGCACGCGGCGCTTGGTACCGCCGCCGCGGATGTCGTAGATGCCGGTTTCGGCGGCACGTTGGATTTCCTGGATGGTCAGCCGGTCGAAGGTGGCCGACTCACGCAGTACCGGGGGGAATTGCTCGCTCATGGGGATGCTCCTGATCAGTACGCGCTGGCGTTGTCGACTTTGAAGTTGTACAGCTGGCGGGCCGAGCCGTAGCGTTTGAAATCGGCGGCCTTGTGTTCAAGGCCCGCGTCGTTCAGCAGCGCCTGCAGCTCTTGCAAATGTTCGGCGCGCATTTCTTTTTCGATGCAGTCCGAGCCCAGCGACTGCACCGTGCCTTTGACGTAGATGCGCACCTCGTACAACGAATCGCCCAGCGCATCCCCGGCATCGCCGCAGACTACCAGGCGCCCGGCCTGGCCCATGAAGCAGCTCATGTGGCCGATGCTGCCGCCAACCACGATGTCCACGCCCTTCATCGAAATGCCGCAGCGCGCTCCGGCATCGCCCTCGATCACCAGCAGCCCGCCATGGGCGGTGGCACCAGCGGCCTGGGAGGCGCTGCCTTTGACCCGGACAATGCCGGACATCATGTTCTCGGCCACACCCACGCCGACGTTGCCATGCACAGTGACGCTGGCCTGCTGATTCATGCCGGCGCAGTAGTAGCCGGCGTGGCCGTCGATATCCACCGACACCGCCTGATTGATGCCCACCGCCAGGTTGTGCTTGCCGTCCGGGTGGGTAACACGCCATTCGTGGTCCTGCACATCGCCATGCAAGGCCTGGTTGAGTTCGCGCACCGAGGCGCTGGAAAGGTCGATCGTTTTCATGAAGGTCTCCAGTGATTCGGCGGTGTCAGGCGCTTTCGCGCTCCCAGACGTACAAGGTGGCCGGTGCCGGTTCCCAGACCTTGGCCTTGTCGATGCCCGGCAGGCTGGCCAGGGCCTGGTATTCGGAAGCCATGGCCACGTAGTCGTCGGTTTCGGCGAGCACCGCCGGCTTGCAGGCGATCGGGTCGCGGATCACGGCAAAGCCGTTGCGGGTACCAATGGCGAAGGTGTAGAAGCCATCCAGGTCCTGCAGCGCACCATCCAACGCCTGGGCCAGGCTATCGCCCTGCTGCAGGCGCCAGGCCAGGTAGCCGGCCGCCACCTCAGTGTCGTTGTCGGTTTCGAAGCTGATGCCTTCGCGCTTGAGCGCCTGACGCAGGCGGAAGTGGTTGGACAGCGAGCCGTTGTGCACCAGGCACAGGTCGGCGCCGGTGGAGAATGGGTGGCTGCCTTCCAGGGTTACGGCACTCTCGGTGGCCATGCGGGTGTGGCCGATGATGTGGCTGCCCTTCATGCCAGCCAGGCCGAAGCGGCTGGAAATTTCCGCCGGCAAGCCCATGCCTTTGAGGATTTCGATGCTCTGACCGGCGCTCATGATGCGCACCTCTGGCGCCATTTGGTTAACAGCGTCCCGCGCAGCTGCTTCGCTGGTGTTCACCTTGAGCACGACGGCGCTGGCGTTTTGGAACCAGTCCAGCGAACAGCCCAAGCGCCCTTCCAGCTGGCCCATCAGCTCGGCCCAGGGGTAATTGATATCAGTGGCCTGCAGGGTCAGCTTGACCCAGCCATCGGCCACTTCGTCGCCATAGATAGCGAAGCCGGCGCTGTCCGGGCCACGGTCGGTCATGGCTTCGAGCATGGGCTCGAAAAGCTCGCCAAGCTGGGCCTCCAGCTCAGGTTTTTTCAAATAAAGACCTACGATTCCACACATGGTGTTGCTCCTTACTAGGCAGTGGGCGACCGTTGTCGTGCTGGCCACCCAGGGGATGGGGGCGGTCAGAAGAACTCGGTGTAGCGCTGGATTTCCCAGTCGGAGACGTGGCGGCAGTACTCCACCCACTCCATGCGCTTGAGCTTGATGAACTCGTCGACGATCTCGGCGCCGAGTACCTCGCGGAACAGTGGGTCGGCTTCCAACGCGTCGGCGGCTTCCTTCAGCGACTGCGGCAAGGTCTTGATGCCGCGTGCGGCGATTTCTTCCAGGCTCAGGTTGTAGAGGTTTTCGTTGCACATCTCGCCAGGGTCCAACTGGCGGTCGATGCCATCGAGGCCGGCGGCGATGATCGCGGCGGTGACCAGGTACGGGTTGCAGCCGGCATCCGGCAGACGGAACTCCAGGCGGCCATAGGGGATACGCACCATCGCCGAGCGATTGTTGGCGCCGTAGGCGACGAAGGCCGGTGCCCAGGTGGCGCCGGACAGCGAGCGGCCGACCACCAGGCGTTTGTACGAGTTGACCGTCGGTGCGGCGAACGCACACAGCGCCGGGCCGTGGGCCAACAGGCCTGCGGCGAAGTGATAGGCCAGCTTGGACAGGCCCATGCCGCTGCTGTCGGTGGGGTCGTGGAACAGGTTCTTGTTAGTGTTGCTGGCCAACGACAGATGGAAGTGCATGCCATTGCCGGCGCGCTTGGGGTCGGGCTTGGGCATGAACGAGCAGATCATGCCCAGGTCGTTGGCGATTTCACCCGCCGCCATGCGGAAGAAGGTGAAGCGGTCAGCGGACTCCATGGCGTCGCTGTAGGTGTAGTTGATCTCGAACTGGCCGTTGGCGTCCTCATGGTCGATCTGATAGATGTCGAAGCCGACCGGTTGCAGGGCCTCGGTCAGGCGTTCGAGGAACAGCCGCGAGCGTGACAGGCCCTTGTAGTCGTAGCACGGTTTGTCGAGGTTGTCGGAGGCGTCCACTAGCTGAAGCTTGCCCAATTCGTCACGGCGGAACAGGCTGAACTCGGGCTCAAGGCCTGTGTTCAGGGTCCAGCCCTTGTCGGCCAGGCGCTGCACTTGCTGTTGCAGCACATAGCGGCTGTCGAAGGGCCAGGGCTGGCCGTTGACATGGCCGACACACACCACGCGCCCGTAACCGGGCTGCCAAGGCACTGGAATCAAGGTGGACAGGTCGCCGCGGGCCATGAAGTCCGGGCCGTGCGGCTCCATACCCATACCGCAGATGGCGAATCCGGCGAAACCGGCCCCCTCCTCGGCCACCATCTTCAGGCCCGAGACCGGCACCGACTTGGTTTTCGCCGAGCCATGGATATCGACGAATTGCGCCAGCACGTACTTGATGCCGTACTGGTCGAGGGTGCGCTGGGTTTCTGCTGGCAACATGGGTTGAACACTCCTGGGTGAGGGGCACTAATTCCGCATGGGAAACTTACTTTCCTTATAGGAATGCAATGCGCTTGCCAACATGCGCCAGCGGTGTCCCATTCGCGGCTAAAGCCGCTCCCACAGGGGCGTGTAGATATGGGAAACTTGTTTTCATCTGAGGAAAGAAGCAGCCATCGCAGCTGCTCTTCGCACTTTCCCAGTGCGAAATCTTTATTCTTGAACTGAAACCGTGCAGGACATTCGATGCCAACCGAAACCGAACCGCGCCTTCGCCTGGAGCAATACCTGGGCCTGCAGATCAAGCGCCAACGCCAGGCGCAGTCCCTCAAGCTTGCGGATGTCGCGCGCATCGCCGGCATCAGCCAAGGCATGCTGAGCAAGATCGAGAACGCTCAGGTGTCCACCAGCCTCGACACCCTCAGCCGCCTGTGCGACGTGCTGGGCATGCCCATGGCCAAGCTGTTTAGCCAATATGACCAGCCCGATGGCAATGCACTGCTGGTCAAGGCCGGTGAAGGACTGGAAGTGGTGCGCCGCGGCACCGAGAAAGGCCATACCTACCACTTGCTCAATCACGCCAGGGGGCCGAAGAAGAATTTCGAGGCGTACATGGTGAGCATGGACGATGCCAGCGAGGAGTTTCCGACCTTCGCCCACCCCGGTACGGAGTTCCTGCATTTGTTGGAAGGGGAATTGGTGTACCGCCACGGCAACCAGCTCTACCGCATGCAGGCCGGCGACAGCCTGACCTTCGATGGCGAAACCCCACACGGCCCGGAGCAGCTGGTGCAGGTGCCGATCCGTCTACTGTCGATCATGAACTACGGCGACGAATAAGGCGGCGCGGCGCGACAATTACCGATGTCGCGATCAGACAAGCACACGTCGCCCGTGATCGGCCTCACAACGCTGTATACAGAAAGAATACACCCATCGACCAGCCCCGCGCCGTGGGCTGGTGGACGCGGTATTTGCGAGTAAGCAGCCTCGCTTCACAATTCCAACGCTGTGGCGCCTTTTTGCACCGGGCAATTCGTCCGGGCTCATAACGATAAAACTCCCAGAATTAAAGACCCGCGTCGCGCAGCCGGGAGTGTATGCGCGCGCCACATTGTGAAGACTTGACTGCCATGATCGCGACTTCAATCCCCGTAGCCGGTGCTGCCACCGGCCACCGTAACGCCCTGCTCGTTGCCCACATCGCCGCGGTGCTGTTCGGCCTGACCGGTATTCTCGGTCATCTGATCGAGGCCGACGCCAGCATCATCACCTTCGGCCGGGCTACTTTCGCCTTCATTGCCCTGGGTTTCGTCGCCGGGCTCAAAGGCACCCGCCTGCTCGACGCACTGACCTTGCGCAACCTGCCGATTCTCGGCCTGACCGGCGCCTTGCTGGCGACCCATTGGGTGACCTTCTTCATTGCCGTCAAAGTGGGCGGCGTGGCTGTGGCCACCCTGGGTTTCGCCAGCTTCCCGGCCTTCATCGCGATGATCGAACGCGGCGTGTTCGGCCAGCGCATCGGCGCCGTGCAAGGCTTGCTGCTGCTGATGGTGACGGCCGGCCTGGTCATGGTGGTGCCGTCCTTCGATCTGCTCGACAGCGGCACCGTCGGCCTGCTCTGGGGGCTGGGGTCGGGCCTGGCCTTCGCCGTGCTGACCGTGGCCAACCGCCGCAATGCGTCGAGCATGAACGCCATGCAGGTGGCCTTCTGGCAGAACGTGGTGGTGGCCGCGCTGGTCGCGCCATTCGCCTTCACCCACCTGGCCAGCACCAGCCTGAGCGGCAACGACTGGGTCAACCTGGCGCTGTTGGGCGTGTTCTGCACCGGGCTGTCGCAGTTCCTCTTCGTCAAGAGTCTTGAAGGCCTGGAGGCACGCACGGCCGGCATGATCATCGCGCTGGAGCCGGTGTACGCGATCCTCGGCGCCTGGTGGCTGTTCGGTGAGCAACCGAGCCTGCGCATGGCGGTGGGCGCCGGGCTGATCGTGCTGGCAACTATCCTCGCGGCAGCCCGCAAGGCGCCTGCCGAACAAGGAGATACCAGCCGCTGTGCACATTAATTCGCACGGCGGATCCCTGTGGGAGCGTGTCCAAAAACGCCAACTGCTCGTCCTCGACCTATTGCTGCGGATCTAGCAAAGTACATAGGCATTCCAGCGAGGAGAGCCCTATGAAAATCGCCAGTTTCGATGTCGACGCGCAAAACGGCTTCACCGCCAATGCCCCACAGGAACTGCCAGTGCCAGAGGGCAATGAAATCGCCGCCGACCTCAACGTGATGGCTTTGCGCGCCGACCTGCGTCTGGGCAGCAAGGACGCCCACCCGGCCAACGCCGCCTGGGTGGTCGCCGAACCTGGACAGATGTTGCAACCGCTGGCGCTGGCCAATGCCGACCTGACCTGGGTCAGCCACTGCGTGCCAGGCACCCCAGGCTTCGAGTTGCTGCCCGGCCTGCCCGCCCCCATCGACTACGACTACTTCGTGTGGAAAGGCGTCGAGCCCGACTTGCACCCCTACGGCGCCTGCTACCACGACCTGGCTGAGCGCCGCTCCACCGGCGTGATCGAGTACCTCAAGGTGCAACAGGTGGATACGGTAATCGTCGGCGGCCTGGCCCTGGATTATTGCGTCAAGACCACCGCCCACCAGCTGCGCCAGGCCGGCTTCCAGGTGCTGCTGTACCTGCCCGCCTGCCGGGCGCTGACCCAGGAAGGCGCCATTGCTGCCTGCGGAGCACTGGCAGCCGAAGGTGTCATCCTCTGCGGCGACGAGGCCGCGCTTGACCACCAGCTCTCTGTGATCAAGGAAGCCCGCCCATGAGCGCCAGCGTTTGTTCAAAGTGGCGTAGCCCAGCTTGTTGGGCATGAGGCTTTTACGACGCAATACATCTGGCTATTAATCCTTTCGTGCACCCCGTCCGGTAATACGAAAGTAGTGGGAGCAAGCCGCTCACAGCCAGCCTCTGAACTGTACACAGCCTTCCTGTGTGAACTTCACGAGGTGCAAGATCATGGCTAACGATCAAGGCAAAGGTGGACAACAAGGCGGCATGCCAGAGAATCCGGATCAGGTTACCAATGATCCGACTAAACAGTGGGACAAAGGCCGTCAAGGTGGCCAGACGCCGGATGACCAATGGGATAAGGATTCCCAGCGTTCAGGCGGCGCGGGTCAACAGGGTGGAATGGGCGGCCGTGGCGCGGGTAGCAAATCTGAAAGCGACCGAGAGCAAGGCATGGACCCTGGCACCCAGGTCAATGATGAAGAAGACAGCGGCATGAGCAAGGACGATCGCTGATCCCCTCAGGCCAGGGTTGCAGGAGCGCCCTGGCCCATACACAACTCCATGAACCGCGCCGCCGCTCGCGACGGCGTGGCTGCATGCGGCAACAAGATGGAAAAGCGCCGCCCCAGCGGCTCCGGCGCGATGTGCAAACGTCGTAAAGCGCCATCCTCATGCCTGATAGACATCGCCGATACAAAGCCGATGCCCATCCCCGCCCGCACCGCCTCCTTCACCCCTTCCACGCCGGCGATCTCCAGGGCCACGCGCATCGCCACACCACTACGAGCAAACGCCCGCTCGACGATCTGGCGCACGCCCGAACCGCTTTCGCGCAGTACCAACGGGTAGCTGCCAAGCGATTCCAGGGTCTGTTGTTCATCAGCCGCCAGCGGATGCCCGCTGGGCACGATGGCGACGATCTCGTCCTCGCGCCACGGCGTCACCCCGGTGCCCAGCGGCAGTTCCTGGCCGGGTGGACCTTCGATCAAGGCGATATCGACGCTGTCCAGCGCCGCGACGATTTCGGCTGTATTGCCGTGGGAAGTGGACACCACTACTTCGGGATAACGCGCATGGAAGTCGGCAATCAAATACGGCAACAGGTAACTGGCAGGCGTGGTGCTGGCGCCGATCCGCAACGTGCCACGCTCCAGCCCGCGCATGGCTTCGCGCAACGCCTGGGCCTGGCGAAAGGTTTCGCGCAGGCGCTCGGCGTGAGCCAACAACTGTTCACCTGCCGCCGTGAGCCGCACGCCTCGCCCGGCGCGCTGATAAAGGGGCTCGCCAAACGCTTCCTGCAGCAGTTTGAGCTGGCCGGAAACAGCCGGCTGCGACAGATGCAGGGCCAGGGCCGCATGGCTGATGTTGCCATGCTCGGCAACGGTGGCGAACGTTATCAGTTGTTCCGGGGTCATTTCTTCAAAATATCAGCTGTGCGGATACTTGGCATCCTGAATTACGATTTTTTATAAGCTTATAACCAAAATAAAATAGGCCCTGTCGAAACACCTTTTCCGGAGGACTCACATGGCCACGGTTCCGTCCAACCCCGCCTTTGCCCCTACCCTCTCCACCCGAGGGCGGCTGAACGGCATTCTGTTCGTCGCGCTGTTCGCGTTCGCGGTCACCCAACTGGCCGCACTGCCTGCCATTACCAACCTGGGCATCAGCCCACTGATCGTCGGTATCGTCGCTGGCGCCTTGTACGGCAATGCCCTGCGCGACGGCGTACCCGCCAGCTGGGCAGCCGGCATCAACTTCTCTGCGCGCGGCCTGCTGCGCATCGCCGTGGCGTTCTTTGGCCTGCGCGTCAGCCTGCAGGAAATCGCCGAAGTCGGCTGGTCCGGCCTGACGGTGTCGCTGCTGGTGGTGGTCAGCACCCTGTTGATCGGCCTGTGGTGTGGCATGAAAGTGCTCAAGCTCGACCGCGACACCGCTCTGCTGACCGCTGCCGGCAGCGCGATCTGCGGCGCCGCTGCGGTGCTGGCATTCGAGTCGGCCTTGCGCAGCGCCCCGCATAAAAGCGCCATGGCCGTCGGCAGCGTGGTTCTGTTTGGCACCCTGTCGATGTTCCTATACCCGCTGGCGATCAATGCCGGCTGGTTGCACCTGGATACCCTGGGCGCCGGCCTGTTCCTCGGCGGCACCATTCACGAAGTGGCGCAGGTGGTGGGCGCGGCGAGCAACGTCAGCCCTGAGGCGACGCACATCGCCACCATCGTCAAGATGACCCGTGTAATGCTGCTGGTGCCGGTACTGCTGGTGGTCGGCCTGTGGATCAGCCGCTCGCGCCAGCCAGGCCAGGCCCAAGGCAACGGCCGCATCGCCATGCCCTGGTTCGCCTTCGGCTTCCTCGGCCTGGTGCTGATGAACTCGCTGCAGGTGCTGCCGGGCAGCGTGACCCAGGTGGTCAACAACCTCGACACCTTCGCCCTGACCATGGCCATGACCGCGCTGGGCATGGAAACCCGCTTCAGCCAGATCCGCCAGGCCGGCCCTCGGGCGCTGGTCACTGGGGCGATTCTCAACCTGTGGCTGCTGGGTGGCGGCATGGCGATTACGCTGGGTGTGCAAAAGCTGTTCGCATGACTTATGGTGTTGGAAAGAAGGATGTTTTACCTGCACAGGAAAGACTTAGATGCCCCAACGCCATGTCATCAATGCATCCGTCAGCCCCAAAGGCAGCCTGGAGACGCTGTCGCAACGTGAAGTCCAGCAACTGAGCGAAGTCGGTACCGGTACGCTCTACACCCTGTTCCGCCAGTGCGCCCTGGCCATCCTCAATACCGGCGCGCACGTCGACAATGCCAAGACCATCCTCGAAGCCTACAAGGACTTCGAGGTACGTATCCACCAGCAAGACCGTGGCGTGCGCCTGGAGCTGCTGAACGCGCCGGGCGATGCCTTCGTCGATGGCGAAATGATCGCCAGCACCCGCGAGATGCTGTTCAGCGCCCTGCGCGACATCGTCTACACCGAAAGCGAGCTGGCCAGCCAGCGCATCGACCTGGAAAGTTCCCAGGGCATCACCGACTACGTCTTCCACCTGCTGCGCAACGCCCGCACCCTGCGCCCGGGCGTGGAGCCGAAAATGGTGGTGTGCTGGGGCGGCCACTCGATCAGCAGCGAGGAGTATCAGTACACCAAGAAGGTCGGCCACGAGCTGGGCCTGCGCAAGCTGGACGTCTGCACCGGTTGCGGCCCTGGCGTGATGAAAGGCCCGATGAAGGGCGCGACCATCGCCCACGCCAAGCAGCGCATGCACGGCAGCCGCTACCTGGGCCTGACCGAGCCAGGCATCATCGCCGCCGAGGCGCCCAACCCAATCGTCAACGAACTGGTGATCCTGCCGGACATCGAGAAGCGCCTGGAAGCCTTCGTCCGTGTCGGCCACGGCATCATCATCTTCCCCGGCGGCGCCGGTACCGCCGAAGAGTTTCTCTACCTGCTGGGCATCCTCATGCACCCGGACAACCAGGACCTGCCCTTCCCGGTGGTGCTGACCGGGCCGCGCAGTGCCGAGCCGTTCCTGCTACAGCTGCACGCCTTCGTCGGCGCCACCCTTGGCGAAGCTGCCCAGCGCCATTATCAGATCATCATCGACGACCCGGCCGAGGTGGCGCGGCACATGGTCGAAGGGCTCAAGGAGGTCAAGCAGTTCCGCCGCGAGCGCAACGACGCCTTCCACTTCAACTGGCTGCTGAAGATCGACGAGGGCTTCCAGCACCCGTTCGACCCGACCCACGCCAACATGGCCGAACTGGCCCTGCGCCGCGAGTTGCCACCGCACGAACTGGCCGCCAACCTGCGCCGGGCGTTTTCCGGGATCGTCGCGGGTAACGTCAAGGACAAGGGCATCCGCCTGATCGAAGAGCACGGGCCGTATCAGATCCGTGGCGACAATGCGGTGTTGGAGCCGTTGGGGCGCCTGTTGCAGGCGTTCGTCGACCAGCACCGGATGAAATTGCCAGGTGGCGCGGCATATGTGCCCTGCTATCAGGTAGTAACCTGATGTGGGAGCGGCTTTAGCCGCGAAGCAAGCGACGCTGGCGGATGGCACAGGCTTCGCCAGTGTTCGCGGCTGAAGCCGCTCCTACGAGGGTCAGCCCGCATTCTTTTACCTGACCGGGCTCACCTCGGTCCGGTCAACCAGCCGAATGCTGTCACGCCCACCGCGTTTGGACTGATACAGCGCCACATCCCCCTGCTCGATCAACGCCGCCAGGCTCGCCGGCGGCTGGTCGAACAGGCTCGCGCCAATACTCAGAGTCACCGCCTGCGGGGTGGGCATGGCCTGCTCGGCAAATTGCTGGAACTGGCCGCGCAACACACTGCCCAGCTCCACCACCCGCTCACTGCTGGCATCGCGCAGCAGAATGACGAACTCATCGCCCCCCAGCCGCGCAGCCAGTGCCCGCTCCGGCAGCACCGTGCGGATCATTTCGCTCAGCGCGACAAGCAAGCGGTCACCGGCGGCGTGGCCGTGCAGGTCGTTGACCAGCTTGAAGTTGTCGATGTCGATCAGCAGCAAGGCGCCAGGCCGGGCCGGGCTCACATCTTTGAACAGGTGCGTGGCGCGAACCTCCAGGGCGCGGCGGTTGTACAGTGCCGTCAATGGATCGCGCGCGGCCAGGCGGGCAATCCGCTCTTCACGGCGGTAGCGCACGGTGCCGGTCATCGACAGGGCGATCAGCATGATGGCCATGGCGCCTTCGACCAGCGATATCTGGATGATCAGGCCGCCGAAGGTCGCCAGGTCGATCAGCGTGCCGGGGGTGATCGCGATGACCGCCTTGGCCACGTAGAACAGGCCATGGATCATCAGTACATAACGCAACTGCGCTGCCCCCACACTCAACGACTTGCCGTGCGGGCGCAGCAGCAGGCTGCCCTTGAGCGTGAGCAGCGCCACCAGCAGCGAGTTGGCCATCAGCATGACTTTCGACCACTGCGGCCCCGGTGGCAGCAGCAGCAAGGCGAACCACAGCGGCACGATCAACAACCATGCCCGAGACAGCCGGGTCTGGGTAAACCGCACCACGCCCAGCAGGAAGAACGCATGCGCCACCACCAGCAGCCCGTTGGCGAACCAGATACCGATCAGCAGCAAACCAATGCCGCGCAGCAGGGCCAGGGTCGAGCCGATGGTGATGGTGGCGAACCCCGCGCTCCAGTAGAGCAGCGAGGATTCGCGGACGCTGCGCCACTCGATCGCCTGGTACAGGGCTGCGGCGGCAGCCAGGGCGATGGTAATGGTGAGCATCGTGGGTGGATCAAGCGCCATGAAAGTGTTGGCCTATCTGGTTAACGTGGAAAACGGCTGATTGTATTCGTTTGCCATGACTTTTCAGAGAGGTAATAACGGCTCAAAGCACCCGCTTGATCAACGGTTCCAGGCGGCTGAAACGCAGACGGCGCAGGAGCTTGCGCACTTCCTTGGGATGTTCTGCCTTGACCCCCAGTTGTTCGGCCGAAGCGATCTTCGGCGCATGCCGGCGAATGCCTTCCAGTTCGACCTCGCGCTGCACAGTCCACTGGCCTTGCGGGTCGTCGATCAGCAAGCCGTTTTCCAGGTCCAGGTTGAAACCGCGCGGGTTGAGATTGTTGCCGGTCAACAGCGAAAAACGCTGGTCGACCCACACGCCCTTGGCATGAAAGGTGTGCCCCGGGTCGTTCCAGATCCGCACCGTCAACTGGCCGCTGGCAATACCGGCCTGGCGTCGCCGGGCAAAGGCGCGCAGATTGTCTTCGTAAAGGTAAGGCAACGCGCCACTGGCACTGAACGGCTCACCGGGCGCGATATAGAAGTCGTTGGCGGTACGATCACCGACGATCAACTCGACCCGCACCCCACGGTCCAGCGCATGGTCGATCTCGCGCATCACCACCCGAGGCGGGTTGAAATACGGCGTACTGATGATGACCTGCGAACGGGCAGCCGCCAGCAGCGCACACAGGGCGCGGTTGAGGGGGTTGCCACGGCCGACGCCGAGCAACGGCACCACCCGCAGGCCCTGCCCCGGTGCCGCGGCCGGCGCGTCATAGGCCATGCGCCGCAACCGCGCGCGCAGGCGGCGGATATCGCCGCGCAGGTTACGGGTTTCGGGTGGGGCAGGCAGGTCCAGGCGCGGTGTGGCGGTGTGGTGCAGCAGCCGGCGCACCAGGTCGACCATCGAATCGGCCAGCCCCGGCGACTGGAACAGGTGGTAGCGGTCCAGGCGGTAGCGGTCGAACCGATGCAGGTAGACATTGTTGAGGCTGGCGCCCGTGTAGATCACGCAGTCATCGATCACGCTGCCTTTGAGGTGCAGCACGCCGAACAGCTCGCGGGTTTGTACCGGCACGCCATGGATTACCACATCCAGCCCGCGCAGCTGGCGCTGGGCCTGGTACCAGGCGGCATTGCCCGGCTGACGCCCCGCCCCCAGCAGGCCGCGCCGGGCGCGGAACCAGTCGACCACGATGACGATCTCAAGGCCCGGCCGCGCGGCCTTGGCCTGATACAAGGCATCGAGCACTTCCTGTCCGGCCTCGTCTTCCTGCAGGTACAGGGCAACGATGACGATTCGCCGGGTTGCCGTGGCGATGCGCTCAAGCAGGCAGGTACGGTAGGCCGCGGCATCAGGTAGTACCTGGATCGCCTCAGGGGCGATGGCGAAACCTGGCAGCGCCGTCAGCATGGATTCGGGGTTCAAATATAGTCACCTTTGTCTGCAATCAGGTCCGTCCTGGCGGTCACGCTGATTGTAGTGCTCCCATTCGCGGGCAAGCCCGCTGCCACAGGTACAGTGCCATATTTTGCCCTGGCACTGTACCTGTGGCAGCGGGCTTGCCCGCGAAAAGGGGTGCAGAGCACCCCGGTTGTTGCTATTTCAGATCGAAGCGATCGAGCTCCATCACTTTCACCCAAGCCGCGACGAAGTCCTTGACGAACTTGTCCTTGCCGTCGCTGCTGCCATACACCTCGCTCAGCGCCCGCAACTGGGCATGCGAGCCGAACACCAGGTCGACACGGCTGCCCGTCCACTTCACCTGGCCGGTCTTGCGATCCCGGCCTTCGAAGGCTTCGTTGTCATCCGTCGTCGGCTTCCACTCCACGCCCATGTCCAGCAGGTTGCGGAAGAAGTCGTTGCTCAGGGTGCCCGGCTTGTCGGTGAACACGCCGTGCTTGCTGCCGCCATGGTTGGCACCCAGCACCCGCAGGCCGCCAATCAGCGCAGTCAGTTCGGGGGCGGTGAGAGTCAGCAGCTGGGCTTTGTCCAGCAGCAGTTTCTCGGCCTTGACGCTGTACCGGGCCTTGGTGAAGTTGCGGAAGCCGTCGGCGAGCGGTTCGAGTACGGCGAACGACTCGACATCGGTCTGCTCCTGAGAAGCGTCGACACGGCCTGGCCGGAACCCCACGCTGCCACTGTAACCGGCGTCCTTGGCCGCCTTCTCGACAGCGGCGGTACCGGCCAGCACGATCAGGTCGGCCAGGGACACCTTCTTGCCACCGCTGTTGAACTCACCCTGGATTTTTTCCAGCGCCGCCAGCACCTTGTCAACGCCCTGGTTGGCAGCCCAGCCCTTCTGCGGTGCCAAACGCAGACGGGCGCCATTGGCCCCGCCACGTTTGTCAGAGCCGCGGAAGGTCGAGGCGGAAGCCCATGCCGTGGAGACCAGCTCGCCCACGCTCAGGCCCGAAGCCAGGATCTTGGACTTGAGCGCAGCGATATCCTGCTCGCTCAGCGGTGCCTGGTCGGCTTTGGGCAGCGGGTCTTGCCACAGCAGTTCTTCATTGGGCATTTCCGGGCCAAGATAACGCGCCAGCGGGCCCATGTCGCGATGGATCAGCTTGTACCAGGCCCTCGCAAAGGCATCCGCCAACTGCTCGGGGTTGTCCTTGAAGCGCCGAGCGATCGGCTCGTAGATCGGATCGAAACGCAGTGCCAGGTCGGAGGTGAGCATGGACGGCGCGTGTTTTTTGCCCGGGTCGTGGGCATCCGGCACGGTACCCGCACCTTTGCCCTCTTTGGGCCGCCACTGGTGGGCGCCGGCCGGGCTCTTTGTCAATTCCCATTCGAAATTGAACAGGTTGTTGAGGTACTCATTGCTCCACTGGGTCGGCGTCGAGGTCCAGGTCACTTCGAGGCCACTGGTGATGGTATCAGCGCCCTTTCCGCTGCCGAGCTTGTTGGGCCAACCCAGGCCCTGCAGCTCCAGGCCTGCTGCTTCTGGCTCGGGGCCAACGTTGTCGGCCGGGCCAGCGCCATGGGTCTTGCCGAAGGCATGGCCACCGGCGATCAGGGCCACGGTTTCTTCGTCGTTCATGGCCATGCGGCCGAAGGTTTCGCGGATATCCTTGCCCGATTTCACCGGGTCGGGCTCGCCTTCCGGGCCTTCCGGGTTGACGTAAATGAGGCCCATCTGCACGGCGGCCAGCGGATTTTCCAGGTTGCGCTCGGCGCTGAGGTCGCGGCTCTGTTCCTCGGGATGTTTCTCCGGCTCCGCAACCAGGTCACCCTGCCCTGGCGGCTGTGCCTTGACCTGCTCTTTGCCATAGCGAGTGTCCCCGCCCAGCCAGACTTTTTCCGAGCCCCAGTACACGTCTTCGTCCGGCTCCCAGACATCGGCGCGGCCGCCGGAGAAGCCGAAGGTCTTGAAGCCCATCGACTCCAGGGCAACGTTGCCGGTGAGTACGATCAGGTCGGCCCAGGAGATCTTGTTGCCGTACTTCTGCTTGATCGGCCACAGCAGGCGCCGGGCCTTGTCCAGGCTGACGTTGTCGGGCCAGCTGTTGAGCGGGGCGAAACGCTGCTGGCCAGAACCGGCGCCGCCACGCCCATCGCCGATGCGATAGGTGCCGGCGCTGTGCCAGGCCATGCGGATGAACAACGGGCCATAGTGGCCGAAGTCGGCCGGCCACCAGTCCTGGGAGTCGGTCATCAAGGCGGTCAGGTCTTGTTTCAACGCCTGGAAGTCGAGGCTCTTGAACGCCTTGGCATAGTCGAAGTCCGGGTCGGGGCTGGACTTGGACGAGTGTTGGTGGAGGATTCTGAGGTTGAGCTGGTCAGGCCACCAGTCACGGTTGGTGGTGCCGCCACCTGCGGTTTGATGGAACGGGCATTTCGATTCGTTCGACATCTGCTGTTACCTTTGGGTCGGTTATCCAGATTTCCGGTCTATGCCAGGTGTTCTTTCAGCCGAGCACATGGGCTCATGCCTACCCCTCATCAGGTCAGGTCGGTCACGGTCACAGGGCCAGAGTCAAGACTAGTCGAGCTTGGGCAGACTTCTAATAGAGTGGCTATTGGGGGGTGATAGGTTGGCTCTGTCACAGGCCCGCACATCCATACAAGGCACAAGGGCCGGCGCCATGCTTCAATACACCGCCCTCCCCTCTACCCCGTGAGTCAAGCCCATGAACCGCAACGACCTGCGCCGCGTCGACATGAACCTGCTGGTGCTTTTCGAAGCCCTGATGATCGAACGCAACCTCACCCGCGTCGGCGAAAAGCTGTTCATCACCCAGTCCACCGTCAGCGCCGCCCTCGCCCGCCTGCGCGAGCTGTTCGACGACCCGCTGCTGATCCGCAGCGGCCGCGCCATGGAGCCGACCCCGCGGGCGATGCAGATTTTCGCCGAGCTTGGCCCGGCCATGGATGTGATCTCATCGGCAATCAGCCGCGCACGGGAATTCGACCCGGCCAACAGCTGCAACGTATTCCGCCTGGGGCTCTCTGACGATGCCGAATTTGGGCTGTTCCCAGCCCTGCTGCAGGCCCTGCGCGAAGAAGCACCGGAGATCAGCGTGGTGGTGCGCCGGGCCAACTTCCTGCTGATGCCCAGCCTGCTGGCCAGCGGCGAGATCTCGGTTGGCGTCAGCTACACCACCGACCTGCCCGCCACCGCCAAGCGCCGCAAACTACGCGACATCGGCGTGCGCGTGCTGCGCGCCGACGACCGCCCAGGCCCGCTGACGCTCGACGAATACTGCGCTAGGCCGCATGTGATGGTGTCGTTCTCCGGTGACATGAGCGGCAATATCGACCTGGACCTGGCGCGCATCGGCCGCTGTCGCAAAGTAGTGCTGGCGGTCCCACAGTTCGGCAGCCTGCGCGCCTTGCTGCGCAACACCGAGATGATCGCCACCGTACCGGACTACGCCGCCTGCGCCCTGGCCGACGACGGTAGCTTGCGCGCCGATCCCGCGCCGTTCGAGATCACCGAGGCGGAGCTGTCGATGGTCTGGAGCGGTGCCCAGGACAACGACCCGGCAGAGCGCTGGCTGCGCGAGCGAATTCTGCAGTTCATGGCCCGGTAGCGGTTCATTTACTGCGCTGCATCCAGGCCGCACCCAGCCCACTCAAGCAGATGATGGCGATCCCCGCCAGGCTCGCGCTGTCCGGCACCTGGCCGTAGATCAGCAGCCCCAGCAGCCCGGCAAATACGATCTGGCAGTAGCTGAACGGTGCCAACAATGCGGGCGCGGCATGGCGGAACGCCTGGGTCAGCAGCAAGTGCGCGCTCATGCCGAAGCCGCCCAGCGCCAGCATCAGTAGCGCATGGTCCCAACGCGGCAGTTCCCAGAAGAATGGCACCAGCGCGCTCATCACCAGGGTGTTGCACAGCCCGGCGTAGAAATTGCTGGTGGTCGGGCTGTCGTAGGCCGAAAGGATGCGCGTCAGTAACTGATAAAAGCAGAACCCCAGCGCCGAACCGAACGGGTAGAGGATGGCCGGTGTAAACATCGCACCGCCGGGGTGCACCACCACCAGCACACCGATGAAGCCCAGCACCACCGCCACCCACTGCCCTACGCTCACCCGCTCCTTGAGCAACGGTGCCGACAGCGCGGTGACCAGCACCGGGGCGAGGAAGTTGACCGATGTCGCCTCGGCCAGCGGCAGGTATTGCAGGCCGGTGGTGAACAGCAGGCTGGTGCTGAGCAGGCTCAACGCACGCAAGGTTTGCAGCACTGGGCGCCGGGTGCGCAGCACATTGAGGCCGGACTTGGGCAGGAAGATCCCGGCCATCAGCAGGGTGTGCACCACATAGCGGGCCCACACCACCATGACGATCGGGTACAGGCCACCGAGGAACTTGGACAAGGCATCGTGGCTGGCGAACAGGAACGTCGCCACCACCACCAGGACGATGCCGCGCAGGGGGTGGTTGACTCCGGACAGCGGTGTGCTGGAACTCATGGCGTTCTCGATGGCGGCGCGGCGGCATGCTGCGCCAGGTGAAGGCAGGTGCGACAGCAGGGATTCTAGAAGAGATACGACGACTTGAGGAAGGTCAATTGACGCGCTGGTTCAGGGCACGGTGTTTTCCGTTCGCTGATCGACCAGTTTCTGCTCCCGTATGGGCTGCAAAGCAGCCCCATTGACCCCTCAGCCCGCCACTGCCACCTGTTTCAACCGCTCTCCCGCCGGCACCGGCCGCCCATACAGATACCCCTGGAAGTGCGAGCACCCTTCCGCCCTCAGCCGCTGCATCTGCTCTTCAGACTCGACGCCTTCGGCCGTGGTCTTGATCATCAGGCTGTTGGACAGCTCGGTGATTGCACGAATGATCGACATCGCCTCCCGGCTGTCGCACATGTCATGCACGAACGACTTGTCGATCTTGATTCGGTCGAAGGGGAACGAACGCAGGTAACCCAGGGACGAATACCCGGTGCCGAAATCATCCAGCGAAATCGACACGCCCAGGTCCTTCAATGCACGCAAGGTGCGCACGTTCTCTTCGCTGTTGCCGAGCAATACCGATTCAGTGATTTCCAGCTCCAGGCGCCGTGCCGGCAAACCAGAATCGGCCAGGGCCAGGGCCACGGTATGCACCAGGTTGGCATTCTTGAACTGCACCGGTGACAGGTTGACCGACACCGTCTGCTCACTGTCCCAAGTGGCCGCCTCCTGGCACGCCAGGTTCAGCGCGCGGATACCCAACTCGTGAATCAGCCCGGTTTCCTCGGCAATGGGAATGAAGTCCATCGGCATGACCATGCCCCGGGTCGGATGCTCCCAGCGCAGCAACGCCTCGTAACCGGTCACGCTGCTGGTCTGCTGATCCACCACAGGCTGGTAGTGCAGATGCAACTGGCCCAAATGCAAGGCAGTGCGCAGGTCGGTTTCAACTAAACGGCGCTGGCGCGCGGCGACATCCAGTTCAACCTGGAAACACTCGTACCGGTTGCGACCGTTGCGCTTGGCCTCGTACAGCGCCATGTCGGCATAGCCCAGCAGTTGCTCGGCCTGTTCGTTGTCATCGGGCGCGATGGCGATGCCGATGCTCACGCCCACGGTGAACTGGTGGCCCTCGATCTGAAAGGGCGGGCAGACCGCGTCGATCAGACGCTGCGCGGTATTGCAGGCGGCCTCGCGGTTATCCAGGTGGGTCAGCACCACGGCGAACTCGTCGCCGCCCAGGCGGGCCAGGGTGTCGTGTTCACGCAACTCGCGGCGCAAGCGCTTGCCCAGGGCGCGCAGCAGCTTGTCGCCGAAGGCATGGCCGAGGGAGTCGTTGATGTTCTTGAAATTGTCCAGGTCCAGGCACAACGCGGCGGTCAGCTTGTCGCCCTCGTGGCCGCGCACCAGCGCCTGCTTGAGGCGCTCATTGAATAGCGTGCGGTTGGGCAGGCCGGTCAGCGCGTCGTGGTGCGCCATGTGGTGGATCTGCGCGTGGGCAGCCAGCTCTTCGGTAGCGTCTTCGGCGATGAACAGCACATAGTCGGCCTGCCCTTCGCGGTGCTGGCTGAGCAGCGCACGGCTGCGCAGCGTACGCGGTCCGCAGGCGGTATCGACCCGGGTTTCAGCGGCGTAGCCCTTGGCATTGCGGGCGCCGCGGCTGAGCTGTTGCTCCAGGTAGTCAGCGGCAGCCGGTGCCAGGCAGTGGCCTGGCAGCTGGCCAATCATGCTGCTGCCACGCCCGCCAAACAGGCGTTCGGCCTGCTGGTTGGCCAGCAGGATGCGTTGGCTTTCCAGGTCCTGGACGATGACACTGGCGGGAATGTTGGCGATCACCGAATCGAGGAACTGCGACAGCTTGGCCATTTCCTGGCTGTATTGCTCGGCCAGTTCCTTGGCCTGCAACAGCTCCAGCTCTTGCTGACGGCGCTCGGAAATATCGCGGGTGACTTTGGCGAAGCCGACCAGCTGGCCGTTGTCATCGCGCACGGCATCGATCACCACATGGGCGTGGAAGGCCGTGCCGTCCTTGCGCAGACGCGAGCCGATTTCCTCGAAGCGGCCGGTGTTACGTGCCTGCTCCAGGTTCTGCTCGGGCAGGCCGGCGGCGCGCTCGGATTCGCTGTAGAACAGCGAATAATGCTTGCCGACGATTTCGTCGGCGAGGTAGCCCTTGGCCCGCTGGGCGCCAGGGTTCCAGTTGGCGACAATACCGTCGGGGGTGAGCATGTAGATGGCATAGTCCACCACGCTCTGGATCAACAGCCGGTACATGATGTCGGGGCTTGCGACTAGCGACATGAAATTTCCCTGAACCTGCAGCGCGCACGAAAAGGAGCCCCGGACTAGAGCGACCGGGTCTTGATAAGAAGTGCTGGCATTATGCCGCGAGCGTAGATTTTGTGAAGTGGTTCACAAAATTTTGCTGCACCCTCAGTGCAGCGCGGCGGTGACCTTGTAGGTCATCAGGTTCGGGTCGTCATCCAGCACCATCTGCTGGACCCGCCGTGGCAGGTCGGCCACCACGGCCGTGCAAAAGGCGACCGCCACTGGGTCCGGCGCGTAGCAGCGCAGCAGCCAATCGCCCGGGGCACTGAGCACCTGTTGCGCCACGGCGCGGCCGATGCCCTGGCGACGATAGCGCTTGAGGATGAACAGGTCGGCCAGTTCACTGGCGTCGAAGCCTGGCAACTCGCTGCGCTCGATCAGCACGAAACCGGCGATGAAACCGTCCGCCAGCACCAGGCTGGCGCTCCAGCCTGCGGACTGCCAGTAGCGCTGCAAGTGCTCTTCATGCACGTAGAAACGCCCGTCCACCTCGACATCTTCCTGCTCCCAGTCGGACGATTCGTAGGCATAGAACTGGTAGAGGTTGCGGATCAGTTCGGCCTGGTCGGCGGTGGTCGGGAGTAGTTCGATGGGTAGCATGGGGGCTCGAAAAAAGTGAGGGCCAAGGCGTGTGTTCTGTAAGTATCGCCGCAACGGCCTCAATCTCAACAACATTCCATCTTGAGCAGAGCTCAACAGCGGAAATTGTCAGCAATTTCGCTTTTCCCACGGATAGATCTAAACGTCGCGTATGTTTTCCCGTCGCGTATGGCACGCTAAATTGCACATTCCGGCAAGGAGGCCAGTTCTGCGGCGTGACGCCGAGCCAGTCAAGGAAATGCCATGAGCAAGCCACACGAGTTCCAGCTGTCTTACACCATCAGCCCCAAGAAGCCTTCAAATGAGTCCGACGCGGTCAAGGCGCGCACTCACATGCGCGAGAAGATGGGCTGGAATACCATCAACAATGTTGAAACAACGCTGCTTGGCGACATCAACCTCGCCGCAGGAACCAATGACGAAAAACGTCGCGAAGCCAGCCGGTTAGTGCGCAAGAGCATCAACGATGCGTTCAAAGCGCTCGATGTCGATGGTCGTATCATCTTCAAAAGCAGCCTGATGGTCACCGGCGTCACGCCGGCCATCGAACTGAACATCCCCTGACCCCCACAACTGGCATCAGGCGCCCTGCACCTGATGCCTTTCCCGTCATTTCTCCTGCAACACCGCCCTGCCCTTCACCGCCCGTGGCCCGCGCCACGCCCAGAACAGCAACCCGGGGAACGGTGCATAAACCACGAAGACGATCCACAGCATCTTGCGCTCGGCGCGCCGATCGCTTCCGATGATGTGCCAGATGGCGAAGATCTCCAGCAGGATGACCAAGGCTGCGACAATGATCCAGATCGTTCCGATTTCCATAAGCACTCTCCCGTTGGCATGTACTGGGTTGGGTAACGGCTCGCGGTGAGGGTTCATTCGGATTTCCTGGCTGCACAGCCCACTTGCCTCAACACGACCTCGAACACGACACGCCCACCCTGGCGATTGTCTTTCCCCCGGCCACCCGCCACACTCTCACGGCCAGCCAGGAAGCGGAGTCCAGAGTGCCAACCCCACGTCAGTTCAGTAAGAAGACTAGCACCAGCAACATGCTTCGGCTCAAGTCCGCCGCCGGCAGCCCGCAAGCGCCCTATCGGGTCGATTTCGTGCTGCTCAAGCACTTCTCGATGGCCAGCTTCACCGTGGCCATGGACGTGCTGGTCACCGCCAACCTGCTGCGTGCCGACAGCTTCGCATTCACCCCGCTGTCGCTGGACGGCGACCGGGTGCTGAGCGACCTGGGCCTGGAGCTGGTAGCCACCGAGCTGGCCGCCAGCGAATTGAAGGAACTCGACCTGCTGATCGTCTGCGGTGGCTTGCGCACCCCGCTCAAATACCCCGAACTCGACCGGCTGCTGGATGACTGCGCCGCCCATGGCAAAGCGTTGGGTGGGCTGTGGAACGGTGCCTGGTTCCTTGGCCGCGCCGGGGTGCTGGACGATTATGGCTGCAGCATCCACCCCGAACAGCGCGCCAGCCTGTCCGAGCGCAGCCCGCAAACGCATATCACCCCGGCCAGCTTCACCCTCGACCGCGACCGCCTCAGCGCCGCCAGCCCCAACGGCGCGATGGAGCTGATGCTCGGCCTGGTCCGCCGCCTGTATGGCGACGGCCTGGCCGAAGGTGTTGAAGAGATTCTGTCGTTCTCTGGCGCGCGCTATCGCCAGGTCGGCCCGGGCGCGAAAAAGTCCATGAGCCTGCACCTGCGCACCATCGTCGAATTGATGGAAAACAACCTGGAAGAAACCCTCAGCCTCGATCAGCTGGCTTCCTACAGCGGCCGCTCACGCCGGCAGATCGACCGCCTGTTTCAAGCCCAGTTGGGCACGTCGCCACGTCGCTATTACATGGAGCTGCGCATCACCAAGAGCCGCCGCCTGCTGCAGTACTCCGACCTGTCGGTAATGGAAGTGGCGGTGGCCTGCGGGTTCGTTTCGGTGTCGCACTTCAGCAAGTGCTACGCGGCGTACTTCGGCTACCCGCCGTCGCGCGAGCAACGGCTGGGCGAGTGAGCGGCCGTCAGGCCTTGATGTAGCGCATCACCGCTTCGCAGATAACCGCCTTGTGCCGCAGCTTGATCTGCTCGTCGAGCAGGTCGATCTGGAAGATGTCGCCAAAGGTGTGGCGGTTCGACACCCTATAGAAGCAGAACGAGCTCATCAGCATGTGCAGGTCGATCACCTCGATGCCGGGGCGGAACACGCCCTCCTGCACACCCCGCTCCAGCGTGCGGCCCAGGGCCTGCAGCACCAGGCTGCTCATCTCGCGAATGGCCGGGGTTTTCTTCACGTATTCGCCGTAGTGGATGTTTTCGTTGCAAACCATGCGCACGAAATCGACGTTGCGGTCGTGGTGGTCGAAGGTGAAATCGGTCAGGCGCTGGATCGCCTGCTCGGCCGGCAGCGACTCCAGGTCCAGGCGATGTTCGGTCTCGCGGATGTCACCGTACAGCTTGACCAGGCACTCGACGTACAGCTGCTCCTTGCTGCCGAAGTAGTAATAGATCATGCGCTTGGAGGTAGCCGTGCGCTCGGCGATGGCATCCACCCGCGCCCCGGCCAGGCCCTGCTGGACGAACTCGTTGATGGCGGCCTGGAGGATGTCCTCGCGGGTTTTCTCGGGGTTGTTCTTGCGCGACTTGCGTGTCCCTTCGGTCTCGGGCTGGCCGAGGGGGGCTACGGGGTGGCTCATGGCTGCTCACGGGGTGTTTATTGGGATTTGCCAGGGATTATCCGTGAGGTGGGCGGCGCAGGGAAGCGCGCTGTTGGTCGAGTGGTCAGGATTGGGGATGGCCCATGGCACCGGTTTGAACTTATCGGTAGGTGCTGAGCCCTAATCCTGCGATAGGCCCACAGCTAAATCACAGGAAGGTTTCCAACCATGAAGCGTGAACAGATCGAAGGAATTGTAGAAAAGGCTGCAGGCAAGGCACAGAGTGCAGCAGGGCAGTTGCTCGAAGACCCGTCCCTGGAAGCCAAGGGTGATGCGCGGCAGGCGTCGGGCCAGCTTACGAAGAGCTATGGTGATGCGGTGAACACTGTATCCACGTTCGTGAAGGAGAAGCCACTCACTGCGCTGGCAGTGGGCGCAGGTATTGTGCTGGTGCTGAATCGCCTGCTCCGTCGCTGACGCACCACCCCGTGGGAGCGGCTTCAGCCGCGAACACCGGCGAAGCCGGTGCCATTCACCGCGTCGCTCGCTTCGCGGCTGAAGCCGCTCCCACTGGGGTCATACTGGTTTCAAGATAGGTAGCTCGACTACAACACTGGCTTGCGCACCGCCCCGCTCCGCCGCTTGGCCATCGCCGCCAAGCGCACTGCAACGTTCGCCGCACCATATCCGGCATAACCACCTTTGCGCTGGATGATCTCGAAGAAAAAGCGATCCTCGAACGACTCGGTATACACGTGGAATAGCTCGCCACCCTGGGCATCACGGTCATACAGCACGTTGTAATACGCCAACTCGCTGAGAAACTCGTCATCGAAATCGAAGCGCGCTGCCAGGTCGTCGTAGTAGTTCAGCGGGATCTCCAGCAACGGCACACCCGCTTCCTTGGCCCGCGCCACCTCCTTGAAGATATCCGCGCAATCGAAGGCGATGTGGTGCACGCCCGAGCCGCGATAGCTGGACAGCGCATGGGCAATCGCGGTGTTGCGGTTTTCCGAAATGTTCAGCGGCAAACGCAGGCTGCCGCACTGGCTACGCAGAGCGCGGCTTTTTACCAGGCCATAGGGGTCGGGCAGCACCACTTCATCATCGGCGGCAAAGTCGAACAGGCTCTTGTAGAACAGCACCCAGCTGTCCAGCGACTCGGCTGGGAGGGCCAGGGCCATGTGGTCGATGCGCTGCAGGCCGCCGGTGGCAGTAGCGGCCGAATCCAGCCGGAAATCGGTGTCGTACAGCGACGGGCCTTCCTTGCCCTGCTCCACCAGGTAGATCAGGCTGCCGTCCGGGGCGCGCACGGCGGGCACTTCGCATTCGTTCGGGCCGACCAGGCCACGGAATGGCTGGCCGCGAAAATCGGTGGCGCGCTGCAGCGCGGCGTGTTCGTCCTTGACCCGCAACGCTGTGGCGCACAGCGACGGCCCGTGGGCCTCGAAGAAGTTGTGGCCGAAGGAATACGGCTCTGCATTGAGCACGATGTTGATGTCGTTCTGGCGCAGCAGGCGCACGTCCTTGCTGCGGTGCTTGCCAGCTTCGGCGAAGCCCAGGCGCTTGAGCCAGCCGCCCAGGCGCGCGCCGACGGCTTCGTCGACGGCAAATTCGAGGAACTCCACACCCTTATAGGTACTGGCGGCGGGCGGCGCGAACAGCACGCCTGCCTCGATGGCGGTGCCTTCCTGCTGCAGGCGCAGACGGGTCTGTTCTTCGAGGTACAGCAGCGAACGCAGGCCATCGGCAGCGTTCTGCCGGGGCGGCGCGGCGCGGAAGCCATCGTTGAAGATTTCCAGCGACAGCGGGCCGCGATATCCGGTGGCAAGGATTGGCGCGAGGAAGCCGGCCAAGTCCATTTCGCCCTGGCCCGGGAAGCAGCGGAAGTGACGGCTCCACTCCAGCACGTCCATGGCCAGGATCGGCGCGTCGGCCATCTGTACGAAGAAGATCTTGTCGCCGGGGATGTCACGGATCGCGGCCGGGTCGCCCTTGAGCGACAGGGTGTGGAAGCTGTCGAGGATCACCCCCAGCGCCGGATGGTCGGCCTGGCGCACCAGGTTCCAGACTTGCTGGTAGGTGTTGACGTGGCGGCCCCAGGCCAGGGCTTCGTAGCCGATGCGCAGGTCGCGTTTACCGGCGTGCTCGGCGAGCAGGCGCAGGTCGTCCACCAGTAACTGTTCTTCACCCAGCGCGTCGGCCTGCACGTTGCTGCACACCAGCACCAGGTCGGTGCCCAGCTCTTGCATCAAGTCGAACTTGCGTTCGGCGCGGTCGATGTTTTTCTGCAGGCGGTCACGGCGGCAGCCTTCAAAATCGCGGAACGGCTGGAACAGGGTGATGGCGATGCCGAGGTCGGCGCATATCTGCCGTACTTCGCGCGGGCTGCCGGCGTAGTAGAGCAAGTCATTCTCGAAGATCTCGACGCCGTCGAAACCGGCGGCGGCGATGGCTTCGAGCTTTTCCGGCAGGGTGCCGCTCAAGGACACGGTGGCTATCGAACGCTGCATGGTGGAGTTCCTTGTTATTGGAAATGACAACAAACCGAACCTCGACGGGTTCCTGGCACGATCGATTATTCGCAGGTAAAGTCGCGGCAGCAATCACTTTGTACGGAACGGTTAGTTTTGCGTTCGATTACCGCACAAAACCCGTTTAGGCGAATTGATTCACTGCCACCGCTGAACAACCATGTGATCGCACGCAGGCACTTCGACAGCCACCCAGCGCAGCAAATACTCCCGATAGCGATCGCACTCCCAGCGCCTGCCTCCAGGCAACGCCAACTGTGCGGTCACCAACAAAAACAACGGAGACAACAATGGCCAACTCTAGCTCTCAAGCCAAGAAAGCGACCGCCAGCGGTTGGATAGGCTCAGCACTCGAGTACTACGACTTTTTCATCTATGCCCAGGCTGCGGCGCTGATTTTCCCGCAGATCTTCTTCCCCAACACCGACCCGAAAATGGCCATCATCGCCTCGCTGGCCACCTACGGCGTGGGCTACCTGGCCCGCCCGGTCGGCGCTTTCGTGCTCGGCCACTGGGGTGACACCCGTGGGCGCAAGAACGTGCTGCTGCTGTGCATGTTCCTGATGGGCCTGTCGACCATGGCCGTCGGCCTGCTGCCGACCTACCACGACATCGGCCTGCTCGCACCGGCGTTGTTGGTCGTGCTGCGCCTGGTTCAAGGCTTCGCGGTGGCCGGTGAAATTTCCGGCGCCAGTTCGATGATCATGGAGCACGCGCCGTTCGGCCGGCGCGGCTATTACGCCAGCTTCACCTTGCAGGGCGTGCAGGCCGGCCAGGTGCTGGCGGCAGCGGTGTTCCTGCCACTGGCCTACTTCATGCCGAGCGAAGCGTTCAACGACTGGGGCTGGCGTATTCCGTTCCTGATGAGTGCGGTGGTACTGATCGCAGGCTTCATCATCCGTAAGGAAGTGCACGAAACCCCGGCGTTCGTGAAGGAAGAAAAGCAGGACAAGGTAGCCAAGTCGCCGATCAGCGAAGCTTTCCGCCACAGCTGGAAGCACATGGTGCTGGTGATGTTCATGGCCCTGATGAACGTGATCCCGGTGGTCGCGACCATCTTCGGCGCAGCCTACGCGGTGCAGCCGGCCTATGGCATCGGCTTCGACAAGAGCGTGTACCTGTGGATCCCGGTGGTGGGCAATATCGTCGCCGTGCTGGTGATTCCCTTCGTCGGCAGTCTCTCCGACAAGTTCGGCCGTCGCCCGACCATGATCGCCGGTTGCCTAGGCTCGGGCCTGCTCGCATTCGTCTACCTGTACGCGATCAGCATCCAGAACGTGCCGCTGGCCTTTGCCGCTTCGATCGTCATGTGGGGCATGGTCTACCAGGGTTACAACGCTGTGTTCCCAAGCTTTTACCCAGAGCTGTTCCACACCCGCTACCGCGTCTCGGCCATGGCCATCGCGCAGAACATCGGCACCATGCTGACCGCCATGCTGCCGGCGCTGTTCGCCCTGGTGGCGCCACCAGGTTCGGATAACATTCCGCTGGTGGTGGGTGGCCTGGCGTTCTTCATCACCTGCGTGTGTGCACTGGCGGCCTATATCGCGCCGGAGACCCATCGCTTGGCGATGGAAGACCTGGGTAATCCGCAGGCCAAGCCGATGGGGAAAGAAGCCTTTGAAGCGAGCCGCAAGGGGAGCTTTCAGGCGGTGAGCAACTGATAGATCGCCTGGGGCCGCACAGCGGCCCCAACGATGTCAGCCTTTGATCACGTTCTGCAGCCGCAGCCAGAGCTTCTCGACATGCTCACGCTCGGTAGGCAACGCCCCCACCGACACCCGCACCATCCACCGACCGTTCAAGGTCGCCGGGGTTACATAAGCATCGCCTGAAGCATTGAGCCGCTCGGCCCAAGCCTTGGTATGCACATCCAACGCCTCCCCCGCCAACCCTGCTGGCCGGTGCTGAATACACAGCGTCTGCAGCTGGACCGGCGCCAACAATTCCCACTCGGCAGCCGCCGCCACCTGCTCGCCCAACCAACGGGCATTATCCAGGTCACGACGCAAGCGCTGCTGCAACGCCTCAACCCCTTCGCTACGCAACATGAACCACAGTTTCAACGCACGGAAGCGGCGGCCCAGCGGAATACCCCAGTCGCGCAGGTTCTTCACCTCGCCGTCCACCGCCGATTGCAGGTAGCTCGGGTTGGTGCTCATCACCCTGATCAGGTGCTGCGGGTCGCGTACGTAGTAGATCGAGCAGTCGAAGGCCACGCCCAACCATTTGTGCGCATTCACCACCACCGAATCGGCCAATTCGATGCCGTCCCACATCCAGCGACACTCGGGCAGGATCATCGCCGAACCGGCCATGGCCGAGTCGACGTGCAGCCACAAACCCTGAGCCTGGGCGATTTCACCGATCGGGCGCAGCGGGTCCAGCGCTGTAGTGGTGGTGGTGCCGGTGGTGGCGACCACCGCGCAAGGCTGGTTGCCGGCGGCAAGGTCCTGTTCGATGGCGGCCTGCAGGGCATCGGGGCGCATGGCGAACTGTTCGTCGGTGGCGATCAGGCGGATGTTGGCGCGGCCGAAACCGGCCAGCAGCGCGGCCTTGTCCACCGAGCTGTGGGCGTGGGCGCTGACATAGACGATGAGGGGTTTTGCCTCAGCCTGCAGGCCGCCTCGCACCAATGCGTAGTCGCTGGTGCGTTCACGGGCGCTGATCAGCGCGACCAGGGTGCTGGTCGAGGCGGTGTCCTGGATCACCCCGCTCCACTGCGCCGACAGGCCCAGCAGTTGGCGCAGCCAGTCGAGGGTGGTTTCCTCCAGCTCACTCAGTGCCGGGCTCGATTGCCACGACAGGCCAAGCACGCCAAGGCCCGTGCTGAGGAAGTCGCCGAGCACCGACGACAAAGTGCCGTTGGACGGGAAATAGCCGTAGAAGTCCGGGTGCTGCCAGTGCGACAGGCCGGGCATGACCAGTTTGTTGACGTCGTCGAGAATCGCCTCGAACGGCTCGCCCTGCTGCGGCGCCCCCGTCGGCAAGGCAGCTTTGAGATAACCGGGCTCGACCTGGGCCATGACCGGGCGCTCGCCGACGGTCTGGCGGTAGTCGGCGATCAGGTCGATCAGTTGGTGGCCGTACTGGCGAAATTGTTCGGGGGTCACGCGCGGTCTCCTGTGGGCGGGCTGGTGCCGACAGTCTAGGCGCCTGCTACCCGCCGAATAACCCCGCTTCGCGCATACCTGCTATGGCAAACCCGCATGCCCACCCTGCACACCGAACTGCGATTGGCGCCACAGCTCGAACACCCGGTTGCGCAACCAGCGGTGCTCGGCCGACGCCTGCAGGCGCTGGTGCCACACCACCCAGTAGCGCTGGGTATGCTCGACAAAGCCCAAAGGCCGCCAGGCCAGGTCATGCAGGCGGCACAGCTGGCGGGCGATATGCTCGGGTACGGTGGCCAGCGCCTGGCTGTTGGCGATCACCTGCACGGTGGCCGAGAAAAACGGCACCTCCAGGCTAACCCGCCGCTGCAGGCCCTGGGCGCGCAGGTGGCGGTCGATGAAGCTGTCCTTGTCGCCGCCACCGGAAATGCGCACGTGCTTGAAGGCCAGGTAATCGTCCTGGCTCAGTACGTCGTAGGCCGCGAGCGGATGTTCCCGGCGCATCAGGCACACCGCCCGGTCTTCGCCAAGCAGGCGCCCGTGCAGGTTGGGCGGCGACTCGTCGAACAGCGTGGTGGCCAGGTCAATCTCGCCGCTGGCGAGCAAGGCGTACTGGCCGGCCTGCCAGGTGCGGTATTCGATGCATACGCCCGGGGCTTCCTGCTCCAGCGCGGCCACCAGCAGCGGCAGCATGTGCTCGGCGACGTAGTCGGAAGCGGCCAGGCAGAAACGCCGTTCGCAGCGGGCTGGGTCGAAGGCGGCGGGTTGGCGCAGGGCCTGGAGTTCTTCGAGCACCTGGCGCAGGGGTTCGACCAGGGCTTCGGCGTATTCGCTGAGCACGTAACCACGGCCCTGGCGCACCAGCAGTGGGTCGTCGAAGGCTTCGCGCAGGTGGGCCAGCTGACGGCTCAGGGCCGACTGGCTGACGCCCAGGCGTTCGGCGGCGTGGCTGAGGTTTTTCAGCTGCAGGAGGCAGTCGAGGGTGCGCAGGTGGGCGAGGCTGAGGGAGGCGAAGGTTGGGTTCATGCAGGCGCCCCTTTGTTGCATTGACTCGCCCGATCGCCGGCAAGCAGGCTCCCACAGGAACAGCTGTGCAGTATCTGTGGGAGCGGCTTCAGCCGCGAAGCGAGCGACGCGGTGGGTGGCACCGGCTCCGCCGGTGTTCGCGGCTGAAGCCGCTCCCACGGGTTAGGGCTTGATTAGGCGGTCAGACCCACGTAGACGTTCTGCACGTCATCGTTCTCGTCAATCGCTTCGAGGAAGGCTTCCACCTCAGCCAGCGCTTCAGCACTCAGGCTCGCCGCGCTCACCGGGTTTTTCGGGGTGTAGCCGATCTTCGCCGAAGTCACGGTGAAACCTTGCTCCGGCAGTGCCTTCTGCACAGCATCCAGGTCAGTAGTGTCGGTAATGAACAGCGTCGAGCCCTCTTCTTCACCTTCATCGAAATCCTGCGCACCGGCTTCGATGGCGGCCATTTCCGGGTCTGCGTCATCGCTGGCAGGAGTGGCTTCGATCAGGCCGACATGGTTGAAGTCCCAGGCCACCGAACCGCTGGCACCCAGCTGGCCCTTGCGGAACAGCACGCGGATCTGCGCGACGGTGCGGTTGACGTTATCGGTCAGGCACTCGACGATCAGCGGCACCTGGTGTGGTGCGAAACCTTCGTAGCTCACCGCGTGATACTGCACGGCATCGCCGTCCAGGCCGGCACCCTTGCGGATCGCCCGGTCCAGGGTCTCGCGGGTCATCGAGGCCTTTTTGGCCTGAACGATGGCCAGGCGCAGGCGCGGGTTCATGTCGGGGTCGGCGCCCGATTTTGCCGCGATCTGGATTTCCTTTGACAGCTTGCCCATGATCTTGCCCTTGGCATTGGCAGCTGTTTCTCTATGCTTGGCTTTCCACTGTGCGCCCATGTCGACTCTCTTGTTTCAACGGCCAGTTCAGGAAGCGACCGGCCAAAAGTGGGAGCAGTTTATACGCCCTCGCGCCTGTGATCGACAACAAATCTCACGCCTTGTCGGCCTTACCCGCCGCCGCCGCGAAGCGCGCCAGGCGCACGTCCAGGTGGCGTGGCCGCAGACCGCGGTCTTCGGCCCGCTCCTTGCGGCGGATGGCATTGCGCACCATTAGCGAGCCCAGGTAGCGAATCGGCTCCGGCGGGAACAGGCCCAGCGGGCCTTTGACCAGTGGCGAGCGGGTCCACGGGTTGTCCAGCCCCAGCGCCAGCGACGAGAGGATCTGCCCGCCCATGTGGCACGGCCCTACCCCGCTTCCGGAATAGCCAAAGCCGTAGAACACGTTGCCCTGCCCATCCAGCCGGCCAAAGAACGGCAGCCCGGTCACCGAGCGGTCCGACGGGCCGTTCCAGCTGGCGGCTAGCGGCACCTCGGCCAGCGCCGGGAAGAATTCGCCCAGGGTTTCGCCCAGCAACGGCCGGTACGGCGACGGTTGGTCGAACACCGGCAGCATGCGCCCGCCATAGGCGAAGGTGTTGCCGCCCTTGCCCAGCATCAGGCGGCCGTCGGAGGTGTTGTGGTAGTAGTGCACGAAGATGCGCGAGTCGAGCACGCTGATGCCGTTGTTCAGGCCGATCTCGCGCAGCAATTCTGGGCACGGCTCGGTGATGACCATGTCGCTGGAGACGATCGCCACGCTGCGCTCGAACTGCGGGAAGGCGCGCGCCATCCAGGCATTCAGGCCAAGCACCACGCGGTCGGCGCGCACCGTGCCACAGGCCGTGCGCACCTGCGCCGGGGCGCCGTGTTCCAGGCCGGTCATGGCCGTGCCTTCATGAATGCGCACACCACGCTGCAAGGCCACCCGGCGCAAGCCGCGCACCAGGCGGCCCGGCTGCACGGTGGCGGCGGCTGGCGAGAACCAGCCCTCCAGATGCCGAGCGGAACCTGCCAGGCGTTGCACATCATCGAGTGCCAGGCGCTCGAACGAATTGATGCCCCGCTGCTCCAGCGCCGCGATCACTGCATCCGTGGCGCCGACCTGGGCCTGGTTGGTGGCCGTGTACAACGTACCGTCCAGGCGATAGTCGCAGTCGATGCCATTGGCGGCGCAGAAATCGCCAATCGCGCCGATGCTGCGCTCCGACTCGCGCACCAGGCGCACCGCTTCGGCCGCGCCGAACAAGCGTTCGAGGGTGAAATACTTGGCCGACCAGGACAGCGCGCAACCGCCGTTGCGGCCACTGGCACCCGCGCCGCAGATATCCGCCTCGATCAGCAGCACGTCCAGCGCCGGCACCGTCTCTTTGAGCATCAGTGCGGTCCAAAGGCCCGTGTAGCCACCGCCGACGATGCACACGTCGCAACGGGCATCGCCCTGCAGCGGCGGGCACACCGCCTCCTGTTCCGAATCCAGGGCCTGTTGCAGCCAGAAGGGTCTCATTCGCTCGCTTTCCTTTAGGTACGCAGTGGCTTGATCGCCATGCTGGTATTGGGTGCCACGTCATTGGCCAGGGGCACGCTGGCCGGGCGGCTGTTCCAGTGCGGCAGCAGCACCAGGGCCGAGAACAGCGCGCAGCCGGCGAACACGATGAACACCGTGACGCTGTCGAAGTAGCCGGGAAGCAAGCCGCCGAGCACCGCGCCCACCGAGCCGCAACCGTTGACGAAGCCGGCCGCCGTGGCACCGGCCTTGGCGGTGCCGAAGTCGATGGCCGCCGCGCCGCTGATCATCGAGTCCGGCCCGTAGAGGGTCAGGCCCATGACGAACAGCAGGCCCACCACCATGACGATGCTGCCGCTGTGCATGGCGGCCATGAACAGTGCCAGGGTCACGGTCAAAAGCAGCAGGCTGATTACGCAGGCGGGCATGCGCCGGGCACCGAACAGCTTGTCCGAGGCCAGGCCGATGATGATCGGGCCGAGCAGGCCAGCCAGCTCGAACGCCGTGGGGATGATCGCCGCGCCGACCTTGCCCACCGAGGGCATCTGCTCGAAGACGATCACCGGGCCCCATAGCAGGATAGCGTAGCGTGCCGGCTTGAGCAGGAAGTACGCCAGGCCCAGGGTCAGCACCGTGCGATTGCGCAGTATTTCGCGCAGCGGCGCCCAGATGCTGCACAGATTGCCGGCGGGCGCCATGCTCTGCGGCTCGGGCTCGACCGCTGGCAGGCCAACGTCCTCGGGCTTGTTGCGCTGCAGGAAGAAAAACAGCACCGCCACCGCGGCCACCACTGCGGCGCTGGAGAAGAACGCCGCGTGCCAGGTACCGACCAGGGTGTAGGCCCACCAGCCGGCGAACGGCGAGGCAACCAGGCCGCCGAAGGCATAGCACGAACTCCACAGCCCCAGCACTCGCCCCCGCTGCGAAGCCGGGAAGAAGCTGCCGATGTTCTTGCACAGCCCGGCCCAGCCGGTGGACTGCGCCAGGCCCTGGATCAGCATGCAGGTGGCGAAGATCGGGAAGGTCGCGTAGCTGCCCATCACCACCGCCGCCGCGGCTGAAATCAGCAAGCCGCCGAGTACCACCACGCGCGGGCCGAAACGGTCGGCCAGCATGCCCCAGGTGAACTGGCCCACGGCATACGCCGCCAGGTAGATGGCGTCGAGGTTGGCCATCGCGGCCTTGTCGAGCATGAATGTCGGGTCTTCACCGATGCCGAGCTTGGCCACCGAGAAGGCCTTGCGGGTGAAGTAGAAGGCGGCGTAAGCCAGCCAGGTAATGGCGAAAATCTGGATACGCCAGCGTTTGAACGCGGCTAGGGATTGGTTCATGTTGATTCTGACCTCTTGCTCAAGTGTGCCGGCAGATTGTTAAAAAACGCCTGTCTTGTTGTTGTGTTGCGCACTGCATGACGTGGGCACGTCATTGGTCAGATGGCGCAGGAATACGCGCCATGGCCCGGCTGGCGCTTGTGGCGGCGGCCTTGGGTTGAAAGCTATGGAAACAGTTGCTGACTGATAAATAAAATCGATTTATCGTATTTCACACATAAGCCCAGCTTGTTACTGGAGTGTCCATGTCGGTGTCTCACGCTCAACTCAAGGCCTTCCACGCGGTGGCCGTGCACGGCAGCTTCACCCGCGCGGCGGAAAAGCTGTTCCTCACCCAGCCAGCCATCTCCGACCAGGTGCGCAAGTTGGAGGAGCGCTTTGGCGTGTTGCTGTTCCACCGCAACAAGCGCTCGGTGCAATTGACCGACCTGGGCGAACGCCTGCTGGGCATCAGTCAGCGCCTGTTCGCCTGCGAGGCCGAAGCCCACGAACTGCTGCACGACTCCCGCGCCCTGCACACCGGCAGCCTGGTGCTGGCGGTGGATGCCCCCGTGCACGTGCTGCCGCAGATCGCGCGGTTCTGCCAGCGCTATCCGGGTATCCAGGTCAAGGTGGAGACCGGCAATACCGACGAATCGCTGGCCCGGCTGTTCAGCTATCAGGCGGATTTGGCGCTGCTGGGGCGCGATGTCGACGATGAGCGGCTGTACTGCGTGCCGTTGCGCCGCGACCCGATGGTGGCCTTCGTGTCGCACAACCACCCGTGGGCCAGCCGTGGCTCGATCAGCCTGGCCGACCTCGACGACACGCCGCTGGTGCTGCGCGAACCGGGCTCGGTCACGCGGCAGACGCTGGAAGAAGAGATGCAGCGCGCCGGGCTGCGGATTCGCCCGGCCATCCAGGTCGAAGGCCGGGAAGCGGCGCGCGAAGCGGTGGTGGTGGGGATTGGTGTGGGCGTGGTGTCAGCTGCCGAATTTGGCGCGGATGCCCGGGTGTGTGCGCTGCCGATCACCGATTGCCAGCGGCATTTGACCGAGACGCTGGTGTGCTTGAGCGAGCAGCGTACACGGCGGGTGGTGGCGACCTTTCTGCAGATGGTTCAGGAAGCCTTGCCATGCTCTTCCGACTAGCCGCCGACTCCCTGGTGCTGCTGCACCTGGCCTTCATCCTGCTGGTGTTGTTCGGTGGCCTGCTGGTGCTCAAATGGCGCCCAGCCCTGCTCGTCCACCTTCCCGCCCTGGCCTGGGGCCTGGCGGTGGAAGGCCTGCACCTGGAGTGCCCGCTGACCGACTGGGAAAACCGCATGCGTTTCGCAGCAGGCGATGCCGGCTACCCTGGTGGCTTCATCGAGCACTACATCTGGCCGCTGATCTACCCGGCCGGACTGACGCCGCAGATCCAATGGTTGCTAGGCGCCATCGTGCTGCTGCTCAATCTCGGCATTTACGGGTATGTGATCTGGCGTTGGCGCCGCGCCTAACGTGTAGCAATCACAAACAGTCGGGGAAACGGCAGTAGCACGTTTCCGTCCGTGGCCGGTGGGTAGTCGCGCTGCATGGCCTGCAGGTACATCTGCAGGAAGTCCGTTTGCTCCTGCTCATCCAGCTTGGCCAGGTAAGGCCTCAAGGCCGACCCCTTGAACCATTCCACCACCGCCTCGGCGCCTCCGGGCAGCGGATGGTGATAAGTGGTGCGCCACACATCCACCCGCGTGCACAGCGGGCTCAGCAGGTCGTAGTAGAACGCCGCGTTGTGCCGCGGCGGCAGGCTGAAGTCGGCGAACTTGTCAGCCCACGGGCCGCGACCGGCGATCTCGCGCAACTGGCGATGGGCCGGCTCGTCGAGGTTGTCCGGGGTTTGCACGGCCAGGCTTCCCCCTTCACTCAACTGGCGCACCAGGTGCGGGTACAGCGAGCCATGGTCGGGCACCCACTGCAGCGAGGCATTGGCCAGGATCAAGTCCTGCGGCTCGGGGGCGCTCCAATCGCTGATGTTGGCGATCTTGCAACTGACCCTTGGGAGATTCAGGCGTTTGCGTTCGCGAGCCTTGTCGATCATGTCCTTGTCGCTGTCCAGTGCCGTCACCTGGGCATCCGGGCAGCGCTGCAGCAGCACTTCGGTGGAGTTGCCGGGGCCACAGCCCAGGTCGGTGGCATGGCGCACCGGGCGTGGAGGCACGGCGGCGAGCAGGTCGCGTACGGCGCGGGTGCGCTCGTCTTCGAAGAGGGAATACTGGGTGGCGGACCAGGCCATGGGGGGCTCCTTTGGGCGGGCAATGTGCTCAGCATAAGCCATGTGCCCGCGAAGAGGCTGTCAGTCTCAGTCTATGCTTCCAGTCAGTTTAGCCATGCGTATACCCATGAAAAAGTTCCTCGCCCTCGCCCTGCTGGCCCTGATCGCCGCCGCCGCCCTCCTCGGCTCACCCTGGATGAAGGGGCGCTTTCACATGCCGGCGGAAAAAACGCATACCCAACAACGCGAAACGGCCGGGTCCACGAGGGAGCCGGCCGTTTCCAACAACCATTAGCGCTTAGTGTGTCTTGGCGCTGCGAATCTGATGCACCACACCCATGGCCACCACTACAGCGGCGGCGATACCGGTGGAGATCACCAGGATCTGGTAGTCAGGCATGAAGGCCATGGTCACCAATGCGGCGACGATGAACGCGATCACCAGGTAGGTCAGCCACGGGAACAGCCACATCTTCAGGCGAACTTCCTTGCCTTCGGCGATCAGCTTGCGGCGCATGCGCAGCTGCGAGAAGGCGATCACCAGGTACACCAGCAACGCGATCATGCCGGTGGTGTTCATCAAGGTGTCCAGCACGTCTTTCGGGCGCAGAGTCTCGCTGAAGTTGATCAGCGCGCAGACCACGGCCACGGCGCACGAACCGATGATCGCGTACACCGGCACGCCGGTGCCGGCGCGGGTGATCTTGAAGAACGACGGCGCGTCGCCACGCTGGGCCAGGGAGAACAGCATGCGCGAAGCGGTGTAGTGGCCCGAAATCAGGCAGCTGCTCACCGAGGTCAGCACCACAAAGTTCATCAGCAGTTCGGCATACGGAACGCCCAGCAGCTCAAGGGTACGGCGGTAAGCGCCATAGCCGGAAACGCCCAGGTGCGGGTCGTTCCACGGTACCAGGCAGACGATCAGGAAGATCGAACCGACGTAGAACAGGCACACACGCCATACCACCGAGTTGGTGGCCTTGACGATCTGTGTGGCTGGGTCTTTGGCTTCAGAAGCCGCGATGGTGACGATTTCAGCGCCAAGGAAGGCGAACATCACCCCGAGCAAGGCACCGATCACCGTGGTGATACCGTTCGGCATGAAGCCTTCGGCGGTCAGGTGAGTCATACCGCGCACTTCACCGAACTGCCAGATGTTCATCACCGCTGCGGTACACACGATCAGGAAGCAGACGATCGCGATCACCTTGATCAGCGCGAACCAGAATTCGAACTCACCGTAGTGCTTGACGTTGAAGAAGTTCACGGTGATCAGCAACAGGGTCGTGGCCAGCACGAACACGTTGACGCTCACATCCGGGAAGAAGCCATGCAGGATCTTGCCCGCCACATAGGCTTCCCAAGCCATGAGGATGACCCAGTACCACCAGTACAGCCAGCCGATGGTGAAACCGGCCCAACGGCCAATGGCGCGGTCGGCGTAGGTGGAGAACGAGCCGGTGTCAGGCGAGGACGTCGCCATTTCACCCAGCATGCGCATGATCAGTACCACCAGGATGCCGCCGGCCAGGTAAGCCAGGACCGCAGCCGGGCCGGCGCTGTGGATCACGCTGCCGGAGCCGACGAACAAGGCGCCGCCGATAACCCCAGCGATCGACATCATCGTCAGGTGGCGCGACTTCAGCGAGGCACTGAGTTTGCTCTCGTGCCCGCTGTTCGCGGTGGTGGTTGTGGATGTTGCGTCCATCAGTTGTGTACCCCGTGCTTCTTTTTATCCAAGGAAATCTGCGAGGCCGCGATGGTCATCGGCTTCGCCTGTACATCAGTGCTAATGCGGGCAGGAGGTGTGCGGTTACACACGCAGGCCATCCGTGGCGGCCTGCTGACGCGCCCCTGGGTTTGCTCCTGGGGCGAACTGAACATGCTTTATGTGGCGATATCTGACACCTAATGTAAAAATGTCCGACAGATAGAGCCATGCACAGTGGCATGAATCTCGCACTGCACTGTACAGGTCGACGATGCAATACACCCTGCAGGCGCTTGACGTTACGCACCCCTCAAGGCCCCCGAATGCTTGAATTACATCCAGACTCCTCGACGCCGCTGGTCAACCAGATCATCGACGGGCTGCGCGATCTGATCGACAACCAGACCCTCAAGCCAGGCGCCAAGGTGCCGTCGATCCGCGCGTTCGCCTCGACCTACTCGGTGAGCACCTTCACCGTGGTCGAGGCCTACGACCGGCTGGTCGCCCAGGGGCTGCTGGTGAGCAAGGGCAATGCCGGGTTCTTCGTCAACCGCGCGGCAGCCGAATTGCTGGACACACATACTGCCGAGGCAGACGCCAGTCGACCATCGTTCAACTCCGAGTGGTACCTGCAGCAGATCTTCGAGACCCGCCAGCTGCCGTTCAAGCCCGGTTGCGGCTGGCTGCCCAACGACTGGATGTACGAAGACGGCCTGCGCCGGGGCTTGCGCCAGGTGGCGGGCAGCCCGCTGGAGCTTTCAGGCTACGGCGACCCGATGGGGCTACCGGAATTGCGCGCCCTGACTGCGCAGAACCTGCAGCAAGAGTTGTCGATCGTCGCCAATACGGCGCAGTTGATGCTCACTCACGGCGCCAGCCAGGCCTTGGACCTGGCCGTCCGCACCCTGGTGCGCCCCGGTGACGTGGTGCTGGTGGACGACCCCGGCTATCCCAACCTGATGAGCATCCTGCGAACCCAGGGCGCCACCCTGATCGGTGTGCCGCGCACCCCCAACGGCTACGACCTCAATCACCTTGAGCACCTGCTGGCGCACCACCGCCCGACGGCGTTCTTCACCCAGCCGCACCTGCACAGCCCGACGTGTTCACGCACCCCGCTGCCGCAGCTGCACCGCCTGCTGCAACTGGCCAGCCAGCATGGTTTCCGCCTGGTGGAAAACAACCTGTACGCCGACATGGTCGCCGAACCGCAACCGTGCCTGGCCAGCCTCGACCACCTGCAACAGGTGGTTTACGTGGGCAGCTACTCCAAAAGCATCTCGCCCAACGTGCGGGTCGGTTATCTGCTGGGCAACCCTGAATTGATGCAGAAATTGCTGCATTTGAAGATGCGCTCGGGCCTGACCACCTCGCAGGTGATGGAGCGCGTGGTGTATGCCGCGATCATCGACGGGCGCTGGCGCAAGCACCTCAAGCGTTTGCGCCAGCGCTTGGCCGAAGCGCATCAGGAAGTGGGTCGGCACCTGCATCGGTTGGGCTTTGAGCTGTTCATCGAGTCCGACGAAGGAATGTACATCTGGACCCGCCACCCGGCGATTCCGGACAGCGCGGCGTTGCTCGACGATGCGCTGGAGAAAGGCATCATGCTCGGGCCTGGCCAGTTGTTCATGGTCGATGCCAAACCGACCGGGTGGATGCGCTTCAATGTGGCGTTCAGCACCGATCCCGCGATGTGGGAATTGCTGGAGAAGGTGCTGGTGAAACACGTACGGCGTGCGGGCATGTAGGAGCGGCGGTGCGGCGATCCGCTTCATCCGCGATGCGCCGCGCGGGCGGCGCTCGATTTCATGATCGCTGAAGATTTTTAGACAGGCTGGTCTCGGCCCAACTTCCGTTTAACGCCAAGCCGCCTTATCTGCAAAAAACGCCTGCGCATTCGCCTCCAGACTCTCCAGGTGATACCCCCCCTCCTGCACAATCACACACGGCAAGCGCAACGCACGAATCCGCTCGCCCAAAACCGCAAACCCTTCGGTCGTCACCGCCACCTTGCTCTGCGGATCCAGCTCATAAATATCGAACCCGAGCGAAAGCACCAGCACCTCAGCGCCAAAGTCCTTTACCGCATCCAGGGCAATATCCAGCTGTGTCATGAAATCCGCCTCGCTGGCCCCATGCGCCATCGGCAGGTTGAGGTTGTACCCCTCCCCCGCACCGCTTCCACGCTCATCCTCGAACCCGGCAACACCCGGGTAGAAGTTGGTCGGATCACCATGGGTCGACACATACAGCACATCGTTGCGCTCATAGAAAATCTCTTGAATTCCCTGACCGTGGTGCATGTCAGTGTCGAGAATCGCCACGCGGCGATAACGGCTGCGCAGCGCCTGGGCAGCAACGGCGGCGTTGTTGATGTAGCAGAAACCACCTGCAGCATCGAAGCGCGCATGGTGCCCCGGCGGGCGGCACAGGGCGTAGGCCGCGGGCTCGCCGTCGAGAATGGCCTGGGCTGCCGCCACCGCGCTTTGCGCCGACCAGTAAGCCGAATGCCAGGTATGCTCGCCCACCGGGCAACTGCCGTCGGCCAAATAGCGTCCGGCCTGGGCGAGGATGCCGCGCAGGGCATTAGGCTCTCGCACGAAGATGTTCGACATAACTTCATCGCCCCAATCTTCGGGGACTTCTTTCCAGCGAGTGTGGGCTTCTTCGAGGAACGCCAGGTAGGCTTCACCATGCACCGCCTTGAGCGGATCGAGACCAGCGTCGGAGGGCTGACGGATGTCGAAATCAAGATCCTTGGCTGCCTGCAACAAACGCTGGGCGCGCTCGGGGACCTCTTGCGGGGTGCGCATGGCGCCGCGCGAGTAGTAGCTACGCGGGTGGTGTAACAGCTGTTCGGGGTGGAAATAGCAACGCATCAGGCTTCTCCTTCTACACGGCCGGCACGGGTCAGCACGGCGTTGAGCAGTACATCGGCACCCTGGCGGGCGTCCTCGGGCAGCACGTCCTCGGCTTCGTTGTGGCTCAGGCCACCGACGCAGGGGATGAACACCATGGCCGTCGGGCAGTAGCGGGCCAACAGGATGGCGTCGTGGCCGGCGCCGCTGACGATGGATTGCTGGGCATAGCCAAGGCCGTCCACCGCCTGTTGCACGGCGGCCACGCATTCGACGTCGAATGGCGTGGCTGGGCTGACCCAGTGGCGCTCGATGCGCACCTGCAGACCGCGCTGGCGGGCAATCGCCTGCAGTTTCTCGCCGAGATCGCGTTCCATGGCTTCGATGGCTTCGTCACGGTGGTGGCGCAGGTCGACGGTGAAGCGCAGCACACCGGGGATGGTGTTGCGCGACGACTTGGCAATCGACAGCTCGCCTACAGTGGTGAGGCCTTCAGGGGCGAAGTCGGCGGCGAGTTGTTCGACAGCCTGGATCATCCGCGCGGCACCATACAGGGCGTCCTTGCGCAGCGGCATCGGCGTAGTACCGGCGTGGGCCGCCATGCCTTCGACGGTCACGTCCAGCCAGCGAATCGCCTGACCGCCACTGACCACACCGATGGCCTTGGCGTTGTCTTCGAGGATCGGGCCTTGCTCGATGTGCGCTTCGAAATAGGCATCGACCTTGCCGCCCAATGGGCGCTGGCCGGCGTATCCAGTGCGCTGCAGTTCATCGGCCACACTGATGCCATCGGCATCGCGAATGGCCAGGGCCTGGTCCAGCGCCAGGGAGCCGGTGAACACCGCCGAGCCAAACATGGCTGGCGTGAAACGGGCTCCCTCCTCGTTGGTCCACACTGCGATTTCCAGTGGCTTGCGGGTCTGAATGCCCAGATCGTTGAGGCGACGCACCACCTCAAGGCCCGCCAGCACGCCGTAGACACCATCGAATCGGCCGCCTTCGGGCTGGGTGTCGAGGTGGCTGCCCATCATGACCGGCGCGGCGTCCGGGTCGCTGCCGGCGCGGCGGGCGAACAGGTTGCCGATGGCATCCACGCTCAGGCTCAGGCCAGCCTCGCGGCACCAGTGGCTGAACAGTTCACGGCCGGCCTTGTCCTCGTCGCTCAGGGCCAGGCGGCAGCTGCCGCCGCGGGCGGTGGCACCGATTTCGGCCATGGCCATCAGGCTCGCCCATAGGCGTTCGCCATTGCTTTTCAACATGTATGATTGCTCCAGAAAGTTCAGGCCAGTTCCAGGCGCTGGCTGTGGGCGTACTGACGCGCCAGGGCGAGCACGCAGACCAGCGAAATGGCCGCGATCAAGGTGTAGAACACCGCCATTGGCCACCACTGGCCGGTGAAGGTGTGGGCCAGCCAGGTGCCAATCAGCGGCGTAAGGCCGCCCGCGATGGCACCGCATACCTGGTAGGCCATGGAAATCGCGGTGTAGCGCACGCGGGTTTCGAACATGCCGCTGACGTAACCGGCGATCACCGCGTAGAACGAGGCCATGCACGCCGCCGCCAGGGCGATGCCGAGCACGATCAGCGGGCCTTGGCCAGAGCTGACCAGCACGAACATCGGGTACGGCGAAGCCATCGCCAGCACGGCGACCAGGGCCAAAAAGCGCGTGGCGCCGATTTTTTCCGATAGCCAGGCGGCCAGTGGTTGCACGCAGAACTGGATGACCGCCACGAAGAACAGGCACTCAAGGATCAGCGAGCGCTCCAGGTGCAGCTGCTGGGTGGTGTAGCTGATCATGAAGGTGTTGGTGAAATAGACCCCGGCAATGCCCAGGGTATTGGCGCCGATGCACAGCAGCAGCGGGCGCCAGGCGGTGCGCAGCACCTCCAGCACGGGCGCCTGCTCCTTGCGCTGGGCCTTGGCCGCTTGCTCGCGGCTGGCGATGAACTCGGGCGACTCGTTCACCCCCAGACGGATCGCCAGGCCCACCAGCAGCAACAGTGCGCTGGCCAGGAACGGCACGCGCCAGCCCCAGCTCATCAGCTCTTCTTCGGGCAACCGAGTGACCGCGCCGAACGCCAGCAACGAAAGAATCAGGCCAGCCGGGCTGCCCAACTGGGCGAACGAGGCAAAGAAGTTGCGTCGCCCTTTGGGCGCATGTTCGCCCGCCATCAACACCGCGCCGCCCCACTCGCCGCCCACGGCAATGCCCTGGATGACCCGCAGGATGATCAGCAGCACCGGCGCCGCAGCGCCAATCTGCGCATGGGTCGGCAACAGGCCGATGCACACGGTGACGATGCCCATCATCAGCAAGGTGATGACCAGCGACTTCTTGCGCCCGATGCGGTCGCCCACATGGCCGAAGACGATGCCACCCAACGGCCGCGCGAAGAAGCCCACGGCGAAGGTGCCGAATGCGGCCATGGTACTGAACAGGCTGTTGTCGGAGGGGAAGAACAAGGCACCGAACACCAGCGCGGCGGCGGTGGCGTAGATGTAGAAGTCATACCATTCGATCATGGTGCCGATGAACGCGGCGGCGGCGGCACGGCGCGGCTGGGGCGAAGCGATGGGCTTCATGGGGGCTCCTTTGCTTGTTTTTTTGGCAGGAGTTGATCGGGAACACGGTGGCGCTCTTGGGCGCCTGGCCGAGATTTATCGTCTCGGGGCTATGATTAGTCAATTTTCTATTTATTATTCGCACTATTAGCCATGCTTATCATCGAGCCTCGCCATGTCCGACCGCCTGCTCAACGACCGCCTTGATTGGAACCTGCTGCGCACCTTCCGGGTGATCGGCCAGGAGTTGTCCATCAGCCGCGCTGCGGCGCGCCTGCACCTGACCCAGCCGGCCGTGAGCCAGGCACTCAAGCGCCTGGAAGAGCAGCTCGGACGCCAGCTTATCGCCCGGCGCGGGCCGCGTTTCGTGCTCACCGACATGGGCGAGCAGCTGTTCCTGCTGGCCGGCGAGGTGTATGGGCAGATGTCGCAAATCGGCGGGCTGCTGGAGCAACCGGCGGACGAGCTGGTGGGCAAGGTCCGCTTGCTGATGATCAGCCGCATCGTCAGCGAGCGCTTCGACGACTTTCTGGCCGAGTTTCACCGCCAGCATCCGCGAGTGGATGTGGAAATCGACGTGATGCGCAGCTCCGACATCGTCGCCGCGCTGCAGGAGAAGACTGCCACCGCAGGCCTTAGCCTGAACCGCCGGGCACAACCCCGGCTGGAGCAGCGCCTGTTCCTGCGCCAGCGCTACGCGTTTTTCTGTGGCAAGCACCATGCCCTGTTCGGCCAGGCGCAGAGCGATCTGCAGCGGGAGAATTTCGTCAGTTTCACCAGCGATCAGATTGGCGGCATGCTCTCGCCGCTGACCATCTTCCGTGACCAGCAAGGGTTTTCCGGCAGAATCGTGGCGTCGTCGCCGAGCCTTGAAGAAGTACGCCGTCTGGTCATCGCCGGCTTCGGCATTGGCTGCCTTCCCGAGCACGTGGTGGCGGAGGATGTGGTGAAAGGTCTGCTGTGGAAGCTGCCGCCGCAGGAAGGGATTGCCGACGTTGATATCCACCTGCTGTGGAATAGAGAACAGCGTTTGAGCCGGGCTGAAGAGGTATTCATCGAGGCGCTGCAGGCCAGTTTAGGCTGATAGATGCATTCAGAGTAGGGGCCTCTCTCTTCGCCTCTGCCAACACCGGCGCTGCCTTGCGGGTCGACCGACAGCCTGGCTATCTGAATTTTTCTAGCGCGCACAGCAGGGACGCTTTGCCCTTCAGACGGCTGGAACTTGGATCCGATCCAACGAAAGAGTATGCTCGCAACAATAGCCATATGCCATCACTCAGGCGCACCGCGACCCGCTTTCAAGGACGAGCCCTTTGCCCAGCCACCCCACCCGCCACACCATTGCCCGCCAGTGGCAACTGCTCAAACTGTTGCCCGACCGTCACCCTGGGTCGAGTTCGACACAGCTGCAAGCGGCATTGGCCAAGGCAGGCCACAAGACCAGCAAACGCACGGTCGAGCGCGATCTCAACGAGCTCGCGGCGCTGTTCCCGTTGCGCTGCAACAACAAGGGCATGCCCTACGGCTGGTACTGGCAGCCGGGCTTGAGTCTGGGTGAAGCCCAGCAACTGCAGCCGGATGTGCTGTCCCCTGCGCAGCAGATCGAATTGAACGCCTGGGTGGATGACGCCCTCGCACGGCGGTTGGAACAGCAGCCGCTGTCCGATGACATGCGCCTCGCCCCACATGGCGCGGGTGGCGCAACGCTCGATGCCACGGTCGACGATAGCCGCGCGCTGATGGGTTGGTTGCTGTCACAGGCGGGGTCCATTCGTGTGCAGGCGCCTGAAGACTTGCGCATGGCAGTGGTTGAGCAATTGCGCCAGAGCCTGGCCCTGCACGACAGTGTCAGCTAGGCACGGCGCCGCGCCAGGCAGACATAACCCAGGCCTATCACGCTGAGCACCAGCACTCCCAGCAATATCATCAGTTCACGGTTGTACCGCGCCACCCACGCCGGGAAGCCGACGAATTCGCGATAGATCCGTACATCTGCCGCACCATCGGCATGGCTGATGCTAGTACCCCCTTGGCGAATCTGAGAGTAGTCGGCGTCGAAATAGACCCAGACCTTGCACTCCCCGCCCGGTTCGATCGCGGGGATCTCGACCGTCGCCGTGGCGGTCTCGATAATCGTGTCATTGCCGGCAGCATCGCGCACTTGCACCAGGCCTTTGGCCGGCAAGCGGATCTTGACCTCGCGCACCACGGCGTCGCCACTATTGCGCAAGTCGATCAGCAAGCCGGTGCGGTGGTCCACCAACCCGGCCTCGAACGGCTTGGCGAACAGTTGGGCATACGGTGCCTGCGCCAGGTCGATGAGCCTGTCGACCTGATCCTGATTCAATGCCCCTTGGCCAATGCTGCTGATACGCGGCTGCAAGCGCTCGTACTTGAGCTGTTCGCTGGCCTTGCTGATGCGCTCGCTGAACTGGCTTGGGTAGGTGAGGTAGGCGTAGGTCAGGGAAGCTTCAAGGCGCGCGTTGCCCTTGAGCGCCACATAGGCCACCAGCGTGACCATCAGGCCAAGCAACAGGGCTACGAGAAGTTTGCCGACTTTATCCCAACTCAACGGTGCGTTTCCTTCTGTCACGGCACGGGCGGTTCAAAGGCCCCAAAGGGTGCCAAGTTCAGCGCCGCCAGGCAAGCGTTCAGCGGCCCAGCAACACCGGTACCGATGCCATCAGCATGGCGATGCCGGACAGCGTCAGCAAACCCAGCACCACCCGGCGGAATGCCAGCTCGCTGATCCCCAGGTACACCCGCGTGCCGAGCAAGGCCGGCAGCGCCATAGCCAGCAGCACCACGCCGAACGACGGCAGCATGTCGCGGGTGACAACCCCGGTGCCCAGGTAGGTGAGCATGGTGACCAGCAGCATCGACAGATTGAAGTTCTGGATCACCGCACGCTGAGTGTCTCTCTCGAAACCGCGCAAGGTGCACCACAGGGTGGGCACAGTGCCGGTGAAGCCGCCAATGCCGCCCAGCGCCCCGCCGATCATGCCCACCGCGCCATCGGCGAGGCGGTTGCCAGGCAGGCGCGGCAAGCGCGGTGCCAACAGCATCAGCGGGCACCACACCACCAGCAGTGTGCCGAATACGGCCTTGAACCAGAGCATATTCAAGTACGGCAGTACCCACACCCCCAGCGGAATGCCGGCCAGGCCACCGAGCACGAAGGTCCACAACAATGGCCAGCTGAAGCCCCGGCGTACGCTGAATACCGCAATCAGTTGGCCGCTGAGGCTGCCGAACACAGTCAGCGACGCGGCCAAACGTGGTTCCAGCCCCCACGCCCAGAACGACATGGCGACCATGCCGAAGGCGAAACCTGAAAGGCCCTGAACGAAACCGGCAACGACGGCGCCAAGGGCGATGAGGTAAAGCGGGTCCATGAGGGTCCTTGCCAGCGAAGTTAGATCAGCGCTGTACCATGCCAGAGCTGATCAGCAATGTCTGCCTTGACGCCTCAGGCAAACCGCTCGACGTGTGCCGGCGTGCGTCGCATCAATACCTTGCCATTGCGCACCGACACCAGCGCATGCCCCTGACTGCGGACCATCTCGTAGTCATCAGGCGCCGACAGCAACAACAGGTTTGCCGGGCGTCCCACCTCGATGCCATATCGCTCGCCAAGGTTCAAGGTACGCGCACTGTTGTCGGTGATCAGGTCCAGGCAGCGCTGCAGATCTTCATAGCCCAACATGTGGCAGATATGCAGCCCGGCTTCGAGAATGCGCAGGATATTGCCGTTGCCCAGCGGGTACCACGGGTCGACGATCGAGTCCTGGCCGAAGCATACGTTCATCCCCGCCCGGTCGATTTCGGCCACGCGGGTCAGGCCACGGCGTTTCGGGTAGGTGTCGAAACGCCCCTGCAGGTGAATGCTCTCGGTCGGGCACGAAACGAAATTGATGCCCGACATCTTCAGCAAGCGGAACAGCTTGGAACAGTAGGCATTGTCATACGAACCCATGGCCGTGGTATGGCTCGCCGTCACCCGCGCGCCCATGCCACGCACGCGCGCTTCTTCCGCCAGCACTTCGAGGAAGCGCGACTGCGGGTCGTCGGTTTCGTCGCAATGCACATCCACCAGGCAGCCGGTGCGTTCTGCCAGTTCCATCAGGAACTTGACCGACGACACACCCTGATCGCGGGTGTTTTCAAAGTGCGGAATGCCACCGACCACATCGGCGCCAATGGCCACCGCCTCGGTCATCAGCGCCCGACCATTGGCGTACGACTCGATGCCTTCCTGAGGGAAAGCGACGATCTGCAGGTCGATCAGCTCGCGCACCTCGTCACGCACCTCGACCATCGCCTTGAGCGCGGTAAGCGTGGGGTCGGTGACGTCGACGTGGGTACGCACATGCTGAATGCCGTGTTCCACCAGCATGTCGATGGTCTTCTTCGACCGCGTCTTGATGTCGTCGTGGGTGGTGATGGCCTTGCGCTCGGCCCAGCGCTCGATGCCCTCAAACAACGTACCGCTCATGTTCCACTTCGGCTCGCCAGCGGTCAGGGTGGCGTCGAGGTGGATATGCGGCTCGACGAAAGGTGGCACCACCAGGTTTTGCTGGGCGTCCAGATCGTCGGCCTGGGTCAGGGCAACCACCTGGGCCTGGGGCGTAATGGCAGCGATGCGATCACCGCTCAGCTCGATGCGGAACAGGCCAGCCTTGCCACGCAGGCGTGCGTTGATGATGTTCATGGGTTACTCCTTGCCTTGGGCCTCGGTCATGCGCCATATCAGCATAGCGACCGCAGCGTTCATGCGAAAAAGCGGGTCGTCGAGGGACTGCCCGCTCAATTGTTCGATGCGTTGCATCCGTTGGTTGATGGTGTTGCGGTGCAAACCCAGGCGCTGTCCGGCCTTGAGACCGTTGCCGTTTTCCTTGAGCAGCGCGTCGAGGGTGTGCAGCAGCGCATTGGGCTGCTTGCGCCCTGGGGCGCGCAGGGGGCCGAGGGTCTGGGCGACGAAATCGTCGATCAGCGAGCGATCGACGATGCCCTGCAGCAGACGCAATACGCCGAGTTCGCTGAAGTCGCAAAGGCCGCTGGCCGGACGCAGGTTTTGCGCCACCTCCAACGCCTGGCGGGCCTGATTGAGGGCCTGGCGATAGTGGCCGCAGTCTTCGGCCAGGCCCGACAGCCCCATGAACAGGCCCATCTCCCCCGCCACCGCGGTGAGTTGCTGATGCAGCGCGGCCAGGGCTGAGCGCAGGTCTGTCGTATCTGGCAACAACAGCACGAACAGGTCACCTGCCAATTGCGCCGTTACCGCCCCATCGTGGGTGCGGCACCAGGCTTCGAGCTGGTCCTCCAGCGCCTGCCGTGCTCTGCCACAGCCGCTCACCCTGGGCCAGCCCATGCCGCTCGAATAGCCCGTCGACCGCTGACAGGCGCAACGCCACCAGCCGTCGTGGACTATCCAGATCAAGGTGCAAGTGAGCCGCCCGCTGCCGGGCGATGGCCAGGCTCGGGTAGTCACCGGTCAATAGTTGGCCAAGAATGTCATTGCGCGAGCGACGCACCTGGGTCATCTGTACCAGCGCCGTGCCGATCAGGTGGGTGACCACTACCATCTTCAGCGCATACGGCTGCTCGATCAGCGGCAGCCCGAGCTGCTCGGCGCGTTCGACCACCGCCGATGGAATACCCTGGATGAAGCTGCCGCCGGTGAGAATCACCAGGCCAGCGATGCCCACCGCGTCGCCATCCTCGACCAGGCTCAGCAGGTTGCCCTCGCCGCGCGGGTGGTTGATGCCGGTGACGAACACCAACTCGCCTCCCATGACCCATTCGGCAATGCCTTCGTTCTCTGCCACATAGGGCCAGCGCACCCGCCGTTGCAGGTTGCGCGTGCCGGCTCGCACGGTCATTTCCTCGAGGCCGGGCAGGTGAAGGATTTCTTCCAGCGCCAGGCTCACGGATCGACCCCAGCCTGGCCCAGTGCAGCGGGCCGACCAAAGACTTCTTGCAACAGGATGTAGCACAGCGCCGAAGCGCCTATGCCCACCAGCGGCGCGACCCACGGCGAGGCATAAGCCGCCACCGCACCGACGGCGTAGGCGAGCAGCCCCAGCAGGTTGTAGCGCGGCAGGCTGACGGTGGCCAACGCCGGGTATTTGCCACGGTGGCGGTACCAGAAGTCGGCCATGATCACCCCGCCCACCGGCGGGATGATCGAACCCAACAGCACCAGGAACGGGATCAGCAACTCGTACATGCCGCCGATCGCCAGCACGATGCCAACACCCGCTGCCACCAACGTCGCCGTGCGCCGACGCTCGCTGCGCAGCAGGTGGCAGGCCGCCGCAGCCACGTTGTAGATGGTCGGACCCTGGATCGTCCACAGGTTGAGGCAGAGCATCACCACCGCCGCGAACGACAACCCCTGGAGCATCATCACTTCGACGATATCGGCCTGCTGGTAGACCATCGCGCACCAGGCCCCGGCCACCACCATCAGCCCATTGCCCAGTAGAAACGCCACCACGCTGGCCGTCACCGCCACCCGCCCGCTGCGCGACAGGCGTGTCCAGTTGGTGGCCTGGGTGGCGCCACTGGCAAAGGTGCCGAAGACCATGGTAACCGCCGCCGAGAACGTCAGGGTTTCATGCGGCACCAGCGCCGCCAGTTGCTGTAAGCCACCGACATCGCGGGTGGCGATGACCATGGAAATGATCAGCAGCGCGAACATCAGCGGCACCGACACCCGCGATAGCAGGTCCAGCCCCTTGAAACCGACGATCGCCGTGATGCTGAAGCCCAGCCCGAACAGCACCATCAACGGCACCGTAAAGCCCTCGGCAAGCCCCAACAACTTGACCAGCACGATCGCCACCGTGGCCGTGCCCCAGGCGTACCAACCCAATTCGGCAAAACCCAGCAGAAAGTCCGAGAGCCGACTGCCCGCCTCTCCAAAGCAGAAGCGCCCCATCAACACGGTGTTCAGCCCGCTGCGCGAGGCGATGAACGCCAGCGCCGCGGCGTAAAGGGCCAGCAAGGTGTTGCCGATGGCAGCGATCCACAGCATGTCCACGAAGTTGAAGGCCATGCCCAGCTTGCCCCCGGCGAACATCGTCCCGGTGAAGAACGTGAAACTGAACAGCACCATGGCGATGGGCAACAGGCCTTTGCGCGCGTGCTGCGGTGCTTCGCTCAGCGGGAATTCGGAGGGTGAGCTCATTGTTCGAGTGCTCCAGGTTGAAGTTGGAGCTGCAAGAGCAATATGTGGGCCGCTTTGGGCTGCGTGTTTCGCTGGAAGAAAACAGGCGGACCGCACAGGAGATGGTGTGCAACATGAACAGAACTAAGCATTTTGATTGGATTTTTATGTGCTTGATGACTCAATTTGACGCCATTGTGCACCAAAGCAGAACGCGGCTGGGTAACTTTTACCCAGCCGCGTTAAACCCCTACGCGCTTTTCGCCCGAGGCATCAGCTCATACGGATGCTTCCAGCCAGGTTGCGCCCGAAGGCGTGCTTTCCAGGCCTCGATATGGGTGAATTCCGCCAGCGGGATGCCAGTGTCTTCCGGCATGAATACATAGCCCGCCAGCGACAGGTCGGCAATGGTCAGGCGCCCGCCGACCACGTAAGGCGTCTTCGCCAGGTGCGCATCGACGATGCGATAGGCTGCCGTGGCACGCTCGCGCAGAAACTGGGTCACGGGCGTTTCGCCGGAATTTTTCAGGCAGAAGATGAACCGCAGCGCCGCGTAATAGGCCGTGAACTTATGGTTGTCGAACAGCATCCAGCGCCAGATTTCGCGCTTCTCCTGCTCATCTTGCGGGCCGAACTGCCTGGTGCGTTCGGCCAGATACTCGAGGATCAGCGCCGACTGGGTCAGCGTCTGGCCGGCATGCTCCAACACCGGCACCTCGCCCTGTTCGTTGACCTCGTCGCGCCATTGCGGGTCGCGGGTCTGGCCATTGAAGAAATCGACGAACACCGGCTGCCAGTCCTGGCCGGTGAGTTCGAGCATCAGCGCAGCTTTGTAGGCGTTGCCGGATTCGGCGAAGCAATGCAGTTTGTAGTCGGGCATGGTGGTCCTTCATTTCCCTGGGGTGGCTGTGAAGCCGAGCAGATCACGCCCGACAAAGCACGGTCAACTCAAACCTCGCAGCGGGTAAAACAGGGTTATGATGCCCCTACGACTCAGCCAGGATGGCCCCCATGCCCTACCCCACACTGCCCCAGACCCTGACCACTGCGCGCACGCGACTGGTCCGCCCTGACCCGGCGATTGCCGAGCAGTTACGCCAAGCCTTGCTCGACAGTTACGCGCTGCACCAACCTTTCCTGGCGTGGGCCAAGCCCGACTGGACGCTGGACGAAGTGCGCGAAAGCCTGCAACTGAGCGCCAGCGAGTTCGTTGATCCCGCTGCCGAAAAGCGCTTTTTCGTGCTGCAGCCGGACAGTGATGCCGTGATTGGTTGCATCGGCCTGCGCCCAGGCAATGATGAATACGAAGTGGGCTATTGGGCCAGCCAGGCGTTCAGCGGCAAGGGCCTGCTGCGTGAGGCATTGACGCATCTGCTCGACACCCTCGCAACGCCGGTTTGGCTGACCACCGATATCGACAACAAGGCCAGCCAGCGCCTGGCCGAGCGTGCCGGCTTCAAGGCGGCCGGCAGCAAACTCACCGAGCTGGACCCGAGCACGCCACGCCCGCTCTACAGACGCGCGGCCGTCTGACCAAACATCCCAGTACCCGTCCCAGCCGTTATATGCCCGCTGCAAACGCCAATGCGATAGTGGAGAAAACAACACGGATAAAAACCCCATGTACAGACACACCTCCACCCCCGCGGACGACAACGGTTGCGGCTGGTTCCACCTCAGCCCCAAGCGCCAGCCACGTGCACCGCACCGGGGGCGGAGCGAAACCCGCTGGGTGGTGCTCGGTGCGGGCTTCACCGGCCTGGCCGCCGCGCGGCAACTGGCGCTGCATCACCCTGACGACGAAGTGATCCTGGTCGAGGCGCAGGAGGTCGGGTTCGGTGCTTCCGGGCGCAATTCCGGTTTTGCCATCGACCTGCCGCACGATATCGGCGCCCCCGATTACATTGGTGACCTGGCCACGGCGCGGATGAACCTCAAGTTGAACCTTCGCGCGCAAACCATCTTGCGTGGGCTGATCAACCAGCATGGCATCGATTGCCAGATCCGCCCCGATGGCAAGTACCAGGCTGCGGTCGAAGACAAGGGCCTGGCGGTGCTCGAAGCCTACCGCAGCGGCCTGGAAAAACTCGGCCAGCCTTACCAGATGATCGACACCCGCGACCTGCCCGAGCATTTTGGCACTTCGTTCTACCGCAAGGCGCTGTACACCCCGGGCACCCAGTTGCTGCAGCCGGCCGCACTGGCCAAGGGCCTGGCCGACAGCCTGCCGGGCAATGTCACGCTGTACGAGCACACCACCATCACCCGCATCGAACAGGGCAAGCGCATCACCCTCAAGCACGCCAACGGTGAGATCGTCGCCGACCAGCTGTTGCTGACCAACAACGCCTTCGCTTCGTACTTCGGCTTCCTCCCTGGCCGGCTGCTGCCGATCTTCACTTACGCCAGCATGACCCGCCCGCTGAGCGAAGAGGAACAGGCCCGCCTGGGTGGCAAGGCGGCCTGGGGCATCATCCCCGCCGACCCGTTCGGCAGCACCCTGCGCCGCACGCCAGACCAGCGCCTGCTGGTGCGCAACAGTTTCAGCTTCAATGCCGACGGCCGTGCCAACCCGCGCCATCTGCAGCGCGCTGGGCGCCAGCACCGCGCGTCGTTCGAGCGGCGCTTCCCGATGCTCGCGGGCCTGCCGTTCGAGTTCACCTGGGGCGGTTCGATGTGCCTGTCACGCAACCACCTCTCGCACTTCGGCACCCTGGCGCCCAATGTACATGCAGCGCTGTGCTGCAATGGCCTGGGCATCACCCGCGGCACCGCCACCGGCACCTTGCTGGCCGACTGGTTGAGCGGTGAGGGTGACGAGCTGATCGATTTTCTGCTCGGCTCCGAGGGGCCGAACCGCAACCCGCCAGAACCGCTGCTGAGCGTGGGCGTCAACCTCAACCTGCACTGGGGCCAGCGCCGCGCCGGCCTGGAAAGCTGACAAGGAGGCATCATGCAAAGCCTGGGTATTCTCGGGGTTGGCGAGCTCACCGAAAAAGTGGTGATTGGCCTGCGCCGTAGCGGTTTTGACGGTGCGATCGTGCTGTCGCCACGCAATGCCGAGCGCGCCGAAGCGCTGGCGGCTGGGCAGCGTTGCGAGGTGCTGGAGAGCAATCAGGCAGTCGTTGACCAAGCTGATCTGGTGATGCTTGGCGTAAGGCCGGAATCACTGGCGCAGCTGGCGAGCGAGGTACAGCTGCGGCCTGGCCAGCGTCTGGTCTCGCTGGCCGCCGGGGTGAGCCTGGAGCAGTTGCGCGCGGCCTTTCCTCACGCCCAGTGCGTGCGCGTGATGCTGTCGTATGCGGCGCAGTACAACCAGTCCACGGTAGTGGTTTGCCCCCCGGATCCGATGACTGAGCAAAGCCTGGGGCCACTGGGCACTGTAGTGGTGCTTGAGGATGAAGCCGCGTTCGAATTGGCTACGGTGGCGGCGTGCATGAATGGCTGGTTCTACTTCCTGTTGCACGATCTGCAGCAATGGCTGACCGACAAGGGCCTTCCGGCTGCCGAGGCGCGAGCTCTGGTACTGGGCAATTTGCAGGATTGTGTGGCCAGTGCGCAGCAGCAGCCGGAGTACACGTTGAAAGCGCTGGGACAGGCGATTGCCACTCCGGGTACGTTTACCGCCGATGGGTTAGCGGTGCTCAATCATCAGCCGGTGGGTGCCAGTTGGGGCGCGGCGTGCGAGGTGGTGCTGGATGCGTTGTTGAACCGGTCGCGGTAGTGCCAGCCGCAATATTTTTGGCGCCCATGAGATCGAGCGCCGCCCGCGCGGCGCATCGCGGATGAATCCGCTCCTACGGTTTGTTCGGCAGCGTCAGCCGAAAAATCCCGTCGTGCCAACAAGGCTGGCAACTATGGCCTATCAGGCCATGGCACGTTGCAATAAATGTAGGAGCGGCTTCAGCCGCGATGCGCCGCGCGGGCGGCGCTCGATCTCATAGGCGCTGAAGTCTTTGCGGCGAGCCTCTAAATAGCCTACAACTGCCGATACACCCGAGCAGTATCCTCCTCAAAATGCTTCAACTCCTCCTGCCGCCGTGCCTCCGACCACCCCATCACCGCCGCCGCCCGATATGACAACTGCTCCACCCGCTCGCGCCCCAGGTCCGGGTCCAACCCCCACGGCAAGCGCCGGCGCACCAGGTCCACCAGCCGCACCACATGCTCCCGCGCGATGATCCGGGCAATGTCATCACCCTCGATAGCTTCGCGCTCGATCATGCCTTTCGGCCCTTGGCCACGCTTGCCCAGCCGCGCTTCCACGCCACGGGCGATCACCCGCGCCGCGTGACGGTGCAGCATGATGGTCGAGCCCGTCAGGGTCAGCAGGCCCGGCTTGCCGGCTGCCTCGCTCAACCGCACTGGCAGGTGGCTGTTGCGCCCGTCCAGGGTCGAGGTCGGGCGTACGCCGCACCAACAGTGCTGCACATCGGCACGGGTCAGGCGCAGGTCGGGGAACAGCTGGTTGGCCTCGGCAAGGATATAGTCGATCTCGCCATCCTCCACTCGCACGGTGTCCGGATCGTCAGTGAAGTGCGACTCGGTCGGGCCGATGAAGTGGAATTCGCGCCAGGGGAAGACGTAGTACGGCTCACCCTTGCTGGAAAACGCCTCCAGGCCTTGACCACGGTAGGCTTCGGGCAGGCGCACCATCACGTTGACGCCCTTGATGCCGAGTACTCGCGGCCCGCTGTCGCCAGCACCGGAAATACGATCGACCCACGGCCCAGCCGCATTGATCACCACCTTCGCCGTGACCTGTGCCTGGCCCTGCGCCTCGGGCGCCTGTTCGTCGAGGGTCAGCTGCCACTGGTCTTGCGCGCGCTGCAACTGGCTGACCCGGGTATAGGTACGCAGCGTGGCGCCGCGCCATTGCGCATCCAGCGCCGTATCGACGCAAATGCGTTCGGGCCAGGCGTACATGTACTCCTCGAACACACCTACCCCACGCAGCGGGCCGCCGAGCCCCGCCGCCAGGGCGCTGTCGCCCGCTGCCTGCTGCGCCGACTGGCGCCGATAGGCCAGCGGCACCTTCCAGCCACCCAGCGCCTCGACTAGGCGAAAGCCCATGTCCACCAGCCATGGCGGGTAGCGGTCAGCTTTGCGGAACGGGTAGTGGAAGCGGTGTTTGCTCAGATGGCCGGGCATCTCCTTGACCAGTTCGGCACGGCAACGCATCACCTCGCGGGTGTAGCGCAGGCGCTGCCACATGTCGAACGGGCGCAAGGGGATCTGCCACAACGGGTAGCGCGCCGCCAGGTAGCCCAACCCCGAATAGAGCATGCGGCTGGAGCGTGACGATGTACCGGCACCGATGTCGCCACGGTCCACCAGCAAAGTCCGGAAGTTGCGGGCGGCCAATTGCCGGGCGGCGGCGCAACCGACCGCGCCAGCGCCGATGACCACCACGTCGTAGTGATCGCCGTCGAGGGTTTCCAGGGAGGGGCGGAGCATGCGAAAGGTTCCTTTGTTGTGATTGTTCTGCAGATGGTCGCGCCGCTTCGCTGCCCCGCTCTAGAACGCCCATGACAACTTGCATAAGCCTTCGGCACAGGCGGCCATGGCATCCCATGACCCGTCCCAACCGTTATATGGAGCGGCTCCAGAGCAGTGCAATAGTGCCGCAGCGCCCGTGCGCCAGATAACAACAAGAGGTAAGCCGAATGACCGCTGCAAAACGCTCTGTCGAAGATGCACCGCTAAACGCCTTCCACCGCAAGCTCACCGTTTACTCCGCCGGCGGCCCGTTCCTCGACGGCTACGTGCTGAGCATCATCGGCGTGGCGATGCTGCAAATTACCAACGCCCTGCAACTGTCGGCCTTCTGGGAAGGCCTGATCGCCGCCTCCGCCCTGATCGGCGTGTTCCTGGGTGGTTTTCTCGGTGGCTGGTTCACCGACAAGTACGGGCGCAAGGTGCTTTACCTGGTCGACCTGATCGCCATCGTCGGTTTTTCGGTCGCGCAATTCTGGGTCGAATCGGCCTGGGCACTGTTTGCCTGGCGCTTGCTGATCGGTATCGCGGTGGGCGCCGATTACCCGATCGCCACCTCGCTGCTGGCCGAGTTCCTGCCGCGCAAACAGCGTGGGCCACTGCTCGCCGCAATGGTATTGATGTGGTTCGCCGGTGCCGCCGTGGCTTACCTGGTCGGTGAGCTGTTGCTGCGCGTGGGTGGCGAAGAAGGCTGGCGCTGGGTGCTGGCCAGCGCACTGGTGCCGGGAGCGCTGTTCCTGATTGCCCGCAGCGGCACACCGGAATCGCCGCGCTGGCTGCTGAGCAAGGGCCGGACAGCTGAAGCGGACGCTGTGATCAAGAAGGTCTACGGCCCGGACTACTCCATCGCCGACCTGCCGGAGCCCGCCAATCAGAAACCGGTGTCGGTGTGGTCGCTGTTCCACTCCGGCTACGGCAAGCGCATGGCCTTCGTCACGCTGTTCTGGACCTGCGCCATCGTGCCGCTGTTCGCTATCTATGCATTCGCCCCAAAAGTGCTGCAGGCGCTGAAACTGACCGGCGACTGGGCGGCCTACGGCTCGATCGCCATCACCTTCCTGTTCACCCTCGGCTGCCTGCTGGCGACCAAGCTGATCAACCGCCTGGGCCGGCGCAAAATGCTGATCCACAGCTTCCTCTGGTCGGGCCTGTCGCTGGTGCTGCTCGGCGTGTTCCCCGACGCCTCCCCCACCACTGTGCTGGTGCTGTTCGGCGCCTATGCGGTGCTGATCGGCGGCGCTCAGGTGCTTGAATATGTCTACCCCAACGAGCTGTTCCCAACCGAAATCCGCGCCACGGCCGTCGGCCTGGCCACCTCGCTGTCGCGCATCGGCGCTGCGGTGGGCACCTACCTGGTGCCTATCTCGCTGGCCGCCTATGGCGTTGCCAACACCATGTTCGCCGCTGCGATCATCTCGCTGTTCGGCGCGTTGATTTCCTGGTGGCTGGCGCCGGAAACCAGCCAGCTCGATCTGCAGCAGGCGGCTGCCTTGGGCAACAAGACGCCGGCGCCGTCTACCGAATACAAACCTGTTACCCGCAAAGCCTGAAGGAGCTGATTCATGAGCCAAGTACTGACCGTCGTCCGCAACGCCGCCGCCTCGCCACTGGGTGAGCCGGCCCCCGCTCGCCTGCCGATTGGCGAACCGGTCGCCCTGGCCGCCACTGCCCAGGACCAGACCGATGAGGCCGTGGGCGCCAGCATCGGCGTGTGGGAAAGCAGCCCCGGCACGTTCCGCCGTCACCTGAAGAACCGCGAGTTCAGCCACATCGTCAGCGGCAACTGCACCTTCACCCCCGACGGCGGCGAGCCGGTGGAACTGCGTGCCGGCGATGCGGTGCTGTTCCCGGAAAACTGCGAAGGCGTGTGGGAAATCCGCGAGACCCTGCGCAAGACTTACGTGCTGTTTTGAGGACTGAGCCGATGATCGAACGAATCAACCCCGGCCCACGGGCCAGCCAGATGGTACTGGTGGATGGGCGCATCGAAACTTCGGGGATCGTTGCCCTGGAACCTGGTGATATCGCTTCACAGACCCGCTGCGTGTTAGCTCAACTGGAGCAGTGGCTGGCGCAGATCGGTGCGGGTAAGGGCAACCTCACCCGGATGCAGATCTGGCTGGCCGACATGGGCGAATTTGCGGCGATGAACGCGGTATATGACGCTTGGGTGGGTGACCAGCCACCAGTGCGGGCGTGTGTGGGGGCTGCATTGGCCGCAGCGGAATATCGCATCGAGATTCAGGCGTTCGGGCAACTAGGCTGATGGGTAGTAAATAAGTACCTCGCATTCACGACACGCGCCACTAGCATCCTCACCTCCCTTATGGCCATTCACTGGAGTTGGCGATGACGTTGGCTTATAAAATTGGCAAGTGCACTGTCTTGTACGAAAAAAAACCGGGCAGTCACGATGTCGTGTTTCATGAAGACTTTCTGGGTTTGGGCCTCGCCGCCTTTGAAACCCATGGCACGTCATCCGGCCAACTGATGAACAGCAAAGGTCAGTACAAGAGCGCGATGGAGGTCGCGCTCCACGACATCGCGCCTCGCCTGAAGCTTGCGAACTATCCACCTGGCATGGAATTCATCCTCCTCGCTTGCGAGGGTGGCTCATCAGGCGCAGCGCAGAAGGTGGCAAAGGCCCTCAACCGTCCCGTCGAGGGATTTGACAAAGTCATTTCCGTGCAGCACCCAAGCTTGATGCAGTTGACCAAGTTCAGCCAACTCCATGAAGACACCAACATACCCACGCACAAGATTGGCCTCTGGGAGAGGATGAAAGGTGTCAAAGGGCCGTTCAGCGACAGTAAAAAAATAGATTACGCCACCTCCAGGACCTATTTCCCTTAGCGAATTCCTTAGGATCCCGCTGTACGGGTTACCCAGCGTCACTACAAGTCCGGGTCAAGGCCCACTTTGTCCCCATGCCAGTCAAAGCGCTCCACCTCATGCCGCCGCTTCCTGAAGTTGTAGGGCGTCTCGCCATACTGCTTGCGGAACCACAAGATGAAGTGCGACGCGTCGGAAAATCCGCACGCCAGGGCAATGGTGGTGATGTTCTGGCTGGTGTTCACCAATAGCCTGCGCGCATGGTCCAGGCGCAGCTTGCGCCAGTAGTTGGCTGGAGGCTCCTGGGTATTGGCGACGAACTCACGGTGCAGCTGGCGTGGGTGAGTGCCCACCGCCTCGGCCACTGCCTTGAGGGTCATGGAGGCGTCGAGGTTGGCGCGCATGAAGGCGATCGCCCGCTGCACCCGGTCGTTCTGGTACACGCTGTCGCTGGCGGCCTGCTGGCCCTCGGCTTCGGCGCGTTCTTCCACCAGCAGGTACTCCAGGCCTTTCTGCGCCCGCACCGCGCCGCAGTGGCGGCGGATCAGGTTGGCGGCCAGGTCGATGGCCGTGCCGCCCGGGCAGGTGATGATGCCGCGGTCATCCACGTAGCTCTTGTCGATGACCATGGTCGACTGCGGGAAGCGCTCGCGAAACTCGTCGCGCAAGGTGAAGTGCACCGCACAGCGCCGGCCGTCGAGCAGGCCGGCCTTGCCGAGCACGAACGAGCCTGAACACAAGGCGATGATCGGGATGTTGGCGGCATGCACATCCCGCAGCGCATCGAGCAGCCAGTCCGGCGGGTTGCGGGTTTCGCCCAACAGGCCGCCCGCCAGCACGATGTAGTCGTATTGAGCGAACAGGTTGAGCGGTGTGGTCGGCGAAATCGGCATGCCGCAGCTGGCGCTGATCGGTTGGTCGTCGAGGGTCATCCAGTCCCACTGGCAGTAGACCTGCTGGCTGCGGAACGACTTGTCGGCGGCAAAGCGCAGCGAGTCGACCAGCCCGGCCACCGGCACCAGGGTGAACTGGTTCATCAGCACGAAGCCGACACGCAGTTCGGGCTTGACCTGGGGCGGTAACTGGCGCGCTTGCGGCTGTTGTAATTGTTGTTGGGCAACCATGGACGTCGGCCTCATGACCTGCTGAATAGCGCCATTGTAGGGGGTGCCCGGCGTCCGGCATATCATATGCGGCACGACAAATAGTAAATCCATGACAAAAGGCGTGGCCGTTCTATCAATTGTCATGACTGTAATATCGGCCCCCAGCCAGCGCTGAGCATCATGTAGACACAAAACAACATGCTCAGAGGCACCCCTCATGTACCGTGGATTCTGGTATGCCCAGGCGCTGGACCTGGACAGCGACCTGGCCCCTGCCCTGCAGGACTCGATTCAAGCCGACGTGTGCATCGTCGGCGGTGGCTTCCTTGGCCTGTGGTCGGCCATCCGCCTGAAACAGGCGCACCCGGAAATGACCATCGTCATCGTCGAGCGTGACCGCTGTGGCTCCGGGGCCAGCGGCCGCAACGGCGGCGTGGCCACCAACTGGTGGGGCAAGTACTTGTCGGTGCGCACCATCTGTGGTGACGTTGAGGCGCGGCGCATCTGCGAGGCCGCCGAGTCGGCCATCGATGAGATCGGCAGCTTCTGCCAGGAGCACGGCATCGATGCGCAATACCGCAAGGATGGCTGGCTATGGACGGCCACCAACCAGCGGCAGATGAACTCTTGGCGCGTGCTCACCGACGGGCTGCAGAAGCTCGACGTCAACCCGTTTCAGGAACTGGACCGCCAGACCATCCGCGGTCGCGTCGGCTCGCCACTGGTGTTGGGCGGTATTTTCGACCCTAACGCCGCCACGGTGCAGCCAGCCATGCTGGCCCGCGGCCTTCGTCGAGTGGCGCTGAAACTGGGCGTGCAGATTTTCGAAAAGTCGCCCTTTACCCACTTGGAGCGCGGCAAGCATCCGGTGGTGCACACCGCCAAAGGCCACGTGAAGGCCAACCATGTGGTGCTGGCGCTGAACGCTTGGGGCGCTCAGTTCCCCGAGTTGCGCCGGATGATCGCCATCATGTCCAGCGACATGGTCGCCACAGCGCCGGTCAAAGCCAAGCTCGACGCCATCGGCTTCAGCGGCGGCGAATGCATGACCGACTCGCGCACCGTGCTCAACTACTGGCGCAACACCCCGGATGGCCGGGTGGTGTTCGGCAAGCCGCTGGGGCAGTTCGCCTACGCCGGGCGCATCGGCAACCTGTATGAAAAACCCTCGCCGGCTGCCGACAAAGTCGCCGCCGAGCTGCGCCGCCTGTACCCGCAGCTGCAGGACGTGCCGGTGGTTAGCAGCTGGACGGGGCCGATCGACCGGGCCATGAAAGGTTTGCCGAACTTTGGCTACCTCGACCAGCATCAGACGGTCAGCTACGGCATCGGCTTCTCGGGCAATGGCGTGGCCACCACGGTATTCGCCAGCCGCATCATCAAGTCCCTGGCCACCCATGCCAACGACGAGTGGGCCAACTGCGGCCTGGTCAACCAGAAGATGAAACTGCTGCCCCCTGAGCCGTTCCGCTTCTTCGGGGCGCACCTGGTGCGCGATGCCCTGGTGCGCAAGGAATCGCTCGAAGACCACGACCAGAACGCCGGTTTCATCACCCGCCAGCTGGTCGGCATGGCGCCCGCCGGTTACGTCCCGGCCCAGAAAAAATAAGGACGACAGCGTGAGCGAACAGATCGTATTCCTCGACGACGAAGGCCTCGCCCCTTCCACCCGGCTCAAACGCCCTGACTGCCAACACAGCTGGCAGCAGTTCGCCTATACCCACCCCGACCAGGTGCTGGAACACCTGAAGGACGCCACCGTGGCGTTGACCTGCAGCGTGCCGCTGCGCGAAGAGCACCTGCGCCAGTTGCCGCGCCTGAAGATGATCTCGCTGGCCTTGACCGGCCGCGACATCGTCGACGTCGACTACTGCGACGCGCACGGCATCGAAGTCGCCAGCGTGCCGGGCTATGCCGCCAACACCGTGGCCGAGCACAGCCTGGCGATGATCCTCGAACTGTTCCGCCGCCCGGCCGCCTTCACCCGGCTGATGCGCCAGGTGCATGCCGGCCAGGCCGAGTACAAGAACATCTACTTCGACCACCGCATCCGCGACGTGCGCGGCAAGCAACTGGCGATCATCGGCAGCGGCCCGATTGCCCTGCGCCTGGCGGAACTCGCGCGCGCCTTCGGCATGCAGGTGTGGTTCGAAGACCGCGGCGGCAAGCGCCGCGGCGCCGACTGCAGGCCGCTGAGCGAGTTGCTGCGCAGCTGCGACGTGCTGTCGATCAACTGCCCGCTGACGCCGCACACCCACAACCTGATCGACGCCGCGCAACTGGCGCTGATGAAGCCCGACGCGCTGGTGATCAACACCGGCCGTGGCGGCATCGTCAATGAAGCAGCGCTGATCGACGCCCTGAGCAACGGCCGCCTCGGCGGTGTGGCGCTGGATGTGGTCGAACACGAGCCGCTGCACCCGAGCAACCCTTTGTTCCAGCTGATCGATCGCGACGACTTCCTGCTCAACCCACACATCGCCTGGAGCAGCGAGGACGCGATGCAACAGCTGATGGACAGCGCCGTGGACAACATCACCGATTTCGTCGCCCGCCAGGGTGCCCAGCAAAGGATTCGTAGCGCATGACCCTCGTGACCAAAAACAGTTACGTCGACGGTGCATTCGTCGCCCTGAACAACAGCAGCGATGTACTGGAAAACCGTAACCCGTCCAACCCGGCACAGGTGGTCGAGCGCTTCGAGCGCGCCGACCAGGCCCTGACCGAACGCGCCATTGCCGCCGCTCGCCGGGCGCAGCCGGCGTGGGCGCGCAGCAACCCGCAGCAGCGTGCAGACGCCCTGGACTTCATCGGCAGCGAAATCCTCGCCCGCCGCCAGGAACTGGCCACCCTGCTGGCCCGCGAAGAAGGCAAGATCGTTCGCGAAGCCTTGGGGGAAGTGGACCGCGCTGGTCGCTCGTTCAAGTTCTATGCCCAGGAAGCGCTGCGTGCGGAGGGCGAAAAGTACCAGTCGGTGCGCCAGGACGTCGGCATCGACGTGTTCACCCAGCCACTGGGCGTGGTCGGCATCATCGCGCCGTGGAACTTCCCAATCGCCATCCCGGCATGGAAGATCGCTCCGGCGCTGTGCTTCGGCAACTGCGTGGTGTTCAAACCAGCCGAACTGGTGCCCTCCTCGGCCTGGGCGCTGGCCGAGATCATCTCGCGCGCCGGTTTGCCTGCCGGCGTGTTCAACCTGCTGATCGGGCCGGGGCGCAGTGTCGGCGATACCCTCATCCGCTCGCCGCTGGTCGATGGCATCAGCTTCACCGGCTCGGAAAACACTGGCCGGCAGATTGCCAGGCTGGCGGCTGAAGGCATGAAGAAAGTGCAGCTGGAGATGGGCGGCAAGAATCCGCTCATCGTCCTCGACGACGCCGACCTGGAACAGGCGGTGGACGTGGCACTCAATGGCTCGTTCTTCAGCACCGGCCAACGCTGCACGGCCAGTTCGCGGGTGATCGTCACCGAAGGCATCCACGACGCCTTCGTCGCGCGCCTGGCTGAACGCACCCGCGCGTTGAAGGTAGGCGATGCCTTGCAGGCCAGCACCGACATCGGCCCGGTGGTCGACAGCCGGCAGCTGGATCAGAACCTGTCGTACGTGGCCAGTGGGCGTGAACAGGGGGCAACACTGGTGTGTGGAGGCGAGCGCATCGAAGATGAACTGGGTGGGTACTTCTTCACCCCAGCGCTGTTCACTGAGGTGACCCCCGACATGCGCATCTACCGCGAAGAGATCTTCGGGCCGGTGCTCAGTGTGCTCAAGGTGCGCGACTACGAGCAGGCCTTCGCCGCCGCCGAGGACACCGCGTTCGGCCTGTCTGCCGGCATCGTCACCACCTCGCTGCGCCACGCCGAGCACTTCAAGCGCAACAGCTCGGCGGGGATGGTGATGGTCAACCTGCCGACCGCCGGGGTGGACTATCACGTGCCGTTTGGCGGCAATGGCGCGTCGAGCCTCGGCTCGCGTGAGCAAGGCACGCATGCGCGGCAGTTCTTCACCCGGGTGAAGACCACGTACCAGTTGGCTTGATCACTCCCAAGGGAACTACCACCCCGCGGGCACCCTCTTAAACACTGAGTGGTAATTCCCTTGGGCTTCACGCTACTGGAGATCACGATATGCGCCACCTATTCCTCGCCCCTGCGCTGCTGCTCCTGCTGCCTGCCGGTGCTGCCCTGGCCCGCGTCGATGCGGGCGACGTCGCCACCTCGGCGGGTGTCTCCGCCTCGCTGTATTCGACCTTCAAGGATGACAAACGGATCATCCCCGCCCGTGACGAGCTATCAGCGTTCGTCGCCAGCGGCGGTGCGATTCGTGGCGCCTATGTGGAGTCGGCGCTGGAACAGGCTCGTAAGGACAACCCTGGCCTGCAGGCCAGTGATGAAGAGCTGGCCCGGGCGATACTGTCCCAGGATGACCCAGTGGCCCACCATTGATGCCCGTTGTGGCCCTTGGCGCGGGCCTGCCTACGCCAAGGGCTGCACTGAAACTGCAGGGTTACGTCTGAAGGACTAGGCTCAACGGTTCACCCCTACAAGGAAGAACCAATGCCTTTGCCCCGCCCTCCCCACGCCATTGCCCTGGCGCTATTGATCGCCTGTACCCACGCAACCGCCGCCGAACCCTCTCCTCAGGACCTGCTCAAACAGGCCCAGGGCGAACAAACGGCGTACCTTGAAACCCTCAAGACCTTGGTGTCCGTCGATACCGGCACCGGAACCGAACCTGGCCTGACCCAGGTCAGCGCCGAGCTGGTCAAACGCCTGAAGGCGCTGGGTGCCGAGGTCCAGACCCATCCCGCCAAACCGTCCGTGGGCGACAACATCGTAGGCACGTTCAAGGGTACCGGCAGCAAGGATTTCCTGCTGATGGTGCACTACGACACGGTGTTCGTGCCCGGCATCGTGGCCAAGCGCCCATTCCGTGTCGATGGCCCGCGCGCCTATGGTCCGGGCGTGGCCGATGCCAAGGGTGGCGTGGCGATGATCCTGCATGCGCTCAAGCTGCTGCAGGAACAGGAGTTCAAGGGGTACCGGACGCTCACCGTACTGTTCAACCCGGACGAGGAAATGGGATCGGCTGGCTCGAAGCAGATCATCGCCGAACTGGCCCGCCAGCATGACTACGTGTTCTCCTACGAACCACCGGATAAGGACGCCGTGACGGTCGCCACCAACGGCATCAACCGCCTGAAGCTGGAGGTCAAGGGCCGTGCCTCGCACGCGGGTTCTGCGCCAGAGCAAGGGCGCAATGCACTGACCGAACTGGCCCATCAGTTGCTCCAGCTCAACGAACTGGGCGATGCCAGCAAGGGCACCACGGTGAACTGGACCCTGGCCAAGGCGGGTGAGAAAGCCAATATCATCCCGGCCCTGGCCACGGCCGAAGCGGACATGCGTTATTCAGACTTGGGCGAGACCGACCGGGTGCAGGCCGATGCCCTGCGCATCGTGAAGAAGCAGTTGGTGGCCGATACCCAAGCCACTGTCACGCTCGAAAAAGGCCGGCCACCACTGGCACGCAACGAGGCTTCGGCGAACTTGGCGCAGACCGCGCAGCAGCTGTATGGCGAGGTTGGCCAAAAGATCGAACCGATTGCCATGCGGTTTGGTACAGATGCCGGCTATGCCTATGTGCCAGGGAGCGAAAAGCCGGCGGTGCTGGAGACCTTGGGGGTGGTTGGGGCTGGTTTGCATGGGGATGATGAATACATCGAGCTGAGCAGTGTGGCGCCTCGACTGTATCTGACCGTCGCGATGATCAGGCATCTGGCTAAGTGATATAGCTCCGGTACGAGCAACCCCATAACAACAAAAATTGCCGTTGAGTGAGCCTGATGAACATTCTCTATGACGAACGGGTCGATGGCGCGCTGCCTGCGGTGGACCAGCGCGCCCTGCTGCAGGCCTTGCGCGACGCACTGCCCGACCTCGAAATCCTGCACCGCGCCGAAGACCTCAAACCCTACGAATGTGACGGCCTCTCGGCCTACCGCACAGTGCCGCTACTGGTGGTACTGCCCGAGCGTCTGGAGCAGGTGCAGACACTCCTCACCCTCTGCCATCAACGTGGCGTGCCGGTGGTGGCGCGCGGTGCAGGCACCGGGCTGTCGGGCGGCGCACTGCCGTTGGCCAAGGGCATCCTGCTGGTGATGGCGCGGTTCAACCGCATTCTCGAAGTCAATCCGCAAAGCCGCTTCGCTCGGGTCCAGCCCGGAGTGCGCAACCTAGCCATTTCCCAGGCCGCTGCGCCTCATGGCCTGTACTACGCCCCCGACCCATCCTCGCAAATCGCCTGCTCCATCGGCGGCAATGTCGCCGAAAATGCCGGGGGCGTGCACTGCCTGAAATACGGGCTGACCGTGCACAACCTGCTCAAGGTCGAAATCCTTACCATCGAAGGCGAGCGCCTGACCCTGGGCAGCGATGCCCTCGACAGCCCAGGGTTCGACCTGCTGGCCCTGTTCACCGGTTCCGAAGGCATGCTCGGCATCGTCACCGAAGTCACCGTCAAGCTGCTCCCCAAGCCCCAGGTGGCGCGGGTGCTTCTGGCCAGTTTCGACAGCGTCGAGGACGCCGGCAGAGCCGTGGCTGAAATCATCGCCGCCGGCATCATCCCCGGTGGCCTGGAGATGATGGACAACCCGGCGATCCGCGCCGCCGAAGACTTCATTCACGCGGGTTACCCGGTGGACGCCGCGGCGATCCTGCTGTGTGAGCTGGATGGCGTCGAGGCCGATGTGCAGGACGACTGCGAGCGGGTGGCGGCCGTGTTGCAGCACGCCGGCGCGCGTGAAGTGCGCCTGGCCTGCGACGAGGCCGAGCGCGTGCGTTTCTGGGCCGGGCGCAAGAACGCCTTCCCAGCCGTTGGGCGCATTTCACCGGACTATTACTGCATGGACGGCACCATCCCGCGCCGCGAGCTGCCGCGCGTGCTCAAGGGCATCAGCGCGCTGTCCGAGGAATACGGCCTGCGTGTCGCCAACGTATTCCATGCCGGCGACGGCAACATGCACCCGCTGATCCTGTTCGACGCCAACCTGCCCGGTGAACTGGAGCGCGCCGAAGCGATCGGCGGGCGCATCCTCGAACTGTGTGTGGCGGTGGGCGGCAGCATCACCGGCGAGCACGGTGTCGGCCGGGAGAAGATCAACCATATGTGCGCGCAGTTCAACAGCGACGAAATTACCCTGTTCCATGCGGTCAAGGCAGCGTTCGACCCACAAGGGTTGCTCAACCCCGGCAAGAACATTCCCACCCTGCACCGCTGCGCCGAGTTCGGCGCCCTGCATGTGCTCCACGGGCAGCTGCCCTTCCCCGACCTGGAGCGCTTTTGATGAGCAAGGACCGCGACGCCAGCCAGGACCTGCTGGAGCAAGTCAATCAGGCCTTGAATTTGAACATCCCGCTAAGCATCCGGGGAGGCAACAGCAAGGCCATGCTCGGCCGCCCGGTAGCGGGAGAAGTCGTCGATACCCGCAGCCATCGCGGCATAGTCAGCTACGACCCGACCGAACTGGTGCTCACCGCCCGCGCCGGTACACCGCTGCTGGAAATCGAGGCCGCGTTGTTCGAGGCCGGGCAGATGCTGCCGTGCGAGCCCCCGCACCTTGGCCCCGAAGCCACGCTCGGCGGCATGGTCGCAGCAGGGCTGTCCGGGCCGCGCCGGCCCTGGGCCGGGTCGGTGCGCGACTATGTGCTGGGGACTCGGGTCATTACGGGCCAAGGCAAGCTGCTGCGCTTTGGTGGCGAAGTGATGAAGAACGTTGCCGGCTACGACGTGTCGCGGCTGATGGCCGGCAGCTTCGGCTGCCTGGGGGTGCTCACCGAGGTATCGCTGAAAGTGCTGCCTCGTCCACGTGAATCTTTAAGCCTGCGCCTGCCGATGGACCGCAACCAGGCGCTGGCCGAACTGGCCGAATGGGGTCAACAGCCGCTTCCTATCAGCGCTGCGTGCCATGATGGCGATGCTCTCTATCTACGCCTGGAAGGCGGTGAAGGCTCGGTACAGTCGGCCCGCCAGCGCCTGGGCGGCGAGCTGCTGGACAACCCTTTCTGGAGCGACCTGCGCGAGCAGCGCCTGGCCTTCTTCGAGGGGCCTGAACCGCTGTGGCGAGTGTCTGTGCCAATTGCGGCCGGCGAACTCGACCTGCCAGGCCGCCAACTCATCGACTGGGGCGGCGCCCAGCGCTGGCTGAAGTCGACCGCCCCCGCACGGCAGATCCGCGAGCAGGCGTCCAAGGCTGGCGGCCATGTCACCGGATATGCCCTGGGCGATGACAGTACCGCCCCGCTGCCCGCCGCGCTGATGCGCTACCACCGCGCCCTCAAGCAGCAACTCGACCCCCAGGGTGTGTTCAACCCTGGCCGCCTGTACCCGGACCTTTGAGGCCACGCCATGCAAACCAACCTGAGCGACAGCGCCAAACGCCTGGCCCGCGCCGAAGAGGCCGAAAGCATCTTGCGTTCGTGCGTGCATTGCGGCTTCTGCACCGCCACCTGCCCTACCTACCAACTGCTCGGCGATGAACTGGACGGCCCGCGCGGGCGTATCTATCTAATCAAGCAGGTGCTGGAGGGCGAACCGGTCACCGCCAGCACCCAGTTGCACCTGGACCGCTGCCTGACCTGCCGCAACTGCGAAACCACCTGCCCGTCCGGGGTGAAATACCATGACCTGCTGGACATTGGCCGCGCCGTGGTCGAGCAGCAGGTGCCCCGCCCGCTTGGCCAGCGCCTGTTGCGCCTGAGCCTGCGCGCAGTGGTGCCGCGCCCGACGCTGTTCAAGGCGCTGAGCCGCACTGGCCAGGTCCTGCGCCCGGTGCTGCCGGCCACGCTCAAGAGCAAGCTGCCCGCCCAGGTCGCCTCCCCTGGCGAGCGCCCCCCGCTGCGCCACGCCCGCCGAGTGCTGCTGCTTGAAGGTTGCGTGCAGCCGGCGCTGTCGCCCAATACCAACGCCGCCGCCGCGCGCCTGCTCGACCGCCTGGGCATCAGCGTGCAGCCGGCGTTCGAGGCCGGCTGCTGCGGCGCAGTCGACTATCACCTCAATGCTCAAGCGCGTGGACTGGAGCGCGCCCGGCGCAACATCGATGCCTGGTGGCCGGCCATCGAGGCGGGCGCCGAAGCCATCGTGCAAACCGCCAGCGGCTGCGGCGCCTTCGTCCGTGAGTACGGCCACTTGCTGGAAAAGGATCCGCTTTACGCCGCCAAGGCCGCCCGGGTCAGCGCGCTGTCGCGTGATCTGGTGGAAGTGCTGCGCGACGAACCGGTCGAGCAACTGGGCCTGTGCGCCGAACAGCGTCTGGCGTTTCATTGCCCGTGCACCCTGCAGCACGCGCTCAAGCTCGGTGGCCAGGTCGAGCTGCTGCTGACGCGCCTAGGCTTTACCCTGACCCCGGTAGCGGACGGCCATTTGTGCTGCGGTTCGGCCGGGACCTATTCGCTGACCCAGCCCGGGCTGTCGCGGCAACTGCGCGACAACCGCCTCAACGCGCTGGAGAGCGGCAAACCGCAACTCATCGCCACCGCCAACATCGGTTGCCAGACCCACCTCGACAGTGCCGGGCGCACACCAGTGCGACACTGGATCGAAATCGTCGAAGCTGCCCTTAAGCAACGGAGCCATTCTGCATAACGGCCATTTCGTATTTTCAGAAACTTCCTACTTATATGTTCGGAATCGCCTTACTTGTCGTGACCGACTAACGAAAACATGATCGGCATTCGTGATTCAGAGGACGCTGCTCATGCAACCACACACCCGCACCACTGCCGAACTGCGCAGTACATTGCGTGAACTGTTGACCCATGAAGTCTGTAATCCGGACGAAGATCCACACCTGTCCGGGGTACTGTTTTTTTGCGCCACGGACGAACGCACCCGGCAGTTGGTGGAGCGTATCGAGCTGCTGGCCAGCGAGGTGTTCTTCGACCCGTGCGGGCGCGCCATCGCCCAACGCATGCGTGCGGTTGCAGTCGATGGCGTGTGTATCAAGGAGAAGCGCAAGGCACCGGCTGATGAGACGGTTATACGCATTGCGCTGGCTGACAAGGGATATATCACGGTGAGTACGGCGCGGTTCTAAGGGGGCCGGGTGCTCGTCTTGACTCTTTTGGTGCTATAGAGACCGAGCGCCGCGCGGGCGGCGCTCGATTTCATGGGCGCCATCAACCCGACGACTAGCCCGGCAACACCCTCAATGCCCCGCCGACGCCGGCCCGGCCTTGGCGGTGAACGGCGGTTTGGCCAGCCAAACCAACAGAATCAACCCGGCAAACACCCAACCCATCAGGGTAAAGTAGTCGACCGTCGACATCATGTAGGCCTGAGCATTGACGATCTGCTCCAGCTGGGCATAGCTGTGTTGGCTCGCCCCACCCAGTTGCTCCAGGGTATGCCGGGTCGCCGGGTCGAACGGGCTGATGTGCTCGCTCAGGTACGCATGGTGCTGCTCAGCCCGGCGAATCCAGATCCACGTGGTCAGCGACGCCGCGAAGCTGCCGCCCAAGGTCCGCAGGAAGGTCGCAAGCCCCGAACCATCGGCAATCTGCTGCGGCGGCAAGTCAGACAGCAGGATGCTCAAGGTCGGCATGAAGAACAGCGCCACGCCAATGCCCATGAACAGCTGCACCAGGGCGATGTGCTGGAAGTCCACCTCGTTGGTGAAGCCCGCCCGCATGAAGCAACTGGTGCCGATCGCCAGAAACGCCAGCCCCGCCAGTACGCGCAAGTCGAAGCGATGCGCGTACTTGCCCACGAACGGCGACATGATCACCGGCAGCAGGCCGATTGGCGCCACCGCCAGGCCCGCCCAGGTGGCGGTGTAGCCCATTTGCGTCTGCAACCACTGCGGCAGGATCAGGTTGATGCCGAAAAATCCGGCATACCCGCCCACCAACACGATCGTGCCGATGCGGAAATTGCGGTGCGCGAACAGCCGCAGGTTGACCACCGGATGGCGGTCGGTCAGCTCCCAGATGATGAAGATCGCCAGGAACACCACCGAAATCAGGCTGCCGATGATGATGAACGACGACTCGAACCAGTCCAGGTCATTGCCCTTGTCGAGCACCACCTGCAACGCACCGACACCCACAATCAAGGTCAACAGGCCGATGTAGTCCATCGGCTGGCGGCTGGTGACCACGGGCCGTGCGCGCATCTGCTGGCGCACCACGGCAGCAGCGAACAGGCCGATCGGCACGTTGATGAAGAAAATCCACGGCCAGCTGTAACTGTCGGTGATCCAACCACCTAGGATCGGCCCGGCAATCGGCGCCACCACCGTGACCATCGCCAGCAAGGCCAGCGCCATCCCCCGTTTGGCCGGGGGGTAAACTGCAATCAGCAAGGTCTGGGTCATCGGGTACAACGGCCCGGCCACCACGCCCTGCAGGATGCGGAAACCGACCAGCTCGGGCATCGACTGGGCGATGCCGCACAGGAACGACGCCAGCACGAACAGCAGCGTGGCCCAGATGAACAGCTTGACCTCACCGAAACGCCGGCTCAACCAGCCAGTCAGCGGCAAGGCGATGGCGTTGCTCACCGCGAACGAGGTGATTACCCAGGTGCCCTGCTCGTAGCTCACCCCCAGGTTGCCGGAGATGGTCGGCAGTGCCACGTTGGCGATGGTGGTGTCGAGCACCTGCATGAAGGTCGCCAGCGACAGGCCGATGGTGGTCAGCAGCAGGCTCGGCGGGGTGAATTGCGCCGCAGCGTTGTTGCTCATCGTTGCGCCGTCTTGCCAGTGGCGCTGTTCTGGTGGATCAGCCGCGCGATCAGGTCGTCAGCCTCGACCAGCTGGCGGTCGTATACCTGGGTGGTGTAGCTGGCCTGTTGCGGCGGCTGCTGGGCCAGGGCCGGGCCGCTCTGGTCGTGCAGGTCGACCTCGACCACGGTGGACAGGCCGATGCGCAGCGGGTGGTCCTTGAGCTGGTCGGCGCTGAGGTGGATACGCACCGGTACGCGCTGGACGATCTTGATCCAGTTGCCGGTGGCATTCTGCGCCGGCAGCAAGGCGAACGCGCTGCCGGTACCGGCGCCAAGGCTGTCGACCGTGCCGCTGTACTTGACCTCGCTGCCATACAGGTCGGCGCTGATGTCCACCGGCTGGCCGATGCGCATGTCGCGCAGCTGGGTTTCCTTGAAGTTGGCATCGATCCACACCTCGTCCAGCGGGATCACCGCCATGGTCGCGGTGCCTGGCTGCAGGCGCTGGCCGAGCTGCACAGTACGCTTGGCGACGTAACCAGTGACCGGCGCCACCAGGGTGGTACGGGCGTGGTCGAGGTAGGCCTGGCGCAGGTCGGCGGCAGCGGCCATGACTTCGGGGTGCGACGAGACCACGGTGTCGTCGACCAGCGCGCTGCTGGTGTTGAGCTGCTGGCGGGCGCTGTTGACGGCGGCCTGGGCCACGGTCAGGTCATCGCGGGCATGGGAAATTTCCTCTGCGGCAATCGCGCCGCTGTCGGCCAGTACCTTGCGCCGGTTGTAGTTCTGCTGGGCTTTCTGCAGCTCGGCCTGGCGCGTCTGCAACTGAGCCTTGAGCGAGTCGACGTTGCTGTATAGCCCGCGCACCTGGCGCACGGTCCTGGCAAGCTTGGCTTCGGCGGCCTGCAAGGCCACCTCGCTGTCGGCCGGGTCGAACTGCAGCAACACCTGGCCGGCGTGCACCAGGTCGCCATCGTCGGCACCGATGCTGGTGACGGTGCCGGTGACCAGCGGCGTGATCTCCACCACGTTGCCGTTGACATAGGCATCGTCAGTGCTTTCATGCCAGCGCCCGATCAGGTTGTACCAGGCCCACGCGCCAGCACCGGCGAGCAGGACCAGCAGCAGCAGGCCGAGCAGCCAGACCTTGCGCTTGCGCGACGGCTGCTGTGCTTCGGAGGGAGTTGTGGTGTCTGCGGGAGTGGCCATGACAATACCTTGGAAAATGCGTAACAGGGTTCAACGATCGCCGAAGCGGCGGATCGTCAGGGGGTCGCCGGCACCGAGCAGGACTTTGGCCAGCAGGCCTTCGAGGGTCTTCAACTCGTCGGGTTGGAGCACGCCGACCAATTCGTTCATCGCCGCCGCGCCGATCTCTGGCAAACGGTCGGCCAGGCGCTGGCCATCGGCGGTCAGCGCCAGGCGTACCTGGCGGCGGTCATCGGCGCAGCGGTTGCGCAAGATCAAGCCCTTCTGCTCGAGGCGGTCGAGCATGCGGGTCATCGAACCACTGTCCAGGCCCAGGTAGCGGCACAGTTCGGCCGGGGTATCCACCTGATACTGGGTGACGATGATCAGCACCTTGAACTGCGCGGCGGTGACGCCCTCCGACTCCAGGTGCCAGTCGAGAATGCGGTCCTTGAGAATCGCTGCGCGGCCCAACAGCATGCCGATAGCGCAGGACTGGAAATTCTCCGGGGTGAAATGGGACATCGGCAGCAACTCAGGCAATTGTTTAAAAATATTACTGCCTAGGCAGTGAATGTCAAAGCTTTAATTAGGTACCTACGCAAATTTTCATGGAGAATTGAGCGCGCGAAAGGTTCTCAAACACGGAAAATCCGTTGCGTAACCGACGAAAAAGCTACATAACTGATAGTCATTCGCCATTACCTCGGTTCTCGGGAACCCCTAGCAAAGGGTAGAATGCGCAAAACCCGGAGCCGCAATGAATCAAGACCGCCTCAACCCCAACCCAGACGATGCCATTACCGAAGCCGCTGCGCATTGGTGCATGCGCCTGCACGCCGACGATTGCACGGTGGCAGAGCATGAGGCGTTCGCCCGTTGGCTGGCTGCGGACAAGCGACATGGCGACGAGTACCAGGCGATGCTGGAAATCTGGCAAACCGCCGACCTGCTGCCACGTAACGCCACGGTCATTGAATTCAACCCACCGGCGCGCCCGGCCGCTCGGCGCTGGCACTGGCGGCCAATGGCCTCGGCTGCGGCCCTTGCCTTGCTGGCATTGCCCTTGGCGGGCTGGATTGGTTGGGAGCAGGGTTGGCTGCCCAACCACTATCAGCACTTTGAAGCGAGTGACCGGGTGCAGACCGTGCAGTTGAGCGATGGCAGCTCGGTGGAGCTCAACCTCAATACCGAACTGACCTACCTCAATTACAAGGATCAACGCCAGGTCAGGCTCAAGCGTGGCGAAGCGTTTTTCAAGGTCCAGCACGACAGCGAGCACCCGTTCATCGTTCGCGCGGGCCACGGCCAGGTCCGCGTCACCGGCACCCAGTTCAACGTGTGGAAGTACCAGGACCAGGTCAAAGTCACCCTGGTGCAAGGTTCAGTACTGGTCAGCAGCGATGGCAACAGTGGCGGTTATCGCCTCGGCCCAGGCATGCAGGCCAGTTATCGCCTGGGCGACTTCGAGCCGCACCTGGCCGAAAGCGACGATTACGCCAACAGCCTGGCCTGGCGCAGTGGCAAGCTGGTGCTCGACAACCTAAGCCTCGACCAGGCCCTGCCGGTGATCAACCGCTACCTCGATGCCCCCCTGCTGCTGGCTGATGCCAGCACCGGGCGCATTCGCATTAGTGGCATCTACAACACCCGCGAGGTCGCGCGCCTGGTGGACAACCTGCCCAAGGTACTGCCGCTCTACCTGACCCGAAGTAAGGACGGCAGCACCGTCCTCAACCGCATTTCGCCGCCGCCCATCAAGGACTGACGCCTTACAGCGTCATCGCCGCCAGCCAGCCGAACGCCAGCAACGGCAGGTTGTAGTGGATGAAGGTCGGCACCACGGTGTCCCAAATGTGGTGGTGCTGGCCGTCGACGTTGAGCCCCGAAGTAGGCCCCAGGGTCGAGTCCGATGCTGGCGACCCCGCGTCGCCCAAGGCGCCGGCGGTTCCGACGATGCACACGGTCGCCAGCGGGTCGAAGCCCAGTTGCACGCACAGCGGCACGAAGATCGCCGCCAGGATCGGCACCGTCGAGAATGACGAGCCGATGCCCATGGTCACCAGCAAACCCACCAACAGCATCAGCAAGGCACCAATGCCCTTGCTGTGGTCGATCCATTGCGCCGACGTTTCCACCAGGCTCTGAACCTCACCAGTGGCCTTCATCACATCAGCAAAGCCCGAGGCGGCGATCATGATGAAGCCGATCATGGCCATCATCTTCATGCCTTCGGTGAACAGGTCGTCGGTGTCTTTCCAGCGCACGATGCCCGACAGCGAGAAGATCAGGAAACCGACCATCGCGCCGATGATCATCGAATCCAGCCACAGCTGGACGATGAATGCCGAGGCAATCGCCAGCCCCGCCACCAGCAGGGTCAGCGGGTTGTACTGCACGCTCACCTGCTCGACCTGTTCGATGCGTGCCAGGTCGTAGTCACGCTTCTTGCGATAGCTGACGAACACCGCCAGCAGCAGCCCGACCAACATGCCCGCAGCCGGAATGGCCATGGCGTGGGTGACATTGACACCACTGATGTCGACGCCCGCGCGGGCGACGTTGGCCAGCAGGATCTCGTTGAGGAAGATGTTGCCAAAGCCCACCGGCAGGAACATGTACGGCGTGATCAGGCCAAAGGTGATCACGCAGGCGATCAGCCGCCGGTCGATGCGCAGGCGGGTCAGCACGTACAGCAGCGGCGGCACCAGCAGCGGAATGAAGGCGATGTGGATGGGCAGGATGTTCTGCGACGACACCGCCACCACCAGCATCAGGCCGATTAGCAGCCATTTGACCTTGCCGCCATTGGCGTGGCCCTGGCGATCGATCATGGCCAGTGCGCGGTCGGCCAACGCGTGAGCCAGGCCAGATTTGGCGATGGCCACGGCGAAAGCGCCCAACAACGCATAAGACAACGCCACCGTGGCGCCGCCACCCAGGCCGCCGTTGAACGCTTTGAGCGTGCCTTCGATGCCCAAGCCACCGACCAGGCCCCCGACCAGGGCACCGATGATCAGGGCGATGACCACGTGCACCCGCGACAGGCTGAGTATCAGCATGATGCCGACAGCGGCAATCACTGCATTCATGGTTTGGCTTACCTCTAGTAGCTGCGGACAAAAACCGCGCACTCTGCAGCAGTCGCGGGCAGATGTCAAAAACGCCAGGGTGCGGCGGATTACGCGGACAAAAAAATTTAAATTGAATGTTTGAATAAAGAAAAAAATGCGCAGGCCGATACAGCTCCAAAGCCAAACCCTTACTGCCAGAAAAAGGGATCCCCCCTCATGCCTTTGCGACAACTCTCCATCCAGTGGAAGATCACCCTGCTCGCCGGTTTGTGCCTGGCCGGCATTGTCAGCCTGCTCGTCGGCCTTTCGCTGTACCGCATGGACCATAGCTCGGACCTGGTCAAGGCCAGCAGCATGCAGATGCTCAGCGAGGCCGCGCAGGCGCGCATCGAGTCGCAAGGCGAGGTTCAGGCGCTGAACATCCGCCGTCAGTTCATGGATGCCTATCAATACGGCGCAGGCTTTGCCCGCCAGGTGCTGTTCCTGCGCGAGCAGGCGGAAAAACGCTACCTGGACGCGTTCGACCTGCGTGAAGACATGACCCGCCAGGTCCGCGCGGCGTTGCAGGCCAACCCCGACCTGCTGGGCCTGTCGCTGGTGTTCGAGCCCAATGCACTGGACAGCAAGGACAGCCTGTTCACCGGCCAGGCAGAACTGGGCAGCAACGAAACCGGGCGCTTCGCCCTGTACTGGTCGCAACCCCGCGCCGGCCAGCTGACCGCCATGGCCCTGCCCGAGCACGACATGGCCAACACCGAGATCGGCCCCAGCGGCCAGCCCGCCAACACCTGGTGGGTGTGCCCGCGCAGCAGCGGCAAAGTCTGCGTGGTGGAGCCGTACTTCTATGACATCGACGGCCAGCGCGTGCTGATGACCAGCATCGTGTTCCCGCTGGCGGTCAACGGCAAAATCATCGCCACGCTGTCCATCGACATCAACCTCAACAGCCTGCAGGCCCTGAGTCAGGATGCCAGCCGCAGCCTGTACGAAGGCCGCACCACGGTCGGCATCCTCAGCCCCGTGGGCCTGCTGGCCGGTTACAGCGCCGACGCCAGCAAACTGGCCCAGCGCTTCGATCAGGTCGACCCGTCAAAGGGCGCCGAACTGGTGCGCACGCTGGCCGAAGGCAAGTTGACCGTCCATCACGACCAGCAACGCCTCAAAGTGCTCGCCGCCTTCCAGCCGATTCCCGGCGCGCAACCCTGGGGCGTGCTGCTGGACGTGCCGGAAAACGCCCTGACCGGGCCGGCCGAGGCACTGAAACAGGAGCTGGATGCCCTCAACACCAGCGGTACCCTGCTGGAGCTGGGCCTGGGCCTGGCTGCGGCCATCGTCGGCCTATTGCTGGTGTGGCTGATGGCACGTGGCGTGACCCGGCCAATCCTCGGCGTGGCAGCGATGCTCAAGGACATCGCCAGCGGCGAAGGTGACCTGACCCGCCGCCTGACCTACGACAAACGCGACGAACTCGGCGAACTGGCCGGCTGGTTCAACCGCTTCCTGGACAAACTGCAACCGACCATCGCCGAGGTCAAACGCTCGGTACAGGCCGCACGCGGCACCGCCGATCAGTCTTCGGCGATTGCCACGCAAACCAGCGCCGGCATGGAGCAGCAGTACCGCCAGGTCGACCAGGTGGCCACCGCCTCCCACGAAATGAGCGCCACCGCCCAGGACGTTGCCCGCAGCGCCTCCCAGGCTGCCCAGGCCGCACGCGACGCCGACCAGGCCACCCGCGAAGGCCTCGCGGTGATCGACCGCACCACCCGCAGCATCGACGCCCTGGCCGCCGACATGAGCAGCGCCATGGCCGAAGTCGAAGGCCTGGCGCAGAACAGCGAGAAAATCGGCTCGGTGCTGGAGGTGATCCGCTCGATTGCCGAGCAGACCAACCTGCTGGCGCTCAACGCCGCCATCGAAGCGGCCCGTGCCGGTGAGGCCGGCCGTGGTTTCGCCGTGGTCGCCGACGAAGTGCGCAACCTGGCTCAACGCACCCAGGAGTCGGTGGAAGAAACCCGCCAGGTGATCGAAGCGCTGCAGGCCGGTACCCGCGAAGTGGTCGGCGCCATGGACAACAGCCATCGCCAGGCCCAGGGCGGCGTGGACCAGGTCGGCCAGGCGGTCACCGCACTGCAGCGCATCGGCCAGGCCGTGACCGTGATCTCCGACATGAACCTGCAGATCGCCTCGGCCGCCGAGGAACAGAGCGCGGTGGCCGAGGAAATCAACAGCAATGTCGCGACCATCCGCGATGTGACCGAGTCGCTGTCGGGGCAGGCCAACGAGTCAGCGCGGGTCAGCCAGTCGCTGAACAGCCTGGCCAACCAGCAGCAGGCACTGATGGACCAGTTCCGGGTTTAGCCCTGCGGCGCACACTCGTCACCGCAGAAACCATCGTCCGGCAGGTGGAAGCGACCTGCCTGAAGGATCTTGTCGAGCAACATCAGGGCGCCCAGAACGTTTGGTCGGGCGCCCATCGGCAACTTGTCGGTCTGTGGCAACGTTGCATCCTTGTAACCCGACTGCATCACCAGCAAGTGCATCTGGTCGCTGTTCAAGTACAGGTGATGCTGCTCCATTGCATACGCCTGGATCAGCGCCAGGGCGCCGGCAACCAGCGGCGTCGCACTGGAGGTTCCCGCATAGCTGTCGCGGTAGTCACGATCCGAGCCGCGCTTGTCCTGCAGCATACCTTTACCCAACGTTGCCACGCTGTCCCCCCAAGCGTTGAGCATGCGGTGGCGATAGTTAAAGTTGGAGTACGCGTGCGGCTTGCCGTCCCAGGAATGGCAGGCGCCCGCCAGAATCGCACCGGCATCGCCATGATCGTTGAAATAGCGCCACTCACCCAGGTCGACACCAAAGCCTTTGACGGTGCCCGCATTGGCGTCATCCTGGTAGGTGCCATTGCAGGCTGCGTTGATCACCACAGCGCCACGCTCGGCCAGATAACGGCAGACATCCCACCAAGGCTTGTCATGCAAGGATGGCAAAAATGTCCCTAATGCATTGATATTGGCCGTCTGGCGGTTGATGGCGACAATATCGCCTGCTCGCGCATACGCCAGCAGCTTTTTCAGCGTTTGTGAATAACCCTGCGCATCCTTTGCACGGTTGTCATACAAAAACAGCTCTGCCGCATGACAAACTCCGGTCATGCCAAGCCCGTTGTCACGTGCCAACAGCACCCCAACCGATGCGGTGCCGTGATCGGGGTCGTCGTCCACCACTGGAGGGATGATTTTCAGTTTAGAGTTGCCACGCAGGTCTTCGTGATCTACATGCAACCCGCCATCAGAGAAATGCACCCGCGCGCCCTTGCCCTTGACGTCGGCCTCCCAGGCCTTGCGGATGTTCAAGCCTTTGTCCCTGGCGCCGGGTGCGTTCAGATAACGTTGCAGCGCTTCAAAGTCGGGGGTGGGCTGGGCTTCTTCATTGGCATCGGTGCCTAGGACGTAGGCTGTACCGGTCAGCAGTGTCGCAATGATCGCCGCCCCGGCCAGCAACACATTGCCCTGTTCCAGTTGCGGCGGAACGAAGGACGTGGCTTCTACGTAATCAAGCGCCTCCAGAGTCTGGATCAAGCTGACGAAGGTCTCGTTGAGCATGCTGTGAGGCTGCTCGATCCAGTAGTGGTTGGCGAGCACTTTGAAGCGCTGATCCTCTCGCTCTTGCGGGTCCAGAAACGGTTGCGGATCGATGACTTTTCGAAGGTCAGGCCAGTACTTTGCCAACGTCGACCCGGAATCCGGCTGCAGATCGGCCATGAATCGCGCGCTCCCCCCTTCGCCGAACACCACGACCAACGCCGGGTATCGCTGGCCTTCTGGCCGATACGGGAAAGCGTTCGCAGCCTGAACAGAGCGCTTGCGTCGCGTGTTGACCGAAGGCAGCGGCACGCTGTCGAGCAGCCGACGGGTCAACTCCACCTGGCTGACTACGATCAGCAGCGGCTCGGGACGGAAGGTCGCGTCCGCGTCTAGGGGCAGGTTCAACTTGAGGACTTCGCTGTCCAACAGCGTGACTTGCGGCCTGATCCTGTAGCTGCCCGCCAGTGCGTCGCAGCTCAAGGTAGCCGGGCAACCGTGGTTGGCGACCCTGCCGCTACTGACCTGCGAAGGTACCGTGAGGCCGTCAAGGTGGACAACGTCCTCGGCGTCCGTGCGCTCCAACAGATAGTGAATGGACTTGACCTTGTGCAGGTCGTCACCGCTGCAGCGCACATGAAAGTGCCCATCAAAGGTGAAGTTCCGGTAGTACACGAAATCCAGTTTCAAATTCATCTTCCAGTCCTGTCATTACGCTTGGCCCGGCAATGCGAGCGGGGTGCGAAGCCTTGCAGCCCATGTGTACCCTGTGCAGACAGAAGCGGTTCCTGCGCTGTGGACTACACTTGCGCAGCACTTGGAAATGACAACCTTCGAGGTCCCGATGAAGAAAATTCCAACGTTGCTGGCCGGCCTGCTGCTTACCGTGTGCTTGGCCAGCACCGACAGTGCGGCATCGGCAGAAGCCCGCGCCCCCATTCACTTCGGCGCCCTCACCTGGGAAAGCGGATCCCTGACCACCGAGATCCTGCGCCGGATCGTCGAAAAAGGTTTCGGTTACCCCACCGACACACTCCCCGGCAGCACCGTAGGCCTGGAAGTGGCGCTGGCGCGCAATGACCTGCAAGTGGTCGCCGAGGAATGGGCTGGGCGCAGCCCCGCCTGGGTCAAGGCCGAACAGGCGGGCGAGGTGTTTGCCTTGGGCGACACGGTGAAGAACGCTGAAGAAGGCTGGTGGGTGCCCGCTTACGTGGTAAAAGGCGAAAAAGGCGACAAAGCGCCAGCACCTGACCTGCGCAGTGTCGAAGACCTCAAACGCTATGCTTCGGTATTCAAGGACCCTGAAGAGCCGGCCAAGGGGCGCTTCCTCAATAGCCCGAGCGGCTGGACTTCGGAAATCGTCAACAGCCAGAAGCTCAAAGCCTACGGTCTGGATGGACTGTACACCAACTTCCGCACCGGCTCAGGCGCCGCGCTGGATGCTGAAATCGACTCGGCCATCCGCCGCAAGAAACCCGTGCTGTTCTACTACTGGAGCCCTACCCCGCTGATCGGTCGCCATGAGCTCGTACGGCTGCAGGAGCCCCCGTTCGACGCCCAGGCGTGGGCCACGCTGACCGACCCGAGTAACAAGGATCCCAAGGGAAGCCAGTCATTGCCAGCCAAGTTGTCGATTGGTGTATCCAAGCAGTTCAAGAACGACTATCCGGAACTGGTGGCCGTGTTCGAGAAGGTCGACCTGCCGATTGGACTGCTGAACAAGGCCCTGGCCAATATGAACAAGGAACGTCAGGACCCTGGTGCAGCCGCCGAGGCATTCATGCGCAGCAACCCAGATGTATGGAAAGCCTGGCTACCTGCCGATGTCGCGGCGAAGGTCGAGGCCAGCCTGTAACAAAATAACAATTATGGAATAAGAATATGAATTCATATTCCTTTTTAAAGGAGCAATTCACCTTTATAACGGAACCCACTGTACAGCCGCCAACACCTGGCCAACTGTCTGCAGCGCAACACATGATCAACATTCAACGCCCACAAGGCAACACCGGTCGCCGCCAAAAAATATCGGCAACCTGTTGATCCAAAACGAAATTTAAAAACGGCACGACGATTGCTCCAGCAAAGTCCCGCTTAACCAACCGGAGACTTGCCATGAGCGCCCCCCTGAACGTCGTTGCCTTGTCCGGCGGCACCGCCCGCCCTTCGCGCACCCTCGCCCTGACCGAGGCGATACTCGCCGAGCTGAGCCAACACCTGAACATCCGCTCGCACCTGATCGAGCTGGGTGACATCGCCCGCCCATTGGGTGGCGCCTTATGGCGCAGCGAACTGCCCGACAGCGTCGAACAACAGCTGCGTCTGGTGGAGAAGGCCGATCTGCTGGTGGTGGCCACGCCGGTCTACCGCGGCAGCTTTCCAGGTCACTTCAAGCACCTGTTCGACCTGATCGGCCAGGACGCGCTGGTCGACACTCCTGTGCTGCTGGCCGCTACCGGTGGCAGCGAACGCCATGCGCTGGTGCTCGATCACCAGTTACGCCCTCTGTTCAGCTTCCTCCAGGCCCTAACTCTGCCGATAGGCGTGTACGCCAGCCAAGCGGAACTCGCCGACTACCAGGTCTCCAGCGACGCCCTGAGCGCGCGCATCCGCCTGGCCGCCGAACGCGCCGTGCCCCTGTTCGGCGCCCACCACGCGCTCCGCAAAAGCGCCTGAGGAGCGGCCATGAATGCATCCGTTACCCCCATCCAACGCCCTGCCCTGGCCATCGCCCGCGAACTGGCCGGGCAGTTCGCCCAGACCGCTGTCGAACGTGACGAGCGCGGCGGCAGCCCCAAGGCCGAGCGCGATGCGCTGCGCGCCAGCGGCCTGCTGTCGCTGGCGATCCCGCAGACCTTCGGCGGCCAGGGCGCCAGTTGGCACGACACCTTCGAGGTGGTGCGCGAATTCGCTCGGGTCGACAGCTCCATCGCTCACGTGTTCGGCTTCCATCACCTGATGCTGGCCACCGTGCGCCTGTTTTCGCGCCCCGATCAGTGGCAGCCGTGGTTCGAACAGACCGCGCGCAAGCACTGGTTCTGGGGCAATGCGCTCAACCCGCTGGACACCCGCACGCTGGTCAAGCACTTCGATGGCTGGTGCGAGTTCTCCGGCAAGAAGAGTTTCTGCTCCGGCGCCAGCGACTCGGAAATGCTGATTGCCTCGGCGCTGGACGAACGCGCTGGCGGCAAGCTGCTGATCGCCGCGATCCCCAGCGGGCGCACCGGCATCACCCTGCACAACGACTGGAACAACATCGGCCAGCGCCAGACCGACAGCGGCAGCGCCACCTTCGAGCGGGTGCGGGTCGAGCATGACGAGCTGCTGCTCGACCCCGGCCCACTGAGCACCCCGTTCGCGGCCCTGCGCCCACTGATCGCCCAGCTGCATTTCGCCAACTTGTTCCTCGGCATCGCCGAAGGCGCCTTCGACGAAGCGCGCCAGTACACCCGCAAGGAGAGCCGGCCGTGGTTTCGTTCCAGCGCCACCACCACCGCCGAGGACCCTTACGTGCTGCGCCATTACGGCGAGTTCTGGGTTGGCCTGGAAAGCGTGCGGCTGTTGATCGAGCGCGCCGCCCACCAACTCGACAGCGCCTGGGCCAAGGAGCATGCGCTGACGGCCGAAGAACGCGGTGACCTGGCCCTCGCCATCGGGACCGCCAAGGTTGCGGCCACCCGCCACGGCCTGGACATCTGCAACCGCCTGTTCGAGGTGACCGGCGCCCGCGCCACCCACGCCTCGCTGCGCTTCGATCGCCACTGGCGCAACCTGAGGACACAGACCCTGCACGACCCGGTGGACTACCGCATCCACGAGCTCGGCGAGTGGGCCCTCAGCGGCAAGCGCCCTGCCCCATCCTTCTATTCCTAAGGATCGCCCATGCAACTGCTGACCCTCCCCCCGTCACCGACACTGGCTACCTCGATCAGGGCGACCGCACAGGTCTTCGAAGACCCCAGATCGCAGGCGCTGCTCGCCCACTTGCAACAGGTCGCCCCCAGTGAGGCCAGCGTCCTGATCATCGGCGAAACCGGCACGGGCAAGGAGCTGGTCGCACGCCATATCCACAACCTCAGCGGCCGGCGCAACGGCCCGTTTATCGCGGTCAACTGCGGCGCGTTTTCCGAATCGCTGGTCGAGGCCGAGCTGTTCGGCCATGAAAAAGGCGCCTTTACCGGCGCCCTGGCGGCCAAGGCTGGCTGGTTCGAGGAGGCCAACGGCGGCACGCTGTTCCTCGACGAAATCGGCGACTTGCCGCTGCCGATCCAGGTCAAGCTGCTGCGCGTGCTGCAGGAGCGCGAGGTGGTACGCCTGGGCTCGCGCAAAAGCATCCCGATCAACGTGAGGGTGCTGGCAGCGACCAACGTGCAGTTGGAGAAGGCCATCAATGCCGGGCACTTTCGCGAAGACCTGTACTACCGCCTGAATGTGGTGACCCTGCAATTGCACCCGCTGCGTGATCGGCCTGGCGACATCCTGCCCCTGACCCGGCACTTCATCCGCACCTACAGCGAGCGCCTGGGCTACGGGCCAGTGGAGCTGAGCCCCAAGGCGCAGGCCAAGCTGGTCGATTACAGTTGGCCGGGCAACATTCGCGAGCTGGAGAACGTGATTCACCACAGCTTGCTGACCTGCGGCGACGGGCTGGTGCAGGCCCAGGACCTGCGCCTGTCCAACCTGCGCCTGGAGCGCCAGGAAGAAGAACCAACAAGCAATGCCGTGGAAGATCTGCTGCAGCAGGCGTTCAGCAGGCTGTACGAGGAACAGCCTGGGAACTTGTACGAGAAGGTCGAGAACGCGCTACTGCGCTCGGCGTATCACTTCTGCCATTACAACCAGGTGCATACCGCGCAGTTGCTGGGGTTGTCGCGCAACGTCACGCGTACGCGGTTGATTGCGATTGGTGAGCTGGTGGTGAACAAGCGACGGGGGCAGGAGCCGCAGGTGGTGGACAACCGGCTGGTGCGGTTGTCGATCTGAGATTCGCGGCTAAAGCCGCTCCCACTGGGCTCACCGCCATCTCAGTAGGAGCGGCTTTAGCCGCGAACTCGGGCGAAGCCCGTGCCGGCCTGGGCGGTCAAAACAATCCCGAGACAGGCGGCCGGGTGCCTTTGAGTTGCCACGCGCCGACCACCGCCGCCTTCCACTGGCGCGGGTTGTGGTTGGCCACCGTGCGGGCATTGCGCCAGTGCCGGTCGAGGTTGTGCTGGCGGCCGGTGGTGGAGGCGCCACCGACATCGAACAGTGTTTCGGCGGCCTTGAGCGCCAGCTCGGCAACCAGGTACTGCGCCTGCGCCACTTCGATGGCCGCCTGCTCCACGGCAGCCTCGTCCAACTGCGCGGCCCAGGCCTTGTCGATAGTAGCGGCCGCCTTGAGTACCAGTGCTTCGGCACCATAGGCACGGGCGGCGATATCGCCTACCGAAAGCTCCACATACGGGTCATCCACCGACCGGCTGGCCGTGCTGTGCTTGATCGGGCGGGCGTGCTCACGGGCGAACTGGCTGGCATCGTTCAGGGCATTGCGGGCAATGCCGGCCAGCACGGTGCCAAGGAACAGCTGCAGGAACGGCGTGACCAGCGTGCGCTTGCCCTCCTCCACGGTGCGCGTGCGGATGTCGCTGGCCTCGACCTTCACATTGCGCAGGTGCGTGGTGCCGCTGGCGGTCAGGCGCTGGCCCATGGCGTCGAAGTCGTCGACCAGCTCCAGGCCCTCGCGATCACGCGGCAGGATGAACGACACCGGCTGTTCGTCCTCGTCCAGGGCCACTGCACTGACGTAGTCGGCAAACAGCGCGCCGGTGCTGTAGAACTTGCTGCCGTTGGCGCGATAGTGCGCGCCCTCGCGCACCAGTCGCGCCGCAATGGCGCCGTTGGCGCCGCCCAGTTCCCAACCGGCGTTGCCGATCACCACGCCGTCCAGGTAGCGGGCGAACCAGCGCTCGCGCTCTTGCTCGGCCCCTTCGGCGCGCGACACCAACAACCCTTCGACAAAGGCAAAACCGGGGCGCAAGGCCTGGGCGACGTTGGAGTCGGCGGCGGCCACCTGCAGCAGCAGCTCGATCACATCGCTGACCGTGCCACCGGGGCCACCGTATTGGGCAGGGATGCGCACGGTGTAAAGGCCAGCGGCGGCCAGTTGGGCGATGGCTTCAAAGGGCAACTGGCGGTCGCGTTCGCGCTGGGCGGCGCCGGCGGCGATGGCGGGTAGCAGGGCCACTATGCGCGTTTTGAGGGTTGCGATATCGCCGGCAGGTGCCTGGGTTTGAAAGCGTTGGAAAGTCGTCATGGTTCAGTCCTTTTTTTAAGTTCTGCGCGGCCCCCTGTAGAAGCGGCTTCAGCCGCGAACACCGGCGAAGCCGGTGCCAGCCACCGCGTCGCTTGCATCGCGGCTAAAGCCGCTCCTACAGGGAAGGTGCAACGCTTGAGAATCAGGTCACACCGCAATTTTCCAGAGCCGTGATTCGTCGAACAGGTCGAAGGCTTCGTGCTCCAGGTCCAGTGGTGGCACCACCAGCTCGCTGCCGCTGCCGGGCAATCGCGGTACCGCGCCCAGCAACTGTCGGGTGTATTCATGGGCCGGGTGTTCGAACAACTGCTCGACCGGTGCGTACTCCACCACCTGGCCGTGGCGCATCACCAGCACGTCATCGCTGACATGGCGGATCACCCCGAGGTCGTGGGAAATGAACAGGTAGGCCAGGCCCAGCTCGTCCTGCAGGTCGGCGAGCAGGTCGAGCACCTGGGCCTGCACCGACACGTCCAGGGCCGAGACCGGCTCGTCGCAGATGATCAGCTTCGGTTCGCTGGCAATCGCCCGGGCGATGGCGACTCGCTGACGCTGGCCACCGGACAACTGCAGCGGCCGGCGCTGGGCGAGGTCTGCCGGCAGGCGCACTTGGTTGAGCAACACGGCGATACGCGCGGGCCGCTCCGCAGCGTGAATGCCCGCGACCTGCAAGGCGTCGTCGAGGATCTGCGCCACGCTCCAGCGCGGGTCGAACGAACCCAGCGGGTCTTGATAGATCACGCTGATGTCTCGGCGCAATGGCCTGCGCAGCGCTTCGGCCACGGCGTTGCCCGGGCGATTCCAGGGTTGGCCGCGATACAGCACTTCACCTTCGTCGGGCTGTAGCAGGCCCAGGGCGATACGTGCCACGGTGGTCTTGCCCGAACCCGACTCGCCGACGATGCCCAGCGTGCGCCCGGCGCGCAGGGTAAAATCGACGCCCGTCACCACTTGCCGCAGCAGGCCGTCCGGGCCCAGGTAGCGCTTGCCCAGCCCGCGCCCTTCCAGCAACACGTCGCTTTTCAGCCGAGGCTTCGGCTCACGCTTCACACCCGCACGCTCCGGCGACAGCCGGCTACCGCGCGGGTGCTCGGCCGGCACTGCCGCCAGCAGCGCCTGGGTGTAGGGATGTTGCGGCTGGCGCAACACATGCTGCATCGGGCCTTGCTCCACCACCTCGCCGTGGCGCAGCACCACCACCTCATCGGCCAGCTGCGCGACCACCGCCAGGTCGTGGCTGATGATCAGCAGCGACGCGCCACGGGCCTTGATCTGCTGGAACACCTCGAGAATCTGCGCCTGCACCGTTGCATCCAGCGCAGTGGTCGGCTCGTCGGCGATCACCAGTGCAGGGTCCAGTGCCAACGCACTGGCAATCAACGCGCGCTGGCGCAGGCCACCGGACAACTGCCCCGGGCGCTGTCGGGCGCGCAAGGCAACGTCCGGCACGCCTACGCGTTCCAGCAACTCATGCACCCGCGCCGCGCGCGTTTGCCGGTCGCCGTACTGGTGGGTCTGCAGCACTTCGAGAATCTCCTTGCCCACCGACCGCAGCGGGTCGAGCGACACCAGCGCATCCTGCAGCACGAAGCCTATGTCCTTGCCACGTACCGCGCGCCACTGGCGCTCATTCAGGTCGAGCAGATCATGCCCGCCGAAGCTCAGCTGGCGGGCACTCACCTGCGCACGTGGCCCGGCCAGACCGACCAGGCTGCGGGCACTGACGCTCTTGCCCGAGCCCGACTCACCCACCAGCGCCACGCAGCGCCCCGGTTGCAAGGTGAAAGACAAATCGCGCACCACGTTAAGGCCGTCGAATGCCACATTCAGCCCCTCGACGATCAAGGTCTTGTCGCTCATGGCAGACGGCCCTCCAGGCGTTGTTGGATATAGCGTCCGGTCACCGTGGTGGCCAGCGTGGTGAGGACAATGAACAGCCCGGGGAAGAAGGTCAGCCACCAGGCATTGGCGATGAAGTCGCGGCCCATCGACAGCATGGTCCCCCACTCCGGGGCAGGCGGCCGTGCACCCAGGCCGAGGAAGCTCAGCGCCGAAGCCCAGACAATGGCCTGGCCGACGCCCATGGTCAGCGTTACCACCAACGGGCGCATGGCATTGGGCAACAACTGGCGCAGGACGATGCGCGAAGTCGGGTGCCCCAGTGCCCGCGCCGCTTCGATGTAGCCGGCGTTGCGCACCGCCAGCACCTGGCCGCGCACCATGCGTGCGTAGCCCGGTGCGCCGCCCAGCCCGGTGGCGACGATCAGCGGGCCGACGCCGCTGCCGAACACCGCCACGAACAGCAATGCCAGCACCAGACTGGGAAATGCGAACAGCACCTCCAGCAGCCAGCCCACGGCCCGGTCAAGACGCGCACCGCCCAGGCCGCTCAGCAGCCCGAGGGTGATGGCGATGGCCATCGAGATGGCCGTGGCGGCCACGCCGATCAGCAGGCTCTGGCGCGCGCCGTGGATGATCCGCGCAAAGATGTCACGCCCCGACTGGTCGGTGCCCAACCAATGCGCCCAGCTCGGCGGCTGGAACGCCTCGCGCGGGACGATAGCCAGCGGGTCGATCCGGGTATACAAGCCTGGTGCCAAGGCCGCCAACAGCAGCGCGAACAGGAACAGGATCGCCAGGCTGGCGCCCAGCGGTGGCAGACTCAGGCGTCGCTGCCTGCGCACGGGCACCAAGGTTTGGTCCAGGGTCAGGTCAGTCATGCTGCGGCCTCCTGTTGCCGAGGGTCGATCCACTGGTACAGCAGGTCGACCAGAATATTCGCCAGCACGTAGCCGGCCGCTACCACCAGGCTGATGCCGATCACCAGCGGCAGGTCCTGCAGCTGCACGGCCTGGTACAGCTGGCGGCCAATGCCCTTGCGGGAAAAGATCACCTCGCACACCACCGCGCCGCTGATCAGCGCGCCGATGGCCCAACCCGACAGCGCCACGCCCGGCAACAACGCGTGGCGCAGGGCGTGTCTGAAGCGCACCGCCAGGTCACTCAGCCCGCGGGTGCGGGCGGTGAGCACGAAGGGTTGTTCCAGGGTCAGCTCCAGCGATTCGCGGGTCACCTGGGCGATGAAACCTGCCAACGGAATGGCCAGGGAAAACGCCGGCAGCACCAGGCTGGCGAAGCTGTCACTGCCTGCCGGCGGGAACCAGCGCAGGCCGAAGGCGAACACCGCCAGCAGCACCACGCCGAGCCAGAAGTGCGGCAACGATGCGCTGAGCGTTTCCAGCAACGAGGCCACACCACCGACCAATCGGCCACGGCCGGCGGTGACCACGGTCAGCAACAACACCAACAGCCAGGCCAGCACCAACGCCGCCACGGTCAGCTCGAAGGTGGCGCCGCCCTGCTCCGCCAGCACCCGCGTAACCGGCAGGTGCTGCGAGTAGGACATGCCCAGATCGCCTTGCAGCAGGCGCCCGAGGTAGAGCAGGTATTGCACCGCCAGCGGCTTGTCAAGGCCGAACTCCTGGCGTGCGGCCTCGATGGCCTCCGGGGAAGGGTTGCCGCTGGCGCCGCCGAGAATGGCCAGCACCGGGTCGCCCGGCATCAGGCGCAGGGCGAAGAAGGTCAGCGTCGCCACCGCCCACAGCACCAGCGCGCCACCGGCCAGACGGATGGCGGCGCGGCGGCCGAGGGCGGCCAGCCGTTCGCGACGGGGGTCGGTCACGGCGAGGGTTGTCAGGCTCATTTGTTCACCCATGCGTCATAGAGGTAGGTCACCGCCAGCGAAGGCTCCAGGCGCACGCCGTGGGCGGTCTTGTAGATGCCGAGGCGCGTGCTTTGCGGGTAGGTGGTGAGTTGCAGGTACTGCGCCGCCGCCTGTTGTTGCGCCTGGAAGTAGTGTTCCCGGCGCTGCTCGGCGTTCTGGGTCGCCAAGGCGCTGTCTAGCAAGGCATCGAAGCCTGGGTCGGCATAGCCGGACGAGTTCTGGTGATAACCGCCGACCCCCGCCGGCTGCACGAACGCGCTGCTAAAGATGATGCGCAACACGTCGGGGGTGTTGGTGTTCCAATAGCCGATGCGGATGTCGTAGTCCCAGGCGGCCTGGCGGCTGGTGACCTGGGCATCGCTCATCTGGTCGAGCACCAGCTCGATGCCGACCTGGCGCGTGGTGGCTTGCACCTGTTCCCACAGGGTCAGTTCCGATGGCGGCGTGCGCGCGCCGATCAGCACCACCGCGCGCAGGCGTTGGCCGGCCTTGGTCCGGTAGCCCTCGCTGTCGCGGCCGGTCCAGCCGGCATCGTCGAGCAGTTGTGCGGCACGCGTCGGGTCGTAGTCCTGACTGCGCTCGAAGTCGCCGCTATAGAAAGGCGTGGCCGCGCTGAGCGGCCCGCCGGCACGGGGGAACTCGCCGAAGTACACGCTCTTGAGCGCGCCATCGACATCGGCGCTGCGCACCAGCGCCTCGCGCACGCGGATGTCGTCGAACGGCGCGCGGCGCAGGTTGAAGGTGCCATTGGTGGGGTTGCCGGGGCGTTGGGCGATGATCAGGTCGACATCCGGGTTGTGCCGCGCCGCTTCATGCGACTCCGGCGGCAACGCTTCGATCACATCGACTTCGCCGGCCTGCAAGGAAGCGAAGCGCACCGACGGTTCCTGGATGAACTTCCAGACGATGCGGTCGAGGTACGCCGGCCCCTGATGTTGCGCCGTCGGCGGTGCCCAGTTGTAGTCCGGGTTGCGCACCAGTTCAACCTGGTTCTGCCGGTCCCAACGCACGACCTTGAACGGCCCGCTGCCGACCGGGCTTTCGCAGTTTTCATCGCGGCTGCGGGCCAGCGCCGTCGGCGATTGGACGCCGAGAAACCCTTGGGCCAACACTTCGAGGAAAGCGGCATAAGGCGTCGCCAGGGTGACCTCAGCGGTGTAGGCGTCGAGCACCTGGGTGCCGCGGTATTGGCGAATATAGCCGCCAGCGGTGCTGGACTGGGTCTTGGGGTTGGCCATGTGGTCGAGGTTGGCCTTGACCGCCTCGGCATTGAACGGCGTGCCATCGGTGAAGTGCACGTCGCGGCGCAGGTGGAAGGTGTAGCGCAGGCCGTCGGCGGAGACTTCCCAGCTGGAGGCCAGCCACGGACCGATCTGGCCATTGCTGTCCATCGACACCAGCGAGTCGAGGTACTGCTGGGCGACGAACACCTGCGGCATGTCGCCGGCCACATGCGGGTCGAGGCAGGTGGGTTCGCGGTCGGTGGCGTAGACCAGGGTGCCGCCGTGGAGGGGCTGGGTGGATTGCGCCGTCTGTTGCTCGGTGCGTTCGCAGCCGAGCAGGGCCAGCGCGGCGCAGAGCGGGATCAGGGGGAGGATGGGTCGGTTCAAGGGCGCTCCTGCGGGGGACTGGGCTTTGAGAGGGGTGTTGCAGGAGTTGTGCCGGGTTTAATGGGTTGATTTTGCTGGGGTTTGGCGGGTGGGTGGTGCTGGTGGGAGGGCAAAGTGTGGGGAGGGTGTTGGGAGGTGAACAGTTGTAAGGGGATTGCACAGGTTGAGAATGAAGTACACCGGTCATTTCAGGACTTTTTGTGTCGGCTGTTCGGCCTCTTCGCGGGGCAAGCCCGCTCCCACAGGTTCACTGCAATACCTGTGGGAGCGGGCTTGCCCCGCGAACAAGGGCGAAGCCCTTGCCATTCAACTCACGGCGATGGGTTGGGAATGCGGCGGTGCACGGCCTGGATTTTGGCCAGCACTTCGTCGCTGAGCTTCACCTCAAGCGCACTGAGGTTTTCTTGCAACTGCGCCAACGTGGTCTGCCCGGTGATCGCGCTGGCCACGAACGGCTTGCGGATGACGAAGGCCAGAGCCAGTTGTGCCGGGGTCAGCCCGTGCTCGCGGGCAATCTGCACATAACTGGCGATGGCGCTGTTGGCTTCATCGCTGTCATAGCGGTTGAAGGTGCGGTACACCGACGACAGCCGTGAGCCTTCGGGCAGCGCGCCGTTCAGGTACTTGCCGGTCAGCGTGCCGAAGGCCAGCGGCGAGTAGGCCAGCAGGCTGATGCCTTCGCGGTGGCTGAACTCCGACAGGCCATGTTCGTACTGGCGGTTGAGCAGGCTGTAGGGGTTCTGAATGCTGGCGATGCGAGCCAGCCCTTTGTCTTCGCTGTGACGCAGGAAGCGCCCCACGCCCCACGGCGTTTCGTTGGACACGCCGATGTGGCGAACCTTGCCGGCCTTGACCTGCTCGTCGAGCACGGCGAGGGTTTCTTCAATGGCGGCGGTTTGCGCGTGGTCGTCGACATAGGGGTATTCGCGCAGGCCGAAGAAGTTGCTGCTGCGGTCCGGCCAGTGCAGCTGGTAGAGGTCCAGGTAGTCGGTCTGCAGGCGGCGCAGGCTGCCTTCCAGGGCGGCGACGATGTTCTTGCGGTCGTGGTGTGACAGGCCATCGCGGATGTGCGCCTGGGCGCCGGGCTCGCGGGCGGGGCCTGATATCTTGCTGGCCAGCACCAGCTTGTCGCGCTGGCCACGGGCTCTGATCCAGTTACCGAGGTAGCGCTCGGTGGTGGTCCAGGTTTCGGCGTTGGTGGGGGTGGGGTACATCTCGGCGGTGTCGATGAAGTTGACGCCGGCAGCGATGGCGGCGTCCAGTTGCTGGTGGGCGTCCTGTTCGCGGTTCTGGTGGCCCCAGGTCATGGTGCCGAGGCTGAGCAGGCTGACTTGCAGATCGGTGTGGCCTAGTTGGCGGTAGCGCATGGTGTGCGTCCTTGAGTCATGGGTTGAGATGCAAACTGATTCACTGCCTTGGGCAACCCCAGGTGTTCGCGCAACGTCGTGCCGCTGTATTCGGTGCGGAACAAACCGCGTTTCTGCAGCAACGGCACTACTTCTTCGACAAACACCCGCGCTCCCGACGGGAACATGTCGGGCATGATGTTGAAGCCATCACCGGCGCCGGCCAGGAACCATTCTGCGAGAGTATCGGCCACCTGCTCCGGCGTACCCACTGCCAACCGGTGCCCTACCAGAATCCGCCGCGACAGCTGGCGAATGGTCAGGTTTTCGCTGCGCGCAAGGTTCAACTGGGCTTCCAGGAAGCCGTGCGATCCGCGCTCGAAATCTGCCACCGCGCCAATCTTTGCCCAGGGCAATGGCGCGTCCGGGTCCAGCTGATTGGCATCGATACCGATGCGCCCTGCCACTTGCTGCAATAGGCCATGCTCACCGTGCCAGGCATTGAGTTCATCGAAGCGCGCATGCGCTTCGGCTTCGGTACTGCCGATCACCGTCGACAGGCCAGGCATGATCTTCAAGTGCTGCGGGTTGCGCCCCCAGGCCTTGGCCCGCGCTTTCATCTCCTGATAGAACGCCAGCCCGTCGGCCAGGGTGGTCTGGGTGGTGAAGATCGCATCGGCGTAGCGCGAGCCCAGCGACTTGCCGCCCTCGGACGAGCCCGCCTGCACCAGCACCGGCCGGCCCTGGGGCGAGCGCGGCAGGTTGAGCGGCCCTTTGACCTGAAAATGCTTGCCCTGGAAGTCCAGGGTATGAACCTTGTGCGGGTCGGCAAAGCGACCACCGGCACGGTCACCGATCACCGCGTCGTCCTCCCAGCTGTCCCACAGTTTCAGGGTCACATCGACGAACTCTTCGGCACGGCCGTAGCGGTCCACATGCAGCGGCGCACCCGCTAGGCCGAAGTTCTGCGCGGCGGCGTCGCCAGCGTTGGTTACCACGTTCCAGGCCGCGCGGCCTCCGCTGATGTGGTCGAGCGAGGCGATGCGCCGGGCCAGGTTGAACGGCTCGTTGTAGGTGCTGGAACAGGTGGCGATCACGCCGATGTATTCGGTGGCTGCGGCCACCGCAGTCAGCAGCACGGTCGGTTCCAGGCGCCCGCCAGGCTGGCTTGAAACATCCGGCGGCAGCGCCGGGCCATCGGCGAGGAAGATCGCATCCAGGCAACCACGCTCGGACAACCGGGCAATGTCGCGGTAGTAGTTGACGTCGATATAGGCATCGATCGCCGCTTCGCCCTGGCGCCAGGCGCCGGCATGCGAGCCGAAGCCGAGGATGTTCATGCCCAGGCTCATCTGGTTGGGTTTACTGCTCATGGTCATGCTCCTGTTCAGACCGCGCTGGCTTCGTCGCCACTGCCCTGCCCTGCGCTGGCTGCAGACTGGCGGGCGCGCCAGGCCTGGGCCGGGCTGATGCCGTTGAGGTAGTAGTTGCCCAACGCCTGTTCGCGGTAGATCGCCGGGTTGTGCGAGGCCAGGGTGCGGGCGTTGCGCCAGTGGCGGTCGAGGCGACGGGCAGTGCTGGTGGCCGAGGCGCCGCCGACTTCGAACAGCAAGGTGCTGGCCTCAAGTACCTGTGGCAGCACAATCTGCTGGGCCTGGAAGGCGTGAACTTCTGCGTCGGTGTACAGCTGCTCGGGCACCTCGCCGGCCTGCTCGGCTTCGAATACAGCCTGCAGGCTTTGCCCCACCGCAGTGACCTGCGCCTCGGCGGCGAAGGCCAGGCTTGCCAGGCGGCCGACCACTGCTTGCACCAGTGGGTCCTCGGCCGGCTGCGATTGACCCGGCACGCCGAATGCACGCGTGCGGCCCTGAACGAAAGCCACGGCATCAGCCAGCACCGCGCGGCCGATGCCGGCCAAGGTGGCCAGGTGCACCGCCTGGTAGAACGCCGTGAGGTACGACTCGGCGCGCAGTTCACCCTTGGCGAAGCGGCGCAGCAGGTGTTGCGGCTGTACCGCCACCTGGGTGAAGCGCGTGGTACCGCTGCCAGTCAGGCGCTGGCCGAAGCCGTCCCAGTCGTCGATGCGCTCCACCCCGGCTGCACGGGTGGACACCGCAAGGCTGACGAAGTCATCGCCGTGGTTAGCCACCGCCGCTACCCAATCAGCGTACAGCGTGCCCGTGCAGTAGTACTTTTCGCCGTCCAGGCGATAGCCGTCTTCAGCGTCGCTCAGTTGCACGGTGTTGCCGGTGCTGTCGGAACGTTCGGCCATGGCCGCGCCCCACAGCTCTCCAGCCACCACACGGGCGAACCAGTAGTCCTGGGAGGCCGCGTCGTTGGACGCCAGCCGCCCTTCGACGAAGCCAAAGTGGGCACGGAAGATCTGCGGCAGGTTGGAATCGGCCTGGCCCAGGCGCACCAATTGGCGCAACAGTTGCGGCAGGCTGGCGCCAAGGCCGCCGTGGCTGCGTGGCACGCGCAACGCGCCGAGGCCTGCCTCGCGCAGCCAGGCCACCGGCTCGAAGGCCAGGGTGCGCTGCTGTTCGCGTTCTACCGCGCCCTCGGCGATGCGGCGATATAGGAGCTCGAAACGCGCATCCAGCTCGGTGTCGGTAATCGGGAGTTGGCTCATGGTGGTTTCCTTTCTGGCCCATCTAGGCGATGAAAGGGTATTGCAGTTGTCATGCCACGCCTTTAACCGCCTATTTACGTGGCATTTCCCTTATTCCAAGTTGCCAGACAACGCAAAGTGTTCACCTTGTGTTGCCGTGACAACAACGGGTGCTTGCCGACAGATTTTCAGCGGCTATCAAAACGGGCCCTTCGCCACCTGGCACAGAAACTGCTCTTACTCCCTTCGACAGGCCTGACTATTCCCATAGAACGCCGAGGACCTACGATGACTTCCAAGGAATACGACGATGCGTGCGAGCCAACCCCATCCACTGCCCCTGGCGATCCGCCAGGCCGCCCTGGCCACCGTGGCCACGGCCCTGCTGGCCCCGGTCACGGCACTGGCGGCTGACCAGGCCCTTGGCACGGTCACCGTGCAAGGCAACAAGCAAACCGAAGTGCAGCAAGCGGCCAGCGCCCTGGCCGAAGTACCCGGCGGCACCAGCGTGGTCGACAGCGAAGAAGTCGCCAAGGGCCGCACTGCTACCCTGCAGGACACCCTCGCCTACCAGCCCGGCGTGTTCGTGCAGTCCACCGGTGGCAACGATGCAGCGAAGATCTCGATCCGCGGCTCCGGCGCCAACACCTCGCCGGGCTATTTTCGCGAGGGCATCAAGTTCCTCTTCGACGGCTTGCCGCTGACCGGCCCCGGCGGCACGCCCTATGAGTTCCTCAACACCAGCGGCGTCAACTACACCGAGATCCTGCGCGGCGCCAACGCCTTCCAGTACGGTGCGCTGACCCTCGGCGGCGCGGTCAACTTCGTCAACCACAGCGGCTACAGCGCCCCGGGCCTGCGCGTGCGCGCCGAGGTCGGCAGCTACCACTACCAGAAGCAGAGCATCAGCTACGGCGGAGTCGAAGGCGACCTGGACTACTACCTGCAAGCCGACAATTACCGCAACGAAGGTTACCGCGACTACAGCCTGTCGAAGAGTTCCGGCATCGTCGCCAACGCCGGCTACCGCTTCAGCCCGAAACTGGAAACCCGCCTGCTGCTGCGCTACCGCGACGAAACCCACAACGACCCCAGCGCCACTACCCTCAATGGCGCCCTGCACCACAGCCGCCGCGCCAGCGCCACCGCCGAAAGCAGCGGTGCCGGTGCGCGCCGCCCGGGCAGCATCTGGCTGGGCAGCAAGACCACCTACACCTTCGACGACGACGCGCGCCTGACCGTCGGCCTGTCGTATCACGACTACCGCCACACCAACAGCCCGCGCAGCCCGAGCAACCCCAGTTACTGGGACTGGCACGACCTCGGCCTGCTGCTGGGCTACGACCGCATCGACTACCTGTTCGGCCATGAAAGCCGCAGCAACATCGCCTTCACCTCCACCCAGCACCTGCGCGGCGGGGTGAATTCGGCCAACGACGACAAGGTGTCGCTGAAGAAGGTCGACTACAAGGACTCGTTCGACCGGGTGATCGCCCTGGGCAACGACATCAACCTGATCGACAACCTGTGGCTCACCAGCGGCGTGTCGTTCATCAACGTGCGGCGCAAGGTCGATATCGACCACGCGGTGAATGCCAATACCACCGACTTTCCGCAACACGTGGACTACGACAACTGGAGCACCGCCCCACGCATCGGCCTGCGCTACGAGTTCAGCCCCAACCTACAGCTGTTCACCAACTTCAGCCGCAGCATCGACCCGCCTGCTTCGTGGGAATACTCAGGGTCCGGCCCCGCCCTGCCCTACATCCGGCCGCTGGTGGAACAGAAAGCCAACACCTTCGAAGTCGGCATCAAGGGTTCGCACGGCATCTTCGATGGCAGCCTGGCCCTATACCGCTCGTGGATCCACGACGAGCTGCTGAACGTGCAACTGATCCCCGCCACCTCCACGGCGGCAGCGGTTACTGGCGCTTTCAACGCCTCGCCGACCATCCACCAGGGCGTCGAGGCTGGCCTCAACACCCGCCTGTGGGAGAACGCACAGGGCGACTTGGTGCGCTGGCGCCAGATGTACACCTACAACGACTTCTACTACCGGCATGACGACGCCTTCGGTGACAACCAGCTGCCGGGCGTTCCCAAACACATCTACCAGGGTGAATTGCAGTATCAGGACCACAGTGGCTGGTACACCGGTGTCAACGTGCAGTCAGCATCGCGCACGGCGGTGGACTATGCCAACACGCTGTACGCGCCTTCATACACCATTTGGGGCGCGAACCTGGGCTATGAAGCGCCAAAGGGCAACTGGAAGGTTTCGCTGGACCTGAAGAACCTGGCCAACAAGGCCTACGTCACGGCGATCACCCCGGTGTACAACGCCAACGGCCAGGACACCGCAGCATTCTGGCCCGGCGACGGGGTGGGTGCGTACGTTGGGGTGGAGGTGCGTTACTAGCGATAGGGGCGCAATGGCAAGCCCTGGTCAAAATCCAACGGTCGCCGACAATAGCCAAGTCCGGGGCGTAGACAAGGTCAGCCCCGGTTCGCTGTCATCCGACGCCCCGGCCGAAGCCCAGTAACGCTCATTCAGCACGTTCTCGACACTGGCGCGCAACGTGACCTTGGTGGCATCGAGATTGAAGGCATAGCGAGCGCCAAGGTCGAAGCGCTCCCAACCATCGATCTGCTTGCTGTTGTCCTGATCCAGGTATTGCGAGCTGGAGTGAATACCCCGCGCCGTCAAGGTCAGCCCGCCCAACCCGGGCACATCCCATTCAGCGCCGAGGTTCACGTTGTACTCCGGCGTTGCCGGGGCGCGGTTGCCATCGAAGGTGCCGCCTACGGTATCGGTCAGTTTACTGTCGATGTACATCACCCCACCCAACAGGCGAACGCCGGTGAGCGGCTCGCCGAACACGCTGAGCTCGATCCCTCGGTTGTCACGCTTGCCGTTGGGGCCGAACACGCGTGACCGGGCGTTGGTTTCATAGGCCGGCTGGCGAATGCGAAACGCGCTGGCGGTAAAGGCGACGCGACCCAGGTCGTACTTGGCCCCGACCTCGACCTGGCGGCTGGTGAACGGCGGGAAGATCTGGTCTTCGTTGACCGACGTCGAGGGTGCAATCTTGCCCTGGCTCAGGCCTTCCATGTAGTTGGCGTAGAGCGAGATCTGATCGGTGACCTTGAGCAGCACGCCGCCCGAGGGTGACACCTTTTCCTCGTCATAGGCCGTGTCGCCCTTGATGCCATTGCTCCAGTCATCCACCTGCACCCGCTGCCAGCGGGCACCGAGTGTCAGCAGCAGGCGGTCGTGGAAGAACCCCAGGGTGTCGGCCAGCGCCAGCCCGGTGAAGCGGTTTTCCGTGTAGACCTTGGGGTCGATCCGCGTCGGGGTGCCGGGCGTTGGTGTCGCGACGGGGTTGTAGAGGTTGCTGGGCGCCGAGGCATAGCGCGCGCCGCCGTTTTCGAAGTCCATGTAGAAGTACGTGGCGGCCAGGTTCAGCTCATGGCTGACCGGCCCGGTATGGAACCAGTTGCGCAGCCCCGCCATTGCGGTGCGTACGCTTTCATCGCGGGTGAAGTCGCGCGGCTGGACGGTGAAATCGCCGGCATCGTTGATGATCGAAACGTTGTGTCGCAGAAAGTCATGGTTGCTCTTGCGCGCCCCGACCGCGCCGTAGGCCAGCAGCGAATCGCTGATGTCGTACTCGGCGTTCAGCGCGCCGAAGATGTCGTTGGTGCGTGCCTGGCTCCAGGCCTGGGCGTAGTTGCGGCGTACGTCGTCGGCGTTCGGTACCTTGGCGTTGGCACCGACCAACACCCGCTCCTGCGGGGCGTCGGTGTCGCGCTCGGTGTGGCCGAGGTCGGCCGAAAGCCGCAGGCGCTCGCCGCGAAAATCCAGGCCCAGCACGGCCATCTCGCGCTCGACGCGCTGGTGATCCCATTCGGTGTCGCCGGATTGCTTCACACCGTTGAAGCGCACCCCGAACTGGTCGCCCTCGCCAAAGCGCCGACCAACATCCACCGCACCGCCCACCTGGCTATTCGAAGCGTAGCTGCCGGTAAATTCGGTGATGGGCTTGTCACCCGCGCGCTTGGGCACCACATTGATGCCGCCGCCCACGCTGCCACGCGGCGAGATGCCGTTGATCAGCTGGCTTGGCCCTTTGATGATGTCGACCCGGTCGGCCATTTCCATGTCGATGGAATAGGTGGGCAGGATGCCGTACAGGCCGTTGTAGGCAACGTCGCTGTTGAACAGGCTGAAACCGCGAATGGTGAACTGCTCGAAGCGCCCACCCGCCGGATTGGTCGCACGCACCGAGGGGTCGCTGGCGATCAGGTCGCCCAAGGTGCGAGCCTGCTGGTTCTTGACCAGGTCGCTGGTGTAGGTGGTCATGCTGAAGGGCGTGTCCATGAAGTCACGTGAACCCAGCAAACCTTGCGAACCCTGGCGCGCGACCTGACCGCCGGCGTAGGGCTGTGCTTCGCTGCCCAGCGCCTGGGTGCCAATGATGCTGGTCGGGGCGATTTCCAGCGCAGCGGCGCCCTGTGGCGCTGGCACCAGGGTGTAGGTCCCCTCGCCTACCTGCTGCAACTGCAGGCCACTGCCCTGCAGTAACTGCATGAAGCCCTCCGCTACGCTGAAGCTGCCGGACAAGCCAGCACTTTGCCGGCCATTGAGCAGTGCCGGGTCTAGCGAAAGGCTGACGCCGGCCTGGTCGGCAAACCGGGTAAGCACGGCGCCCAGGGTGCCGGCGGGCACCTGATAGGCACGCCGGGCCAGGTCATCGGCCCAGGCGGGTGAACTCATCAGCAGGCTCAAGGTGAACCCCAGGTGCATCCAGGGGCGTGGGCGGCAAGGCAGTACTGCAGGCATCGAACAAGGCTCCCGTTATTTTTTCCTACTGCTAATGACCGGCGAGTGGAAAAAAGGGGACAGCCTCACGCGCGATTTTCTCGCGCAGCCAACGTGACCCAGTAACGGGTGCGCGCATGCACCTCCAACGGCAGGCTGGCTGCCAGCAGCGATAGCACGCGGTCCGTGTCGTCGAGGCGGAAGGTGCCGGTGACACGTAGGGTTTCCAGGGCCGGCTCCCAGCGCAAAAGCCCGGCTCGGTACCTGCGCAACTCTCTCAACAGGTCGCCCAGTGGCCGATCGTCGAGCCTCAGCACCCCGTCGCGCCACCCCAGCAGCCCATCATCCGAAGCAGTGACCGGGCCAATGCCTGCGGCCTGCAGGTTGGCCTGCTGCCCCGCCGCCAGCGCCAAGGTAGAACCTCGCAGCGGTTTCAGGGTAGCCATGCCGTTGAGCACCGACACCTGGCAAGCCTGATCGAACAGACGCACGCAGACCTCGGCAGCGCTGACCGTGACCTGACCGAAAGGCACCTGCACGGAAATGTCCAAGCCGTTGGGGACGGTGACGGCCACCTCGCCGCGTACCAGCGTCAGCCGTCGCGCAGCCAGATCGATGTTGACTGCACTGTCGGTGTTCAACTGCAAGGCCGTGCCGTCGCTCAATTGCAGTCGCCTGCGCTCACCCACAGCGGTGTGCAGGTCGGCGGTCCACACATCCAATGGCATCTGCCGGCCAATTAACCAGGTGGCGGGGACCAAAGCCGCCACACCCAGCGCTTGCTTGAGCAGTGCACGACGGCCGACATCCGGGCGGTCCAGCGTGGCCATGGCCAGCCCGCCCGGCAACTGGGCAAAACGCTGGCGCAGCAACAGCGCCTTTTGCCAGGCACTTTCGTGCTGGCTGCTGCTGGCGCGCCACTGCTGCAAACGCTGCAGCTCGCCTTCGCTGGCCGTGCCAGAATCGAGCAGCGCCAGCCAGCGCGCTGCCGCGCGCACCACTTCGCGCGCATCAGGGGAATGCGCTGGCATTACAGATCCGCCAACAGGCAGTGCTCGTACGCCTGCGCCATGTAGCGTTTGACGGTGCGCTCGGAGACATTGAGACGTTTGGCGATTTCGCAGTAGCCCAGGCCTTCCAGCTGGCTCCAGAGAAACGCCTTGCGCACTGGGGCTTTCAAGCCGTCGAGTAATTCGTCGAGTGCTTGCAGGGTTTCCAGCAGAATCCAACGCTGCTCCGGGGACGGCAGGCTTTGTTCAGGCAATTGTGCCAAGGCGTCCAGATAGGCCTGCTCCAGGCTGCGGCGTTTGTGGAAATTGCTCAGCAGTCGCTTGCCGACGGTCAACAGATAGGCACGCGGCTCGCGGATTTCAGCCAGTGGCTGGGCACTGGCCAGCACTTTGAGGAAGGTGTCCTGGCTCAGGTCGGCCGCATCCCAGGCATTGCCCATGCGCCGGCGCAACCAGGCCTCCAGCCAGCCACGGTGCTCGCGATACAGGGTAGGCAGGCTGTGCTCCGGGGGTGTGGCGGCTTCGATCATGGGAAAGCCCTGAAGTGGCGCAAATAGAAGTGATTCTAATTTACGCCGCAGCCCAGGTCCAAGCGGTTTGTGCAGCAGGCGTCAAGTCACTGCGACAGACTGCGACTCAACGCATGCACCTGCGGCCGTGTACGCCAAATCACGGTCATCAACAGCCCAACCCCCGCCATCATCGCCCCGGCCAGCGAAATCGCCGAGTAGCCCAGGCCTGCATTTATCACCGCGCCACCCAGTGCAGCGCCGATGGCGTTGCCGAGGTTGAACGCGCCAATGTTCACTGCTGACGCCAGGTTGGGTGCATCTTTGGCAGTCTCCATCACCCGCATCTGCAGCGGCGGTACCAGGGCGAAACTGGCCGCGCCCCAGACCAGAATGGCCACGGCAGTCGGCAGCGGCCAGTCCAGTACCAGTGGGAACACCAGCAACACCGCGATCAGCATCGCCAGCGAGACCATCAACGTACGGTCGACCGAGCGATCCGCCGCTTTGCCACCCCACACGTTACCCAAGGTCAGGCCGACACCGAATAGCACCAACATGGCGGTGATGAACGTAGTGGAGGCCCCCGATTCACTGCGCAGGATCGGCGCGATGTAGGTGAATACGGTGAACATCGCACTGGAGCCGACCACCGTCAGCGCCAGCGCCGACAGCACCGGCCCGCGCGTCAGGACGCGGATCTCGGCCAGCGCGCCATTGCTCGCAGGCAGCTTCAGCTCAGGCAAGGCGAACCACAGTGCGACCATTGTCAGCAGGCCAAGGCCGGCAATGCCCCAGAATGCCGTGCGCCAACCCATCAGTTCACCGAACCAGGTGGCCAACGGCACGCCGCCGATGGTGGCGATTGTCAGCCCCATGAACATCGCCGCCACGGCACCCGCGCGTTTTTCCGGGGGCACCACGCTGGCCGCTACGATCGAGCCGACACCAAAGAATGCGCCGTGGTTGAGCGAGGTCACCACCCGGGCGATGAGCAGGCTCTGGTAATCGGTGGCCAGCGCCGACATCAGGTTGCCCAGGGTGAAAATCGCCATCAGCCCGATCAACAGGTAACGCCGCGGAATCTTGCCGGTGGCCAAGGTCATCAACGGTGCACCGATCAGCACGCCGATCGCGTAAGCACTGACCAACAGCCCGGCGGCGGGAATCGACACACCGAGATCGGCGGCGATACTGGGCAACATGCCCATGGGCGCGAACTCGGTGACGCCGATGCCAAAGGCACCGACTGCGAGTGCGACGAGAGGTGGATTGATACGCATGGGGAAGCTCCTAATCTGTGCCCGGAATGCTACGATTCGAGCCTTCGAAGCACTAGATGGCGTTTCTGGAAACCACCTTTGCGCAAGAGGCACAAATGGAATACAACGGCCGGTCCGGTGAGATGGAGGTTTTTGCCAAGGTGGTGGACGAAGGCAGCCTGTCGGCCGCAGCCCGAGCGCTGGGTCTGACCCCTTCGGCCGTCAGCCGGATCATCGCGCGCACCGAACAGCGCCTGGGCACCCGCCTGCTGTTGCGCACCACCCGGGCGATCACCCTCACGGCCGAGGGCGACGCGTATTTGCGCGGCGCCCGACGCATCCTGGCGGACATGCTCGAAGTCGAAGAAGCCATCACCGATCAGGGCGTACCGAGGGGACGGCTGAGGGTGAGCGCCGCCCTAGGCCACGGCCGCCAGACGGTGGTGCCGCTGGTGGCTGCGTTCAGTGCGCGGTATCCGCAGGTGCTGGTCGACCTGACGCTGAGTGATGAAGTCACCGACATCCTCGGCGGCCAGGCAGATGTCGCCTTGCGTTTCGGCCACCTGCCCGACAGCTCCCTGAGTGCGCGCTTCATCGGCGACACTGGCGAAGTGATCGTTGCCTCGCCGGCGTACCTTGAGCGTTGCGGTACACCCGAGCAACCGGAAGACCTCGCACGGCACAACTGCCTGCGCTTCAACTTCCGCCGTGCGGTGTCCGAGTGGCCGTTTCTTCGCAACGGGCAGGCCTTTTCACTGAAGGTGGCCGGCACTATCGAATGCAGCAGCGGTGAGGCCCTGGCGCAACTGGCCAAGATTGGGGCCGGTATTGCGCGCATCGGCACCTTCACGGTTGCCGATGAACTTGAAAGCGGCGAGCTGATACCGCTGCTGGAGGCCTACAATCCGGGTGACAGGGAGCCAATCCATGCCGTGTTCGTGGGCGGCCCGGCGATGCCGGCGCGGGTGCGGGTATTCGTGGACTTTCTGGTGCAGCACCATCAGGGCTGGCCCTTTGGCGCCAATCATCCATAGTGAACGTCTGAAGCCGCACGACCTCCCAGTAATGCAGGGCGAACGGCACACTGCTCATTCATACTTCTGTCCGGATAGCGGTTTCACGATGACGCTGATCGCCAATCTGCAGCACCCGGCAAATGTACTCGTCTGTGGCGCCAGCCAAGGCATCGGTCTGGCCCTCTGCGAAGCACTATTGGCACGCGATGATGTGGCAACGGTCTGGGCCGTGTCGCGCCAAGCCAGCGCTAGCGTTGCCTTGGCCACACTCGCTGCAGCCCATGGAGGACGTCTGGTAGCGTTCGATTGCGATGCCCGGCGCGAACAATCGCTTGCCGAACTCGCCCGCGAGGTCGGCCACCAGTGTGCAAACCTTCATTTGGTGATCAGCACCTTGGGCATTCTGCAGCAGGACGGCGCCAAGGCCGAAAAGGCCTTGGCGCAACTCGACCTGGAACGCATGCAGGCCACTTTTTCCACCAATGCATTCGCGCCGATCCTGTTGCTCAAACACCTGTTGCCGTTGTTACGCAAGCAACCCTGCACCTTCGCTGCACTGTCGGCGAGAGTGGGCTCCATCGGCGACAACCGCTTGGGCGGCTGGTACAGCTATCGCGCAAGCAAGGCAGCCTTGAACCAGTTGATGCGTACCGCCAGCATCGAGCTCAAACGTCTCAACCCTGCTTCCACGGTGCTATTGCTGCACCCTGGCACTACCGATACTCGGCTTTCAGCGCCATTTCAGGCAAACGTGCCGGTCGAGCAATTGTTCCAACCTGCCTATGCCGCGCAGTGCATGCTTGAGCAGGTCGCTCGTCATGGCGCGGCGGATAGCGGTAACTTCTGGGCATGGGACGGTCAGCCGATCCCTTGGTAACCATGCAGCCCTCCTTCTGCGCTTAAGCTGTTACAGATCACATCAACCAACGCCTGCACTTTTGGCAGCGACTGCCGGCTGGTGAGCCAGGCGACGTGGATGGGCAACCCGCGCGTGGTGAGGCCTGGCAGGATAGGCACCAGCGTGCCAGCGTCGAGCTGCTCCTGAACCAGCCAGGTCGGCAGTTGGGCGATGCCCAAGCCTGCGAGCACCATCGCCAGTTGCCCCTCGGCATTGCCAATGGCTATGCGGCCCGCCACCACACGTTGCTCGCTGCCCTCGGCCTGCGCGCCGGGAAAGTGCAACGGGTAGACACCACCGTCTGTTCTGCCGTAGAGCACGCAGCCGTGCTCGTGCAGCTCACGCTCCGAACGGGGCTCGCCGTGCCGCTTCAGGTAGTCGGGCGTGGCGCAGAATATCTGCCGCTGCACACCGATCAGCCGGCGCTCCACGCCATTGGGCCAAATATCCGGGCCACCGATACGCACCAGAATGTCGATATCGTCCTCGACCTGATCGACGAAGCGGTCTGTAAGGGTGATGTGCGGCAACAGCAGCGTGTGCTCAGCAATGAAGTCGATCAGCAGCGGAAGGACGCGGAGCTTGCCATACGAGGCGGGTAGATCGATGCGCAGGCGGCCGCGCGGTTCGGTCTGGTCACTGTGCATCTCCATCTCGGCTTCGTCGAGGTCGGCCATGATGCCCTTGCAGGTTCGGTAGTAGTTGCGTCCGGCGTCGGTCAACGCAAGGCGGCGTGTGCTGCGCTCGAACAGCCTGGCCTGCAACCGCTGCTCCAGCCGCGCGACGCTCTTGCTGATGGCGGAGGTGGTCAAGTGCATGCGTTCGGCAGCCGCCGTAAAGCTGCCCGCCTCTGCCACGCAAATGAAAACCGCCAGCCCTTTCAGGCGTTGTTCGTTATGCACCCTGCACACCCATTATGGAATTTTATTCCTGGCAATTATTGCCTAAATGCCGCAGATGATCATTTTATTCCAAGGTACTCTCGCGTCCTTATTTCAATGTTTGGAGTACACCCTCATGCAGGCCACCACTGCGCCCTCGTCGGGTACGGCAGATGCCCAGGCAGGCAGCAGCATTCTGATCCTCACGATCGCTGCATTCGCTGTGCTGACTACCGAATTCATCATTCTCGGCATCTTGCCGGGGCTCGCGCGTGAGTTGGATATCAGCATCGCCAAAGCCGGCCAACTGGTGACTGTGTTTGCCTTCACCGTGATGCTGGTGGGGCCATTCCTTACCGCCGCGATCTCGCATTGGGATCGCAAGAAACTGTTTTTGGCCATCGTGCTGATCTTTGCCGTTTCCAATGGCCTGTCTGCTGTGGCCACGAACTTCTGGACAATGGCGTTCTCGCGCATTCTGGCAGCGGCCTTGCTCCCCGTGTTCTGGGGCACGGCCAGTGAATCAGCCGCTCAGTTGGCGGGTAAAGGCAATGAAGGCAAGGCGGTGGCCCAGGTGTACATGGGCATCACGGCGGCCTTCGTGTTCGGCATTCCCCTTGGCACACTGGCGGCCACCACAGTCGGCTGGCGAGCCACGTTCATGCTGATCGCTGGGCTGTGCCTGGTCATTGCCTTGCTGATGTGGATGTTCATGCCGTCGCTGCCGAGTGCCCCGAAACGGGCTGCAGGGGAGCGCCAGTCCGTCATTCTGCAAGACCCGAAATTCCTCCTGCACGTGCTGCTGTCGGTCGTGGTGTTCACGGCAATGTTCAGCGCCTACACCTACCTGGCCGACATTCTGGAGCGCCTCGCTCACGTTCCGAGCGCGCAGGTGGGCTGGTGGTTGATGGGCTTTGGCGCAGTCGGCATGCTGGGCAATGCCCTCGGCGGCCGACTGGTTGACCGCAGCCCGCTTGGGGCGACCGTGCTGCTGTTGGCGTTACTGGGTGCCGGGATGGCCTGCGTAGCACCGGCAATCGATACTCTGTGGTTGCTGTTGGTGGCGCTTGGGGCATGGGGTATCGCCTATACCGCGTTGTTCCCGGTGTGCCAAGTGCGGGTGATGAGCGCAGGCAGCAAGGCCCAGGCGCTGGCTGGGACGCTGAATGTATCGGCGGCCAACGGCGGAATTGGTATCGGTGCTGCGATTGGTGGGACGACCATCGAGCATATGGGCCTTGCATCGCTCGGCGGGGTAGGCGCAGTGATTGCGGCGCTGGCGACGGTACTTGCGTTGGTGCTGATGGTTTGCAAGTGACTTGAGCGACCGTGGACGCGACTCAGGCGACGCGTTAGGTGGCACCGGTTTCGCCGGTGCCACCGGCGGTATTGCGTTCACACGTCAGTCGGCAAAATTGATCACCATCCGGCCTTTGATCTTCCCTTCCAGCATTTCTTCAAAAATGTCGTTGATATCTTCGATCGGCCGCAGCGTCACCTTCGGCACCACCTTGCCTTGCGCGGCAAACTCGAAAGCTTCAGCGAGATCCTGCCGGGTACCGACCAACGAACCGATCACTTCGATGCCGTCGAGCACCAACCGGGGAATGTCCAGGCTCATGGCTTCCGGTGGCAGGCCGACAGCAACCAGCCGCCCACCGGCACGCAGTGCATCCACCGCAGAATTGAAGGCGCTCTTCGACACTGCCGTGACCACTGCCGCGTGTGCACCTCCGGTCTTGGCCTGGATGACCTTGGCCACCTCTTCACTGCGCGCATTGACCACCAGGTCGGCCCCCATCTCACGGGCGAAAGCCAGTTGCTCATCATTGACATCAATGGCGATGACCCGTGCATTGAAGACATTCTTCGCATACTGCAGCGCCAGATTCCCCAGCCCGCCCAAACCATAGATGGCGATCCACTGCCCGGGGCGGATGTTGGACGACTTGATCGCCTTGTACGTCGTCACCCCCGCGCAGGTAATGCTGCTGGCAGCCGCGGAATCGAGCCCGTCCGGCACTTTTACCGCGTAGTCCGCTACCACGATGCACTCTTCGGCCATGCCGCCGTCCACCGTGTAACCGGAGTTCTTCACCTCGCGGCACAGCGTCTCGTTCCCGCTGTTGCAGTACTCGCAGTGCCCACAGCCCTGGAAGAACCACGCCACGCTGGCCCGGTCGCCCGGTTTGAGCGAGGTAACACCCGGCCCGACTTCCACCACCACACCAATGCCTTCGTGGCCGAGGGTCACGCCGGTCTTGTCACCGAAATCGCCATTCTTGACGTGCAGGTCGGTGTGGCAGACGCCACAGCACTGCATCTTCAGCAACGCTTCACCGTGGGCTAGTGGGCGCAGGGTCTTGTCCACCACGTCCACGCGACGCCCTTTGGCAACAACAGCAGCTTTCATGGGATGCCTCCTTGTTTACCTGAGTGAGGTGAGTCGAAGGCTTCAGCATAGCGGCGGATGTGCGCGAGGGATTGCTTCAGGTCAGGGCAAATCAAGGTACACTGCCCGCCGTCAAGGAAGCCGACAGGACAAGGAATGCCCTCCCCCTCTTCTACCCCGCGACCCGCCACACGCCAGACGCTGGTGCGCTGGCTGCAGGCCGCAGCGCTTACCCATCTGCTGGTTGCCCTGTGCCTGACCTGGGCCGGCCATAGCCCACTGCTGGGCAGCTATCAATTGAGTGTCGAGCAGGCCTTCTGGGGCCAGGCGGCGCCAGCGGCCGCCCGCGAGCAACAGGTCTGGTGGTTGGCGCTGTTTGGCGCCACCTTGCAAAGCTACTCGCTGTACATGCTCGGCCTGATCCACCTGGGTGACCGGCTACGCAGCCACAACGCCTGGGCATGGCTGGCGTTCGGCATCGTGCTGTGGGCACCGCAGGACATGCTGCTGTCGCTGCAGGCGGGCATGTGGTCGCACCTGGTCATCGACGGCCTGGCGTTGCTCGCCCTGTTGCCACCGCTACTGTGGCTGTACCGCCACGACCGCCCCACCTCCACTTTGAAAGGACTCGAACGTGGCTGAACTGCCGATCCTGACCTGGGCCCTCAACCTGCTGCTGATTCAAGGGTTGCTTGGCGCGCTGGACACCCTCTACCACCATGAACTGACGGTAGCCCTGCCTCGGCGCCATGGCGCACGGCTGGAACTGGCGATTCACGCCGTGCGCTCGTGCTGCTACGGCGTGCTGTTTTTGGGCATCGCCCATGTGGCCTTCCAGGGCGTCTGGGCGATTATCGTGGCGGTGGTATTCACCCTGGAAATCGGCCTGACGCTGTGGGACTTCGTGGTCGAGGACCGCAGCCGCAAGCTGCCGGCGATCGAGCGCATCATGCACACTGTGCTGGCGATCAACGCCGGGGCCTTCTTCGCCTTGTACGGCCTGCAGCTGCTGCAATGGGCGAGCCTGCCCAGCGGCCTGGTCGCCATCGACCTCGGCTGGCGCGGCTGGTTGCTGACGCTGTTCGCGCTGGGCGTGACTGCGTCCGGTATCCGCGATGCGCTGGCCAGCCTGCGCCTGCAACGCCAGGGGCAGCCGGTCAATCCGTTTGCCGGTGGCGCCTATAAGCAGGTGCTGGTCACCGGCGGCACCGGTTTTATCGGCGAGACGCTGGTCAACCAACTGCTCGACGCCGGCCACAGCGTCAGCGTACTGGCCCGCGATCCACTGCGCGCCGCCTACCTGTTCGACGGCCGCGCGCGCTGCCTGCGCAGCCTCGACAAGCTCGGCCATGACGAACGCTTCGACGTGGTGATTAACCTGGCCGGCGCCCCGGTTGCAGGGCCGCGCTGGACTGCGCGCCGCCAGGCCCAATTGCTGGCCAGCCGGGTGGGCACCACCGAAGCGCTGCTGCGCTGGATGACCCAGGCTCGGCACAAACCGGCATTGTGGATCCAGGCCTCGGCCATCGGCTATTACGGCGTGCGTGACAGCAGCCTGCAACTGGATGAAAGCGCCAGCAAGGGTGAGGGTTTCATGGCCGAACTGTGCGCACGCTGGGAGGCGGCGGCCAGCCCGGCGAGTACGCTCGGCGCGCGCCAGGTGGTGCTGCGCCTGGGCGTGGTGTTCGGCCCTGGCGGTGCGCTGACCCCACTGTTGATGCCGTTCCGCCTGGGCCTGGGTGGTCGTATGGGTGACGGCCAGCAGGTCATGAGCTGGGTGCACCGTGACGATGTGCTGGCCGTGATGGCGCGTGCCATCGCCGACAGAGACATGCGCGGCACCTACAATCTGGTCGCCCCCGAGCCGGTCAGCCAGGGCACCTTCGCGCAAACCGCTGGCCAACTGCTCAAGCGCCCTGTGTGGCTGCACGTGCCAGCCGCTCCAGTGCGTGCCCTGGCTGGCGAAATGGCCGAGTTGTTTTTTGAAGGACAACGGGTAATACCGAGCCGGCTGCAACAGGCAGGCTACCGCTTCCGCTACCCAACCCTGGACAGCGCGCTGCGCGACCTGGCCTGAGGAACAACGATGAGCAAGCCGTTGTTATACCTGCTGGCCGGCAATGGCAGCGCCGCCGACTGGTGGGACGATGCGCTGCCGCACTTCAGGCATTACCAGGTGCGGACGCTGGAACTGCCCGGCTTCGGCGACAACCCGCTGCCGCCCTGCGACAGCCTGGATGAGTACGCGCAGGCCCTGCTGAGCATGACCGGGCGTGGCCACGCGATCATGGCCGTGGGCGTCAGCGCATTGATCGTGCTGCATGCGTTGCAACGCCGACCCGGGCATTTCAGCCGCAGCGTACTGCTGGCGCCGGTCGGTGCTTTTCTCTGGCAACGCCGGCTGCCGGCACTGATGTCGCCGCTGCCGTTGCGCAAGACCATCCATTGGCTGCTCAGTCATCGTCCACAGTGGTTCGCCCGCAAATTTTCCAGCCAGCGCTGGACACCCGCCCAATACCAGCGCATGGGTGCGGGCTACGCCCGCTGCCGAGCGTTCGTACCCTCCTGGGAACAGCTGCGCGCCGACACCGCACTGCCACTGCTGGAGTGGGTCACTGACCCGGTCGAGCTGGTATGGGGTGACCAGGATCGAATGCTGGGCATCGCCCAGGCTGCCGCGTGGTCGGCGATCCTCGCCCGCGCCGACCTGCGCATCAACTTGCGACCCGGCTGGGGACACTACCCCTGGATCGATGCGCCAGCCGATTTCGCCACTTGGCTGGAATCGGGCGCACAGGGTTTCGTCGCCCATACCAAAGGCGGCCGCCTGCAGCTCGCGGCACTGGCCGGCCAACCGGTACCCGAAGCCCTGAACCTGAGCGACAGCAGCGACACACGCCTCCCCCTGCTGCTGGCCTCGGCGCCGGATACCCTGTGGGCCGTGCGCTCCTCCAGCTACGCCGAAGACCAGGCCGATGCCGCCAATGCCGGCCTCAGCACCACGTACCTGCGCGTGCCCAGCGACGCCGTCGTCGACCGCGTCAACGCGCTGCGTGCGTCCGGTGTCGAAGAAGTGGTGGTGCAGCGCTTCATCAAGCCGACGGTGTCCGGCATCGCCTTCGTACGCCACCTTTGCGTGGAACTGGAATGGATCGAAGGCCACCTGGAAGCCCTGGCTGACGGCCAGGCCACCCCGCACCGCGCGACGCTTTCACGCCTGGGCACAGCCTGGCAAAACGGCCAGTTTGCCGACTTGCATGGCCTGACAGCCACTGCCGTGTGGGACTTCCTGCAAGCGGTGCTGAAGGTCTTCCACTACGTCCCCGGCGATATCGAATGGGCCTGGGACGGTCAGCAACTTTGGCTGCTGCAATACCGCCCGATCAGCGAGCATGGCTGGCGTCGGCATCTAACCTCGGCCAACATCGCCGAAATCCTGCCGCCTCAGCCCAGCCGCTTCGTCGAGTACGCCCAGCGCCGCGCCGCCGCCAGCATCCCGGCAATCATGGCGCGCTGGGACAGCCGCGTACTGCAGGACAACGAACCCTTCACCGCCGTGTTCGGCGGCGCCTCCTACATCAACAACGACCTGTTCCTCGCGCGCCTGGCCGACTGGGGCATTTCGGCCGCCAGCTATGCCGGCGAAGTCGGCGGCGCCACGCCTACCCTGCCCTGGCGCCCGTTGCGCCTGCTGCGCTCGTTGCCGCGTCTATGGCGCATGCAGCGGGCCGCCCGCAGTCACCTGCAGGCCCTGGCCCCTGGCCTGCAACGTTTTGATGAAGAACTGGCGCAACTGCAAGCCGCGGGTGCCGATGGCCAGCAACTGGCCGATTGGTTCAGCCGTTTCTATGTCTTCGTGGTGCAGGGCAACCTGTGCATCGCCACAGCGCTAGCCAGCAGTGGTGGAGCATGGCTGGGCCGGCCCGCGACTGCGTACGACGACCTGGAGCACTGCCCACACCGCTTGCCTTGGGAGACCGACCCCGGCACCGAGCGTCCGGCACCGACAGAGTTGCCTCTGCAAACACTGCCGGCATGGCCGCGCCACGTCAGCCTAGCGCACCGCTTCGGCCTGCCAGGCCTGCGCGGTTACTACCTGCAGGTACGCGAGTGGTACCGCGATAACCTGATGCGGATTTTCTTCCGCGTCCACCACGCCATGCCGGTTACCGAGCGCGGCCAGTGGTTTGCCGCGCATCCCGATGTACGCAGCCGCGACGGCAGCTTCTGGCAGGACGGCAGCCAGGGCAGCGAACAAGCCGCCGGCTTCATGATCTACCCGGGCCAAGTGCAAGGCATCCTTGGCCAGGACATCCTCCTGGAAGACACCCTCGACCCCGGCCGCCATGCCCACTACCAGGCTGCGCAAGCCGTGATTGCGCGCATGGGTGGGCGGCTGTCGCATGGTTCGACGTTGTTGCGCGAGCTGCGCAAGCCTTCGGCGGTGCTGCCACAGGTGAACCGGGCGTGGCTTGGCCGCGCGGTGGAGTACCGGGACGGCGAGTTGCGGTTGATCGAAGAGGCTGATTGATGGAAGGATTTTCAATGATGCGATGGATTGCCAGAAGCGCCGTGCTGACACTGGCACTGATGGTCAGCGGCTGTTGGAGCCTGGTGGCTCATATGGATGGTGAGCGCTGTGTGTACCCGGGCACACGTTTTGGCTGGAACTTTGCCATGCAGAATGGCGGTACCGGGGGCTGGGTTTTCCTGATCGATACGCCCTTCTCCTTCGCGCTGGATACGGTGTTGCTGCCATACGACCTGACGGCTTTTCTCCCCGAGGATATGGGTGGGGACCATCGCGAATGCAATGTGGATGGCACAATCCACGTGATGTAGGGCAGCCCGTGCGCGAAGGATTGTCGTTCAGTATGGCGGCAGCTGCCCTATCATGGTCGCTGCGCCTTTTTTGCTTCAGGACCGCTTGCCATGCCCTACCCCATCGAACATAAACTCGTCGTCGGCGTTGCCTCCAGTGCCTTGTTCGACCTGACCGTCTCCGACGATATCTACCAGTCCGAGGGGGTCGAGGCTTATCGCCTGCATCAGGAAGCCAACCTCGATGTGCCATTCCCCAAGGGTGTCGCCTTTCCCTTCATCCGCCGGTTTCTGAGCATCAACAAAGCTTTCCCGGAGCAGTTGCCGGTGGAAGTGGTGCTGCTCTCGCGCAACTCACCCGAAACCGGCCTGCGGGTGTTCCGCTCAATCGACCACTACGGCCTGGATATCACCCGCGCGGCCTTCATGTCTGGCCGCTCACCCTACGAGTACATCCCTGCCTTCAACGCGTCGCTGTTCCTCAGCGCCCACGAAGGCGATGTGCAGCGGGCCATCGACGCCGACTACCCCGCCGGCCTGGTGCTGCCGAGCAAGATCTACGACGACGAGATCGACACCGAACTGCGGGTGGCTTTCGACTTCGATGGGGTGATCGCCGATGACGAGGCGGAAAGCGTGTACAAGCAGCGCCAGGACCTGAATGAATTCCAGGCCCATGAACATGCGCACAAGGCCATCCCACACCAGCCCGGGCCGCTGGCAGACCTGTATCGCAAGCTCTCGCTGATCCGCCAGCTCGAAGATCGCAAGCTGGCCGAAGACCCGGCGTACCAGCGCATCCTGCGCATCGCCATCGTCACCGCGCGCAATGCGCCTTCGCATGAGCGAGTAGTGACGACGCTTAAGAACTGGGGGGTTTCGCCGGATGAGTCGTTCTTTCTCGGCGGGATGGAGAAGGACCGGGTGCTGTCGATTCTCAAGCCGCATATGTTCTTTGATGATCAGCGCACGCACCTGACGTCGGCGGCGGGGGATTTGCCGATGGTGCATGTGCCGTTTGGGGTGGCGAACCGAGCGCTGAGTGTCGATGGAGCGTCCTTGCTCGGGCGGGAAGACCGATCAGCGAGGCCCGCCGCCGTGGCCACCCATGCCGAAGCCACCATGCCCGCCGCCACCACCACCACCACCATCGGGCGGCATGAACATCCAGCAACCCGACAAGGTGGATACCAAAGCGGCGACGAGCGCTGCGCGAACTAACTGTTTCAACTTCATCAAAACGCTCCAAAAGCCAAGATCTGCCGCCTGCCTGATGCCAGGTTGGGCAGCGTGCGGATTCTAGGTCCGCGGCGGCTTGGCCTGCGTGCACTTTTACCTATCTTTACACCTGTGCCTGGGCCTCTTGTAGGCACAAGCGGCATCAGCCGCGAAGCAGGCGACGCGGTGCATGGCACCGGCTTAGCCGGTGTTCGCGGCTGAAGCCGCTCCCTCAGGGGTGTGGATAGATAGATTAGAGGCGCGCCATCATCGTTCTCCGGGCACCTTCTGGCTACCCTGATCGGTATTCTCACTCCCGCCCCCATCCCCGCCCTGCTCTTCGTTCATCAGCGGGTCATCATCTGGGTCAGGTACCGTGGGGTGATCTGGATCCACCACCGGATCAGGTGAAGCAGGCAGATCTCGATTGCTGCCGCCTTGTGCTGTGTAATAACTGTTCATCGAAGCATCCCTCAGGCTCGGGGGGTCAGCGAAGCGCAGTGCTTCTGCGCCTACCAACTCAGAGGATTGCCGGCGGTCAGGAGTGCCCCGGCAGCGACCGATGGCGTTCGACAGGAGTACTATTTCTGCTGCTGTACGTTTAGTTTCAGCTTTGTACTTGATTGAAAATGGCCAGAGCGGTGAGCAAAACGATGTGGATGCCTAACAGGCTCACCAACAGCCGTCTCAAATACGGCGGGAAGCGCTCAACTTCGTCTAGGTCAATTAAACGCCTGCGCACAAAGACCCTCGGTACAGCCAGCATCATGGAGATCAACCCTGTGCGCATTACCTTGCCCAGGAGACCTGCCTGTTTGAATGTCTCTTTATTGCTGGTCACGAAAACACAATGCTTGAGAAAGGACTCAAAGCGCTCAGTGTATTTATGTGCGATGTAGCACTGGGCGACCATGGCCAGCAGCATGGGGGCAATGATCAGCAACACAATTAGACCAGGGTGAATTTCATTCACAGTGTCGATCTTAGTACACAGCGTGTACAGGCTGCGCGTTATGGGAAACAACCAACGCTGCAAACAACACGATCTCGATGCTCAACAGGCCGACTAGTACCCCCTTCAATCGTGGCGGAAAGCGTTGCACTTCGTCGACGTCGATCAACCCTCTGCGCCGGAATAGCTTCGGAACAGCCAGCATCACTGAAATCAACCCCGTACGCATAACCTTACCCAGCAGTCCCGCGTGCTGAAACGTCTGCTTATTGCCAATTACAAAACTACAGTTCGTCAGCATGGCCTCTAAGCGCTCTGTATATTTGTGTGCAACGTAACACTGAACAATAATAAGCAACACCATCGGGGCGATAATAAGTAACGCGACCAACCCTGGGTCGATTTGATTCATTCCGCTACCTCGCGATATAACAAGTCACCCATTAACGCTCCTCGTTCACCACCGAAGTCACCCCCAATCTTACCGCCCACAGCCCCGCCCACCACCGCGCAAGCCAGTGCGCCAGGGCCACCAGTGCTAATCCCGAGAACCATTACACAAACACCCGTGCCAGCCATACCGCCCAAATGCCCTCCTATACCGCCTCCCGCGAGGCTACCGATCAAAGAAGAGCTCTCCACATATTTGACGCGCTGGCACTGGTCCTCTCGGCCCGTCGTGCAGGCCTTGTGAATCGACAAGCCAGTTGCTGCCACATCCAGCGCCGTACCGATGTAGGTGCCCTTTTTCACCAGATTGGACGCTTTGGCAACGCCGGACACTTTGTCGGCATAGCCCGCAATTTCACCATGATGCAAATAGCTTCGCGTGGAAATCCCCAGTGCCTGTTTGATCTTCCCCTGATTACGTAACCCTGAGCCGTATGCGGCAATGTTCCCCAGTTGCTTCTCCAGTTTCATGAACAACGCGGTACGCTTGGCGTAAAATGTGTCGCGGGCACTCAGGGTGCCGGGTCTCAAGTAATCACGGTGTAGTTTCTCGATATCCTCAAGTGTGGCCTTGATCTGCTCCAGATCCTTGCTCCACCCCTCGCTGGCCGCACCCGCCCCCATCGAGGCGTTGGCTAGCAGGCTCTGTAGCAACTCGAAGTGTTCCAGGAAGAAATCGTCTGCCTCCACCCCGCTAGTCAACAGGCCCCCATGTGCCTGCGCAGCCTTGGCCATCAGAAACGCTTCTTGGCTGGTGCAAGACGGCGTATCGGCGTCGCCCACGATCACCAACTCGCCAGCCATCACCACGCTGTTGGCGATGTGCGCGTTCAAGACATCGAACTTGCCCTTACCGTGTCCCGACACCGGTGTGGCGGCTTTCAGCGACTGGTAAGACTGGGTCCTCGGGTTGATGAAGCTACGTGCTTCAGACATAGCATCACCTCACGCATACTTTTTGTTGGTCCTTGAGATGCTGGCCCGCACAGCTGGCTTCCAGCAGTTTGCAGCTGGCACTGTCGAGAAACTTAGTGAAGGTGAAATTGGTCAGGGTCGTGCGCCCCGATGTTGCACCGCCAGAAGAACTCGCGGTAGCGGAGGTGCTTTGTTTGACGCCGAAGTTGTAACCGGTAATCTCGATCCACTGGGTGTACCGCTCATCGAGCGCTTCGCCAGCGATATCGGTGATCTGAAGGTAGGCGTCAAATGCCATACTTACCTTTCCTTGGTAATGGTGTGTTCAAACGTTAGGACTGAATGCGACAGGCGTGTCTGAAGAAGGTTCCCTGCCGCAGTAATTTCGAGGAAACCTGCAATGACCATTCGCAGCCTGGCGAAAAATCTGCCGGCAGACCCAGACAACGAGGGCTGGGTGTTAGGCTGGGGCGTCCTGCGTGACCGGCATCCATGGCACTTTGTGGACGTGTATGCCGACCAGCAGACAGCCAGAGTTGAGGCCCAGCGCCGCGGGACTGAATACGTCGTCGAGTATGGCTCGCACCGCCTTGGTTCGGATGAGTTCGTGTGCGGTATTACCCCTCCTGAAGGTTGAGCACTGGGTGTCGAAACTGGCAAGGCCGTTGCGCTTCGGCCACAATCCGTCGCCTGGTTAAAGCTGGAACGCACCGCATGCTGACTACCCTCGCCATTGGCAACTACCGCTCGATCAACCACCTGGTACTCCCGCTGGGCCAACTCAACCTGGTCACAGGCGCCAACGGCAGCGGTAAATCCAACCTGTACAAAGCCCTGCGCCTGCTCGCCGAGACCGCCCAGGGCGGCGTGATCGAAGCCCTCGCGCGTGAAGGCGGACTGGATTCGACTTGGTGGGCCGGCCCGCAAGCGAGTGCGCGAATGAAGCGCGGCGAGGTGCCTATCCAGGGCCAGCACCCGAGCGACGTCAAACGCCTGCGCCTGGGCTTCGCCACCGAGGATTTTGGCTTCGCCATCGCCCTCGGCCTGCCGATCCCACTGCCCTACCCGACCGCCTTCATGCTCGACCCCGAGATCAAGAGCGAAGCCATCTGGGGCGCTGGCGCCTACCGCCCTTCATCGCTGCTGGTGGAGCGCAAGAACGCCATGGTGCGTGCCCGCGAGGGCAACGGCTGGGCTGTGCTAGACCAACACGCCGACAGCGGCGAGAGCTTTTTCAACATCGTCGGCCGCCCTCGCCAGGCCCCGGAGATTGGCCAGTTGCGTGAGTTCATCAACAGCTGGCGGTTCTACGACCACTTCCGCATCGACCGCGATGCCCCGTGCCGCCAACCCCAATTGGGCACGCGTTCGCCGGTGCTTCATCACGATGGCCGCAACCTCGCTTCGGCGCTGCAGACCATCATCGAAATCGGTGAGGTCGAAGACCTCGTCGCCGCGCTGGAAGACGCGTTCCCCGGCAGTCGCTTGGAGATCGATGCACCACCGGGCGGTCTGTTCAGCGTGCGGTTGCACCAGCACGGGCTGCTGCGCCCGCTGGGTGGCGCGGAACTGTCGGACGGCACTCTGCGCTATCTGCTGCTGATGGCCGCGCTGCTGACGCCGCGTCCGCCATCGCTGATGGTGCTCAACGAACCGGAAACCAGCCTGCATGCCGACCTGCTGCCGGCCCTGGCGCGGTTGATCATTCGCGCTTCGCAACGTAGCCAGGTGTGGGTGGTGTCGCACAGCCGGCCGCTGATCGAGGCGTTGAAGGCGTGTGAGGGGTGCAATGTACTGGAGCTGGAGAAGCAGCAGGGGCAGACGCAGTTGCGGGGGGTTGGATTGCTGGATGAACCGCTGTGGCGATGGGTGGATTGACGGCCGGGAAGCAGCACCCGGCCAGGCCGAGCCTTCAGGCAATTTCGATATCCGACAAGCCAAGTACTTCGGCTTGAGCCAGCACCTCTGCAGGCGTGGCATCGGCAGGCGGCATGACCAGGCTGTTCTCGCCGTCACCAAAGTGCAGCACCATCAAGTGAAGCGCCGCTTCGTGTCGAGCGAGACTGGGCTGCTTGAGTTCAAAGGTGTGAGAAGTAGGTTGGCCATTGAGTTGATACTGCACCGTGTAGGGATGCATGAGGACCTCCGAAAGGATTGATGACTCACTACCTGACTTTAAGGGCAGGAAATAATTCAGCGGGAGTTCCTCAAGCGACGTTCAACCGACCACGCTCCAGTGCCGCCTACAACGTGGTCGGCCTGCCATGCCGGTCCAGCTCGAACACCTTGGTATGCCGCACGCAGTCGCGCAACCATCGGGTCGCCGGTCCCAGCCTGCGCTGCTGATGCCAAAGCAGGTCCACGCCGACCAACCAGTCGGTATGCGGGTACGCCTGCAGTTGCAGTTCGACCAGCTCCCCCGAATCCAGCTCCCGCTGGATGAGCTGCCGCGGCAACGTCGCCCAGCCCAAACCGCCCCGCACCATCTCCATCAAAGCCAGATAACTCTCGGCCTGCCAGACCTGCGCTGCGCGCAGATACTCGCTGCTGGGCAGCTTCTGCGCGTGGCCGAAGAACGCCAGACGGCGGTGGGCATGAAGGTCGGCGAAGGGGCAGGTTTGCAGCTGCGCGAGCGGATGCGTGGCGTGGCACACGTGGGCCATGATCAGTTTGCCCAGTTGCTGGAAGGCCAATGTCGGCGGGTAACCCGGCTGGGAAAAGGCGATGCCCAGGTCGGCCTCGCCTTTGTCCACCATCTCGCTCACATCGCCATGGACGGGGTGGCGAATCAGCAGGTCGACAAAAGGAAACGCTTCGTCGAAGGCCTTCAACGCCGGGACCAACGAACCGTACGGCACCTCGATGGCAAGCGTAAGTGCCGGCTCCGCCTGCTCTGCCAGGCCGTCGGCACTGCCTTCCAGGGCATAGCAGCGCTCAAGGATGCCCTCGGCCCGCAACAACAGTTTATGGCCGGCGGCGGTCAATGCCGGTATGCGGCTGGTGCGGTCGAACAACTCCACGCCCAGGTCGGTTTCCAGGTTGCTGATCGCAGCGCTGACCGTCGACTGGGTGCGGCCAAGTCGCCTGGCCGCTGCCGAAAATGAACCTGCCTGCACCGCAGCGACGAACACCTGCAATTGCTCCAGCGAAAAGCGCATCACCGACCCCGCCTTCATGACCTGATCCATCGATGCTAACGATGGTTACTCATTTGTTCCATCGTTTGTTTCGCAGGAGTATCCCCCTCGACACCGCTGACAGCTGCCCGTGCTTCCCTGCGCTGCGTGTCACTCCAGGCGCCAAAACAACGAAAAGAGCCGCACCTTCAGGAGATTCACGCCATGAGCCACACAAAGGTCCACGCGGTGGACGAAGTACTACCACTGCGGCAACTGTTCACCTTCGGCCTGCAGCACGTGCTGGTGATGTATGCCGGCGCTGTCGCGGTCCCGCTCATTCTCGGCAGCGCACTGGGCCTGACCCAGGCGCAGATCGTCACGCTGATCAACGCCAACCTGTTCACCTCCGGCATCGCCACGCTGCTCCAGACCCTTGGCTTCTGGCGCTTCGGCGCACGGCTGCCGCTGATCCAGGGCTGCTCGTTCATCGCGCTGGCACCGATGATCATGATCGGCAAGCAATTCGGCCTGCAGGAAGTGTTTGGCGCCGTGATCGCGGCCGGGGCCATCACCATCGCCATCGCGCCGCTGTTCAGCCGCCTGCTGCGCTTCTTCCCGCCCGTGGTGATCGGTAGCCTGATCACCATCATCGGTATTTCGCTGATGCCAGCAGCGGCCATCTGGCTGGGCGGCGGCAACCCTGACGCGCCAGACTTCGGCAAGCCCGCCAACCTGCTGCTGGGGATAGCGACCGTGGCTATTACCCTGGTGGTGTACGCACGCTTCTCCGGTTTTATCGGAAACCTCAGCGTGCTGATCGGCCTGGTGTGCGGCAGCCTGCTGGCGGCGGCCTTTGGCATGACGCACTTCGGCAACGTCGGCCAGGCCGCCTGGTTCGAACTGAGCCCGCCGATGGCTTTTGGTGTACCGCAGTTTTCCAGTGTGCCAATCCTGATCATGCTGCTGGCGATGCTGGTGATCATGGCCGAGACCACCGGCAACTGCCTGGCCATCGGCAAACTGGTCGGCAAGCCCACCGACCAGACCACGCTCGGCAACGCCTTCCGCGCGGATGGTTTCTCGACCATGCTCGGCGGGCTGTTCAACAGCTTCCCGTACAACGCCTTCACCCAGAATACCGGGCTGATCGCCCTCTCCAACGTCAAGAGCCGCTTCGTGGTCGCCGCCGCTGGCGCGATCATGGTGCTGATGGGCTTGTTCCCGAAATTGGGCGCACTGATCGCCGCCGTGCCTACGCCTGTGCTCGGCGGGTGCGCCATCGTCATGTTCGGCATGACCACCGTGGCGGGTATCCAGGAGCTGTCACGGGTGCCGTTCGAAGGCACGCGCAACGGCATCATTGTCGCCGTGTCGGTGAGCATCGGTGTGTTGCCCATGTCCTTCCCCGCCCTTTTCCATCACCTGAGCGGCCCGCTCAAGCTGGTGCTGGAAAGCGGCATTTTCCTCGGCGCGATTGCCGCCATCACCCTCAACCTGTTGCTCAACAACGACACGGCCACTGCCCACGACACCGGCGATGCCAGCGTGGCCAAGTGACTCGTGCTGCTGCGTACTTACAACCTGCCTGACCCAAGGAGCCATCATGACCACAGCCAACCCGCATGCTTTAAGCGGTGTAACTGCCCTCGATCTCGACCTGCTGCGCCAGTCGATCCAACTGTCGGAACAGTCCCGCGAACGCGGCCGCCACCCTTTCGCGGCCATCGTCGCCGATGCCAGTGGCCGGGTAATCGCCAGCGCCGGTAATAACTCCATGCCACCGCAAGGCGACCCCACACAGCACGCTGAACTGGTCGCCGCCGCGTTGGCCGCCAAAGCGTTGCCGCCTGAAGCGTTGGCCGCGTGCACGCTCTATACCAGCGCCGAGCCGTGCTGCATGTGTGCCGGGGCCGTGTACTGGACCGGCATCGGCCGCGTGGTGTACGCGTTGTCGGAACACACGTTGCTCGGGCTGACCGGGGCGCACCCGGAAAACCCGACGTTCTCCCTGCCCTGCCGTGAGGTGTTTGCCCGAGGTCAGCGTGAAGTTTGCGTGCACGGCCCCTTGTTAGAGGACGAGGCGGCAACAGCGCATGAGGGGTTCTGGAAATGAACGGGGGTGTTTCGATCCACGTGGTCGATGTCGCCAGTGGGCGCGTGGCGCAGGGGATGGGCGTGAGTATTGGCGCGGTCGGCCAAGCGTCCATCCTGGAGGGGAATGTGGATGAGCGGGGGCTGTTGCCGCTGCTGGAGACGCTGGGTGTTTGCTTTGGCGTCGGGGTCTATGAAGTGCGCCTTCAGGTGGCGGCGTTCTATCGCGCGCGCGGAGCTTCGATTGCTGACACTCCCTTTCTGGATGAGTTGGTTTATCGCTTTGGCATTGGTGATGCCAGGGAGCACTACCACTTGCCGTTCAAGCTTACGGCGTGGGGAGTGAGCTGCTTCCGCGGCGGCGCCTGACCGGGCCCGGTAGGAGCGGCTTCAGCCGCGAACACCGGCAACGCCGGTGCCATCCACCGCGTCGCTTGCTTCGCGGCTGAAGCCGCTCCCACTAAGCGGGGTGCGGCGCTCGCTCAGGCTTTGATATTCAACGAGGCTGCGGATACTCGCTGGACACCGAGTTGTTGGCATCCACATCCCTCATTTCTTGATCGACCGGCGATTCATCGTCGGCAGGAAGCGGCACCTCGTTCTCTCTATTGCTCGACTGCTGCGCCGTGTCTTGTTGGGTGCGAGCAGTGCCGTTTTCTCGCTCGACCTGAGCATCCTGATCGGACCCAGGATTGCCAGGCGGCGGATTCCAATCCTCGGGCCGCTTCTCGGACCATTTCTCACCAGCGCCCTGCTTGGGTTCGGACTCTGTTTGCTCCAGGCCGGAGCCGTGACCTGCGCCGGTATCTGGCGCGACCTCGGCGGGGCCTGGGTAGGGAGCATCGGGGCCATTGTGATCGATTGCCATAATCGTTCTCCGGTTTGCAGCGCAGCGTTGCTGCGTGTCTGTAACTCAGAGCAAAAAGCTCGGGTGGTAGTGCCAGAGCACTGACCGGTGGCATGTTGCTTTGACCTAGCCTCGCGTAGGCATTGCCCCGCAATGTAGAAAAACGCCTATTAATGCAGCCCAGCCCACAAAAATATTTTCCTTAACGAAGTCAGGATGATACCCGAAGAACAAGAAACGGTCGAACTCCAAAATTCTCATATAGTACGTTATAAAGAAAAGATTAAAAACCAGGCATAGGCAAAACAATCCATAGCCAAGATTCGGCCCTGAACACCTGGCTCGCAGGGCAAATGCGGCGCATATGCCAAGCACGACACATGAAACGAACAACCAGGCCATTACTTATCCTTCAGCTCAACGAGAACTTGATCACCGGTCAACATGTCCACCCCCACCTCAAACACTATCGAGTGGGTACTCATGGTCTTTATCGCACGCGTTTTATCTGCCTCAATATAACGAAACAGCCGCCAAGCGCCTGGCCTTAACACAATCCGACCCAAATTGTAGGCTGACAGGCCGAGATCCGAAACACCGTAGGCTACGTTACCATCGGACTTTACGCCCCCCGCCGCAACGGCGACATTCTGATAAATTCTCCGTACAGGACCTACGTTATCGTTACGTCTTTGAACAATGTTCATGCCATTTTCATAAATATTGTTCATCCCATGCATCATCATAGGAAAGCCTCCGATAGCACACCCGAGCCCAGCAGTAAATTTGCAGACAGCGATCCCAGTGCCTATCTGCAAAACACCTGCAGTCACGCCAGCTACGAGTTTTGAGTACTCCCAGATTTGACGGAGCAGTTCACGATACTCTTGCTCAAGGGCTTCTCGACCCTCATCAGCAGAAATATTGCCAGCGCGCACATCTTCAACAATCACTTGGCCTAAATACGCAATTTCCTGAGTAAACTGTGCCCTGAGCACATCATCCTGCAAGTGATGGGCGCCAACCTCACACGCATATTGTGTGAGCCGCACTGCCAAATGGCTGACCTCCCAAACCTCGGTCGACGTGGCTGCGTAATTGCCGCTATTCCTCATGCAACATCTCCCCACGTTGCATAGCCGCTCGTATTAGCGGTCAAGTGATGCCAAGCAATAAATCCGTAGCGGATGGCGAGGTATTCCTGAGGATCTTGAGCATTCAGCAGGACTGAGTGAGGAACCTCCATTCGCTGATCAACAATGATTGCATCAGACAGATCAACCTTGAAATAACACTCGTGTTTTCCCGCAGCATTGATGCGATAGAGATTGATTCGACACTCGAGTATTTCTCGATTGGTCAATGCCTCTGCCAACAGCGGAGTAGCTTTATCGATGTACTTGGTTATCAAGATAGGGCGATGTGTGGTCTGCTCGGTGTTGCCCAGATTGGACAAATTATGGCTGAACGAGAGCACCATTATTTCGTCCAGATGAGCACTTTGGCATCGATTGCCAATCGAGTCGGTAGCAGAGCATCCAGCGGAGATAAGACCTTGTCTTCTGCCCGTCATTGACAGGTAACCGTGGGAAGCCATTTCGCCAACTCCTTGTAGGTGAAGGAACGGAGGCTAAAAAATTAACAGTCAGTTTGTATGTAGGATCCGTCCGAGATTATCGACTCAATTTATGTAAGAATATTTCGTCGAACTCAGTCGGAACGACTATTCATGGACCGAACATCAAACCAGACAGCCGCCGCCGACTGAACAAGTGCTAAATGATCACCGGGAACTGTCAGATGGTCCGGGGTCACTGCGGCTCAGGCGACGTGGGCATGTTGTGGCCCAAGTCCTGATCACGCGCTCCAACTGCATCTTGGGCAGATACTCCTGCTCTAGACGCCCCCTTAGACAAGCGTGAACCAAGCAGGCCGGTCATTCGGCATCTTCAACATGATCAATATGTGCGAAACGTTCGACCAGGAAGTCGATAAGGCTGCGGACCCGCGCTGACAGGTGCAGCTGCTGGGGGTAGACCGCATAGACGTCCGCCCGAGTGGGTGTTTCGTCCTCCAGTACCAAGCGTAGCCGGCCGCTGCGTACATAACGGGCGATATCCCACTCTGCACGCATCAGTATCCCGTAACCTTCCAACGCCCAGTTCAGGGCCACCTCCCCGTCATTGCAGCCCAGAGCCCCACGTACCTTGATGTTCTGCGTACGGCTGCCATGGGTGAAACTCCACACGCCGTACGGCGTTTCGTTCTGGCGGATGAAGATGCAGTTGTGCTGCTGCAGATCAGACAGGCGCTGGGGCGTGCCGTGCTTCTCCAGATAAAGCGGTGACGCGCACAGCAGTCGGCGGTTCGAGGCGATCTTGCGGGCATGGAACGCCGCATCCGGCAGCGTGCCGAAGCGGATGCCGAGGTCAAAACCGTGGGCCGCCAGATCCAGCGGGTGGTCGGTGATCTCCAGCTGTATTTCCACATCCGGGTAGCGGCTGAAGAACGCGGCCAGGGCCGGGCCGATATGCCGCCGGCCAAAACCGAGGGAGGCGTTCACGCGGATCAGCCCTTTGGGCGTCGCGCGGCTACTGACGACCATCTGCTCGACCTCGTTGATCTGCGTGAGGATGCGCGCAGCGTGAGAAAAATACAGCTCGCCCTCCGAAGTCAGGCTCATCGAGCGGGTGGTGCGATTGACCAGGCGAACACCGAAACGCGCCTCCAGCGCTGCCAGCCGTTTGCTGACTGCCGGTGGGGTCACGCCAAGCTCGCGTGCCGTGGCCGCAAGGCTGCCCTGGGTGGCGAGCAGGTGGAAAAATGAGAGGTCTAGCGTCTGGTTCATGTCTGGCTCAAGACAAGGACGGACTACACAGAATGAGCGCAGCTATTAGTAACCTCAAGTAATTTATGTAGTGATTTTCAGTAGCTTATTGCCTTGGAATTCCTGCTTAAACTCTGCTCACACCCTGTCACTGGGCGTGAACGACAGGGAAAACAAGAACATCCAACGAAGGTGCTGACTCATGACTGCTTACAATATTGCGGCTGTTCCAGGTGACGGAATTGGTATCGAAGTGATTGCTGCCGGCGTTGAAGTGCTGAAAGCCCTGTCGAAAAAATCCGGGTTCGAAATCGCCTTCAAGGATTTCGATTGGAGTTCGGAGCATTACCTCAAAACCGGTCACTACATCCCTAATGGCGGCCTCGAAGAGCTGAAAACCTTCGACGCCATTTTCTTCGGCGCCGTCGGTGCCCTCAATGTGCCGGACCATATTTCCCTGTGGGGCCTGCGCCTGCCGATCTGCCAGGGTTTCGACCAGTACGCCAACGTGCGTCCGGCCCGGGTACTGCCCGGCGTGAAAAGCCCACTGCACAACGGCGACCAGATCGACTGGGTCGTGGTGCGCGAGAACTCCGAGGGTGAGTACTCCGGCAATGGTGGCCGTGTGCACCGCGGCCTGCCCGAAGAAGTCGCCACCGAGGTGTCGGTGTTTACCCGTGCCGGTGTCGAGCGCATTCACCGATTTGCCTTCCAGCTGGCGCAGGGTCGGCCACGCAAGCACCTGACCCTGGTAACCAAGTCCAACGCACAACGTCACGGCATGGTGCTGTGGGACGAGATTTTCTACGAAGTCGCCAATGACTTCCCGGATGTGAAGATCGACAAGGAACTGGTCGACGCCGTGACCACGCGCATGGTGCTCAAACCGTCCACGCTGGACGTGATTGTCGCCACCAACCTGCACGCCGACATTCTGTCCGACCTGGCCGCCGCGTTGTCTGGCAGCCTGGGTATTGCACCGACCGCCAACCTCAACCCGTCGCGGCAATTCCCATCGATGTTCGAACCTATTCACGGTTCTGCCTTCGACATCACCGGTAAAGGCGTCGCCAACCCGATCGCGACCTTCTGGACCGCAGCGCTGATGCTCGAACACCTGGGCGAGCCGGCTGCCGCCAAACAGTTGATGTCGGCCATCGAAGCCGTGACCGAAAGCGGCCTGCACACCCCGGACCTGGGTGGCACCGCGACCACCCGCCAGATCACCGATGCCGTCATCGCGTTGATCAATCGCTGATCCGATACAGAAGCGTCATCCAGACAAAGCGCCGAGAGGCAGGTCGTTGACCTGTCTCGTCGGTATCACCTGACAAGAATAAAAATCAGGGTCCTGTCATGAAAAGCATTCTGGGAAAGTTGTACGTTCAAGTACTGATTGGGGTCGCCGCCGGTGTACTGCTGGGTGTGTTCTGGCCGGCCATCGGCACTGATCTGAAACCGCTTGGTGATGCGTTCATCAGGCTGATCAAAATGGTGTTCGCCCCGATCATCTTCGCCACGGTGGTACTCGGCATCGCCAGGATGGAGAACATGAAGGAACTGGGCCGCGTCGGCGCCCGGGCGCTCATCTACTTTGAGGTGCTGTCCACGTTTGCCCTGGTCCTGGGGCTGCTGGTCGTCAACTTCGTCAAGCCAGGCGCCGGCATGAACGTCGATGCGGCTCACCTCGACGCCTCCAGCATCGCTACGTACACCTCGGCTGCGCAAAGTGGCGACGGTATCACTGACTTCTTGATGAAGATCATCCCGGTCAGTGTCGCCGATGCATTTGCACAGAATCAGATTTTGCCGATTCTGCTGTTCTCTACCTTGTTCGGTATCGCTTTGGCGCATCTGGGGCCTCGGGGCAAACCCATGGTCGATGTGCTCGAGTCTTTTTCCCACGGCATGTTCCACATTGTCGGCATGATCATGCGCCTTGCACCGCTTGCGGCCTTTGGCGCGATGGCCTTCACCATTGGCAAGTATGGGCTGGGTTCGATCGTGTCGCTTGGCAAGTTGGTGGCGACCATGTACGTCACCTGCTTCCTGTTTGTTGCGGTCGTGCTAGGCCTCATCGCACGCCTGTCTGGCTTCAGCCTGTGGAAGTTTCTCAAGTACCTGAAGGAAGAACTGTTCACTGTGCTGGGTACCAGCTCATCAGAGTCGGTCGTGCCGCAGCTGATGAACAAACTGGAAAAAGCCGGTGTGTCCAAGCCGGTGGTGGGCCTGGTAATTCCATCCGGGCTGACCTTCAACCCTGATGGACAATGCATCTACTACACCATGGCAGCCATCTTCATCGCGCAGGCCACCAACACGCCGCTGACCCTGATGGACCAGTTGATCGTGCTGGGCGTGTTGTTGCTGACCTCCAAGGGCTCTGCGGGTGTCACCGGCTCTGGATTCATCACCCTGGCGGCTACCCTGGCGACGATGGACAAGATTCCGGTAGCCGGGATGGTGCTGCTGCTCGGGGTGGATCGGTTCATGTCTGAAGCCCGCGCTATCACCAATACGATTGGTAATGCGGTGGGCACCATGGCGATTGCCAAATGGGTTGGTGCGCTTGATAAAGAGCAGATGGACCTGGCCCTTGATGGGCAGCCAGCGCCAGCGCCGGAATCGGCGCAGGAACAATTGACTGCATCGAGTCGGCCCGTTAAAACACTGAGAGCTGGCGTTTTGAGCCCGCACGAATAATCCGGTTAAGGTGAGCCGCGCCCTTTCAATGTGGCGTGGCGGGCCAGACTGCTTTGCCTGTGCCCTTCCCTCACTGAAATTGATCAGGCACTGTCTTCGCTATCGTCACGACGCGCAATGCGCCGGTCCACTAGGCAGAGACCCTTCATGGAACGAAAATCAAGCCGCGCAGCCACCTCGGACTGGGTCATACGCAACGCTCGACCCGGCAGCGTGGAACGCATCGAAGCGTGGTTCGGTAGCCACGGCTACGACCCGCACCGTCACGACACCTACTCGATCGGCCGCACCCTGGCCGGTGTGCAGAGCTTTCATTACAAGGGCACGCTGTGCCATGGCGTACCGGGTAACACCCTTGTCCTCCACCCAGACGAAGTGCACGACGGCATGGCGGGTACCGACGCGGGCTTTCGCTACCGCATGGCCTACATCGACCCGGCGCTGATTCAAAACGTACTCGGCGGTGAGCCGTTGCCCTTCATTGCCGGCGGACTGTCCCAAGATCCGCGCCTGTACCGCGCCAGTGAAACCTTCGTGCAGGCACTGGACCAACCGCTGGAAACGCTTGAGGAGCAGGACGCCCTCTACGACCTAGCCATGGCACTGCGTGCAGTCGGCGGCAAACCGCGCGGCCGCAAGCGCCTGGACTACCGCTCGGCCGAGCGCGCCAGGGCATTCATCATGGAGCACCTTCACCTGGGTATTACCCTGGAGATGCTCGAACAGGCCAGCGGGCGCGAGCAATGGAGCTTGTCGCGGGACTTTCGCGCCCTCTACGGCACCAGCCCTTACCGCTTCGTCACGCTGCGGCGCCTGGACAACGCTCGTCGGTTGCTGCTGGATGGTTTCACCCTGGCTGATGCGGCCCTGGCGGCGGGCTTTCATGATCAGAGCCACATGACTCGACACTTCACCCGCTGCTACGGCGTATCACCGCTGCGTTGGCTGGAGCGCTTGCGGCCTGCTCGCTGACTTGCAGGATCGTACAAGAACGACGCGATTCGGGTTCGATAGGCTGAACACCTCAACTACCGAGGATCCATCATGTCCAACACCCAGATACAACGCGCATCATGCCCTGTGAACCTGGCCCAGAAGGCTTCGCTGATCGAACAACAGTGGAGCCCGCGGGTGGTCGCGGAAATGAACGACTACCAGTTCAAGGTTGTGCGCATCGAAGGTGAATTCATCTGGCACTCGCACCCGGAAACGGACGAAGCGTTTCTGGTGCTTGAAGGCACTTTGCGTATCGATCTGCCGGAGGGCTGCGTTTATGTGAAACCGGGCGAATTGTATGTGGTGCCCCGTGGAGTGGAGCACAGGACTGCCGCGCAGGGTGAGGCGAAACTGATGATGATCGAGCCCCGAGGGGTTTTGAATACGGGGCACGAAGGGGGTGAGCGGACTGCGGTGAATGACGTGTGGATTTGAACTGATGATGGCTCAGGTCTGCATTACCTGAGACCATTCAGATGCAGCTCCATGGGTTGCGACCTCAGCGCCGAGCCTTGTCGCAAAGGCTCTGGCTCCCCGACAGGATTGAACCCGGCCGACGCGTACAGCTGCATCGCCGGGCTGTCTGCGATCGTCACCCCCAAGCACACGCGTTCCGCAACGCGACTTGCAGCCCATGTGATGGCTGCATCAAGCAGCGCTCTTCCAGCGCCTGTTCCGCGTGCTGACAGGGTTACCCACATCTGGAAAAGCTCCACGACGGGCTGTGCAGCAGCGATGGATCTACACCAAACCAGGCCACAAGGTTCAGTGCCCTGAAATGCGATCAGCAACTGAGCGCTGGTGGACGTGGCAGCATTAGAAACGCGCGCTGCCCAGTCTGATCGTCTCTGGCAGCCTCATCTTCGTATCGGCTTGAGAACGCATTGGGTGAATCGCGCAAGGCTTGCAGACGTAGATCCCGGTAGACCCGCCATTCGTTCGCCGTTAATGGGTGTATGGTCACCATGCTTCTTCCTGCTGATTCGTTGCTGGGGATGGACGATTTGAGCTCCGCATTGCGAATGCTTTGCCTGGACCGCTCTACAGCTGCGAGCCACTTGGCTGCAGCCGGCTGTACTGATCCTGGCGAATCCAGCCGATATGGGAATGATCATCCGTGCCGGGGAATTCGACCTTGGCCCACCCCGCTTCATACGCGAGCACGCCCACGACATCACCCTTGATGATGTAAGGGCCATTGCCCGCCTGCCCGCTGCGAGTCTTCTGCAGGTATGCCTTGTCGGCGCTGACCGTGACAAGGCCGATCCAGGGTTTGCTGGCAATGCGACTCAGCGTAAGGCCGGTGCTGATCATTGGGCCCAGCACGCTCATGCAACCCGGGTGCTCCTGGCCACGGGGAACCGTCAGCGAAATACTGTCTGAGGTTGTGGCAATGCTGCCTGGATAAGCCTCGCGGCGCCAGGTAGTGACTTGCGTTGGCACCGCGTCATCGAGTTGGCCCTGCAGAAAGAATGCGCAGCGCCGGCTCACACCCTCGCCCAGTTCTTCCGAATAGAAACCTTCGACCTTGCGGTCCGGCGTGACGGCGAGCATCAACGCCTCATATTGGCCGGCTTTCGGCGCGGCATTGCCAGCCAATACCGGCGCAGCGCTTGCTGATGCCAGCATTCCTGTCAGTAGTAACTGTGACAACAAAGTCCCTTTCATTGCATGTTCCTTGTTAGTGAATTCCAAGTTCTCTGATGAGGGTTCAGCTGTACTAATGGTGAGCTGTAGCCGCAAGTTTCGGCGCTGGCAATATACGCTCTCCCCTGGCTGATGTGGCCAGCTATCTGCCCCTGATAAAGTGATGCTTTCCAGGCGCCGCAGTTCGCGGCCCAGTCCAATCTGTGCACTGCGTCACGTACCGCACCCCGCTAGCACATGCGTACTATTTTCCCCGTGCTGCGCCCTCCCGATACTTCCAGCCTTTACCTGTCGCACCTATGGAACGCCAAGCCCGTGAGGGCTGGCCGCCACTTTCGCGTGGCATCTAATGGAATATCTGGAGTCGCCATGAAGCCTTTTTTCAGACTATCCCCGCTCACGTTCGCGATCACCCTCGCCATGCTGCCGAACGCGAACGCAGCGGACTACATCCTCAACAGCGGCCAAGACACCTTCAGCAGTGACCGCGTGATCGATGGCGCGGTGGTGCTGCGCCCCGGCAACGGCGTCCCCGCCAGCCTGACCCTCAACAATGGCGCAGAAGTCATCAGCAACGGCGGGCGTATCGGAGGCTCGCTTAGTAACAACGAAGCCAGCACTGCGATGGCGACTGTCGTGGTCCAAGGCGCAGGCACCCGTTGGGTCGTGCCGCGCACCAACGCCGTTCTGGGTAATACCATCGTCATCGGCGGCTCCGGCCAGGGTACGCTGAACGTGCTGGACGGCGGGCAAGTGTCGGTGCGCGACCTGCAGCTCAGCGACGACGGCAACGCCGGCAATGGCTTCTCCCGGGCGAACCTTCTGGTCAGCGGCCAAGGCTCGAAGGTAGATACGGTCGAAGTGACCTCCGGCGGCGTGTTCCTCTACGACTCGCGCATCACCCTGCAGGAGGGCGGGCAGCTTGCCAGCGAACGCGTGGCCATCAACTCGATCAGCGAGTTGTCCGGTGCGAACACACGCTGGGACAACACCGGCACCTTCAGGAACCGCAACGACCTCAGCCTGAGCGACGGCGCGGTGCTGACCAGCGACTCGATGAATCTGGGCTCGGCCAACCTCGGCCGCAACACCGTTGTCAGCGTGTCCGGCGAAGGCACCCGCCTGGCCACCCGCACAATGACCCTGGGCACCACCACCAACAGCACCAACCTCGTGCTCTCCAACGGGGCCGAGCTGAGCAGCACCGACGGCGTCGACATCAGCGAGCTGACCAACATCAACTCCGCCGCTCGCGGCACCCTCAGCATCGGCGGCGGCGTGGTTCGGGACGACAGCCGCACCGATATCGACGCCCTCACGGCCACCGCCGCACAAGCCGCCGGCCGCCTCGATCCGCAAACGGCGATCCGCTTCGGCGCCGGCAGCGGCGCGCTGGCGTTCAACCACACCGACGGCGACCTGCAAGTGAGCAACAGCATCAGCGGTGCGGGCCGTGTGTACGCCTTCAGCGGCAACACTACCCTCAGAGGCGACCTCAGCGGCATGTCCGGCAGCACGGTGGTGCGTGGCGGGCGCCTGGTGCTGGCCGGCGATGTCGACCAGAGCAACCCGCGCGGCACCTCGCTGCTGAGCGTCGGCAACGGCACCCTGGTGGTCAACGGCACCGTCGGCCACACCGATTCGTTGGGCAACTACAGCAACCGCACCCAAGTCCTGGACGGCGGTGTGCTGGCCGGCAGCGGCCAAGTCGGCACCACCCAGGTCGCCTCGGGCGGCACCCTCTCCCCAGGTGAGGGCGCGCTGGGGGCCTTGTCGATCAGAGGCGATCTGGACATGGCCGCCGGTTCTCGTTACGCCGCGGACATCGCTGGCAATGGCACCGCCGACCGCGTCAACGTCAGCGGCACCGCAACCTTGCGCGGCACACGGGTCGATGTCACCACCCTCAACGACGCGCAGAGCTACCAGACCGGGCAAACCTACACCTTGCTGGCCGCCCAGGGCGGCTTAGTGGACGGCGCTGCCGCCGGCACTGCCTACGCCCAGGCGTTCACCAATTCGGCGTTCCTCGACGTCAGTCTGCAGCGCACCGCCAATGAACTGAACCTGACCGTCGCGCAGAAGCCCACCACGCCAGAGCCGCCTGTCGAGCCACCGGTAGAACCGCCGGTAACGCCGCCTGTAGAACCTCCGGTACAGCCACCGGTTCAGCCGCCTGTAGAGCCACCAGTACAGCCACCGATCGAGCCGCCTGTCGAACCACCCGTACAGCCCCCCGTTCAGCCTCCGGTCCAGCCGCCAGAAACGGGCGGGCCAGCTACACCCGGAATCTTCCAGACCGTGGCGCTCACAGAGAACCAATGGAACACCGCAGGCGCACTCAGCGAACTGGAACAGAGCGGCGACCCGCTGCGTCTGTACAACAATCTGCTGGTGCTCGATGCCGACAGCGCGCGCAATGCCATCGACCAGCTCTCCGGCGACTACCACGGCAGCACCGGCACCGCGCTGATCGCCAATAGCCAGGTGGTTTCCGGCGTGCTGGGCACCCGCCTGCGCAGCCTGCTCGACAGCAACACCGTGCGCATGCCACTCGGCGCGTCGAACTTCATGCCAACTGCCCCTGAAGCGCAGGGTGGCGCCTGGGCGCAAACCTTCGGCAACTGGTCGCGACTGGACGGCAACAACGGCGCCAGCGGCCTGCACCAAAGAACTGGCGGCGTGCTGATTGGCGCGGACGGCAGTATCAGCCAGGACTGGCGCGCCGGCGTGTACGGCGGCTACAGCCGCACCAAGTTCGATGCCGATGACCGTGATGCCGAAGGCCACAGCGACAACTACCACCTGGGCTTGTACACCGCTGCCCAATTCGACGCCCTGCGCCTGAGCGCAGATGTCGGCTACACCTGGCACAAGCTGGACAGCGAGCGCAACGTGGCCTTTGCCGGGTTCAACGACCACCTGAAGGGCAAGCGCGACGCCAACACGCTGCAGGCCAGTGGTGAAGCGGCTTATCGTATCGGCCTGGGCACCGTGGCGCTGGAACCATTCGTGGGCGTGTCGTATGTGAAGTACGACGCCGACAGCTTCCATGAGAAAGGCGGTGCGGCGGCGCTGGATGTGTCCAGTGAGAAGCAGGACACCTGGTTCTCAACGGTGGGCCTGCGCGCTTCAACTCACACCCGCGTGGCCAATCACGACACTCAGGTATATGGCTCGCTGGGATGGCGCCGCGCTTATGGTGATCTGGACCCGCGCAGTACTCAGGCCTTTGCCGGCGGCCCGGACTTTGCGGTGCAGGGGATTGCCCCGACGCGGAATGTGGCGATAACTGAAGTGGGGGCGAAGGTGCAGTTGAATCGCCAGACTGATGTGGGGGTGTCGTATCAGGGGCAGTTTGGGTCGGATGCGCGGTTCCACTCGGTGAATGCGGGGATTACGGTTCGGTTCTGAGGTGCGGCGGTGGGCTTGCACAAGTCACTGCCTGACCGCTCGGGTCTGATGCCAGATAACGGCGGAAGGCCCAAGCGCTTCAGCGACACTGTTTGCCGACAAACAGATGCGAAGCACGCCAGGACAGTGGATGGCCCTGCAACCTGGCATTGATTCTCAAGGCCCCTCCAATCTTCAAGCTTGCATCGCCCCACTTTGTGGGAGCGGGCTTGCCCCGCGAACGCCGGCGCAGCCGGTGCCATCCAACTCTGCTAGCCCCCTGCTCACCCGATGTGATGACTTTTGCTCCGGCTGATTATCTTGAAGTCCCTTATCAGCGCTCAGACGTTACATGTTGTTACGCTCACCGCCGAAAAATACCGGATTTAACCCCTTCCCTGTAGGACGCTTCCCAAAGATACTCGCCTCGCCTGTTTTTCGTTGCACACGCGAAACGTGAGTCCTAGTCTCGGCCAGTCGCTGCCAATTCAGCGACCGACCTTGACGGGCCGTCGATTGTTGTTCGTGTGCATACGCTTATGGCGGCTGTACGTGCGGGCACATTGTGTGCGCCGAGTGCCAACAATCTCGGTCCGTCAACCTACGTACAGCTGCCACCCTTCTTGCTTGACGGCTAATCGGTGTGCAGCTCAACCATTGTTGGAGCGTGAGCATGCTGAAGATAGTTCCCGATCCCCCGCACAACCATCACTCCCTTGAAGAGACACTCATGATGGCGGCCGACTACGCACTCTGTGCCGAAGCCGTCGCCCAGCAAGCCGTACTGATGCAACCCAGGTCACCGATATCGTTGTTGATGATGGCCTCAATGCACGAGCTTGAAAGTCTGCGTCAACTGCTTGAATCAGCATTGACCCAGGTGCAAACACCGCCGGATCCGAAAACGGCGCACTAAGCCACCAGGCAAGCCCCGCACTCACAATCTCCTTTGTAGCAACCTACGAAGGAGCACTAGCCGCAAGTGCGGGCATCTGAACTTTCAGGGAGATTACCGATGCCAACAGACAGCGAAGTCGAACCAACAACACCAGGTACAACCACGTTTTACCAAGGCGAGAACCAGACCCACCCTCTGTTCCGCATCGAAGCCGGCATCCCCTGCCAGAGCGCCCGGGAACAGGCATCAGAACTGATGGGCTATGCTCGCGACCTCAGCATCGACGGCCTGATGGAAGATAAACCGCAGTTGCTTTGGGCGTCACACTATCTCTGTGCTCTGGCCAAAGCTCTGCTGGATGATGCTGAACTGGGCATGATGAAGAAAACTTGAGATGAGATGGTCTCACAAGACCGCCGCGCGTTTTTAAGCGGCCTTGTATCGCGAAAGGGCCGCCAAGCGGCCCCGACATTTTCAGCATCAGACAAACTTCAGGAGACTCACCTAAGTCTGTGAGAACACTGCTCTGAAATACCAGCCACAAAGGCACGCACTCAGCAGCCAACTAGCTTTCGAACACCCACCGCACGCGCAACATACCTTTCAGTTCCTCGACACTTAACGTTATATCCTTCTTGCGATGCACCATAGCGTGGCAGTTTGCGCACAAGGTCACGAGATCAGTCGCGGGGTTCACAGCCTTTTCGCCCCCAAAGTTTGAAATCGGCACCTCATGGTGGACATGGATGAAGCCCTTCGCGTGCTCGCCGTAAGCCTGCTCGAAATCAAACCCACAAGCTTTGCAGTCAAGCCCATGGATGGCGATAGCCTGCATCCTCAGATCTTTACGGCGCTCGTAGCGGGTTCCAAAGTAGCTCGACTTGCTGCCTTCGTTCGCCGATTCAAAGGTCAACGGATCGTCTTCCGACTTCGGTTTTTGCTGCCCAGTCTGCGGGGGCATTAGCTTCGCGTGGCTTAAGATTGCATCATAATCAGCTTGGGAGATGGGCCTAACGCCGTCACGCCAATAGTTTTTCACTCGGGTTGCGGGGACCGTTTCTAGGTACAACCCGTCGATTTTCGAAGGCACTGCTTCTTCAAACGGAGTGAAGTTTTCGATCAAAGCAAATAGATCGCCCTTCGTGCTATTCCGGTCTGCATGTATCTCGCCGATGCGCGCTTTGCCAAAGTAATGAGGATCGGCGCTGAGGCGAAGGGATGCATAGCCTTTGTCTTTGATACGCCCCTTGTAATAAATGACTTCCGTTCCTTCAACGAGCCAAGTGCTGTAGCGCTTCGGGAAGTGATAGACAGCACCTGTCTGATCTTCCCACTGCGATGTGTCATTTTCGACAATGACGACAGGCATTTCCATTTCCTCCTATTGATGGCAACAGCCTACCAAAGAAGAAGAAATTTCCTACAGCTAAGTGATAATCGTTGAGTGCTCAATTTACTTGCAATAACGCCTCGGGTCAGCGTCGAACCTTACGAAGCAGTATCAAATTTGCCCATTGCTCATAGAGCAATCAGCACTGTTGGTCAGACATCAACGACTGAGATCTAAAAAATCCCCAGAAACAACAAAGCCACCCGAAGGTGGCTTAGCCGTTTCAAATAATGGTCGGGACGGAGTGATTCGAACACTCGACCCCTTGCACCCCATGCAAGTGCGCTACCGGGCTGCGCTACGCCCCGACTGGGCTTGAAGCATGTTCTCAATCCTGCCGAGAACGTTGAAGAATGTACCCTAACCTCCTGATAAATGAAACCTTTTTCTCAAAAAAATTTCCATTTATCAGAAAAACCGCAAAGGTCACTTCTTCAACACCACCAACACATCCTCCAACTCAACAATCATCTGCCGAATCAGCTGCTTGTACTGGCTTGACTCATCCTTCACCTCATCACTGGAGAGCCGTAACCGCGCCCCGCCAATGGTGAACCCCTGATCGTAAAGCAGCGCCCGAATCTGGCGAATCATCAGCACATCCTGCCGCTGATAATACCGCCGATTCCCCCGCCGCTTCACAGGGTTCAGCTGAGGAAACTCCTGCTCCCAATACCGCAGCACATGCGGCTTCACCGCACATAACTCGCTCACTTCACCGATGGTGAAGTAGCGTTTGCCCGGTATGGGGGGCAGTTCGTCGTTATGGCTTGGTTCCAGCATAGGCCTCAACCCGGGCCTTCAACTTCTGCCCTGGACGAAAGGTGACGACGCGCCGTGCAGTGATCGGGATCTCTTCCCCTGTCTTGGGGTTGCGGCCCGGCCGCTGGCGTTTGTCGCGAAGGTCGAAGTTGCCGAAACCGGACAACTTGACCTGCTCGTTCTCTTCAAGTGCGTGCCGAATTTCTTCAAAAAACAGCTCGACCAGCTCCTTGGCCTCACGCTTGTTAAGCCCCAGCTCCTCGTACAGCCTTTCGGCCATCTCAGCTTTCGTCAGAGCACCCATGCCGTTATTTCCTTAACGTGGTGTTCAACCTTTGTTCGAGCGAGGTGAGGATGTTTTGCAGGGTAGTGTTCACCTCATCGTCGTTAAGAGTGCGCGATGGATGCTGCCAGGTCAAGCCGACTGCCAGGCTTTTTCTATCAGGATCAATGCCTTTACCTTGGTAGACGTCAAACAGCCTGAGGTCTGTAAGCCATTCGCCTGCATTGTCACGAATTACTTCAAGCACGTCTTGAGACGCTACATCACGTCCTGCGATCAAGGCCAGGTCGCGACGGGTTTCCGGGAACTTGGAGAGTTCGCTGAATTTAGGCAGGCGGCCTTCGACCACATCACCGAGTACCAGCTCGAAGACAAACACCGGGCGGTCCAGGTCCAGGGCTTTGGCAAGCTCCGGGTGGAGGGCGCCGAGGTAGCCTACGTCCTTGCCGTCGCGCTGGATGACAGCGGTCTGGCCTGGGTGCAGGGCTGGGTGTTTGCCGGCGGCGAATTTGAAGTCGCTCAAGGCGCCGGAGTAACCCAGCAGGGCTTCGACGTCAGCCTTCACATCGAAGAAGTCGATGCTGTCGCGGCCGTTGGCCCAGCCTTCAGGCAGGCGGCTGCCGGTAACGACGCCGGCGATCATTGGCTGCTGCTGCAGGTCGCCGAGCTGGCCGACGAAGCGCAGGCCGCTTTCGAACAGGCGCACGCGGTCTTGTTGGCGGTTGAGGTTGTGCTGCAGGGCTTTGACCAGGCCCGGCCACAGCGAGGCGCGCATGGCGGCCATGTCGCTGGAGATTGGGTTGGCCAGCAGCAGCGGCTCTACGCCTGGGCTGAACAGCTCGAACAGTTTCGGGTCGATGAAGCTGTAGGTGATCGCTTCCTGGTAGCCGCGGGCGACCAGCAGGCGGCGCAGGTTCGGCAGCTCACCGCGGGTTTCCGGCTTGGCGGTTGGCGCCAGGCGGGCTTGCGGGTAGCGGACCGGCAGGCTGTTGTAGCCATACAGACGGGCCAGCTCTTCGATCAGGTCGACTTCCAGGCTGATGTCGAAGCGGTGGCTTGGGACGGTGACGGTCCACTGCCCTGCCCCGTTCGCCTCGGTTTTCAGCTCCAGGGCGTTGAGCATCTGCTCGACCTGGGCGGCGTCCATCTCCATGCCGAGCATCTGGGTGATGCGTTCGGCGCGCAGGGTTACCGGGGCGACGTTCGGGAGGTGCTGCTGGCTGACGGCTTCGACGATCGGGCCGGCTTCGCCGCCGACGATTTCCAGCAGCAGCGCGGTGGCGCGCTCCATGGCTTCGCGGGCCAGTTGCGAATCGACGCCGCGCTCGTAGCGGTGCGAGGCATCGGTGTGCAGGCCGTAGGAACGGGCTTTGCCAGCGACGGCGATCTGGTCGAAGAAGGCGCTTTCGAGGAACAGGTCGCGGGTCTTTTCAGTGTTGACGCCGCTGTGCTCGCCACCCATGACGCCGGCGATGGCCAGGGCGCGGGTGTGGTCGGCGATGACCAGGGTGTCGGCGCGCAGGGAGACTTCCTGGCCGTCGAGCAGGACGAGTTTCTCGCCCTCTTCGGCCATGCGCACGCGGATGCCACCGTTGATTTCGGCGAGATCGAAGGCGTGCATCGGCTGGCCGAGTTCGAGCATCACGTAGTTGGTGATGTCGACGGCGGCGTCGATGCTGCGCACGTCGCTGCGGCGCAGGCGCTCGACCATCCACAGCGGGGTTGGCTTGGACAGGTCGACGTTGCGGATGACGCGGCCGAGGTAGCGTGGGCACACGGCCGGGGCCGAGACTTCGACCGGGCGTACTTCGTCGTGGGTAGGCGCAACGGCCGGGACCACCGGGCGGGTGACTGGGACGTTGTACAGGGCGCTGACATCGCGGGCCAGGCCGGCCAGGGACAGGCAGTCACCGCGGTTCGGGGTCAGGCCGATCTCGATGCTGGCGTCGTCCAGACTCAGGTATTGGCGAATATCTTCGCCCACCGGGGCATCGGCGGCCAGTTCGAGCAGGCCGTCGTTTTCTTCGCTGATCTGCAGCTCAGCCGCCGAGCACAGCATGCCGAAGGATTCGACGCCGCGCAGTTTGGCTTTCTTGATCTTGAAGTCGCCTGGCAGTTCGGCGCCGATCATGGCGAACGGGATCTTGATGCCTGGGCGCGCATTAGGGGCGCCGCAGACGACCTGGAAGGTTTCCTGGCCGTTGCTGACCTGGCAGACGCGCAGTTTGTCGGCGTCCGGGTGTTGTTCGGTGGCGAGGATTTCGCCCACGACGATGCCGCTGAACTGGCCGGCAGCGGGGGTTACGCTGTCGACTTCAAGGCCGGCCATGGACAGGCGGGCGACCAGTTCGTCACGGGAGACTTGCGGGTTTACCCAACCGCGCAGCCACTGTTCACTGAATTTCATGCTGTTCTCCTGAAAGTTGCGTCGATTGGGCCTAGCGGAATTGGGCTAAGAACCGCAGGTCGTTGTCGAAGAACAGACGCAAATCGTTGACGCCATAGCGCAGCATGGCCAGGCGCTCGGCGCCCATGCCGAAGGCGAAGCCCTGGAATTCTTCCGGGTCGATGCCGGACATGCGCAGTACATCCGGGTGCACCATGCCGCAGCCCAGCACTTCCAGCCAGCCGGTCTGCTTGCACACGCGGCAGCCTTTGCCGGAACACATCACGCACTGGATGTCGACTTCGGCGGACGGCTCGGTGAAGGGGAAGAACGACGGGCGGAAGCGCACGGCCAGTTCTTTCTCGAAGAACACGCGCAGGAATTCTTCGATGGTGCCCTTGAGGTCGGCAAAGTTGATATCGCGATCGATCAGCAGGCCTTCGACCTGGTGGAACATCGGCGAGTGGGTGATATCCGAGTCGCAGCGGTAGACGCGGCCTGGGCAGACAATGCGAATCGGCGGCTGGCTGGACTCCATGGTCCGCACCTGCACCGGCGAGGTGTGGGTGCGCAGCAGCATGTTGGCATTGAAATAGAAGGTGTCGTGCATCGCCCGGGCCGGGTGGTGGCCGGGGATGTTGAGCGCTTCGAAGTTGTGGTAGTCGTCTTCGACCTCTGGGCCTTCGGCGATGCCGTAGCCAATGTGGGTGAAAAACTGCTCGATGCGCTCGAGGGTACGGGTGATCGGGTGCAGGCCACCGGTGGTCTGGCCACGGCCTGGCAGGGTCACATCAATGCATTCGGCGGCCAGGCGAGCGCTGAGCTCGGCTTCTTCGAAGGCGGCCTTGCGTGCATTGAGCACTTCGGTGACGCGCTCTTTGGCGTCGTTGATCAGCGCGCCGACTTTCGGCCGCTCTTCGGCTGGCAGGTTGCCCAGGGTCTTCATCACCTGGGTCAGCTCGCCTTTCTTGCCGAGATATTGAACCCGGATCTGTTCCAGGGCATTGATGTCTTCAGCGCGCTCCACGGCCTCAAGGGCTTGGGAGACCAGCGCGTCCAGGTTTTCCATGTACAGACTCCAGATACGAAAATAGGGGAAGAGCTTTGTAGGCTCTTCCCCTATCGATGACGTTTTACACCCGGCAGCACACTGCGCCGCCGGATGATTGTCGTGGGTACTTAAGCCAGAACGGCTTTAGCTTTCTCGACAATTGCAGCAAACGCCGCTTTTTCGTTCACTGCCAGGTCAGCCAGAACCTTACGGTCGATTTCGATCGACGCCTTTTTCAGGCCAGCAATCAGACGGCTGTAAGACAGACCGTTGGTGCGGGCACCGGCGTTGATACGAGCGATCCACAGGGCGCGGAACTGACGCTTCTTCTGGCGACGGTCGCGGTAGGCGTATTGGCCTGCCTTGATGACTGCCTGCTTGGCTACGCGGAATACGCGCGAGCGTGCACCGTAGTAACCTTTAGCCAGTTTCAGAATTTTTTTGTGACGCTTACGAGCGATAACGCCGCGCTTAACACGAGCCATGAGTAACTTCCTCTATCTTAACCAGAATTAACGAACGCGCAGCATGCGCTCGACTTTTGCCACGTCGGACGGGTGCAGCAGGCTGCTACCACGCAGTTGACGCTTACGCTTGGTCGACATTTTGGTCAGGATGTGGCTCTTGAAAGCGTGCTTGTGCTTGAAGCCGGTAGCGGTCTTCAGGAAGCGCTTTGCAGCACCGCTCTTGGTTTTCATTTTTGGCATGTTGGAACTCCGCATTCGATAAAATTACACATAATCATCAGGCCTGCCGTGCCCGGGAGATTACTTCTTTTTCTTGGGGGCGATGACCATCATAAGCTGGCGTCCTTCCATCTTCGGATGCTGCTCAACGGTGCCGTATTCGGCGAGGTCAGCTTCAACCCGCTTCAACAGCTCCATGCCCAGCTCCTGGTGGGCCATCTCACGACCACGGAATCTCAGAGAGATCTTGGCCTTGTCCCCATCGGTAAGGAAACGTACCAGGTTGCGTAGTTTTACCTGGTAATCCCCATCCTCCGTCCCTGGACGAAACTTGATTTCTTTGATCTGGATCTGCTTCTGGTTTTTCTTGGCTTCGTTAGCCTGCTTCTTCTTTTCGAAGAGGTGCTTGCCGTAGTCCATGACCTTGCAGACCGGGGGTACCGCGTCTGCAGAGATTTCTACCAGATCCAGCTTCGCTTCATCAGCGATACGCAGCGCTTCATCAATCGAGACGATGCCAACCTGCTCGCCGTCTGCGCCAATTAACCGAACCTCGCGGGCCGAGATATTCTCGTTGATCGGGGCCTTCGGTACAGCACGCTTATCGTTTCTCATTTCACGCTTAATAGTCATTACTCCGATTCTTGGCGACCACGCCGGGAAACCGCTTGTGTCAGGAGCTCAGCGAATTGGGCGACGGGCATGGAGCCCAGGTCTGCGCCTTCGCGAGTACGCACAGCGACGGTTTGCGTTTCGACTTCGCGGTCCCCTATAACCAAAAGGTACGGGACCTTGAGCAAAGTATGCTCGCGGATTTTAAAGCCGATCTTCTCATTTCTCAAGTCCGACTTGGCACGGAAACCGCTACCGTTCAGAGATTTCTCAACCTCGAGGGCGAAATCGGCCTGTTTGTCGGTGATGTTCATGATCACCGCCTGGGTCGGTGCCAGCCACGCCGGGAACACGCCAGCGTAGTGCTCGATGAGCATGCCGATGAAGCGTTCGAACGAGCCGAGGATGGCGCGGTGCAGCATTACCGGGCGCTTGCGCGCGTTGTCTTCGGCGATGTAGCTGGCGTCCAGGCGCTCCGGCAGGTTCGGGTCGTACTGCAGGGTGCCGCACTGCCAGTTACGGCCGAGGCAGTCGCGCAGGGTGAACTCGATCTTCGGGCCGTAGAACGCGCCCTCGCCTGGCTGGTATTCCCATTCCAGGCCGGATTCGTTCAGGGCGTCGGCCAGTGCACCTTCGGCACGGTCCCACAGCTCTTCGGAGCCCACACGCTTGGCCGGGCGGGTCGACAGCTTCATGGCGACGTCGGTGAAACCGAAGTCCTTGTAGACGTCGAGGGTCAGCTTGATGAAGTCGGCGGCTTCTTTCTTCACCTGATCTTCGGTGCAGAAGATGTGCGCGTCGTCCTGTACGAAGCCACGCACGCGCATGATGCCGTGCAGGGCGCCGGACGGCTCGTTACGGTGGCAGGCACCGAATTCGGCCAGGCGCAGCGGCAGGTCGCGGTACGACTTCAGGCCCTGGTTGAACACTTGCACGTGGCACGGGCAGTTCATCGGTTTTACCGCGAAGTCGCGGCTTTCCGACGAGGTGGTGAACATGTTTTCGGCGTAGTTGGACCAGTGGCCGGAGCGCTCCCAGAGGATGCGGTCGACCACTTGCGGGGTCTTGATTTCCTGGTAGCCGTTTTCGCGCTGGATTTTACGCATGTACTGCTCGAGTACCTGGTAAACGGTCCAGCCGTTGGCGTGCCAGAACACCATGCCCGGCGCTTCTTCCTGCAGATGGAACAGGTCGAGCTGCTTGCCGATCTTGCGGTGGTCGCGTTTTTCGGCTTCTTCGATGCGCTGGATGTAGGCCGCCAGCTGCTTCTTGTCAGCCCAGGCAGTGCCGTATACGCGCTGCAGCTGCTCGTTCTTGGCATCGCCGCGCCAGTAGGCGCCGGACAGCTTGGTCAGCTTGAATGCCTTGAGGAAACGAGTGTTCGGCACGTGCGGACCGCGGCACATGTCGACGTATTCTTCGTGATAGTACAGGCCCATGGCCTGCTCGTCGGGCATGTCTTCGACCAGGCGCAGCTTGTAGTCTTCGCCACGGGTCTTGAACACGTCGATGACTTCGGCGCGCGGGGTCATCTTCTTGACCACGTCGTAGTCTTTTTCGATCAGCTGCTGCATGCGCTTTTCGATGGCGGCCAAGTCTTCAGGGGTGAAGGGGCGCTCGTAGGCGATGTCGTAGTAGAAGCCTTCGTCGATGACCGGGCCGATGACCATCTTGGCGGTCGGGTACAACTGCTTCACCGCGTGGCCGATCAGGTGGGCGCACGAGTGACGGATGATCTCCAGTCCCTCTTCATCTTTAGGGGTGATGATCTGCAGTTTGGCGTCGTGGGTGATCAGGTCGCAGGCGTCGACCAGCTTGCCATCGACCTTGCCGGCCAGAGTGGCCTTGGCAAGGCCGGCGCCGATCGAAGCGGCAACATCGGCTACGGAAACCGCGTGATCAAACGCGCGTTGACTGCCATCGGGAAGAGTAATAACGGGCATGGCGCCTCCTCTCCTAGTGGTGACCCCTACCAAAGGTCACGTGGGTTGGGATGAGCCAGTACAAGATCCGACCTGCCTTCTATATAAAGAGAAGCCTGCCTCACAGTGGCAGAAGCCTTTCGGCTTGCCAGGGGGACCTGAGTGACTGGAAAGTAAAAGATAGCTGCACGCTGCAAGTCTGCAGGTGCAAGCCGGGCATGCTAGCACGCGGGTTGCACGGCAGCGCAGAAATATTTGGAAATTACGCGGCAGCGGTGAACTTACACGGAAAATTTTCTATCAGACCTTGGGAAGCAACCTACTCTTGTTGAGACCTTGACCCAAGGAGTAACCGGTTATGCGAGTTCAGTCTCTTCTGGCCCTGGCGGCCGCTGGCGCCCTGCTGCTGCCTGTGGCTGCGACCGCTGGCAACTTCCCTGCCGGGAAGGAGGCAGCCTACATGACCCAATGCACAGAGGTGGCCAGCGGCCAGGGCGTTGACGCCGCGACCGCGAAAAAGCACTGCGAATGCGGCGCGCAGGCCATCAAAAAGAATTTCACCGATAAGGAGATCGAAGACCTGGACAGCAAGGACGGCGTCGACGCCAAGCTGATGCAGAAGGCACAGACTGTCGTGCAGGCCGCCTGCAAGCCAAAATGAGCCGAACGCAGAGGCTTTGAAAGGAATATTTGCCCTGGATCAGCATTCTGCGAAGGTAAAAGGCGCGACACGCGCAGAATTAGACTATGATGTCCCCGTGCCGGATAGCTCAGGCATCCACGGCACTTCGAAAAAATACTAAGTTTCTGGAGATTCATCCCATGTCCAATCGCCAAACCGGTACCGTCAAATGGTTCAATGATGAGAAAGGCTTCGGCTTCATCACCCCACAAGGCGGCGGCGACGACCTGTTCGTACACTTCAAAGCCATCGAATCCGACGGCTTCAAGAGCCTGAAAGAAGGCCAAACTGTTTCCTTCGTCGCCGAGCGCGGCCAGAAGGGCATGCAGGCTGCACAGGTTCGTCCGGAGTAATTCGGAAGCCGTGAAAAAACCCGCCCTTGTGGCGGGTTTTTTTATGCCCGGGACTGGCTCCTGGGTAGTCGGTACCGGCCTCTTCGCGGCTAAAGCCGCTCCTACAGAGGCCAGCGCCTACTGATCAGATCAACCGCAGTTGACGCGAGTTACCACACCCTGCTCATCCACATTCAGGTTCAAACGCTCGGAGCGGTACTCCAGGGTCACCACATCGCGTGGCTTGAGAATGCGCGCCATCTGCGAACCGCTGGCTTTGCGCGCCTGTTCAAGCAGCTCGGCACTGCTTTGCTTGCCGATGGCGAAATCGGCGCCACTGGCCTCACAACGGCCATCATTGCCTGCAGCCGCCGCCGGAGCATCACCACCAGAGTTGCCACCAGTGCTGCAACCAGCCAGCACAGCAGCGACCAGCAAGGTTGCCAGGGAAGCACGGGTACGGAACATGAATCCTCCTAAAAATCGATCTGGGAACTGCCTGTTCGGACACTTCCACTCGGAATTTGTTGCAAAACCGCCCAAGTCTGCCTGAACTCGCCACCATGGGCAGAACGCAATCGTGACCGGATTTTGCCAAACGACTGGTTAGCTTCAGCCGTTTTTTTATGCTTAAGTCGCAGACCCATTGACGCAAAGTCATGATTTACTTTAAGAAGTGAAGGCATAATGCCTGCTTCGAACGCCAGGGTCAGGTGTTCGCCCTTCCGCCCCGGGCCCCACACGAGAGCCTTTCATGAACCACCACATCGATGCCGATATCAAGGTCAAATGGGACGAGGGCCAGAGTGCCTACAGCCCCAGCACACCAGAAGAACTGCTGTTGATTGCCCTTGACCTGCTGGTGCGCGACCGCGGTAGCGAAGCGGCGCGCAGCTTCATCGACCAGGTGTTCGAGCGCTACGCGCCGCATTCAGCTATTGCAATCGAGCCAGGCGCGCGCTGAGCAGGTCGAAAAAGCCCTGGGCGTCACCCTCGCCTATCCACATCACGTTGGCTGGCTGCTTGAGCACGCCGTACCAGTCGGCGACGGTCTGGCCGAAGGTCGGGCCTTCGCGGCTGTCGACGCTCATGTGGATGTGCCGGCCGCTGAACAGCTCGGGCTTGAGCAGGTAAGCAATAACGCTTGCGTCATGGACCGGGCCACCGGGCATGCCGTACAGCTCCATGTCGTGCTTGATGTAGGCATTGAGGATATCCACTACCCGCTTGCTGGACGGGTTGTTTACCGCCGCCAGCTGCTTGAGGCGGGCATCGCTGGTGAGCAGTTTGTGGGTGACATCCAGCGGCAGGTAGGTCAGCGGCACCCCGCTGGCCAGCACCACTTCAGCGGCGTGCGGGTCGGCGTAGAGGTTGAATTCGGCCGCTGGGGTGATGTTGCCACCATTGAAGTGGGCACCGCCCATCACTACCACTTCCTTTATACCTTTGGCGATTTCCGGGCGCTGGATAAGCGCCAGGGCCAGGTTGGTCTGCGGACCAAGCATGGCGATGGTGATGCTGTTGGGCTTGGCGGCACCCAGGGTGTCGACCAGATACTGCACGGCATTGCCTCGGGCCAAGGGCTTTTTCGGTTCATGCACCTCAACCCCGGTCAGGCCTTCTTCGCCGTGCACCTCGGCGGCGTAAATGGGCGCGCGCACCAGTGGGCGCCCTGCACCTGCGTATACCGGGATGTCTTCGCGGCCTGCCCATTCGCGCGCCAGGCGGGCATTGCGCGAGGTCTTGTCGAGGCGCACGTTGCCGGCGACGGTGGTGATGGCGCGGATGTTGAGTTCGTCCGGCGAGGCCATTGCCAGGAACAGCGCGACCACATCGTCGGCGCCGGGGTCGGTGTCGATGATCAGGTCACGCGGGGCGGCCTGGAGGGTGGTGGTGGCGGCGGCGGCCATGAGGGTGAGTCCTTGTAGCAGGGGTTTAAGCATGGGGCACTCCTGTTGCCTTGGCAGTGGATCAATTGCGGCGCAGCGCCGCTAGAAAGTCACCCCGGATATGAGGGCGATATTGCTGTAAGGCTGGCACTCGCCAGTACGCACCACGGCCTTGGCACTGCGCGACAGTTCCTTGAACGCTTCATGGCTCAGCCATTCACGCTTGCCCAGCTTGCCGCGCAGCCGCTCGATCTCTACCAGCCCGGGCGGCACGACCTTCTGCATCTCTTCGGCCAGCACATGCCGCTCCACCTGCATCTCGCTGAGCACTGCACGCAGCACGCTGGCGAAGTCCGGGATGCCCTGGGTCAAGGCCAGGTCGATCAGTTCGACGCCCGGCGGCACGGGCAGCCCGGCATCGCCGATCACCAGAATGTCGCCATGACCAAGGCCGGCAATGGTGCGCGACAGAGCGATATTCAGCAGCGCGGTCTTTTTCATGGGGCCAGCTCCGCCAGGGTGGGGATTGATGGCTGGGCACCGACGCGGGTGACGGACAACGCTGCGGCGCGCTGGCCGAAGGTGATCGCCTCGCCCTCCCCCACGCCGCGCACCAGCGCCGCCGCGAAACCACCGACGAAGGTATCGCCGGCCGCCGTGGTATCCAGTGCCTTTACCTGCTGCGCCGGGAAGTGCTGGCTACCACCAGCGCTGACCAACAGCGCCCCCTGCGCACCGAGGGTGACGATGACTTTGCCCGCACCCAATTGCAGCAGGCGTTCGCCAGCCCGGCGGGCGCTGTCCAGGTCGTTGACCGGCACACCCGTAAGCGCTTCGGCCTCGCTTTCGTTGGGGATGAGGTAATCGATATGGGTGAACCACTCAGCCGGCAGCGGGCCGGTGGCCGGTGCCGGGTTAAGGATCACCTGCTTGCCCAGCTCACGCCCTCTGGCAAGCGTCCAGGCCACGGTTTCAGCGGGCACCTCCAGCTGACAGATAATCAACTCCGCCGCTTGAAGCAACGCATCGAAGCGCTGGACGGAGGCCGGCGTCAACCGGCCATTCCCTCCGGGAATGATGACGATGCAATTCTGGCTGGCTGCGTCTACCGTAATCAACGCCACACCGCTGGATACACCTGGGCACTCATCGACTGCCTGGCAATCGATGCCCTCCACTTCCAGCGCCTTGCGCAACTGCTGACCATAAGCGTCATCGCCGACAGTGCCGACCATCGCCACGCTCGCGCCCAGGCGCGCCACCGCCACCGCCTGGTTGGCGCCCTTGCCACCGGGTACGGTGAAAAAACTCTCGCCGGCCAGTGTTTCACCCGCCCGTGGCAACCGCTCGGCGCGGGCCACCAGGTCCATGTTGAGGCTACCGACCACCACTACCTTGGCACTCATGAGTATTCCTTAGCGGTAATCATTGAACAGGTCCGGGCGTGGCCCGGTGGATTCACGCAGCACGATGCGCGGGGCGACAATGCGCTGCTGCGCGGCATCGCGGCGGGGGCTGGCGATGCGTGACAGCAGCAGCGCCGCGGCGCTTTCGCCCAGCTCGCGGATCGACTGACCGACCGTGGTCAGCGGTGGGTACACGTAGCGGCTGAGTTCGATGTCGTCGAAACCGATCACCGATAGCTCGCCCGGCACGCTGATATTGCGCTCGGCAGCCGCGCGCAGTACGCCGAAGCCGATCATGTCGTTGCCGGCAAAAATCGCCGTGGGGCGCTTGCCGTCGAGCAGTTGCGCGGCGGCTGCATGGCCGCCGGGGCTGGTGAAGTCGCAATGCAGGATGTGATCACCCTTCACGGCAACTTGCGCCTCGCCCATGGCGCGGTGAAAACCTGCCAGACGCAGCTGGCTGACACCGGTTTCGGCCGGGCCGCCGATGTAGGCGATGTCCGTATGCCCCAACTGCAGCAGGTGCTGGGTCGCCAGGTAGGCGCCCTGCTCGTGGTCGATGCGCACCAGGTCGGCGTCGACGCCTTCCAGCTCGCGGTCGACGATCACCATCGGCGTGCGCACACAGGCCAGGCTTTGCAGCAGGTCGCTGTCCTCGCCCACCGAGGCGACCACCAGGCCGTCGATGCGCTTTTCCAGCAGCACGCGCAGGTAGCTGCGCTGCTTCTGCGGGTTGTCGTCGGAGTTGCACAAAATCACGCAATAGCCGTTACGCTCGCAGGCATCCTCGATACCACGCGCCAGCTCGGCGAAGTACGGGTTGACGCTGTTGGGCACCAGCAGCCCGATGGTGGCTGTGGTGCGCGCCTTGAGCGAACGGGCCACGGCGCTGGGCACGTAGTCGAGTTCGACGATGGCCGCCTCGACCTTCAGCCGCACCTGTTCGCTGACCGGGCGTGTCTTATTCAGTACATGGGACACCGTGGTGTAGGAAATACCCGCGAGTGCCGCGACGTCTTTGATGGTTGCCATGTTTTTTCAGTTCCGCCGGCCTGCACGCCGGCTACGGTAGGTGTCGAGCACCACGGCGATGACGATCACCGCCCCGGTGATGATGCGTTTGGTCGGTTCCGAAGCGCCGATCTGCGCCAGGCCTGCAGCCAGGACCGAAATGATCAGCACGCCGAAGAAGGTGCTGATAACCGAGCCGCGCCCGCCCATCAGGCTGGTGCCGCCGATCACCACGGCAGCGATCACCTGCAGTTCCAGACCAGAGCCGGCATTGGGGTCGGCCGCTTCCAGGCGTGAGATCTGGAACAGTGCGGCCAGGCCCGCCAGCAGGCCCATCAGGGCGAACACCAGCACCTTGTACGGGCGCGGGTCGATGCCAGCCAGGCGCACGGCCTCTTCGTTGGTGCCGATACCGATCAGGTAGCGGCCGAACACGGTGCGGGTCAGCACCAGTTGGGCGAGGATGATCACCAGCAAGGCAATGATGAAAGCCGGCGAGATGCCGAAGGCGATCGGGTTGGAAAACCAGGCGTAGGCATCGCCAATGTAGGCCGTGCGCGAGTCGGTGAACTGGTAGGCCAGGCCGCGGGCCATCTCCAGCACACCCAGCGAAACGATGAACGATGGAATGCGCCAGGCCACGGTGACCGCGCCAGTGATACTGCCCGCCATAGCGGCGACGGCCATGCCGAGCAAAGCGGCGGGCAGCACACCCCAGCCCCAGCCGAGGATGGCCACGCTGACCGCAGAGGCCGCCAGCGCCAGCACCGAGCCGACCGACAGGTCAATGCCACCGATGATCAGCACGAAAGTCATACCCACGGCCAGCACCATCAGGTCGGGGATCTGATTGGCGATGGTGCTGAACGTTGCGTACGACCAGAAGTGGCTGCTGAGCAACGAGAACAGCACGATCATGGCCAGCAAGGCACCCGCCAGCCCCAGATAGGTGCCGATGCCGAAATACGTGCCGCTGCGGCGCGCAGGTGCGCCTGTCGGTGTGTCGAGGGGTGTGGTTTTCATGCATCCATCCTGGGGGCTGCGTCGTGCAGCAAGGCTTCACGGTTCTGGTAGCCGGCGAACGCGGCGGCAAGGAGTTGATCCTGGCTCCAGTGGTCACGCTCGAAGGTGTCGATCAGGCGGCCGGCCGAGAGCACGGCGATGCGATCGCAGATCAGCATCAGTTCGCGCAGGTCGCTGGACACCACCACCAAGGCCTTGCCCTGGCGCGCCAGCTCGGCCAGCAGGCCATAGATGTCGAACTTGGCGCCAACGTCGATGCCACGCGTGGGCTCATCGAACAGGATCACCTGGCAGTCGCGCTCCAGCCAGCGGCCGATCACCACCTTCTGCTGGTTACCGCCGGACAACTCGCCAACCGCTTGCGAAGCATTGGCACTGCGGATGCGCATGGCATTGATCTGGCGTTCGGCCAGGGCCTTTTCGGCCTCGCGGTCGACCACTCCGGCGCGGGACAACGCCGCGAGGTTGCCCAGGGCAATGTTGGCGCTGATCGACTGCGTCAGTAGCAGGCCTTCACCCTTGCGGTCCTCAGTGATCAGGGCAATGCCGGCCTTGACCGCTGCCTTGGGCGAATCGATGTTTACCGGCTTGAGTGGCCGGCCGACTTCGATGCTGCCGCTGTCGGCGCGGTCGGCACCGAACATCAGCCGCAGCAGCTCGGTACGCCCGGCACCAATCAGCCCGGAGATGCCAAAGATTTCCCCGGCCCGGACTTCCAGCGAGACGTCGCGCACCTTGTCGCCGCGGCACAGCCGGTCGACCTTGAACAACGGCGCGCCGATCTGCCGGCGGCCCAGGTCGATATGCTCGCCCAGCTCGCGCCCGACCATCAGATTGACCAGCTCGGCGCTGCTGTAACGCTGGATCGACTCGTCGCACACCAGCTTGCCGTCGCGCAGCACGACGATGCGCTGGGCCACGCGTTGCAGCTCTTCGAGGCGATGGGAGATGTAGATGATCGCCACGCCGCGTTGACGCAAGCGCTCGATCTGGGTGAACAGCAGCTCCACCTCACGGGCGGTGAGCATGGCCGTTGGCTCGTCGAAGATCAGCACATGGCAATCGCCAATCAAGTTGCGGGCGATCTCGACCATCTGCTGATGGCCGATACCAAGCTCGTCGACCGGCGTATCTGGGTCGATGGCGTCGAGGCCGACCTGGGCCATGGCAGCCGTGGCCAGTTGGCGCAGGCGCTTGTGGCTGATCCAGCCGAAACGGCTGGGCAGGTTGTCGAGGAACAGGTTCTCGGCGACGGTCAGGGTCGGCAGCAGGTTGAGCTCCTGCATGACCATGCGCACACCCAGGCGCTCGGCCTCACTGCGACTGCCAGGGGCGTAGGCCTGGCCACGGAAGATCATGCTGCCGGTTGTGGGTGTTTCCAGGCCGCTGATGAGCTTGGACAACGTACTCTTGCCCGCGCCGTTCTCGCCAGTCAGGGCCAGCACCTCGCCGGCCCGCAGCGCCAGGCCGACATCACCCAGCACCGGCTGCGCGTAGCTTTTCCCCAGGCCGCTGGCTGTCAGCAGTACTTCATTGGCCTTTGCAGACATGGCCACCTCTCCTGACCGTCAAGGTTTGGTGATGAGTTTGACCGGGGTCTGGATCACGTTATCGGCGTCCACGTCCGGCTTCTCGCCCTTGAGCATTTTCAGCGCTGCCTGGATGCCGTACACCGCCTGCTGGCTGGCAGCCTGATCGAGGGTGGCAAGCACGCGGCCATCCTTGAGCATCGGCTTGATGGCGTTGATATTGTCGTAGCCCACCACTTGCACCTGCCCGGCCTTGCCGGCGGCGCGCACGGCCGACACGGCGCCCAGGGCCATGCTGTCGTTGCCGGCCAGCAGCGCCTTGAGGTCGGGGTATTCGTTGAGCATCGAGGCGGCGACAGCGTTGCCTTTGTCGATTTCCCAGTTGCCGGACTGCACCGAGACGATCTTCATCTTCGCCGCTTCCATGGCGTCCTTGAAGCCGGCGGTGCGTTGCTGGGCGTTGGTGGTGGTCGGCACGCCTTCGATGATGCCGACCTGGTCGCCGGCCTTGAGCTTCTGGTTGGCCAGGTAGTCGCCGACCAAGCGGGCGCCCTTGCGGTTGTCGGGGCCTACGAAGGGTACGCTGATGCCTTTGGCCTTGAGGGTCTCGGGGTCCAGACGATTGTCGATGTTGATCACCACCACGCCCTTGTCCATGGCCTTTTTCACTGCCGATACCAGCGCCTTAGAGTCGGCCGGCGCGATCACCAGGGCCTTGGCGCCCGAGTTGACCATCTGCTCGACGATGCGAATCTGCTCGCCGGTATCGGTTTCGTTCTTGATGCCATTGGCAACCAGGTCAAATTCGTTGGCGTGATCTTTCTGATAGTCCTTGGCGCCGTCTTCCATGGTGCGGAAGAACTCGTTGGCCAGCGACTTCATGACCAGGGCTACTTTGGGCTTCTCTTCGGCATGGGCGGCCGATAGCGGTAGCGCGAGAGACAGCGAGGAAATGACGGCGAGCGCCAGCAGACGACCGGGGAACGGCAGTTTCATGGGAGATGACTCCGAATCTTGTGGTTTTTATCGGATCGCAAACGTTTGCGTTGACTAACTATGGGAATAGGACGTGATTTTGTCAAATCCGTTTCGCTGCCGGTGATGTCACGACACCTGCTGCAGATTACCCGAGATTAATCCGAAAAACCGAACAGGTTTTCCTATGCTTGTTCGGGGCACCGAACGGATGGGGCCTCGTGCATGCACCTACAGCAGCCGTGTTCGTGGCCTTTCGCTTACGTGGTACGAAACCTGCCTTGGTGAGTGCGCAACTCAACAAAAATATCTCACTAGGAAGAGAGCACAATAATGATCAATGTTGCACTGAAGTCCTTCGCCCCCTCTACCCTGGCGCTACTGCTGATCCTGCCAGCCGCGGTTTCGGCCAAAGAAGCCGAAACCCAGCAGAAGCTGGCCAACGTGGTCATCCTTGCCACCGGCGGCACCATTGCCGGTGCGGGCGCCAGCGCCGCCAACAGCGCTACCTACCAGGCCGCCAAGGTCGGAGTCGACAAGCTGATCGCCGGCGTGCCGGAACTGGCCGAAATCGCCAATGTGCGCGGCGAGCAAGTGATGCAGATCGCCTCCGAAAGCATCAGCAATGACGACCTGCTCAAGCTGGGCAAACGCGTAGCCGAATTGGCCGAAAGCAACGACGTTGACGGGATCGTCATCACCCACGGCACCGACACCCTGGAAGAAACCGCCTACTTCCTCAACCTGGTGGAAAAGACCGACAAGCCAATCGTGGTGGTCGGCTCCATGCGCCCAGGTACCGCTATGTCCGCCGACGGCATGCTCAACCTCTACAACGCAGTGGCCGTGGCTGGTGACAAGCAATCCCGGGGCAAGGGCGTGCTGGTGACCATGAACGACGAGATCCAGTCCGGCCGTGATGTCAGCAAGTCGGTCAACATCAAGACCGAGGCTTTCAAGAGCGCCTGGGGCCCAATGGGCATGGTCGTGGAGGGCAAATCGTACTGGTTCCGCCTGCCAGCCAAGCGCCATACCGTGAACTCGGAATTCGACATCAAGCAGATCAGCAGCCTGCCCCAGGTGGACATCGCCTACGGCTATGGCAACGTGACCGACACGGCCTACAAGGCACTGGCACAAAACGGTGCGAAAGCACTGATCCATGCCGGCACCGGCAATGGCTCGGTGTCGTCGCGGGTGGTGCCGGCGCTGCAGGAACTGCGCAAGAACGGCGTACAGATCATTCGTTCGTCGCACGTAAACCAGGGCGGTTTCGTACTGCGCAATGCCGAACAGCCTGACGACAAGAACGACTGGGTCGTGGCGCATGACCTGAACCCGCAGAAGGCGCGAATTCTGGCGATGGTGGCGATGACCAAGACCCAGGACAGCAAAGAGCTGCAGCGGATTTTCTGGGAGTATTGAGGCTCGGCCAGCGCAGCCAGAGTCACGCCCCGGCTGCGCTGGACTTCAACCCCGCCTCGCCTTAGCGAATGTAACTGCCGCCATTCACATCCAGCGTAGCGCCATTGAGTGAAACCTGGGATGGGCGCAGCGTGAATGCAACCAGCTCGGCAACCTCAGCCGGGCTGGCCATGCGCCCCACCGGGATATCGGCAACTGCCGCAGCCTCTCCGTGCTGAGCAATGAATTGTTCGGCCATCTCCGTACGCACCCATCCCGGCGCAATCGCGACTGCCACGATGCCTTCACTGGCTACGCTGCGGGCAAGCGATTTAGTCAGGTTGATCAGCGCTGCCTTGCTTGAACCATACGGCAACGCGTCTGCGGCATACCCACGCTGGGCCGCCCGACTGGCCATGTTGATGATCCGGCCACCACCATGAGCGCGATAATGCGCAACCGCTTCGCGGCACAGATCAGCAGCGGCGAAGAAGTTGACCTGAAATTCGCGCCGCCAGGCTTCGCGCCAGCTTGAAGCCGGCGCATCCAGGGGTATCTCGGTGCGGATACCCGCATTGTTGACCACTGCGTGGATTCGTCCACCGCTCACATCCAGCGCTGCATGCCATAGCTGTTCTGGCCCTGTCTCATCGCTGAGATCGCCCTGCACGGTCCAGCCATTGCCGCCGATCCGCTGCAACAACTGCAGGGCTCCTTGCACATCACGGCTGTAATGGATCACGGGGCGAGCGCCTTCAGCGGCCAGTTGCTCAACGATGGCCGCCCCTATCCCGCCCGAGGCACCTGTCACCAGGACAACCTGCCCGCCGAGGGCTCGTGTGACGTCGCTCATGTGTACTCCCCTTTCTCTTGCTTCAAAAAAATGACTTCAGCGTGTTGACAGACTTCCTGTAACCACAATAGCCTGAATGCAGCGCTGCACACAATGCAGCACTCAATACTGCATCGTCGGCTTACTCTTCTGCGTACAAGAACAAATCACCGGAGAGCATCAACATGGCACAGTCCTATTCCCGCAAGATCAGTTGCAGCCTTGCCTGCATCGCCACGGCGCTGACCCTGCTGATACAGCCCAGCGCACACGCGGAAACACAGACATGGCAGAGCGTGCGAGAAGCCGGGGTGCTTCGCTGCGGTGCAGCAGTGGCCGCACCTTATGTGATGCGCGACCCCGCATCGGGTCAGTACAGCGGTTACTTCGTCGAGCTCTGCCGCGACTTTGCCGAGAACGTCCTGAAGGTGAAGGCACAGTTCGTCGACACCAGCTGGGATAACCAGGTTGCCGGGTTGCAGAGCGGTAAATGGGACATGGCGATGGCGCTCAACAAAACGCCGGAACGTGCCAAAGCGGTCGCGTTTTCGGTGGCGGCCACCGATTACCAGATTTCGCTGCTGATCAACAAAGAAAACCCAAAGTTCGCCGGCCTCGGCAATCAGCTGGCCGACTATGACAAGCCCGGCGTGACGATTGCCGTGATCTCCGGCACCGCAGCGGATAAAGCCGTCTCGTCAGCGATCAGAAATGCCACGCTGATGCGCCTTCCAGGCTCCGATGAGACGCGCATGGCGCTGATGTCCAAGCGCGCTGACATCCTTGCCGACGCCAACGACACCAATCACCTGTTCGCCCTGGCCAATGACTGGACGAACGAAGTGTTGCCAGAACCGGCACTGGCCAAGCAAGGCGTGTCCTTTGCCCTGGCCTTGCAGACGCCCCCCGAAGACATGGCCCAGCTCGATGCCTACCTGACCCAGCGCCGCGAGACCGGTGAGATCGACCGACTGGTGGACAAAGCGTCCGCCGAAATCCTCGCGGGCAAGAAAGCCCAGTAACTCCTGCCGACATGCCGAGGGGCCTGGCCAAGGGCACCCTCGCGGAGACGACAATGATGACCCGTGCTCATTTGGTGGCCTCGCAGCCACAGACTTCGTTCAACCCGAATTTCGCCCAGGGCGGCTCCTTCATCCAGCTTCAAAGCGTGCGCAAGGCCTATTCCGAACAGCTGGTGGTCATGGACGGGATGAACCTGGACATGCGAGCCGATGACCGCCTGGTGATTATCGGCCCGTCCGGAAGCGGTAAAAGTTCGCTGCTGCGGGTGCTGATGGGCCTGGAAGGTATTCAGGGAGGCAGCATTCAGTTCCAAGGCAAACCTTACATCGACGGCAGCCGCAAACACGGCAAACCACTGGATGAATCACTGCACAAGCAGATCGGCATGGTGTTCCAGCACTACACGCTGTTCCCGCACCTCTCGGTGCTCGGCAACCTGACCCTGGCACCGGTCAAGGTCCACGGCCTGAGCAAGGCCGAGGCGACCGAGAAAGCCCGTATCTACCTCGCCCGGCTGGGCCTCGAAAGCAAGCTGCACGCTTACCCCAGCCAGCTTTCCGGCGGCCAGAAGCAACGCGTGGCAATTGCCCGCGCGCTGATGCTTGAACCTCGGCTGATGCTGTTCGATGAAGTGACTTCGGCGCTCGACCCGGAAATGGTCATCGAAGTGCAGAACGTGATGATGCAGCTGGCCGAGCAGAAGATGGCGATGATCATCGTCACCCATGACATGCACTTCGCCCGCCACATCGCCACGCGCGTGGTGTTCTGTGCCAATGGCAAGGTCGTCGAGCAGGGCCATCCCGAACAGATTTTTACCCAACCCAGGGAAGCCCGCACCCGCGAATTCCTGGAAAAGGTCGTGCATTTCGATTGAGGGCACTGCCATGAACTATCAATTCGACTTCCATTTCCTGAGCGGCAGCGTTCCGGCGCTGTTGGACGGGCTCAAGGTCACCCTGGAACTGGCGCTGGTCTCGAACCTGATCGGCCTGACCTGTGGGTTTCTCCTCTGCCTGATGACACTGAGCCGCTGGTTCTTCGTTCGTTGGCCGGCACAGTTGTTCATCGAATTCTTCCGCTGCACCCCGGCACTGCTGCAGATCGTCTGGTTCTTCTATTGCGTGCCGATGTTGTTCGACGTGTTCATCGACCCGATCACCATGGGCTTCCTGGCGCTGGGCCTGAATCTGACCGCGTTCAATGCCGAAGCCTACCGCGCCGGTGTGCAGGCCGTGCCGCGCGAACATCTGGACGCCTCGATCGCCCTGGGCCTGAACAACTGGCAGCGCACGCTTTACGTGGTCCTGCCGCAGTCGCTGCGCAGCGCGCTGCCCGTGCTGATCACCAACGGCATTGGCACCCTGCAGCAGAGCGCGCTGGTCGCCATCGTTGCCGTGGCCGACCTGATGTACGTGGGCAAGAGCCTCGCGACCGAGGCCTACCGCCCACTGGAAACCTACACCCTGATCGCCCTCCTCTATTTCGCCCTGTCGCTGCCGATCGCGCAGCTGGTGCAGTGGTTCGAGCGGCGTCAGGAACTGGCCGGCCAGCACTGAGGAGATAGCCATGCCACTCGATTTTTCGGTTGTACTCGGTTACTGGCCTGTCCTGCTCAACGGCCTGCTGCTGACCCTGGCGTTCACTGGCGCATGCGCCTTGCTGGGTAGCCTGCTCGGCTTCGTCGTCAGCTTGCTGCGCCAGGCGAAGACCCCACTGCTGCGTTTGCCATTGACGCTGTACGTGGAGTTCTTCCGCGGCACGCCGCTGCTGATTCAGCTGTTCTGGGTGTTCTTCTGTTTCCCGGTGGTGTTTGGCCTGGACATTCCGCCGTATGTGTCGGTGCTGATCGCCTTGACGCTGTTCATGGGCGCCATTACCAGCGAGACCTTCCGTGGCGCGTTGAAGTCGATCGCCAGCGAGCAGCACGACGCCTGTACAGCCCTGGGCCTGACCTCGAAGGTCAAGGTGCTCTACGTGGTCTTCCCCCAGGCCCTGCTGCGCGCCGTGCCGCCCCTGCTGTCGAACGTGGTCAGCCTGTTCAAGGAGAGCGCGCTGATCTCCTCGGTAGGTGTTGCCGACCTGATGTTCGTCGGCCAGAACATTTCCAACAGCACTGCACGCCCGGTCGAGTTTCTTTCGGCGGTGGCCGTCATCTATTTCCTCGTGGCCTTCCCACTGACCCGCCTGGTCGGCGTGGTCGAAGGGCGTCTGCTGCGCCGCTATGCCTATTGACCCGACCTGACCGGTCTTCATTACCTGAAATAACCACTCGGAGATTCAACATGAAACTCAACGGTATCCTCCCTGCACTGGTCACCCCATTCGACGCCGCTGGCAACGTCGACCACGACACCCTGGCCTCGATCCTGGAGCATCAGCTCGAAGCAGGCGTCAGCGGTTTCGTACCCCTGGGCTCGACCGGCGAGTACTACGCTTTGGCCAATGACGAGCGTCGCCAGATTCTGGCCACCGTCAAGGAAGTGGTCGGTGAGCGCGGCACATTGATCGCCGGCGCCAACGGGTCCTGCACCCGCGAAGTGCTGGAGCAGGTCAAGCAGACTGTCGATGCCGGTTACACCAACCTGCTGATCGCCCCGCCTTACTACGCCCTGCCTTCCCAGGAGGAGCTGCTGGCCCATTACCACACCATTCTGGAGACATTCCCGGAAATCAACGTGGTGCTGTACAACTACCCGATCCGCACCAACGTTGAAGTGGGCCTGGACGTGATCGCCGCGCTGCACCAGCACCCGCGCGTGATCGGCATCAAGGAAAGCAGCGGCAACCTGCTGCGCGCCATCGAAATCGGTGAAAAATACACAGGCCTCCAGTTGTCCTGCGGCTCGGACGACCAGGCCCTGGACTTCTACCTGTGGGGCGCCGACAGCTGGATCTGCGGCCCGGCCAACATCTTCCCGGAGAAGGTCGTGGCCTTCCACAAGGCCTTCACCGGCGGCGATATCCGCGGCGCTCAGCAGGTCATGCGCAGCCTGTTCCCGGTCATGGCCAACCTGGAAAGCGGTAAATTCGTGCAGAAGGTCAAGTACGGTGCGGAGCTGGCCGGATTCAAGGTCGGCAATGCCCGTGCTCCGCTGCTGCCGCTGACCGATGAAGAAAAGCGCGAATTCCGCAAAGTGTTCGAAGCCTCTCAACAGTAATCGCCTAGGGGCCGCGTTGCGGCCCATTCGCGGGGCAAGCCCGCCCTACAGGTACAGACTCATGCCCACCCCACAACCGTCATCGCAGAACGCCGTCGTCATCGGCGGCGGTATCGTCGGTGTCTGCTGCGCGCTTTATCTGCAACGCGAAGGCCACAAAGTTACGCTCATCGACCCCGCCGAACCTGGCAACAGCACCGCCAAGTGGAGCTGCGGTCAGATGGCGGTCAGTGAAGTCATCCCTTTGTCCAAGCCCGGCATCCTGATGAAAATTCCAGGCTGGCTGATGGACCAGAAAGGCCCCCTGGCCCTGCGCCCGAGCGCACTGCCGGGCATCCTGCCCTGGTTTCTGAGATTTTTGGCTTGCGCACGCGCCTCGAAGATCAACGAGATCGCCCAGGACATGGCGCGCCTGACCCAGCATGTCTATGAAGATTACGCCCCGTTGCTCGACGCCTGCCCCGACAAGGCGCTGCTGGGTGATCGCCCGATTCTCGAAGTGTTCGATTCGCCAGCGGGTCTCGCCCATGAGCGCCCTCATCTGGCGCTGCGCAAGCAACTGGGCTTCAGGTCGGAGGAACTCGACGCTGCTGCCATTGGCGACCTCGAACCCGCCCTGGCGGGAAAATTCCAACAGGGCCTGTTGTTCCCCGACTGGCGCGCCGTCAACGACACTGAAGGCTTCATCGCAGCATTGACCGCGAGTTTCATCGCCCAGGGCGGCGTGCGACTGCGCCAGACGGCGGCGAAGATCGACGAGAACCATGATCGTGCCTGCGGCGTAACCCTGGCCGACGGCACTCGTCTGCCGGCTGATCACCTGGTGGTGGCCGCAGGAACCGGTGCGCGCCCGTTCTTCGACAGCCTCGGGGTGAACATCCCGTTGGCCGGGATTGCAGGCTACCAGGCCGTCTTGCCTCACCCCGATGTCGACATCCGCCACTCGGTGATCTATGCCGACGGTGGCTTCTGCTTCGCCCCGATGACCCGCGGCCTACAAATCGGCGGCACCATCGAGTTCGCCGCCCCGGGTGCCGAGCCGAATTTCAAGCGCGCCGAAATCATCATGGAAAAGGCCCGCCGCGTGTTGCCGCAACTCAACACCCAGGGGATGGAATTCGGGGTCGGCTACCGGCCTTTCCTGCCGGATACCAAGCCGGTCATAGACCGCTCCCCCCGCCTGCACAACGTGATCATGGCCTTCGGTCATGGCCAGCTTGGCCTGACCCTTGGCGCCACCACCGGCCGCCTGGTCGCCGACCTGGTCGCACGACGCACACCGGCACAAAACCTGTCCGCATTCAGCGCACGACGCTTCGCCCTTATTGGAGGTACTGCATGAACCGCTACGACCAGTTCTACATCAATGGCCAGTGGGTCAGCCCGATCAATGGCGGCAGCTTTGACACGTTCGACCCGAGTGACGAAAGCTTGATCACCACGGTGGCATCCGGCTGCGCGGAGGATATCGATGTAGCGGTGAAGGCTGCCCGCAGGGCCTTCGATGAAGGTCCATGGCCGCGCCTGAGCGGCGCCGAACGTGGCGCTTACCTGCGCAAGATCGCCGACGGCATCCGCGCCCGCCAGGAAGCGCTGGCGACCCTCGAAGTGCGTGACAACGGCAAGCCTTTTCCGGAAGCCATGTGGGACATTGGCGACACTGCCGGCTGTTTTGATTTCTACGCCAACCTGGCAGAAGAGCTGGATCGGCATCGCGAGAAGGATGTCGCGTTGTCCGACGACCGCTTCACCTCGATCGCCCGCAAAGAACCGATTGGTGTCGCTGGCGCCATCGTACCGTGGAATTTCCCGATGCTGATGGCTTCGTGGAAGATTGCCCCGGCGTTGGCCGCTGGCTGCTGCATCATCCTCAAACCTGCCGAACAGACGTCGCTGACCGCACTGGAACTGGCCCGCATCGCCGACGAATCCGGCCTGCCAGCGGGTGTGCTGAACATCGTCACCGGCCCTGGCGCCAAGGTCGGGGCCGCCCTGACCGCGCACCCGGGCGTGGACAAGCTGGCGTTCACCGGCAGCGTGCCGGTGGGCAGCCGCATCATGCAGGCGGCCGCCCAGGACATCAAGAATGTGACCCTGGAACTGGGCGGCAAATCGCCATTCGTGATCTTCGCCGACAGCGATATCGAAAAAGCCGTCGAGTGGATCATGTTCGGGATTTTCTGGAACAAAGGTGAAGTCTGCTCGGCTACTTCGCGTGTGCTGGTTGAACGCTCGGCCTATGCACCGCTGCTGGCCCGCCTGGCCGAAGAAACACGCAAGATCAAGATCGGCAATGGCATGGAAGACGGTGTGCTGCTCGGCCCCTTGGTCAACCGCAGCCAGTACGAAGGCACCCTGCGAGCCATTTCCCGTGGCCTGGAAGAAGGCGCACGCCTGGTCTGCGGCGGCGAGCGCCCCGCACATCTGGACAAGGGTTTCTACCTGCAACCGACCGTGTTCGCCGATGTACCGGAAGACAGCTGGATCTGGAACGAGGAAATCTTCGCGCCCGTGGTCTGCATCCGGCCATTCGACAGCGAGGAAGAAGCCGTACAATCGGCCAATAACTCACGCTTTGGCCTGGGCGCTGCGGTGATGTCCAGGGACCTGGAGCGTTGCGAGCGCGTAGCGCGCAGGTTCCGCGCCGGTATCGTCTGGATCAACTGCTCCCAGCCCACCTTCACCGAAGCGCCATGGGGCGGCTACAAGCAGAGCGGCATTGGCCGCGAGCTGGGTGAGTGGGGCCTGAACAACTACCTGGAAACCAAGCAGATCACCCGCTACGACAGCGAACAGCCTTGGGGCTGGTACATCAAGTGAGGTAACTCCCATGCGTTGGAAACAGACACTTCAACTGGCCGAAGTGCACTGCGAGGGCGAGATCGGCAAGGTCATCACCGGCGGCGTCCTGGGTATCCCGGGCGCCACCATGCTCGACAAGATGAACTACATCAATGACGTCGATGACAGCCTGCGTCGCCTGGTCACCCTGGAGCCACGTGGTTGCCTGCAGATGTCGGTGAACCTGCTGCTGCCGCCAACCCGGCCTGAGGCCCACGCCGGCTTCATCGTGTTGCAGGCGGACAAGGCCCACCCCATGTCTGGCAGCAATTGCATCTGCGTGGTCACCGCGCTGCTGGAACTGGGCATGGTGCCGATGCAGGAACCGGAAACCACAGTGGTGCTCGACACCCCTGCCGGTCTGGTGACTGCCCGCGCCCAGTGTGCCGATGGCCGCTGCCTGAGCGTGTCGCTGGACATGGTGCCAGCGTTCGTCGAATACCTGGACCTGGCCGTCGAAACCGAAGCCTTCGGCACGCTCAAGGTCGATGTCGCCTTCGGTGGCGTGTACTACGCGTTGATCGACGTCGAACAGACCGGGTTGTCCATTGCGCCTGAAAATGCCCGGGCGCTCGCCGATGCCGGCGTGGCGTTGAAGGATGTGATCAACCGACAGTTGAGCATCCAGCATCCGCTGCTGCCGTCGGTCAATGAGGTGGCGTATGTGATGTTCCGTAACCGGCTGGACACGCGAACCTATCAAACGTGCACCACCTTGCCCCCCGGCCGGGTCGACCGGTCGCCTTGTGGTACCGGCAGCTCGGCGAACCTTGCCACACTGGCGGCACGCGGCCTGGTGCAAACCGGGGACCATCTGGTGTCGCGCTCGACCATCGGCGGGCAGTTCAATATCACCCTGCTCGGGCACACCGAGGTGGCAGGCAAGCCCGCAGTGTTGCCAAGGGTCTCCGGCCGGGCATGGCTTTACGGCCTGCAGCAGCTGGGCGTAGATCCAGACGACCCTCTTGCGGGCGGATTCATGCTCAGTGACACCTGGGGGGCAGGGTTGAATGGCGCAGGTTGACGCTGATTGAGCCCTCCCCCATGCTGGGTCGGCACAAAGTCAGCAGAGACTGATTTCAACAAGGCCTGGCCTGTATGATACGGGCCAGACCCACCGAGACCGGATGATGGCAAAAGAAAACGACACCGAAAGCGGCCCTCGCCGGCACAGCGGACGCTACATCTATGAAGAGCTTCGCAAGCAGATCCTGACCCTCAAGCTCAAGCCAGGTGTACAACTGGACGAGATATCGTTGGCCGCACAGTTCGGGCTATCCCGCTCACCCGTACGTGACGCCCTGGCGCGGCTGATCACCGAAGGCCTGGTAATCATTCTGCCCAACCGTACGACGCTGGTCACACCGTTCGAGATCGAGGAGTTTCCGAACTACATTTCCGCCCTGGACTTGATCCAGCGGGCGGTTTCTCGCCTGGCGGCAATCCAGCACCGGCCGGAAGACCTTCAAGCGATCCGTGAGGCGGATGCCGCTTACCTGAATGCGGTGACCAGTGGCGATTTCCAGGCCATGTCAGAGCTGAACAAGGCCTTCCATATGGCAATCGCCCATGCCGGTCGCAACCCGTATTTCATTACGTACTACGAGCGCCTACTCGGCGAAGGGCAGCGTCTCCTGCATCTTCACTTCGATCACGTCGTCAGCTCTGCCAATGCCCATCGTCTGGGCCGCGACCATGACGAGATCATCGAAGCCATTGCCGCACGTGACGCCGATGCCGCCGAAGCCGCAGCGCATGAACATACGATGCTGTTCCAGCGGCGCTTCCTTGACTACATGCAACAGAACCTCACGGCACGCATGCCTATCGTCTAGTTCATCCGCGCTCGACGATGGGCCTTGTTAGCGCCTCGGTTTTTCATTGTATGGGCTGTTGCGAAATGCCTTGCAGTGAAATACTGTATGCGCATACAGCAAAACAAGGAAAAGCCCCGTGGCCAGTACCGCCCCCGCAACGCCGAGCCGCTATGAACAACTGGGTGTGCGCATTCAGAAAATCATCAACAGTCCCACCGCCCAACGTAGCCGTGCAGCCCTGATCTTCCGCTTGGAGCAGGAATCGCCAGAGGATTGGGAAGCGCTGCTCGAGGAAATCGCCGAGAACGATAACGTGACGATCGCCCACCGCGACGATGGCGGCGTGCAGATATTCTGGACGGTGCCGAAGGAGGATTGACTGTGCTTGACGCTTAGGCCAGCGCCTGAAGGTAGGCGCTCGCCTGCCGGTAACGGGCCAGCCGCGCCAAATCGGCCGGGCCTGGGCTGGCGATACGCGTCAGGTCGCTGTTATCGGCCAGGTCGGCCATTTTCACCGTGCGGGCGAGCGGGTCGCTGCCCAGGCGTACGACGAAATCTTCGTAGCGCTCGCCGTCGCGCCGGCTCAATGCCAGCAACGCGGCGAGGATCTTGAGATTGAAGCCCTCGCGGGCGAGGTCGGATAGTGTCAGCGGCGTGTCTTCGATCACATCGTGCAGCACGGCGACAATCCGCTGCTCCGCTGTAGAAACCCGCATCATCACACGCAGGGGGTGCAGGATATAGGCAGCGCCACCCTTGTCGTATTGCCCTTCATGCGCCCTGGCGGCCACCACGATGGCCCGTTCCAGTGTAGACATGCGGCCCTCCCCGTTCGGCCATCTCACAGAGCAAGCATAGCCGGGTCGGGTTACAGATGACAGGCCGTCTGCACCGGCCTTTTCACCTGCAGGAAAACTGCTGCCTGACTAGCGCTCGACACCATGCTGAATAACCACTGAATCGGTCCCCAGCTTGGCCATGACATCAGCCTTGCGTGCCTCGGCCTCTTCCTTGGTAGGGAACGGCCCCATCAGCACCACTGGCTTGCCGTCGCGGTACTCGACCGAAGACGGAATGCCCTTCTCGATCAGACGCGCGGTCATGTCGCTCAGCGCGCCCATGTTGGCACCCTGGATTACCTCGACATCCCAGCCTTGTGGTGCCGGCTGATCGGCCAGGGCCTCGGCACGGCGCTGCAAGTCGGCGCCGCCGCAGAGCTCGCGGATGCGCAGGTTGTTGCCGTTGTCGTCGACGATGATGTCGTACTGACCATTGTCGCGCTTGACGGCTACATAGCTGCGGTAGGCTTCGTACTGCCCGGCCGCGTCCTTGCCGCGCACCTGGCCACAGATGGTGCCCTTGGTGTCGATCCGTACGTTGCCGAACTTGGCGGTCTTGGGGTTGTTCAGGTGCTCGGCCACCTGCTTGTGCACGCCCTCGACCTCGTTCTCACAGCCCGCCAGGGCCAGCACTGCCATTACCACCGCCAGTTTGCGCACGCGTGTATCTCCAATTTCGAAGCGGCGGATTCTAGCATGGCGACCCCTGGGCCGAACCGCGACCATACGTTACACCTTGCTACACACGGCTAAACTGTCAAACGTGCAAATGCAAAAAGGGCGATCCTTTCGGATCGCCCTTTCTGATGTTTGGTAGGCACAATTGGACTCGAACCAACGACCCCCACCATGTCAAGGTGGTGCTCTAACCAACTGAGCTATGTGCCTGTCGTGTGGTGCGCATATTAGTGATCGAGTGCGTACCTGTAAAGCGTTTTTTTCAAAAAAATCAAAAACTTTCAGAACGATGCCGGATCGGCAACGCGCGCCCTGCAAGGCACGCAGAATGCAAAAAAGGCGACCCTTTCGGATCGCCTTTTCTGATGTTTGGTAGGCACAATTGGACTCGAACCAACGACCCCCACCATGTCAAGGTGGTGCTCTAACCAACTGAGCTATGTGCCTGTCGTGTG
>NZ_JBIVYQ010000001.1:0-155858 GCF_044772285.1 Pseudomonas sp. NPDC090233 | reverse complement strand
TGGTGCGCATTCTACGCATTCCAAAATCAGTGTCAACACTTTTTTTTGAGCTAACTCACTGAATCTTAAACCCTTTATAGAGAAGGGGTGCCCAGCGGGCAGTAAAGGATTTTCAACGGACGACTAGCGGGTGTTTATTATTATTGATAGCATCAGTACATTCGTTAAAAATATAAAACACGAGGTTCCTGCAACATGGCTAACACCCCCTACCCCCAGTCCTACTACGCCGCCTCGGCCAACCCGGTGCCGCCACGTCCGGCGCTGCAGGGTGAGGTGGAAACCGATGTGTGCATCATTGGCGCCGGCTACACCGGCCTGTCCAGCGCATTGTTCCTGCTGGAAAACGGCTTCAAGGTGAGCATCGTCGAAGCGGCCAAGGTCGGTTTCGGCGCATCGGGCCGCAACGGCGGCCAGATCGTCAACAGCTACAGCCGCGACATCGATGTAATTGAACGCACCGTTGGCCCCAAGCAGGCACAACTGCTCGGCCATATGGCTTTCGAAGGCGGCCGCATCATCCGTGAGCGCGTGGCCAAGTACAACATCCAGTGCGACCTGAAAGACGGTGGCGTGTTTGCCGCGCTGACGTCCAAGCAAATGGGTCACCTGGAATCGCAAAAGCGCTTGTGGGAGCGTTTCGGCCACACCCAACTGGAACTGATGGACCAGAAGCGCATCCGTGAAGTCGTGGCCTGCGACAGCTACATCGGCGGCATGCTGGACATGAGCGGCGGCCACATCCACCCGCTGAACCTGGCCCTGGGTGAAGCGGCCGCGGTCGAGTCGCTGGGCGGCATCATCTACGAACAGACCCCGGCCATCCGCATCGAGCGTGGCGCCAACCCGGTCGTGCACACCCCACAGGGTAAGATCCGCGCCAAGTTCATCATCGTCGCCGGCAACGCCTACCTGGGCAACCTGGTGCCTGAACTGGCTGCCAAATCGATGCCATGCGGCACCCAGGTGATCACCACCGAGCCGCTGGGTGAGGAACTGGCCCGCACCCTGCTGCCACAGGACTACTGCGTCGAAGACTGCAACTACCTGCTCGACTACTACCGCCTGACCAGCGACAAGCGCCTGATCTTCGGCGGCGGTGTTGTCTACGGTGCGCGCGACCCGGCCAACATCGAAGCGATCATCCGCCCGAAAATGCTCAAGGCCTTCCCGCAGTTGAAAGACGTCAAGATCGACTACGCCTGGACCGGCAACTTCCTGCTGACCCTGTCGCGCCTGCCGCAAGTCGGCCGTATCGGCGACAACATCTATTACTCGCAGGGTTGCTCGGGCCACGGCGTGACCTACACGCACCTGGCAGGCAAAGTGCTGGCCGAAGCGTTGCGTGGCCAGGCGGAACGTTTCGACGCGTTCGCCGGCCTGCCGCACTACCCGTTCCCAGGTGGCCAGATGCTGCGTGTACCGTTCAGCGCCATTGGTGCCTGGTACTACAGCCTGCGCGACCGTCTGGGCTTCTGATGCAATCGGTGCCGGGTTCTTGGCAAAGAGCCCGGCACTGGCAGGTTACCGCCCCAGGCTATTCACCGCCTGTTTAGCCGCCACCTCCTGGCCCGCCCGGGCCAGTTCGTCGGCAGCCTGCAGCCAGCGCTGCCGGTCCACCTGGGCCGGTAGTTGTCGTGGCGGCTGTATCAACACTGCCCAACTCCCCTCCTTCACCCATGCTGATTCGAAATCATCAAAGGCCATCAACTGGCGCCGGTGCATGCCTGAACGCAACAGCACCCGCTGCTTGTAACGGTCATAGCCGATTAGCAGCGCATAACGCGGCTCGCTCCACCATGCCGAACCTTCCTCATAGCGCAACAGCACCGGGTTGCCGCCGGCTACCTGGGCCAGCAAGGCATCGAGCTGTTTGTCCAGCGGGTATACAACCATGCCGTAATCGCGTGCCACGCGAGGAATGCTGGTGGCCAGCGACTCGGCGCCCTGCGGCAGGTTCAAGGGTTTGTCCAGCAGCCCCGGGGTAATCGGTGCGCCCTGTTGCGAAAGCAGCGCCGCCAGAGCCATGGCCCCGCTGTGATTGGCATTACCGCGATAGAACGGCACGCTGCTGATCTCGACCCGCTGTGGCAGCCCCTTGAGCGTCGCCGGTGGCGCGCTTGCACACCCGCTCACACTTGCCGCGATCAGGCACGCCAGCAACAGGCGGCGTGGGCCGAGGCCCCACGATTTGAAAGTAGGAAGTTGCATGGACACTCGCTTGTTCTGACTCTAGGCCACCGATCATAGGGCCCAGCGCCGCGCCGGTATAGCCCGGTGCAGGCTTGGAACCAAACGAACCAAGCAATAGACCTTCGATCAATGGAACGTCACAAACGCGGAGCTAGACTAAAGCAGTGTCTGGAGGGTGAGCCGTGGGCTGGCCCGAGAGAAGGAGGCACACATGAGTATGACTGTGGCAATTCTCATGCTGGTGGGTATGTGGCTTAGTGTCGCTGCCGCCATGTTATGGGGCGTTTTGCGTATCGTGCGGCGTCATTCACACCATCACCACCTGCCACCGCAGGCCGCGGTCAAACCGCAGCCCGCGAAAGGGGCGCAACACGCCCCTCGGCATCGTCTTACCCCTCAGCCGCCTCACGCTTGAGGCGTGCACGGCGAGCGAAGATGTTAAGCATCTCGATCACTGTCGAGAAGGCCATCGCCGCGTACACATAACCCTTCGGCACGTGGGCACCGAAACCTTCGGCGATCAGGGTCATGCCGATCATGATCAGGAAGCCCAGGGCCAGCATCACCACGGTCGGGTTGTCATTGATGAAGTTCGCCAGCGGGTCGGCGGCCACCATCATGACGATCACGGCACTGATCACGGCAATGATCATGATCGGCAGGTGCTCGGTCATGCCCACGGCGGTGATGATGCTGTCGACCGAGAAGACGATGTCCAGCAGCAGGATCTGGAAGATCGCGGCTGCGAAGCCCAGGGTGACCGTGGAGGAAACCTTGGCTTCTTCCTTGGCGCCATGCGGGTCGACGCTCTCGTGGATTTCCTTGGTCGCCTTCCACAGCAGGAACAGGCCACCGGCGATCAGGATCACGTCCTTCCAGGAGAAGGCATTGCCGAACACCTCGAATACGGGGTCGGTCAACTGCACGATCCAGGCCACGGTGCTGAGCAGCGCCAGGCGCATGACCAGGGCCATGCTGATCCCGATACGGCGCGCCTTGGAGCGGTACTCGACCGGCAGCTTGTTGGTCAGGATCGAGATGAAGATCAGGTTATCGATACCCAGTACGACTTCCATGGCCACCAAGGTGGCAAGGGCTACCCAGGCGGTGGGGCTTGCGGCGAGTTCCAGCAAATATTCCATTTTTCAGTCCTGCAACGGTTCTGGGTCAGATGTCCTGGGTCTTGTCTTGCGGCTCGGCGTCCTTGGGCTTCTCGCCCTCGGTGCCGATGGCGTCGCTCAAGGCGTCCTGCGCCGCCTTGTTGGTGTCATCGATGGCTTGCTTGGCCGACTTGGCGGCCTGGTCGAGCATCTGCTGGGCAGATTTCTCGGCCTGGTCGCAGCCAGCAAGGCTGAACAGGGCCAAGGCTAGCACCAACGGTGTGCCGATGGATTTGAATTGCAGCATGGGGTCCTCGCTTGTCGATATCCGCGCGGCGCGCAATGCGCCTGATGGAGGCGGATTTTAAACATCCAGATACATCAGGAAAATTCGTATTTTCAGCGGTTATACTTCGGTTTTCACGAATCGAGAACAGCGATGCTCAATTATCGCCAGCTGCATTACTTCTGGGCCGTGGCCAAAACCGGCAGCATCGCCCGCGCCAGTGAGCAGTTGAACCTGACCCCGCAAACCATCAGCGGGCAGATCAGCCTGTTCGAGCAGACCTACGGCCTGGAACTGTTCCAGCGGGTCGGCCGGCAGCTTGAGCTGACCGAAACCGGTCGCCAGACCCTGGTGTATGCCGAACAGATGTTTCAGCTTGGTGGCGAACTGGAGGCCATGCTGCGCGCCGGCCCGCAGGAGCAGATCCTGTTCCGCGTGGGGGTGGCCGACGTGGTGCCCAAGTCGATCGTCTACCGCCTGCTCGCCCCCACCATGGAGCTGGATGACGTACTGCGTATCAACTGCCGTGAAGACAAGCTGGAACGCCTGCTGGCCGACCTGGCGATCCAGCGCCTGGACCTGGTGATTTCCGACAGCCCGATGCCCAATCACCTGGACATCAAGGGTTACAGCCAGAAGCTCGGCGAATGCGGCCTGAGCTTTTTCGCCACCAAGGCCCTGGCGCAGCGCCATGCCGGGGGCTTTCCCGCCTGCCTGCACGATGCACCCTTGCTGATCCCTGGCCAGGAGACCGTGGTGCGCAGCCGCCTGTTGCGCTGGCTCGAAGAGCAGCAGGTTCAACCAAGGATCGTGGGCGAGTTCGATGACAGTGCGTTGATGCAGGCGTTCGGCCAGTCCGGCAGCGGCATTTTCGTTGCCCCGAGCGTGATCGCCGAGGAAGTGTGCCGCCAGTACGGCGTCGAGCTGATCGGCCAGACGGACGCGGTGCAGGAGTCGTTCTACGCCATTTCAGTGGAGCGCAAAGTCAAACATCCAGGGATCGTGGCGATCACCGAGGGCGCGAGAAAGGAGTTGTTTCATTGGTGACGTGTTAAAGTCGCGGCCTTTGACGTTACCGAGATTTTGCTGCACATGTCCCCCATCCTTCGCCTTCTCAACCGCACCAGCCTGGTGACCCAGATCGTCATCGGCCTGCTCGCCGGCATCGCCCTGGCCCTCATCGCGCCAGCCATCGCCCGCGACCTGGGCTTCCTCGGCAAGGTGTTCGTCAGTGCCCTCAAGGCCGTGGCGCCGGTGCTGGTGTTCATCCTGGTCATGGCTTCGATCGCCAACCATCGCCATGGCCAGGAAACCCATATCCGGCCCATCCTCTGGCTGTACCTGCTGGGCACCTTCGCTGCCGCGGTGGTGGCCGTGGTCGCCAGCATGTTGTTCCCTTCGCACCTGGCCCTGAGCACCGGCGAGGCCACGTTGAGCGCCCCCGGCGGCATCGGCGAAGTGATGCAGAACCTGCTGCTGAGCGCAGTCGACAACCCGATCAACGCCCTGCTCAACGCCAACTTCATTGGCGTGCTGACCTGGGCCATCGGCCTGGGTGTCGCCTTGCGCCATGCCGGAGAGACCACCCGCACCGTGGTCGAGGACCTCTCGAATGGCGTGACCCTGATCGTGCGCGTGGTGATCCGCTTCGCCCCGCTGGGGATCTTCGGCCTGGTCAGTTCCACCCTCGCCCAGTCCGGCCTGGATGCCCTGCTGGGCTATCTGCACCTGCTGGCGGTGCTGATCGGCTGCATGCTGTTCGTGGCGCTGGTGATGAACCCGTTGATCGTGTTCTGGAAGATCCGCCGCAACCCTTATCCGCTGACCTTGCTGTGCCTGCGCGAGAGCGGCATCACGGCATTCTTCACGCGCAGTTCGGCTGCCAATATTCCGGTCAACCTGGCACTGTCGGAGCGTCTGGGCCTGCATGAGGACACCTACTCGGTGTCGATCCCGCTGGGTGCGACCATCAACATGGCCGGCGCAGCCATCACCATCACCGTGCTGACCCTGGCTGCCGTGCACACGCTAGGCATCCCGGTCGACCTGCCGACTGCCGTGCTGCTGAGCGTGGTCGCAGCTGTATGCGCCTGCGGTGCCTCGGGCGTGGCCGGCGGCTCGCTGCTGCTGATTCCGCTGGCCTGCAGCCTGTTCGGCATTCCCAGCGAAATCGCCATGCAGGTGGTGGCGGTGGGCTTCATCATCGGCGTGCTGCAGGATTCGGCGGAGACTGCACTGAACTCGTCGACCGACGTGCTGTTCACTGCGGCGGCCTGCCAGGCTGAAGAGCGTCGCAGCTGAAATGGCAGGGGCCGCGATGCGGCCCCGATTGCCTTGAGCGATGGCTTTACCTACGCTAGTGGCCTTTTCCTCGCAATGAGACAGGGCCATGTCAGAACACCAAACCGCAGACGAAGGCCGCTTCACCGGTACCGAGATCCGCATTCTCGGCGCACTGATCGAAAAACAGGCCACCAGCCCCGAAAGCTACCCCCTGACCCTCAACGCCCTGCTCTTGGCGTGCAATCAGAAGACCAGCCGCGAACCGGTCATGAACCTGACTCAAGGCCAGGTCGGCCAGGCACTGCGTGCCCTCGAAGGCAAGGACATGACCCGGCTGCAGATGGGCAGCCGCGCCGACCGCTGGGAACAGCGCGTGGACAAAGCGCTGGAGCTGGTACCGGCGCAGTTGATCCTGATGGGACTGATGTTCCTGCGCGGGCCGCAGACACTCAACGAGTTGCTGACTCGCAGCAACCGCCTGCACGACTTCGACGACACTGAACAGATCCAGCACCAGCTCGAACGCCTGATTTCGCGCGACCTTGCCCTGCACCTGCCTCGCCAGGCCGGCCAGCGCGAAGACCGCTATACCCATGCGCTCGGCGATCCAGCGGAAATCGAGGCGATTCTCGCCGCGCGCCAGCAGGAAGGGGGCAGCCGTAGCAGTGGTGGGAATGTTTCGGAAGAACGGATCGAAGCCCTCGAAGCTCGGATTGCAGCCCTGGAGGCGCGCTTGGCCGAACTCGAAGGCTAAGCCCACTCAGTGTTCCGGTTCAGGGAAGTTGCGGCAGCTTTTGCGTTCTGCCAGCTCCCGGTCACTGGGGCGCTGGTCGACGAACACGGTGCGGCCGTCGGCGTAGATTTCCAGGTAGCCCCAGTGCAGGTCCTGCTCTTTCTGCCCGGGCTGTGGTGGCACTAGCCACCAGGGTTCGCGGCTGATCAGGGTCATGGGTGAGATTCCTGAGAGTGTCTGGGGTAATGATAGACACCCTCAGGTTTATGCCAGATTTACGCCGGTGCCGTGGTGCGAATCAGGTGGTCGAAGGCTGACAGCGAGGCCTTGGCGCCCTCTCCCACAGCGATGACGATCTGCTTGTACGGCACGGTGGTCACATCACCCGCCGCGAACACGCCAGGGATATTGGTCGCGCCCTTGGCGTCGACGATGATCTCGCCGCGCGGCGACAGCTCGACCGTGCCCTTGAGCCAGTCAGTATTCGGCAGCAGGCCGATCTGCACGAAGATGCCCTCCAGCGCCAGATCATGCGATTGGTCGGTGGTGCGGTCCTTGTAGCGCAGGCCAGTCACTTTCTCACCGTTGCCGAGCACTTCAGTGGTCAGCGCGCTGGTGATCACCTTGACGTTCGCCAGGCTGTGCAACTTGCGCTGCAGCACGGCATCGGCACGCAGCTGGCTGTCGAACTCGATCAGCGTTACGTGGGCGACGACACCGGCCAGGTCGATGGCCGCTTCAACACCAGAGTTGCCACCGCCGATCACCGCCACACGCTTGCCCTTGAACAGCGGGCCGTCACAATGCGGGCAGTAGGCCACGCCACGGGCACGGTATTGCTGCTCACCCGGCACGTTCATTTCACGCCAGCGGGCGCCGGTGGCGAGGATCACGGTCTTGGCCTTGAGCGAGGCGCCGCCGGCCAGGCGTACTTCATGCAGGCCGCCGTCGGTGGCCGGGATCAGCGCTTCGCCGCGCTGCAGGTTCATGATGTCAACGTCGTATTGCTTGACGTGTTCTTCCAACGCCGTGGCCAGTTTCGGCCCTTCGGTTTCCTGCACCGAGATGAAGTTTTCGATAGCCAGGGTGTCGAGTACCTGGCCGCCGAAACGCTCGGCGGCGACACCGGTGCGAATACCTTTACGCGCAGCGTAGATGGCTGCCGAGGCACCGGCGGGGCCGCCGCCGACCACCAGCACGTCGAACGCTTGCTTGGCGTTGATCTTCTCGGCCTGGCGGCTGCCGGCGTTGGTGTCGAGCTTGCCGAGAATCTCTTCAAGGCCCATGCGGCCCTGGCCGAACACTTCGCCGTTAAGGTAAATGCTAGGTACCGCCATCACCTTGCGCGACTCGACTTCTGCCTGGAACAGCGCACCGTCGATGGCCACGTGGCGCACGTTCGGGTTGAGCACCGCCATCAAGTTCAGCGCCTGAACTACGTCTGGGCAGTTCTGGCAAGAAAGCGAGAAATAGGTTTCGAAGGTAAATTCGCCTTCCAGCGCCTGGATCTGCTCGATCACGTCGCTACTGGCCTTGGACGGGTGGCCACCGACTTGCAGCAGCGCCAGTACCAGGGAGGTGAATTCGTGGCCCATGGGGATGCCGGCAAAACGCAGGCTAATGTCTGCACCCGGGCGATTAAGCGAGAACGAAGGACGACGAGCGTCGCTACCGTCCGCGCTAAAGGTAATCAGGTTCGACAGGCCGGCAATTTCCACCAGCAGGTCGTGCAGTTCGCGGGACTTCGCGCCGTCGTCGAGGGAGGCAACGATCTCGATCGGCTGGGTGACCCGCTCCAGGTAGGTTTTCAGTTGCGATTTAAGCGTGGCGTCCAACATACGGGCGATTCCTTTTTCGAATTTCGGATACAAAAACGCCCAGGCACTAGCGCCCGGGCGTTTGGCGGGGCAATGAGACGTTCAGCTTTGGCGGCTGCTCACCGCCCACGGTTGACGCATGACCTTAGATCTTGCCGACCAGGTCCAGCGACGGGGCCAGGGTGGCTTCGCCTTCTTTCCACTTGGCCGGGCAGACTTCGCCTGGGTGAGCGGCAACGTACTGGGCAGCCTTCACTTTGCGCAGCAGTTCGGCTGCGTCACGGCCAACACCACCGTCGTTGAGTTCGACGATCTTGATCTGGCCTTCCGGGTTGATCACGAAGGTACCGCGATCGGCCAAGCCGGCTTCTTCGATCAGCACGTCGAAGTTGCGCGAGATGATGTGGGTCGGGTCACCGATCAGTGGGTACTGGATCTTGCCGATGGTGTCCGAGGTGTCGTGCCAGGCTTTGTGGGTGAAGTGGGTGTCGGTGGACACGCCGTAGATTTCCACACCCAGCTTCTGGAACTCGGCGTAGTTGTCGGCGAGGTCACCCAGTTCGGTCGGGCAGACGAAGGTGAAGTCGGCCGGGTAGAAGAACACGACAGACCATTTGCCTTTCAGGTCGGCTTCGCTGACCTGGACGAACTCGCCCTTGTGGTAAGCAGTGGCGTTGAACGGTTTGACCTGGCTGTTGATGATTGGCATGAGAGACACTCCTTCATGGGGTTGGAATCAGTTGATGGAGTGAATCCTAACCGCTGGTCGCCGATAAGGCTCATTGGCAAAGCTCATGCTGGTGATTGGTTTTGGCTATAAAGAATTCATTTCGATAGATTGTTTGATTCCAACGACCCTTCACTGCCGGCACAGGTAGGCCGGCGGGCTTTGATCCGCATGCAGCTGGTAGTGGATCGAGCAATGCTCATCGCCCCACTTGACCTTGAGCGTGCCCTCCTCTGCATCAGAGCGCACATGCAGGCGCCCGCCCTGCCCGACCATACCCAGTTCATTATCTTGCGCATCAAAGACCTGCGCGCCAAACGGCAAGGCACTGCCATCATCGAACTTTCCCTGCAGCGTGAACTCACGACCAGTACGCGTCGGATAATGCAACAGCGATGCAGCGCCAGCCCGTGGCACCACCGATTGCGCGGCCAGCAGCAATTCGGTATCACGCGACATGCCTTTGGGGTCTAGCTCGATCGTATTGATGCTATAAGGCAACAATGAAGGGACTACTGCGTAGCCACGTCGATCAAGTTTCACCTCTGGCTGCTGCCGTATGCGGGCTGCGGCGGCACCCGGCGCATGGACGATGGCAAAACTTTCGCCCAGCGGCGGTGCTGTGATAGCTCCGCCCGCATGGGCAACCACAGCCCCTTGCGCCCCGAACGTTGCCTGGCGATAACCACGACGGCTCGACAAAGAACCACTGATCACGCCGCTCGAACCGCGGTGCAGCAAGTTGGCGTCAAAGCCACCGTCTGCTCGATCCCCGCCTTGATGCAGCACCGCCAAGCCATGCCCCCACTGCCCTCGCTCCCCCGACACTCCACTCCAACGCACGTTGGATCTGACCTGCCCTCGTGAATCCCTGTCGAGCGTTGCGCTGAGCGAAGAACGGCGCCGCTCGCCTAGTGGCATGCTGGCACTGAACATGAGGGTGTTGATGGGCTCGCGTGTCCCACGCAGCTCGCGGCTCAGGTTGATGCTGTAACCGATCCTGCCCAGGTGATGGTTGTAACCAAGCGAGTAGCTCTTCTGGCTTTGGCCAGACCAGCTTTGCCGAAGGCTGGCGCTGAAGGCCAGGCGCCCGCCCCGCTCCCCCAACGGCTGGCCAACGGTCAGGCCCGCCTGCCAGCGAAGCGCGTCGGTACGCACGCCACTAATTGAACGGGCATAGTCGTTGAAGCTGTAGTAGTCAGGCCCTTCGCTACGGGTCAAGGTCGCGCCCAGGTCGGTTCCCGTCTCGCTCAAACGCTGTCGCCAGCTCAGCCGCCAGGCCTGGCCTTGCACATGCCGATTTCGTGGAAGGGTAGCAGTCGCGTGATAGCCAGTCAGGCCCACCGCACCAAACGCAGTATTCATTGCCACGCCCATGGCACTTGCCAGGTAATCCTCAGCTAACCATGAGCCGCCGTGTACGCTGAAGCGGTTATCCAACCCTTGTTGCCAACTGCCCTGCACGAAACCTGGTCCCGATTGACCTTCTGCCTCCCGAAACACCCCGCTGGCCAACTCGAAACGCCACGCCCCTGGACGTAGTGCAAGCGGTGCCGCCTGATACGGCAGGAAGAACGTTCGCACGCTGCCATCGGCTTCCCGCAGGCTGACCTCCAGGTCATCGTTCAGGCCGCTGGCGTACAGGCTATCGATTTCAAACGGGCCAGGCGTTACGGTCGACTCATGCAGCAGCACACCACGCTGGCGAATGCTCAACAGTGCAACGCTGTTTGCAACCCCTCTCACCACCGGAGCGTACCCGCGCTGTTCCTCCGGCAGCATGCGCGGGTCACTGCCCAGCCGCACGCCACGCATGGCGATACCTTCAAATATGTCAGAGCCACTGTAGCTGTCACCCAGCGTCAACTGCGCTGACCAGGCAGGGATATCTCGGCGTACCGAGGTCGATATCGGCTGATAACGCGCAGGCATGCCCGTAGAAGCTTGCCAGCTACCCTCATGACGCCAGTACCACTGGCCGGTATTGAATCCACTGCGCAGCCCGAGGTAGGCCTGGCGTGTGGAGTCGCCTTGTTCAAGGTTTTGCTGTTCGTAGAGATTCAGTCGATAGTCGAAAAAACCTGCGGTGATACCGCTGTCCCAATTTTCCGGCGGGAGATAGCCACTGGGTAGGCGCAACAAGGCGTACTGCGGCATTTGCAGATGCAGCTGCAGGTTGCCGAAGTCCAGTGTTTCACTTGCAGCCGCAACACTTTCAGCCAGCCGGACGCAGGCTCCGTCTTGCGCCAGTTGGTCGCGGGTTTGACCGTCCAGCCGCTGCAGATCAACCCCGAGCTTCTGTAACAAAGTCTCGCTGTAACAGGGCGCTGCCTGACCACTTAACCCCTGTACACGCAAAGACACCTTCTGGCGCCCCACCCATTGTTGATTCACTGAGACATCGAGGGTGTAGACCCCTTCGGGCACTGTCGTCTCCTGCTCGAAACGGCGAAGGTCGACCGAAGTCCCCTCTCGCAGAAGCCCGGCATCGAACTCAACGGCGGCGGCATGGCCTGCAAAGTATGCGAAGAAAACGCCAGCAAGCGCATGACAATGAAGGTAGCGCCTACTCATCGTACAGCCCTTGTGCCACCGCGCCTCATTCTGCCACCCGCACCTTCGTCAACGCTGGCGCTTCGCGCACTGCGCCATGGTCATCAATGAAGGCATACTGCAATTGAGCCTTGGCCGGGTTGGCCATGTCCTCGACTCTGAAGCGGGTGCTGGCAAATGGCAGCATGTGGCTTGGCTCCAAGGCCATCGCAGCCCGCCCTTCCTGCAGCACGGTCAAGCTGGCCAGGTTGACCACATAGGGGCTCGCATTATCAGCCACCAATACCCATTGCCTGCCTTCGCGAAGCCATTGCCAGGAGATTGCCTGGTGAGCATCCCTGGCCTTGCCTTGCAAACCCGCTGGCCGATACATCAACTTGATCCGCGAGCGCAACGAAACCTGAAGGGCATTGCCCGAACCTTTTGGCGGCACTTCAAGCACGTTGAGCCAATAAAGGCTTTCGCGATCAGTGGGCATGGCTTCGCCAGCCTGGAACAGCCTCAGGCTCTGGCCCTTACCCGCATCCAGGCGAAACATTGCCGGCATTACATTGAAGGGGATGTGCAGGTCCTGCGGCTGGCTCTGCGGGTGACCATCGTCGACCCAGGCCTGAACCAGCGATGGCGTGCCGCCAACGTTGCTCAGTTTGACGGTCACTTCGGGCTGCTCGGCAGGAAAGACCACCCGAGTGTTGGCGATAACCACATTGGCAGCGAGGTGCGGGGATGCCAGGCAGACAGCCAGCAGCACCCCGCGCCGCAAGGCGTTGGATAAAAGGCGCATGGTAATTGTGCTCAGGAACAGAAGAAAAGGCAGCCCAGATGGGCTGCCTTCTTTCAAGGGTTACGGATAGTCCAGCGCGTACTGCACACGGGAGGCTACCGTTCCAGGCGTGGTCCCACCTGTGGAGTAGTACCGTACGGCGTAACGCAATGTTGCGTTGCCATTGACGATCTGAACCACTTGCGAGTTCTGCTGGCCTTTTGCACCCGCTAGGTTCATCGGCCTTTGCTGATCGTTGAGCAACTCCAGCTGGACATTCTCGCTCCCGCCAGCATCCACAATCAGGCGGCCCTCCGGGCTGATCGTCGCACCGGGAGAGAAATGGGTCGATACTCGGGTGATGCCGGGCGAGCAGTTGGAAAGATTTAACTGGAAAGGCGTCTGGCCGGCGGTTTGACCGGCCCTGCTCAGCAGAGAGGCGTTCACGTTCGGCAGCGTCACCGGTAAGGTACCGTTGCCTCCATTAATGACACAGGTTGGCGCATCTACGTGGCCATCGAACGAAATATCACCGTAGTCAGCCTGGGCTGCCTGAGCCCAGAAAAGCAGGGTGCAACTGCTTGCAAGCAAGTATTTCGAGAAAGTGTTCATAGTCACCTTTTCATTCTGATAGACATTACCAGGCAATGACTGCCAGGCTGCAACCGCCTTGGCGGCACGAGTAGTATCAGTAAGGTGATGAGGTAAATATGTAGGGTGACTCATCAGTCAGCCCGACGAATCGCGGGCCGCACAAGTAGGAAAACGACCTCACTTTGAAGAGGTCATCTTCCTGTCGAGAGTCGTTAACGGGTAACCGTACGCATCGTGACGAATTCTTCTGCTGCCGTAGGATGCACACCAATGGTCTCGTCGAACTGCTGCTTGGTCGCGCCCGCCTTGAGCGCAATTCCCAAACCCTGAATGATCTCGCCAGCGTCTGGCCCGACCATGTGGCAACCCAGCACCTTGTCGGTCTCGGCATCCACCACCAACTTCATCAGGGTTTTCTCCTGGATGTCGGTAAGGGTCAGCTTCATGGCGCGGAAGCGGCTCTCGAAGATCTGTACCTTGTGCCCGGCCTCCAGTGCCTGCTCTTCGGTCAGGCCCACGGTGCCGATGGGGGGCTGGCTGAACACTGCCGTGGGGATGTTCTGGTAGTCCACCGGGCGATACTGTTCAGGTTTGAACAGGCGTCGTGCTACCGCCATGCCTTCGGCAAGAGCCACCGGAGTCAGCTGCACCCGACCGATCACATCGCCGATGGCCAGGATCGACGGCGCAGTGGTCTGATACTGCTCGTCAACGCGAATGTAACCGCGCGGGTCCAGCTCCACACCAGTGTTTTCCAGGCCCAGACTGTCGAGCATCGGGCGCCGGCCAGTGGCATAGAACACGCAGTCGGTGATCAGCTCGCGACCGTCCTTGAGGGTGGCCTTGAGGCTGCCGTCTTCCTGTTTTTCGATGCGCTGGATATCGGCATTGAACTGCAAATCCAGGCCGCGTTTCTCCAGCTCTTCTTTCAAATGAGTACGGACCGAACCATCGAATCCGCGCAGGAACAAATCGCCGCGATAGAGCAAGGTGGTATTGGCGCCCAGACCCTGGAAGATCCCGGCAAACTCAACGGCAATGTAACCGCCGCCCACCACCAGCACGCGACGTGGAAGCTCCTTGAGGTAGAACGCCTCGTTGGAGGTGATGGCCAGTTCCTTGCCTGGGATATCCGGCACCTGCGGCCAACCGCCGGTGGCGATCAGGATGTGTTTGGCGCTGTAACGCTGACCTTCTACTTCCACTTCGTTGGCCGCGGTGATGCGCGCATGGCCTTGCAGCAAGGTCACACCACTGTTGACCAGCAGGTTGCGATAGATACCGTTGAGGCGCTCAATCTCGCGGTTCTTGTTGGCGATCAGGGTGCCCCAGTCGAAATGACCTTCTTCCAAGGTCCAGCCGAAGCCTGCGGCTTGTTCCAGTTCATCGGCGACGTGGGCACCGTAAACCAGCAGCTTCTTGGGTACGCAGCCGACGTTGACGCAGGTACCGCCCAGGTAGCGGCTCTCGGCCACTGCCACTTTTGCGCCAAAGCCCGCGGCGAAGCGCGCCGCGCGCACACCGCCGGAACCGGCGCCTATCACGAACAGATCAAAATCGTAGGCCATGTATTCAGTCTCCTTGGCTGGCGCTCAGCATACCGCCGTTGGCCGCCACAAACAAAAAAGCCACCCCGAAGGATGGCTCGTCGACCTGCAGGGGCGAATCAGTACGCCTTGCCGGCCTTGTAGAAGTGCTCGAAGCAGAAGTTGGTCGCCTCGATGTAGCCTTCGGCACCACCGCAGTCGAAACGCTTGCCCTTGAACTTGTAGGCGATCACGTTACCTTCGGCCGCCTGCTTCATCAGCGCGTCGGTGATCTGGATCTCGCCACCTTTGCCCGGTTCTGTCTGTTCGATCTTCTCGAAGATGTCCGGCGTCAGGATGTAACGACCGATGATCGCCAGGTTGGAAGGTGCGTCTTCCGGCTTGGGTTTCTCGACCATGGAGTCTACGCGGAAGATCCCGTCCTTGATCTCTTCACCGGCGATGACGCCGTATTTGTTAGTTTCTTGCGGATCGACTTCCTGGATGGCGACGATCGAGCAGCGGTACTTCTTGTACAGCGCAACCATCTGCGCAAGCACGCCATCGCCTTCGAGGTTGACGCACAGGTCGTCCGCCAGCACCACCGCGAACGGCTCGTCACCGATCAACGGACGACCAGTGAGAATGGCGTGGCCCAGGCCTTTCATTTCGGTCTGGCGGGTGTAGGAGAACGAGCACTCGTCCAGCAGGCGACGGATACCGACCAGGTATTTTTCCTTGTCGGTGCCCTTGATCTGGTTTTCCAGCTCGTAGCTGATGTCGAAGTGGTCTTCCAGGGCGCGCTTGCCGCGGCCGGTGACGATGGAAATCTCGTTCAGGCCAGCGTCCAGTGCCTCTTCAACGCCATACTGGATCAGTGGCTTGTTGACCACTGGCAGCATTTCCTTGGGCATGGCTTTGGTAGCAGGCAGGAAGCGAGTGCCGTAACCGGCTGCCGGGAACAAGCATTTCTTGATCATAAACGTCCTTAAACAAAGGCAGACACTGTGGAATTCGGCGCAGTCTAATCAGGCGGCAGTCACCTTACAATGCCCCGCCTGTGGCCGACCGATGGGAACATAGAGATAACCCAGTGTAGATAGTTCCTACGGATCGTGAAGAATACGACCGGCAACGACTACCGGTATACGCTTCAGCCCCCTGTTCCCTGCCCGATCAACACACCCTCCACCGTCTGTCCATACAAATTCACGCCATCGTTGGCGTGAAACTTCAACCGGGTTTTCTCGATGGATCCCTCCACCAGTCTTGGATCCTGGGGGCGTTCATGACGGTTGATCCACGCCGCCACGTCCCAGGCTTCCTGATCGCTCAGGCTGCCTGGTTTGCCCAGGGGCATGTTGTGCTTGATGAAAGACGCAGCCGTGTTGATCCGGTGCATGCCGGCACCCCAGTTGTAGGACTCCTGGCCCCATAACGGCGGCATCACGTAATCACCGGCCACTTTTTGCCCTTCACCCTCGTCACCATGACAGATCGCGCATTGCTCGCGGTAGACCTGCTGGCCGCGCTTGAAGTCGTAGCCGCCCTGCGGCTGAGCCACGTCGGGATAACCGCGACCGGCCATTTCCACCCCCGTTGGGGCGTTGTTCGACAGCCAGTAGGCATACACCGAAAGGGCGGTCATCTGCGGACTGTCGGCCGCCGGCGGTTTGCCGTTCATACTGAACTGGAAACAACCCTGGATGCGTTCGGCATAGGTATTCACCTTGTCGTTCTTCTTGCGATACGCCGGGTACATTGGATAAGCACCCCACATCGGCGCAGAATTGGCCAAGCGCCCCTGGTCTAGGTGGCAATTGCTACAATTCATGCCGTTACCCACAGCTTCAGGCATCAAACGACGCGTATCGACGAACAGTGCATGACCTTCGCGGACCAGCTTGCCAAAAGCATTGTCCGGCAACTTGCTTTCAGCGGGTGGCACAAACTGAGCAGAGGTCTGCCCAGGTGCAATTTTAAGCTGGGACTGATCTTCCATGGCGATAGGCGCCGCCAGGGCATTAGCCACGCCCCACAGCAGCAACGATGGCATCAGCATTTTCATGGCTTGGCCTCCGGGCTGGCAGGGCTGGCGGGGCTGGCGAAGTACTCGGCAATAGCCTTGACCTCCTCCTCGGTCATGGCCTTGGCCACATTCACCATCAACTGATTGGGGTCATTGCTGCGGCTGCCGTCGCGCCAGCCGTTCAGTTGTGCCACCAGGTAACTGGCCGGCTGCCCGGCCAATGCTGGAAAATGTTCGCCAACTCCGCTGCCACCCGGACCGTGGCATTGCACGCAACCGGGTATCTGTCTGGTCCAGTCGCCGTAGAGGGCCAGGCGCGTGGTGGCGTCGTCGGCGATCTGTTGGCGACGCTGGCCGGGCGCCGGGTTGCCGGGCAGGCTGGCCAGATAGAGGCTGACCGCGGTGATTTCTTCCTCGCTCAATGCCTTGGCCAGCGGCTCCATCACCGCCTGCTTGCGACTGCCATCTCGCCAATCATGCAATTGTTTGCTGAGATAACCGGCCGGCAGGCCCGCCAACCGCGGAAACCCAGCGGCGGCAATGCCGTTACCATCAGCGCCATGACAACTCAGGCAGGCCATGGCAGCGGGGTTGGATCCGCCCTGGGTGAAGACTTTCTGGCCATCGGCGGCATGCGCCATTGGCCAGGCGAAGACCAGCATGCTGCTGATCGCCACTCGACTGAACGGGCTCATCACGAATCTCCATTTCTTTTGTTATAAGCTTAGGCTTAAAAAACATAAGCAAATGGATACTAGCCCCGCCCAGACGCTCGTAACAACGCCATCCCCTTCCAAAGGGCGATCATTGACCTGTTAACTGCGTTTCAGTTGAGCCAGATCAACTGCCCGAGATGCATTTGGTCGCTGCCGTGCGCACATCGCCCAGGCGCAGCGGGAAGTTGTTCAAGCGCTCATGCAGCTTGATGCTGCTGCCGCTGCCGCGTTTGTCAATGTCCACCAACGCTGCGGGCCCGGCACCGGATGTAAGCTTCTGCGGCACGATCAAACGCAGGCCGTCGTCACGTTTTTCCTCGATCAGCGGATCGCGGGTTTCGGTCAGTTCTTGTTTCACACAATCGGCATACTCGCGCGGCGATTTGCCGGAAATCACGTCGAGGGTTTCGTGTGACTGCTCAAGCTCCGATACGCTGACACACCCCCCCAGCGCCAGGGACAACGCCGCAACCATCCACTTCATTTGCAACACCTCAGCTATCAGGAATGGGTTCGACCACAGTCAGGCACTTTTGCTCCGTGCTTTGGCAGATTTATCCGTCACCCTGCCATCAGGCGCGGCAGCAAGTCCCGACATCGTGGTATCGTTCACGTTTGCAGAGCCAGACCTTGCGGAGCACCCCATGAAATTCGTACACCAGCGCGAGCACCTCAACGAGGACGATATCGTCGTCATCGAGTGTTCTCAGCGCTGCAATATCCGCCTGATGAACGACGCCAACTTCCGCAGCTTCAAAAATGGCGGTCGACACACTTATCACGGCGGCCACTTCGAGCGTTTCCCGGCCAAGATCACGGTACCCAGCACCGGTTTCTGGAACATCACCATCGACACCGTGACCACTCGCCCGATCTCGGTAACGCGCAAGCCAACCTTGACCCACAAGATCAAGATCATCCGTCGCTCGTCGTCGAAACTCAGATAAGACCGCCATGACCCAGAACATCAAATACGTCATCAAATACAAGCTCGACGGCGAGCGCCGCTGGGATTTCGCCGTGATGCCCGACGCCTCGCACGAGCAGGCGATGGATGCCCTGCGCAAGATTCATGGCGAGGACGCCGACAAGATCAGCGACATACAGGTAAGCAAGGCACTTTAAGGCAGCTCGCCAAGGAGAACCGCATGAGCAACTGGCCCGACCGTCGTATTCTCGATCTGCTGGGCATCGAGTTGCCCATCCTTCAGGCGCCCATGGCCGGTGCCAGCGGTTCGGCCATGGCCATCGCCGTGGCCCGTGCCGGCGGCCTGGGCGCCTTGCCTTGCGCCATGCTCACGGGCGAACAGATTCGCGGGGAAATTGCTGCTTTTCGCAGCGCGTGCCCAGGCCGCCCACTGAACCTCAACTTCTTCTGCCACCAACCGCCCGAACCCGACAGCGAGCGCGATGCACGCTGGAAGCAGGCGCTCCAGCCTTACTATGAAGAGCTTGGTGCCGATTTCGAGGCGCCCACCCCGGTCTCGAACCGCGCGCCTTTCGATGAGCAGAGCTGCCAATGGGTCGAACACTTGTGTCCTGAAGTGGTGAGCTTCCACTTCGGGTTGCCTGAAGCGGCAATGCTGCAACGGGTAAAAAGCGCAGGGGCCAAGGTCTTGTCCAGCGCCACCACGGTCGAAGAAGCCCTCTGGCTAGAAGCCAACGGCTGCGACGCAATCATCGCCATGGGCTACGAAGCCGGCGGCCATCGCGGCATGTTCCTCAGTGAAGACATCACCAGCCAGGTCGGCACCTTCGCCCTGGTGCCGCAGATTGCCGACGCGGTGGAACTGCCGGTAATCGCTGCGGGCGGCATTGCCGATCATCGTGGCCTGGTCGCGGCGCTGGCCCTGGGCGCAAGCGCCGTGCAGATCGGTACGGCTTATCTGTTCTGCCCCGAGGCCAAGGTGTCCCCAGCCCACCGCCGTGCGTTGAATAGTGCATCGGCCAGCGACACGGCCCTGACAAACCTGTTCACCGGGCGCCCGGCACGCGGCATCAACAACCGCATCATGCGTGAGCTGAAGCCGATGAGTGCACTGGCGCCACGCTTCCCGCTGGCCGGGGGCGCGCTGATGCCGCTTCGGGCGATCAGCGAACCTCAGGGTAGTAGCGACTTCAGCAACTTGTGGTCGGGGCAAGCGTTGCGCTTGGGCCGGCACGCCCCGGCTGAGCAACTGACGCGAGAAATTGCCAATAAGGCGTTGGCGATTGTCGGGCGCTGAAAAGATACAGCCTGAACAGCCCCTTCCCGGCCAATGGCTTATCGCTATATAGTCATCGCTATAACGATAACCTCAAGGAGCTGTCTTCATGCGTATCCGCCTGTCCCACCTGACCGCCACCGCCCTGGCCAGCCTGGTCACCCTCAACAGCGCCTGGGCCGACGAGGTACAGGTTGCGGTCGCCGCCAACTTCACTGCGCCGATCCAGGCCATCGCCAAGGACTTCGAAAAAGACACTGGCCACAAGCTGATCGCCGCCTATGGCGCGACCGGGCAGTTTTACGCACAGATCAAGAATGGTGCGCCGTTCGAAGTGTTCCTTGCCGCTGACGAAAGCACCCCGGCCAAACTCGAGCAAGAGAAGGAAATCGTCCCAGGCTCGCGCTTCACCTACGCCATCGGCACCCTGGCCCTGTGGTCGGCCAAGGACGGTTACGTGGATGCCAAGGGTGAAGTGCTGAAGAAGAACGAGTACCAGCACCTGTCCATCGCCAACCCGAAAGCCGCGCCATACGGCCTGGCCGCGACTCAGGTGCTGGACAAGCTGAAACTGACTGAAGCCACCAAGGCCAAGATCGTCGAAGGCCAGAACATTACCCAGGCCTTCCAGTTCGTTTCCACCGGCAACGCGGAACTGGGTTTCGTCGCCCTGTCGCAGATCTACAAGGACGGCAAGGTGACCAACGGCTCAGCGTGGATCGTGCCTTCCAACTTGCATGACCCGATCCGCCAGGACGCCGTGATCCTCAACAAGGGCAAGGACAATGCCGCTGCCAAGGCGCTGGTCGAATACCTGAAAGGCCCTAAAGCGGCTGCAGTGATCAAATCTTACGGTTATGAGCTCTGATGCCACTCGATGCCAGTGACCTGGGGGCAGTCTGGCTGACCATCAAGCTGGCCAGCCTGACCACCCTGATTCTGCTAATCATTGGCACTCCTATCGCCTGGTGGCTGGCGCGCACGCGCTCTTGGCTACGCGGGCCAGTGGGCGCGGTGGTGGCACTGCCATTGGTGCTACCACCGACAGTCATCGGTTTTTACCTGCTGATCGCCCTCGGCCCGCATGGCTGGATAGGCCAGGCCACCCAGGCGCTGGGCCTGGGTAGTGTGGTGTTCAGCTTCACCGGCCTGGTGATCGGCTCGACGGTGTATTCCATGCCGTTCGTGGTGCAGCCTCTGCAAAACGCCTTCGGCGCCATTGGCCAGCGCCCGCTGGAAGTTGCCGCAACGCTGCGCGCCAGCCCGTGGGACACCTTCGTCCACGTGGTGCTGCCGCTGGCGCGGCCGGGTTTCGTTACCGCCAGCCTTCTCGGCTTCGCCCATACCGTGGGCGAGTTCGGCGTGGTGCTGATGATCGGTGGCAACATTCCGGACAAGACCCGCGTGGTCTCGGTGCAGATCTTCGATCACGTCGAGGCCATGGAATATTCGCAAGCCCACTGGCTGGCCGGTGCCATGCTGGTGTTCTCGTTCCTGGTGCTGCTCCTGCTGTACGCTGGGCGCCGCGGCAAGGCTGGCTGGAGCTGAAATGAGCGGATCGATTGTGGCGCGCCTGAAACTGGCCCGCGACGACTTCACCCTGGATGTCGACTTGCAACTGCCTGGACGTGGCATCAGCGCGCTGTTTGGTCACTCAGGTTCGGGCAAGACCTCATGCCTGCGCTGCCTGGCCGGGCTGGAGCGGGCTGCCAGCGCGTACATCGAAGTCAATGGCGAAGTGTGGGAAGACAGCGCACGCGGCTACTTTCAGCCCCCCCACCTGCGGCCGGTGGGCTACGTATTCCAGGAGGCCAGCCTGTTCCCGCATTTGTCGGTGCGCGGCAACCTGGAGTTTGGCTGGCGGCGGATTGCCCCCGGCGAACGCAAAGTCAGTCTCGATCAGGCGTGCCAATTGCTAGGCATCGGACACCTGCTTGAACGCAAACCGGCCACCTTGTCCGGTGGCGAGGCCCAACGCGTCGGGATTGCTCGTGCATTGCTCAGCAGCCCGCGCCTGCTGTTGATGGACGAACCTCTGGCCGCGCTGGACGGGCCACGCAAACGCGAAATCCTGCCTTACCTGGAGCGGCTGCACGACGAACTGGACATCCCGCTGGTGTACGTCAGCCATGCTCAGGACGAAGTGGCACGGCTGGCCGACCACCTGGTGCTGTTGGAGCAAGGCAAGGCCATGGCCAGCGGGCCAATCGGTGAGACGCTGGCCCGCCTGGACCTGTCGCTGGCCCAGGGCGAGGACGCTGGCGTGGTGTTCGAAGGCTTGGTGGTCGGCCACGACCCGTATTACGACTTGCTTGATCTGCGCCTGCCCGGCAACGATGCCACTGTGCTGCGCATCGCTCACCCGGCGCACAGTATGGGCAGCACCTTGCGCGTCAAGGTGCAGGCCCGCGACGTGAGCCTCGCGCTGGCGGCAGACAGCGCTTCGAGCATCCTCAACCGATTGGCGGTGCGAGTCAAAGAGGCGTGCCCGGCAGACAACCCGGCGCATGTACTGGTCAGCCTGGATGCCGGCGGCAACGCATTGCTGGCACGCATCACCCGCTTTTCGGCGGATCAGCTCGGCCTGCATCCCGGTCAGGCGCTGTACGCTCAGATCAAGTCGGTGGCGCTGTTGGGCTGAGCATCAAGCGATCAGCCGCTGTCCATTGCTCAGAGACCTGATCGAGGCCGCCGCAATGCTCGACTGCACCCTGCCCCCCAGCCTGCATTATGTTGACGACAGCCAGCCCGGCCTGAGCCGGCGCCGATGGCGCGACCGCTTCATCTACCTCGATACGCAGGGCCAACGGGTGCGCGATGCTGAAACCCTGGCGCGCATCGCGGCGCTGGTCATCCCCCCTGCCTACACCGATGTGTGGATCTGCGCCGATCCGCAAGGCCACCTGCAAGCCACAGGGAAGGATGCACGTGGCCGCAAGCAGTACCGTTACCATGCGCAGTGGCGCGAACTGCGCGATCAGCACAAGTATGGGCGGATGCTGGCATTCGCCCAAACGTTGCCCAAGCTTCGCGCGCAACTGGAAGCCCATCTGGCCCGACCCGGGCTGGACCGGGAGAAGGTCATGGCCCTGGTCGTCAGCTTGCTGGACCACACGCTGATCCGCATTGGCAACCAGCGCTATCTGCGCGACAACAAGTCCTATGGGCTGACTACCCTGCGCAACCGCCATGTAAAAGTCGAAGGCAGTACCATCCGCTTCCAGTTCCGAGGCAAACGCGGCGTGGAGCACAACGTCACCCTGCGTGATCGGCGCCTGGCAAACCTGCTCAAACGCTGCATGGAGCTGCCTGGGCAGGCGCTGTTCCAATACTTGGATGAAAACGGCCAGCGGCACAGCATCGGTTCCAGTGAGGTCAACCAGTTTCTACAGCAGCTCACGGGTGCTGACTTCACCGCCAAGGATTACCGCACCTGGGCGGGTAGCAGCCTGGCGCTGAGCCTGCTCAGGCCCTTGGCTTGGGAGCCGGAGAGCGAAGCCAAGCGCCAGGTTGCGGCCATCGTCAAGCAAGTCGCCGCACGCCTGGGCAATACCCCAGCCGTGTGCAGACGCTGCTACATCCATCCCGCGGTGCTTGAGCATTACGCGCTGGGCCGGCTGACAAACTTGCCAGGACGCCGCGTGCGCAAAGGCCTGGAGCCGGAGGAGGTTGCCCTGCTGCTGTTTCTCCAGGCGCTCGAAGATGCACCCGATGATTGAGCGCGGCTATTTCTCTCATCGTTCAGAGAAATTTCCCATTCGGCCCGAAGCCCCCTATCCTTGCCAGCGAGCACCTCCACCGACACCCTTAATGCGTTCAACTTCGCTGCCTGCAACTCAAGATGGCCAACAGAATTTGATCTTCGGGGGAATTAATATCCGCCGAAAGCGTCTTTAATGAGAAGGAAGAGGGACAGGCTCCCACCGCTGCGGCACTTGGCCTGGCGGATTTCTACATCACCAAGGAGAACTACATGCTGATACTCACCCGTAAGGTTGGCGAAAGCATCGTCATCAACGATGACATCAAAGTCACCATTCTGGGCGTCAAAGGGATGCAGGTGAGGATTGGCATCGATGCACCCAAAGACGTTCAGGTGCACCGCGAAGAAATCTTCAAGCGCATCCAGGCTGGCAGCCCCGCGCCGGAAAAACACGACGACCAACACTGAGTGCTTCGCTTCAAGCCGCACGGATGCGCTTGATCGGGTGGTTGGTATACCCAGGCCTCAGGTGCCGAGCAGTTCGCGCACCTTGGCAATCATCCTGTCCATGTCGAACGGTTTGTCGAACACTGCGGCGAATAATTCCGGGCGTCCTTGGCTGGCCTGGGCGCCGCTCATCAGAATCACCGGCAGGTCGGGCAACTCCAATTCATCACGTATTGCCTTGGCAAGTTCTTCACCATTAAGCACCGGCATCATGTAGTCGGTGATCACCAACTCCACGCGCTTCTCCTTTAAAGCCTCCAAGGCCTTGCGCCCATTGCTCGCCTTTTCTACCAGAAACCCCTCATCCTCCAGGGCAAAGCCCAGGATATCGGCGATCAGGTATTCGTCATCGACGATCAGGATGGTGTTCATCTACTGGGCCCGTCACCCGCTCCCTTGCGGCACCGGTGTCCCCGAGAGCACGCCACATGCGCCCTTGAAAGCCTTGCACAGGCTGATCCCTTGCGAGTCGATGAGCAGCTCGTGCAACGCGGGGTCATGTTGGCTGTCGCGCACTTTCAAAATCGACAACATGCGCCGTAACTGGGACTCAAGCTCGACGAAGCGCATCAGCATGAGGTTGTCGACGATGCTCGACAGGTCAGGCGCCGGGGCGGTGATTTCCGAGCCGAACAGGTCGCGCATCTCCCAGGTGAGCATGACACTGACATCTCGCGCCCGCAGCTCGCCGGCCAGCGCTCGGAAGAACGCATTGAGCCGCGCAGGGTCGACAGCCAGGCGGCTGAACGCGCCTAGGCTATCGATCAACACACGCTTGCTGCCCTGCTGCTCGACAGATTCGAGCAGTCGCGCACCGACCTGGTCCAGCAACCCTTCGGTTGTCGGCTGCCAGCACAATTGCAAGGCGCCTTGGCGTTCCAGCTCGGTGAAATCGTAACCCAACGAGGCAGCCTTCAGGCGCAACCGCGCCGGTGTTTCGTAGAACCCGAAATGCAGCGCGGGCGCATCGCAGGTGGCGGCGCCTAGAAACGCCAGGCCCAAGGAGGTCTTGCCGATTCCCGACGGCCCCATCAAGAGGCTGACCGAGCCTGCGGTCAAGCCGCCGCCGAGCATTTCATCCAGTGCCGGCACTCCCGTGGTGACCCGCGACAATGTGGCCGAGCCAAACTGACTGGGGTGACTGTAGAGTGACTCAATGCGCGGATAGACATGCATCCCCGCCTCATCGATCAGGCATTCGTGGCGCCCAGACAGTGAGCCGCTGCCGCGCGTCTTGCGCAGCTGTACATGGCGCACGGCCCGGCTGCCCACAAGCTGCTCGCCCAATTCGATGACACCATCGACCATCGTGTGTTCCGGACTGCCCTCGTCCAACCGTGCGCTGGTCAGCAGTAGCACGGTACACCCTGCAAAGGCGGCATGGCCTTGCAGCTCCGAAACGAACTTCTTGGTGTCCAGCGTGGTTTCAGCGCGTACCCGGGCATTGAGCACGCCATCGACGATCAACAGGCTGGCCTGCTGCCGCACGATCTCCTGGCGGAGCAACTTGACCACAGCGTCCAGCCCTTCCTGTTCGAGGGTATCGAAGGCGCTGACGAATTGAATCTGGTCACCGATCAGAGCCGGGTCGAAAAAATCGAGGGTTGCCAGGTACTGGAACAGCCGCTCATGCGACTCGCTGAGCAAGGTCGCCACCAATACCCGGCCACCACTGCGCACATGGCCATAGGCCAACTGGTTGGCAAGAATGGTCTTGCCCGCCCCAGGCGGCCCTTGAACGATGTATGAAGCGCCCGCAATCAAGCCGCCCCTGAGCAGGGCATCGAGCCCTTCAATTCCCGTCAACAGTCGTTTGAGTGCCTGAACCATGATGGCTACCTGTGGGGTTGGGTATCGGCATCCTGCCGGGACGCTGGCAAATACAGGCGCATGCAGGTGCCCACGCCAACCGTGCTGTCCACAGTGATTGCACCATTGCTCTGCTTGGCGAAGCCGTAAGCCTGGCTGAGCCCAAGGCCCGTGCCCTTGCCGAAAGGCTTGGTGGTGAAGAAAGGCTCGAAAATGCGTAGCAGCACCTGCGGGTCGATGCCCGCCCCGTCGTCACGCACCTCGAAGCACACGAACGGACCGTGCATCCCGTCCACTTCACCGCTGAGCGCAACGGCATCGAGCGCAATGCAGATCGTGCCGCGCTCGCCGATTGCATCGCGGGCATTGAACAGCAGGTTGAGCAAAACCATCTGCAACTGCCCCGCGTCCACCTCGATGAAAGGCAAGTCAGGTTGCAGCCGCTCTTGCAGAACAATATCGCGCGGCAAGGCGTGCTCCAGCAGGTTTCGCGTCGAAGCCAGCACCGTAGCGGGCGCAATCAGGCTGACATCCAGCTGTCGATGGCGGGCAAAAGTGAGCAGTTGCTGGGTCAGTTCCGTCCCCCGCTGGCCCGCATCGAGAATGTGCTCGAGCATGCGCTGCACGCGAACAGGGTCTTGACTGCCAAGCGCCAACTTCGCCGAGGTGATGATGATGGTCAACAGGTTATTGAAGTCATGTGCCAGCCCGCCTGTCAGCTGGCCAAGCGCCTCAAGCTTTTGCGCCTGGAAGAGCTGCGCACGGATCGCGTCCAGTTGCAATGCCGATTCGCGTCGATCAGTGATATCGCGGGTAACCTTGGCCAGGCCGATGATCTGCCCCACGTCATCGCGGATAACATCAAGGGCAGCCAACGCCCAGAACTGCGTACCGTCCTTGCGCAGCCGCCAACCTTCATCCTGCGCCACACCCTCTTCCAAGGCCTGCTTGATCAGAAGGTCGGGGCGCCCCGCTGCGCAATCCTGGGGGGTGAAGAACAGCGAAAAGTGCCGGCCGATCACTTCCTCGGCACGGTAGCCCTTGATGCGCTCGGCCCCCGCATTCCAAGACACCACGCGGCCTGATGGGTCGAGCATATAGATGGCGTAGTCCACCACCGATTGCACCAGCTGCTCATAGCGGCTAGCGGGCATGACAGGGTGATCGATGCAGTCAGCCGAAACCATGCAAACTCCACAGGCGCAGCGGGAAGGACGTAGTGAGCTTAGCCAATACTACTCGCTTGGGTCAGGCTGTGTGGTAGCGGATCATCAATGCTCACGCTCGACGAGCACAGGACTGATCCGCCTCGGCATCGCCACCTTCAACAACCACAAACCCACGAGCGAGATCAGGCCGCCAGCGCCCAGCGTCATCAGCCGCTGTTTCAAGGGATGCTCGACATCAAAGCCGAGCATCAGCAGATACGCGCCTACACAGATCAGGCTGAAATAGAGGAAAGCCCCCATCAGCACTACCAGCATGAATAGCAAACGCCAGATCAGCCGTGGGCGGACAATGCGCCCGTGAGCCTTGGAAGTACTGCCCTGCGACATGGCAATTGCGCTCATTGGATCCAACCAGAAGGGCAACAGTGGCTTAATGGCAGCATGGTGTCAATTGCCCGTTAGATCACGTCTGCGTACCTTTGATCATAGGTGCTGTAGTTGACTCAAATATAACAATGGGTTATAAAGCGCCCTTGATTGCCAGGCCCTTCTGCTTAGAGGTGCGCCGGTCCAAGTGACCCTTTCAAGCGTGCGAGTGTGGTGGAATTGGTATACACAGCAGACTTAAAATCTGTCGGCGTGAGCCTTGCGGGTTCGAGTCCCGCCACTCGCACCATATTCCTTTAAAAAGGCGCCCATGTGGCGCCTTTTTGCTGTGCGGCGGAAATCCTTAGCGCAACTGCTAAAGTGGAGCTTGTCACAGCCCATTGGAATCTCGCCATGCGCTACTCCCTGTTTGCTGGTCAACGCGATGCCATCATCCTCATCGCCCGCATACTGCTGATGATCCTCTTCGTGATTTCCGGTTGGTCCAAGCTGACCGGGTTCGAAGGTACGGTCGGCTACATGACCTCACTGGGCGCCCCTGCCCCCATGCTTGCCGCAGCGGTAGCGGTGATCATGGAATTCTTCGTTGCGATCATTCTGATCCTGGGTTTCTACACCCGTCCGCTAGCTTTCCTGTTCGCTCTGTTCGTACTGGGCACGGCGCTGCTTGGCCACCCATTCTGGAACATGGTCGACCCTGAGCGCGCCGCCAACATGACCCAGTTCTTCAAGAACCTGAGCATCGTCGGTGGACTGCTGTTGCTTGCAGTGAGCGGCCCCGGGCGCTTCTCGCTCGACGGGCGTTGAATCAGTCGTCCAGATCGTCGTGTCAGGCTGGGTGATTGCGTTCGTCGTCATCAAAGTCATCCAGCCCCGCTTCGTCTTCCTCGACCTCATCCTCCGCACCCTGGGCGTCCGCCTCGGGATCGAAGTCTTCGTAGAGAAATTCGTGATCGAGCAGGTGATCGTGCTCGGGCTCGTGCAGGTCGTCTTCGTCGCGCATGGTCGCTCCTGGGAATAGGGTTCGCCTGTATAGGCGCATCGTCAGCCAGGGTCAATGAATTGTGGTTAATGCTGACTTAACCGGCGGGCTTCATCTTACAGACTTCCCTTCAAACGCTCCTTGCCCGCCGTCTTGGCGGGCTTTTTTTACGCGCCGCTCCATGAGCGGAAGAACGATCAGTCGAAGCTTCTCCCGCAGCGGCGCACATGCTCTTCACACTTTCTTGACACCTGTTCAGGCATGCTGACACTGCTTCGAACGTTCTTTAGGCCCGCCTTCAATTGTTGGCGGGTTTTTCTTGTCTGGGCGAACCACACCCAGGGAGCACTACGATCAGTTGATCGGCACGAGTTGCTCACGCTGGGCAGAGGTCAGGTCGTCAATTACGCCAACTTTCACGGATGGCTGGCCTGCATCCAAGGGCTTGCCCAAGTCAGCAGAGGCGACTTCAGGAAGCTTGTACATGGCACCGGTGAGCGGATCTACAATCAGCATGCCGATAAGCCCGCCGATGAGGATATTGCCCCAATACCAACCACTCAGGCTTGAGTCCAGCTCAACAGTCTTGTCCGGATAGCCTTCTTTCTTGAAGTGAAGCGTATACGTCTGGCCAGTGAAGTACCCCTTGCCTGATTTCAAGGTCACTGTACTGGGGGTATTTCCGGAATGAACAACAGTACCGTTCTTGTCGGTAACTTCAAACGAGGCGCCTGGCGGCGCACTGGATACCGCAACGGGGTAGCGTGAATCGCCAACGATACTCGCGCAACCCTGAACGTTTAGCATTGCAACAATTGCTGTCAACCCCATCATTTTCCGGAACGTCATCGGTACCACTCCATTGCGCCGTCATTGGCATGGCCGGGAATCGGCCGGCGTGGACTATACTGAAAGTGATATCACTTTGGAATCATCGGGCGCGCTTATGACTGGAGGCTGGACGTGGGCCTTCCTCCACCTTGAACTCAAGGTTTTTTCGCCCACAAAGAAAAACCCCGCAGAAGTTAATCTGCGGGGCTTTCGAATGGTGGAGGCCGAGGTCGGAATCGAACCGGCGTAGACGGATTTGCAAACCGATACAAGAGTCGCCGCCTCATGCATGCTGGAGGGAAAAATCAGTTCCAAAACGAATCAGGTTTTACCGGCCTGCAGCCCGCATTCTACAAGGGTCGCCGCAAAAGTTTTGGAACTGGTTTTTGCCACGTTTCTGCCGATAATGTGGCTTTGAGCGCTCCGCCATTTCGCCATCATCATCCTCGAGGATTTCGAATGCACAAGGATCCAGAAGTCGTTGTCACCAAGCAGCGCACCCTCCATACCTATTCCGAGTTATGGCATGCATCCAAATGCGTTCTTGATGTCGGGCTGGCTGAACCAGACGGCTGCTCGCGGCAGTTTCTCTCTAGCGCCCTCCTCACGGCTTTTTGTTTCGAGGCCTACATGAATCATCTCGGAGCGAAATATTTGCCGGTTTGGAAAGCTCTAGAGCGGCTGAGCCCCCTCGAAAAAATGGAGATGTTGTGCCACGAGTTTGACGTGAAGTTCCCACATGGCATGGGTGGCCGTCCGCTTCAGACCGTGGACAAGCTCTTCCGTTTCCGTAATGCAATTGCACACGGAAAAACGATGGATTTGAACTATAAAACCAAGGCTATGACAGTGAAGAACTACCAGGCCGAGCACGAGAAAATGCTGCTTGCTGACTGGGAGGTGCTTATCACCAACAGCGAATTTGCTCAGCGAGCTCGGGAGGATGTGCAAGCTGTTTTGACGAAGCTGCATGAGGCCTCTGGCGAAGATGATCTTCTGTTTTCATACGGGGCTAGCCTCCATAGCTCCACTCTAGTCATCAGTTGAGCACCAGCTTCCAGTACTGCAGCAGTAGCGTAAGAATCACCGCTCAGGCCGCGCAGTTCGCGGCCTATGCATCGAAGCTGTCTAATATGCATTGGCGAGTTTGAGCCACTTTCGACCAGTAAAACCGAAAAGCTCCTGCGCAGTTTTAGACACCCGGTGTACCCCATCCAGGCGTTCTGCCGACCACGATCCGTCCTGGCTCGTCTCCTCCCCACTCCTCCACTGATTCGTACTTGAACAGGCCGATGTGAAAGGCCTCCTCCACCTCCATCAACGCCCAGTACCTGGCCGCTTCGGTAAACTCCAGCATGTCTGCCAGCCCATCAGCGTCTACTTCCCGGCGGCGATGCGCGGCGTACGCCATCTCGCTGAGCACGGCGGCGCGCCCATCCGGATCGGTTACCAACGCCCCTTGGTCGTCGAGCTCCCAGAGCCACGCTTTCGGCAGCTTGCTCATTGCACCACCCTGCACCACCACGACTGCGCATATAGCACGCCGTCGACTTCCTCGAATCCCGTGATGTTTATCCCTAACGTCGCCATGCCGTTCACGCAAGCGTCGTGCAGTCGAGGGATGATGTCGCCGCTTGGGGTCGGGTTGAACACCCAGGCCTCGATGCAGGGGCGGCCGAGCACCTTGCTGTTGCCGTACTCGATGTGCACGTCTGCGCGCAAAGGCTGGACCTTGCGCAGCTTTTCAGCGGGAATGGCTACGCCGCGCTCACGCCGGCGAACGAGAAGGAAGTACATAGGGCACCAATACTGTATATCGATACAGTATCGTATAGATGGACACCGCTCCGGGCAATTGCCGTCCAGCGGTGCGATGGACAGGATAGTGGCAAAACGTTAGCGTCTCGGCCTGCTACGACCACTAGTGATGGCAACCAATCATGCGCTGAGGTACAGGATGAAAGAGATAATCCGAAGGATGCTTATCGTTCTTTGGCTGGCAGCCATTGCTACACATATTTTCAATATGTTTGACCGGGGAATTTTCCACCATGAGGTGTGGCAGATCTCGGCATTGCTCATGGTGCCTATCTGGGCGCTGCAGTTCATATTGCTCGGTATTGCAAACCCTCTTGCCCTCAAGCGTAAGGGCTAGGGTGGCGTCAGGGCGTCGTACTCACGCTCGCACTGCCGGCCGGCTGTCCGGGCTGCGTCATAAGCTTTCGCCAGGTCTCCCGCTCGTTCATCAGCCCGTGCGAGCAAGTCGGACAGCACCATAGCGGCGCGGGTGGCTGCCTGGCCTCGGGCGACAGCGGCGGTATCCGTGCCGGGGCAACTGACGGTGGCGGCGAGCTTTCCGGCTTCGTCGCGCAGCCGCTGGCCAGCAGCATCGGCGCCAGCAGCGCCAGCATCAGCAATCGTTCGTTCTTCCTGAGCATGGGCTCTCGCTTCCTCCTGCGCCGTGGCGCGTCGTTGTTCTTCCTGGCGGGCCGCACGCTCGCCGATCACTTCGGCCAGGCGGTCGCCGCTGTCTCGTTCTGCTGATGCCTGGGCGGCCTCGGCACGCTCCACCGACCGGCCGTGCTCATACACCAGCCAGTAGGAGCCCAGCAGCGCCAGCAGCAAAATCGACCTGAATGTCCACGACTTCATACCAGCGCCCTCCGGACGCCCTCATCGATGATCGACGGCGAGTACGGATTGCCGCCGTTCTCGTGGATGATGATGCTGACCACCATCCCGCGCAGGGTGGCTTGGTCCTTGATGTTGATCGGGTCGGTGGTGAGCACGCCCATGCGCTTGGCCACGGCGCCAGCGTAGGCCTGGGTGTCGTTCTCGTTACTCGGCGCCCAACGGCTGATGGTTTCGAGCACTGTGTCGATCCCCTTCCCGCCCACGCCGGGCATGCCGTCCTTGCCGCGGTAGTTGATCAGCAGCTTGCCCAGGGCGCGGATGCCGTTCTCGGGCGTGTCGAAAATGGCGAAGCGGCCACTAGGCTCTTTGCCGATCTGGCCCTGCCAGTCGTTGCGGGGGTTGAAGTCGATGTTGCCGGGGTTGCGATTGCGGATACCCCGAGGCTGCGAATGGGTCATGTGTTTTCTCCAGGCAAAAAAATACCGCCAGGCGGCGGTTGGTGGTTTCAGTTGTGATCAGGCCGGAGGGACAGGCCATTCAATATCTGAGGGGTAGCCCTCTTGCTCGGCCAGTCGATTCAGCGCAACACGGTAGCGCTTCCAGTCCTTCAGCAGTGCGACTTCCTGGTTCGTCGCCATATCAAGGTCGACGGCATCCTGCAAAGGCGCAATTGCCGCGTCGGCAGATACACGGCGCTGGGATACTTCTGCGCTGACCGTGGCCAGCAGGTGCGCAGAGGCCGCCTCGGTCTTCATCGCTGCCGTGATCACCTGCGACCAGTCGATAACGCCGGTTACGGCAACCTGCTCGACAGTCTCAAGCCCGGGCAACGATATCGGACCATCGTCCGGGTTGAGGATATCGACCGGGAAACGAGCCTGCTCAGGCGCGTCTGCCGCGTGAGGTAGCGTGAGCGTGATCACCAGGTCGCCACTCACTCGCTCGACGGGGACTGGGATGAATTCGTCGCCGACCGCTTCAGCCGGGAGTGACGCACCCTCAGTGAGTGGCGCCAGGTCATACGCCTTGCCATTGATGACCAGGGCGTCACCTAGCTTACTCACGGCGAGCAACAAGTCAGAACGAACTGGGGAAAGCTTGATAATCATCAGTACCACCTTCCAAATGCGGTGAGTTTTACTAGAACGGTGCCCGTCAGGTTGTTGGGCGCTGTATCGAGCACAAAAACACCGGTACCCGAGAGCGTTTGGGACGCGGTAGGAACAACTGACATGATGCGTCCGGACATGTAGGCAGTGCCCAGCACTCGCGGAAGATCCCCGACGAATGCCAGCGGGAATGCCCAGGATGTAGCACCGTAACTTCCAGAGCCGTAAGCGTTAGTCATCGCAATCGACGGAGTGGTGGTCACGCTGCAGATCAGCGTCCCGTCGGCAAGCTTGATGTATTCACCGTTGGCGTTGGCGCCCCGCTCGATAATTGCTCCAGTCGGAGCGCCAGAGACTTGGCTTACAGTCCCGACAATGTTGCCTGTGGTGAAGATTTCGTCCCATGGCCCCCAGGCCGTACCAGCGTTATTGCTGACACGAATCCAGTTGCGTGCTTTCAACAACGCGCCCGATGTTGCTGCACCGGCGTAGCTGACAGCCCGTTGCTCTCTTGAGCCACCTGTGTAGGTTTGCTGCGTCTCAATCCACCAGAAACCCACTCCGTAGGCTGGCGGCTTTGTGCCGGAACAGGCCGTTCCATAGAGGCCAACCGATCCTCCTGGCAAATTGTCGATGTTTACCGCGGCGTCATTGATGTATTGCCCGGACAGAGCACGCGCAGCGAAAACTGCCTCCTGTACTCGAACCAGCGAAGTGGTTGGCAGGCTGATTGCTCCAATCGCTTGCGCAACAGTGGCGGCCAACGTAGATGACGTCCCCAGCCCCAGGCCAGCTCTGGCGTCAGCCTGGTTTGCTCCGCCGGTCCCACCTTTAGCCACGGGCAAAATATCGTAGTTGCCAGTAGTGCCCAGCGCGGCGAGCTTATTTCCGTACTGATTCACCAGGGCACGAAGGGCGTCCGCAGAGTCTTTGACGTAGCCTTGCATCGGAGCAAGGCCATATCCGCCTGCCGAAACTGTCGCGCCTTGGTAGGCTGGCAAGATACTCAGAACCGTTGCGCTGGCGATATTGGCGACCTCATACCAGCGCCCGTCCGGCCCCTGGAAAGCATCGCCAACTCTGGCGTTTGCGGCGAAGTTGACACCGGTACCCACCACCGAAGTCTGGCCGGCCGTTATCGCGACCGTACCGGATCTATACCACGGCATAGTTATTACCTTCTAAATGATTAGACTTGACCCGCGCTTGGAATTTCCAACTATCATCACCGTGCGTTCAGTCGTAATCTGAAACATCCAACATGATGTAGTGATAGCTGGAGCAGTAAGTGTTTGGCACAGGGTTGGAGCTGAGCCTGTTGGCGTTATTGTAAGTTTGAACCCCTTGCAGCCTCACCATGGTAGCGCTCGGTTTGGATATGCAACTGGCGGCAATCGTTGCTATTGCCGAGGGGTCGGTTGGGTCGTTGGGAATTACCTGGTGAAATGACCAGGCCCAGAACACGCTCTGAATTACCGCCACTTTCTTTAGCGCGGGATAGGACCTATCAGTCGTGGGAAACGACCCGTCAGTAGACTTACCAGAAACTGCTTCCAAGACCCTCATGTATTTCATCCTGGAATCAAACACCACTGCGCCGGTGGCTTTGTTTTTCACCACCAACCCGTAATTGATCGCAAACCTCTGCCCCCTGCTGGCGACATCGAAGACGTAGACTTCAAACGGGTTCTGAGTGGTGGCCCAGAACGTCACGCGCAGGACGCCATTGATCAACTGACCCGACCAGCAAACCGCAACGTTGTTCGGCATCGATAGCGCTATGGTGGCTGTCGTGTAGCCTGGGAAGTCTCTGGTTATAAAGTAGATAATGCCGTTGGGGCCGCCCGCCTGGGACGTGGCCGTCAGCGTCAGCTTCTCGACCAGTGCCAGGTTGGCGTATGTGCCATCAATCTGAACAAAACCATTGGCGTTTTTGATTCGAAGTCCGTATTCGGCCATTCAATAAACCCCATACTGAACAACGGCGGGCGTCGGCGTATATCCAGCAATTGCCACGAATGTCCAAGTCACGGTGTTCCCGCTCACGCTGATCTCAGGCGTCGTTTGCATCGCATCGAAGTTGCTTGCGACAGGGCAGATGAAAAACGCGGCACCAAGGCCGCTGGGTACTGTAAAAGATCCGCTGGTCGTCCCGGTGCTAAAGGAGCCGATGGTCCTCGTTATACGATCCGTGATCTCCAGAATCACAGCTCCAGTCGCTGGATGCTTCACTCTTAGCCCGTAGATAGCCATCAGCTGAGTCTTCCTAGCGTGACAACATCCACACTGCCGGCATAGACCTTGGTGCCAGCCCCTGTGAGGTTGGTGCGGCCGTCAGTGGTGGACTCGTTGATCTCCAGCTCGTTGGTCACAAAGTTGATGCGAATACCGCGCTGGCCGGGGATGTAGTTCGCGCTCCGGAGCTCTCCCGTGATGATCAAGTTGATGATGTCGGCCTGACTGATGACTGCGCTGTTCATGATCACCTGGCCACCTTGAACGGTGAATGGGCTCACCAACGCGCCATTGATGCCGTTGACCACAGCGAAGCGGTCGGCTGATACCAGGAACTGGCTCTGCAGGCCGGCTGGTCCGTTTTCGATCCCGAGGCCGATGCCAGCTGCCACGTACTGCCCTTGGGCATTGACCTGCATCTTCACGTTCCACATCGTCGACAGCTTGCCAGACGTGTCAGCGTAGGCCGATGACGTCTGCTGGATCGCTGTCGAGTTTCCTTCCACTGCGGCACTCAGCTGTTGAACCGCTGTAGCCGTGGCCTGTTGGTTGGTGGCTACTGTCGTCTCGACGGTGATGAGGCGACTTTCGTTTGTGTCGACCTTCGCGCCGAGCTCAGTGGTTCGCTGGGTCTGGGCGAAATCCGCCTCAGTGCGCACTTTCACCTCCTGTGCGTAGGTCGCGGTGCTGTCCCAGCCTTTGAGCGCATCCAGCAGATCGCCCTCACCGTCATCGCCCCTGGCTGACGCCCTCAGCGCCTGGAGGCTACCGGCTGTTGCCGTGACCTTACCGTCGACTTCTGCAATCTCAGCGGTATTGGTCGCCACCTGCTGGGCCAAGCCGTTCGCAATTTCGACGGACTGCCCTACTTCAGCCCACAATGTGGAGTTTGGTGGAGCATTCGCGCCGGATGGATCTGCCGGGATTGCCTGCTTGGCCTGGTAGATCCTGCCATCGTCGACGACCATCTGCCCCTTCTCGTAGGGCTCATCCTTGTCATAGTCCTTTAGCCCGCCCAGTGATTCAATCTGCTCCTGCAGTCCCGGGATCTTCTGAATTTCTTCGAGCAGATCCTGGCCAAGCTCGCTTTCGGTGATCTGACCGCTGATGTAGTCGAGGATTGCGTCAGCATCGGCGCTGGACTGCCCATACACCCAGTCAGACCACGGGCCGATGTTGCCGGTCCGATCAACCAACCGACCACGGAAATAGCGCACCACTGCCGCAGCCATTCCCGAGTGCAGGTAGGTTGGCGTTGGATAGGCGAACTGGCCCAATGGCAGCGGATTCTGCCCAGTTGGCTCGGGCGCCATCTGGATCTCCGTATAAGCCGTATCCTCGGCGCCGGTCGGGAACCCCCAGTTCAGCCTGATCGCAAAGATTTCCGAAGTGGCGCGGAGGAATGCCAGCGCGGGTGGCTCGCCCTCCTTACCCTTCAGCTCTGTAAGCAGCGAGCTTCGCCAGGTCGAAGTGATATCGAAGGCGCTGACGGCGCGAACGCGCGCGAGATAGGCGCCAGCGTATATGCCGACAACATCTACCGATGTCGTTCCGGTGCGCTGTAGCCTGATCCAGTTGCCGCTGTCCTTGCGCCATTCAACGTCATAGGCGACTGCACCCTCCACTGCTGGCCATGCAATAGTCATGGTGCTGACCGCGATGCCTTGGTCAACGGCGTAGGTCGAAGTCATGGCCACACTGGCCGGGGGCTGCACGGTTGTCACCGGAATGACGCTGATCGGGCGTTCGTCCAACTTGGCGCCGGTATCGATCGCCGCGAACTTGCTTGGGTTGAATTCGAGTGCAGTGATCTCGTACTCACCCTCCTGGGTTCGGGCAGTTTTCAACACGCGGAACAGCTGCACTGCCAGATCGTCGTAGTCGATCGCCCACTGAAGCTCGGGCTCTGGCTGAACGCCGTAGGCAGTGGTCACCGTCACGGCGCGACCGGAGACCGCCTGCACAGTACGCGCCTGAGCGGTGCCGTTGGGCAGATTCAGGATCAGGCGGTCACCGGCCTTGATCGGGGTGTCACGGTCGAGCGTTACCACGCGTCCGGCCGCTGCCGATATGCGCCCACCGTTCGGGCGGCCGGCCACCAACTCATCAGCGACAGGAATGACATAGCCAGGCAGCGGAATGCGTCCCTCCATGCCGGTCTTGAAGGTGACGGTGCGGTCCTGGCTGTTGCTCAGCAGCGCCCACTTCCCGCGGCGCTGGGCCTCGGAGGCACGGGTGCAGCCAATGGCCGAGATCTCGACCGGGCGATCCCGGTACCGGCGCTGGAGCGCCAGGTCTGTCACGGGGATAACGTCGGTGTCGTAGTTGTTGGCCGGGTTGTCGTAACTGACTAGCGCACGGCTGTAGTGGGTGTTGCGCTCGGCACCACCGTAGACGAACTCGCCATTGATGACGTTGGCACGGGTGAAGACATAGTCGATGTCCTGCGCGCGCGGCATGTCTGCCTGCATGAACAACGAGCCGTGGGCCCAGTACACCATGCCTCGATAGATGGCAGACAGATCGCGGAGCAGCGTCCAGGCTTCGGCGCGGCCCTGCAGGTTCATGTCGCACAGAAAACGCGGCTCTTGGCCGCCAATCCCGTTCGGCACCTGCTGGTCGCAGTACTGGGCGATACGGTACATATCCCATTTGTCGACCATCCACGATTTGATGCGCTTGCCCAGGCCGAAGCGGTCCTCGACACACAGGCCGTAGGTCACGAACGCCGGGTTGTTGGTCCAAGCCTGCTTGAAGCTGCCATCCCACACGCCGGTGTAAGTGCGCATGACCGGATCGTAGTTGCTGGGCACCGGCCAGCGCTTGGCGTTGCAGTCAACGGTGACAGCCGGGATGTTCTGGAACTGCTGGGCATCAAACTCGATGTACAGCAGCGCCGTGTTCGGGTAGCGCAGCTTCTGGTCGATGATTTCGGTGTAGCCGGCGATGGTCATGGTGTCGGCGACGGTGCCGCTGTTGGCGTTTGGGGTGATTCGGCGAACACGCAGCATCCAGCCGGTGGTGGCCGCTGGCAGATTCACGCGGACCGAGCGCTGATAACCGTTGGTGGTTTTACCGTCGACCGCGCCCAGATGGGCCTCAACGTAAGCCCCACCATCTGTAGCGATATCGATGGCGTACTCGATGCGGTAGCCATTGGTGTTGCCGCTGCTGTCCTGCTGAGCGAGGCGCGGCCAGGACATGCGGACTCGCACGGCCGAAAGCTGGGTATTGCTCAGCGCACGGCTGAACGGGTTGTCGCTACGAAGCTCCACGTTGACGGTGGTCTCGTTTTCGACCGCCGGAATGCCCTGGATATAGTCCTGCTCGATCGTGCCCCGTCGCCACTCCCACTTCACGCCGGGGAAATTCACGTTGCCGCTGGAATCCATGATTGGCGTGTTGTCGAGGTAGATATCGCGGTCCGTAGGCGTTCCGTCGAATTCGCCCTCGCCCACCGCCAGCAGGATCTTGGCGATGTTCGTAGACGAAAGGCTGTCGGGGGCCTCAACGGGGGTTTTCGGCTTGCTTTCGCCGCCCTTGGCGCCGGTGATGTCCAGGCTCATGCTTTCCTCCGGGCAATAAAAAACCGCCCTGAGGCGGTCTGTGCACTGAATTGGCCCTAGGCCTTGTCTTGCGCCTCAATGGAGGCTGAGATGATCGCCCCGCCCCACCGGCGCCTGCCGATGCAGATGGGTACCGGGTTACCGCTGGCCGTTGTGTTCTTGGCGCTACCGAAGGCATAGGACGGGAGGTTTTCGGACGCGGCGCTCTGGGATAGCCCCTTCGCCTGAGGACTGAGCATCTGAATGACGCCACCCGCAGTCAGCGCTATACCTGCACTTAGTAGGGGGGCGCCGAAAGGGGTTGCGGATAAAAACACGCCAGCGACGATTAAGATGATTCCAATCACCGTCTGCAGCACCCCACCCCTCTTGCTGCCCCCAACCACTGGCACAATGCGAACTTCTCGGGTGCCGCCCCGAGCAAATTCATCTTGCCCAACATTTTTTCGATTCCGGAACACGGCGAAACGCATGCCTAGGCTGTCCAGTCGGCGAATCTCGTCCTCAAAACCCGGCAGCGTTGCCTTAAGCGACTTGAACACCTCCCACGTTTCGCCGCTGTCAATGAGGCGGCGATGTGACCGCCCGAACAGTTTGGCCAGGGACCCCGACAGCTTGATTTCAGTCATCGAAACAAATTGGGAAGCTACAGCCGCCATGATATTGCCTCTAATAAAAAACCGCCCGAAGGCGGCCTTGTCAGTTGTAGTCGATGTAGGGCCCTATGAAGACCCCGCTCATGTCGCCGCTAATTCTGTAAACGCTCTCGGCACCATCCCGAACACTGCCGGTAATTGAGCGAACTGCCATCCCTCCGCACAGTCCTGAATCAGCAAGACCAATACCTATGTTTGGCTGTCCGGCAGGAAGATAAAAGCTAGCGCGCTGGCCGGTCCCAATTTTTGCAGCTCTCTTGCCGTCAACATAAACAACGACATCACACCCAGAGCCCAAGGCGCCCGAATCTCGAACAACCGTAAGCGTTCCTCCGCCTTCACTAGGCTTGGATTGAAAGGCGTACATTTCATCGCGAGGCACTGGCTGTGCTTGGGATACAGGCGTTGCGGAGGTAGCGCACCCCGACAGCACTGCCAGGCTTGCAGCAACGATCAAAATTCGCATGTGATTCCCCCCCTTGAAAACCGGGAATGTAGCAGCGGGCTGGCTAGGCATCCAGCGTGGATGGAAAGCCAGTAACCGGAACCCCCGGCACCGTAGTAGCGTTGTGCCCCCATGCGGCAGTCGCATGGCGATGAACTTTCACGAGTAAATATCATGACCGCAGACGCTGAATTCCTTCGCGAAAAATCCAAGCAAGGCCAGAAAAACGCCGAATTTCGGGATCTGATGGATTCCATTAAGTATGAAATCAATGATCAAACCCGCGCCGGCTCTTACAGCACTACCTACACGCTCAGCGACGACAAGGTTCAGTTTGCGGATGCGGTGGTTGAGCACTTTGCACAAAGCGATGATCCATGCCAAGTGACCTACGACGCTGATGAATCCACGCTGCATATCAGCTGGGAACAGCCAGAAGAGTAACCATACCCTAACAAAACCCCAGTCCGTTGCCGGAAAGCCCATGGACTGGGGCAGATGTGATCTAGGAGATCAAATGAGCAAAGTAGGTCTTTCTTCATTCGAAGCAGGCGTGATGTCTGCTCTTGGCGCCATTTCGCTGTACCTTCGCTCTCGGCCGGATTACGACGCGGCTGAGCTGCAGAAATACGTGAGCTTCTTCAAGAACACTCGTCAGGATGATGCGGAGTCGACAGCTTTCAATATGCCGCTTGACGCTGTTGGCGGAGATCTCAGCAATGTGCAAGAAGCAATCAAGAACGGCGTAGGTGCAACTCCGCGCTGATCAGCCCTGCGCATTGCCGGTAACAACCGCGCCGACAATGCGCACTCGTCCATCCTGGCCAACCTCAAATACCTTCTTCATATCGTTCTCCTGCGGCATTGCCGCTTCATTTCGCGTCCCGATGACGCAACACAAGGCGCGTGCGGTCAAGCCAGGGCCCGCCGAACACGATAATTTCTGATGGCCTGCCGAGCAGGTGGTGGAGCATGAATGGGCCGGGCCCGAAGGCCTGGGCGTGCTCCTCGGGCAGTTGAGCGTCGGCGCCCAGGTAGATGCCGGCGTGGTTCGGGTGAGCCGTGCGCCCGACCGCCATGACGATCATGTCCCCGCGCTGCGGCTGGCTGACCTGGTAAAACCCGGCAGCCTCATAAGCCTGCTCGTACAGGCTCGGGCCGTCGGCTTTCTCCCACCAACCCTCTTCACGAGCGTAGGCCGGGAACTCCAGATCCCACTCCCGCTTGTACCAGTCCGCGCAGACCTGCCAGCAGTCCCAGGCACCGTGCACGAAAGGCCGGCCCAGCAGCGGCGTATTACCGGACGGGGTGACGGTACGCAGGTCGCCTTCCGGCCAAGACAGGATGTACCAGGGCAAACCCGTGGCTTCGCACATGGCAAGGTCGCGGGGCGAGGGCCTGCTGGTAGCGTCTGGATGCGAGTGCACGATGCCGATCACCTCCCCCTGATCCTCGGCTGCAGCGTACTGATCCGGCGAGATACGAAACTCTTCGGCAGGATCTGTGGCGGAATTCTCACACGGCACATACCGGTGAGATCTACCAACAATGATGATCAGCCCGCAGCACTCGCGCGGGTATTCCGCCGCTGCGTGCGCTTGCACGGCGGCCAAGATGTGTTTGCGCATCGTCAGCTCCGAGCGATCAGAGAGACGGCCGGGAAGCCGCCGAAGGGCAGTTGGTTGCCTTGCCCGTGTCGTACAGTGCACCCGGTATCCAAGCAGCCATTGCACTGATCCTTAGCAGGATCATCCGTAGGGTTGCCGTCGAGATCGTAGTACGGGCCGGTGTAGCCGCAGTTCGGGCCACGGTAGCCAGCGGTCATAGCCCAATGGCACAGCTGCGTCATCTGACGGCCGATCGTCTCGCCGCCGACATCGCCGGGACTGGCAAGCTCCCAAGCGACAGTGGTACCGCTCTCCGAGACCTTCTGATCGACATACCAGACTTCGATCTCCTCCTCGGCCGGGTCAGCCGTCGGGTTGCCAGCCGGGAAGTTAGTGGCATCGAGGTACTCAGCCAGGGTATGGCGCATCGTCAGTTGGAACTCGAGCAGGTTGTCGAAGGCCAGGCACAACGCAGTAATCCGGCCATTGACGTTGCCGACAGTCAGGGTTGGACGAACAGCGGTTCCGTCCGAGTTCGCCTCGATCCCTTCAATCTGCATCGGCCAGGCGCCGTACTCATTGCCTTGCCACCAGATCGATTTTGCGGGTAGCTGATCGGCGTCGGCGCCAGCAGCGGCCAGCTCCTGCGGGGTGTGCGGTATCGCATGCCCATGGAAGCGCAGGACGTCAGCGCCAAAATCCGAGCCGTCCAGTTCGAACAGGATGATCTCGGATCCCGGTTCCAACTTCTGCAGCTGGGTGATCAAACTCATGGGTGATACGCCCTCTCAAACGTCGCTGTCAGCACCACCACGCCACCAGGCCGGCGCTGCTGTTGGAAAGTTTCGCAGCGATACATGCCCAGCGCGCCTTCCAGATTGGTCCAGAGGAATGACTTGGCGCCACGGTGACGACGGATGAACGCTATGACGGGCGCAATCTCATCAGCTAGGCCGCCGAACGATAAGTCCCAGCTGTCGACCTCGCCGTTGAGTCCATCGCTGGACACCTGGGCGTAGCCATCGCCGAACTGCGATTTGCGGGTACGCAGGGTGCTATCGCCGCTGGCTTCATCGTCTGGCACCCAGCTAAATGTCTCGATCGCCATCAGCGCCTCCCCATGCTGTTTCTGTAACTCACCCCGCCGGCGCGCCACGACACTGCAATAGCACGCTCGGCCACGCCCTGCATTTGCTGCTCCAGGTTCTGCTGCAGCGCCGCACTGTCCAGCTCCATACCGTCATTGCTCCTATCCTCTACTGTCACAGCCACAGGAACGCTGACCTGAACCACTGTTGATCCGCCGCCAGCGCCGCCGACCATCTGCACGCCGAGCGATCCATCGGCCCCGCGCGCGAGCGGCATGATGGCCTCTGGACCGGCTTCACCCATGATGCCGGTGCCGCCGTTGGCCAGGCCGAACGCGGTCGGCTTGCTGAGGATGCTGTTGGTGAACGCGCCACCCTTGGCGAACATCTGCACACCGCCGCTCCACGCCCCTCCTTTGGCTTGCGTCGGGCCAGACCAGCTGTCCAGGTACTGCGAGCTGTAGCCCGCTTGGGTAGAACCCAGCGAGGAGGCGCCGCCCCCGAAGTAGTTGGATGCAGCAGATACCCCCATGCTCACCAACCCGCTAAGCAGCGAGCTCGCGGCCTGCTGGCTAGCGATTCTGGCCATGTCGGCAATCACGCTCGATGTGAAATCTTTGAAGCTGGCCTTGCCGCTGATGGCGAAGTCGGCAATGGCATCTCGGGCCGTGTTGAAGCCCGTGGTGAGCATGTCGTCGGTTGCGCCGGCCACGTTCGCCGCATCGGCCTGGATGTTATCCCACGCACGTTTGGCGCCGTTCCGGTAGTCCCGCTGTGCCAGCAGGCGGGCGTCGAAGCCGTCGACCTCCATTTGTAACTCGCGCGCCTGGTAGTCATCCAAGTCGGCCAGCCGCTGCTGGTAAGCATCCTGGCTCAAGCGGCGGGACACATCCTCCTGCTGCTCCTCCAGCTGCCGGCGCGCCTCAGCGTAGTTCTGCCGCACCGCATTCAGTCGATCAGCCTGCTCGCGCTGGTCATCGCCCATTCCCACACCGGCCACGTCCGCGTTTATCGCGTCCTGCCGGGTCTGCAGCACAACCTCCATGGCCTTGCGGTACGCCTCGGCGCTGTTGCGCCGGATTTCTGCGAGCTTCTTCTCCTCCTCCGCCCGCTTCTGCAGAACCGGGTCGGCGTAGGCCGTGTTGAGATTCTTGATGCCAAGCTCCATCTCGGCGGCTGTGATCTTGCCAGCGGCCTGAGCTTTACGCAGGCCCTGTACTCCTTCAACCAGATCAGTGAGTCGTTTCTTCTCTGGCAGCGCCCTATCGATGATGGCATCAAGGGCTTTGATCTCATCCTTCAGCGCCTTAGTGCGGTCCTTGCTCCCTTCGGTGGCGTCCTTGTTGGCTTTCTTCTGAGACTCGATCGCGCTGGCCGCCGAAAGAATCGCTTGGCGATCGGCTTCGGTGAGGTCGGCGTTTTCGGCCAGGTATCGGTTGGCGATCTTGGTCGCATCGCCATTGTCCTGTAGACCGGCCAGCTGCTTCTGCAGCGTCTCCAGGTACGTCTGCCCTGCCGAGCTCATCCCTACCTTGGCGGCGTTGTTTGCCTGAGTCGACGCGGTGTTTTGGTCAGTTACGCCGGTGAGCACGCGCAGCGTTTCGGCAATCAGGCTTGAGCGCTGGTCTGCGTCGCTGACTGCGCCGGCTTGGGTGATCCATTGCTGCACGGTGCTGGCCGGCAGCTGCAGGCGATTCCCCACCTCTTGCAGGATCGGCGATAGCCCTTGACCTGCCGCGCGAGCTTCGTTGAGTCGGTCAACCAGGCCTTGGTACTCGGACAACTGCCGGTTGTACTGGCCGCCGGAGTCGCGCGCCGGTGCTGTCAGCACAGCTGAACGGATGGACTGGGCCAGATCGCCATAGGCGTCCTTGACCTTGTCCGCCGAAGTGATCTGTTCCTGCTGCCACTTCACCAGCGACGCTTCGCGCTGATCCCTGTTGAGCTTCGCAAATTCCTCGCCCAACTGTGAGACCGGCTTGTGCAGGTCCTCCAGACTGACGCCTGCCTGGTCGCCGCTGTTGCTCAGCAGCAGGAAGCTGGCTGCGGCCGTACCTGCCAGCAGAGCCAGCCCCAGCGGTCCACCTAGGACGCTGAGAAGGCCTGCACTGACGGTGCGAAGACTGGCCTGTGCAGTAGCTACCGCAGCCGTAGCGGCCGCCTCCCGCTGCCGAGCCTGGGCGAGCTGGATGGACATTTGCGTCTGCACTGCAGTGCTGCGCGCCGCCGCAGCCTCGCGAGCGGCAAGGATGGTAGCGGTCTCGGCCTTGCGCTGATCAGCAATCGCCGCCTGTACCACGGCCTCGGCCTGGGCGATACGCGCGGCCCGATCAGCAAGGGCTGCCTTCACAGCCAGCCCAGACTTCGCTACATAGTTGGTCAGCGCCGCCACGCCCGCACCAGCCATGGCCACTGCCACCAGATCGACATTGTCGGCAAGGGCAATGAGCATGCTCGACAGCCCCGCTACCGCGCCGGTCTGCTCTTCCATTCCGCCCAAGAAGGTCTGAATGGCGTTGCTGATGTTCACCATCGCATCCTGCACGCTGGTGGACATGTCGGCGGCAGCCTGGCGATTGACCTCAACCGTCTTCAAAAGGCCGGTGTTGATGTCGTCCAGGGACAGTTTTCCCTCAACGCCAAGCTTGCGGATCTCCTCAGCACTTTTCCCGGTAGCGGTCGCAATGGCCGTGACGATGGTGGGCATGGCGTCCTGAATGGACACCCAGCCATCCGCCTCGACCTTGCCGGTCTGCAGGGCTTTGGAGTAGGCGTCCAGCGCAGAGCCGGCCTTGTCAGCGGCAGCGGCATTGGTCACCAGCAGAAAGCTGAAGCTGTCGGTGATATCGAGGGTCTGCTGGGTGTTGAAGCCCAGGCTGCGCATGACGTCCGCAGTGCGGATGTACAGCTCTTGCGCCTCAGCCAGTGGCCGGTAGGTTTCCTGAGCGGTCCGGAGCAGATGCTCCTGCACCGTTTGGTACTCACCCGCGCTGCCGGCGGCGGCCTTCATGCGGTCGGACATTTGTCCATAGACGTCAACCTGCTGGATGATGCCACCAATCAAACCAGCGCCTGCGACGGCGGCAAAGGCGCCACGCATCAGTACACCGGCTTTCTCGGCGGCAACCCCGGCGCTGTCGAACGCGGAGTCAACTTGCTCCAGGTTACGGTCAATCGACTGGGTGGTGCGCGCCACCACCTGGTCAGCGCTGGCCAGTTCGCGGCGCAGTTGTGCCGTGGTGGCCTCGATCTGGACCAGCATCCCCTGGACTTGTTGGTCGGCCATGAAAATCTCCAAGCACAAAAAACCGCCCGGAGGCGGCACGCTGTCTACTGTTTGGGCCGCCCTCGCAGGAAGCTCTTCAACTTGTCCGCGACGCTTTCACGCTTTTGCGGTGAGGCCGGGGTTTGCCCCTGTCCTTGGCCCTGCCCCCTCCCGGTCCAGTCGAGACGAGCATCGAGCGCGAGCATGATTTGCGGAATTGGGGTGTGCCACGCGGTGTCAGGCGGCCAGCCAAGCCAGCCGGTGGCCACGCCGAACAGATAGTCGACGTAGCTGCCGTTCTTCACTGCGCTGTGCTGACCGCCTCGTCCTTTCCCCGGGCGGCCACGCTCGGTGGCACCGGGTTGAGCAGGACGGTGATGAACTCGGTCAGCTTGCCGGACACCTGGGCGACGCCGGTGTGAAACACTTCACCGGCAATGACAGCGTGTTGATCCGGCTTCAGGTCGGCGCCGGCGACAACAACGTCGGCACAGGCGGCGATACTCATGAGGCGCATGGCTTCAAGCGCGCCGCGCAGCCCGCCAAAACGGGCCTCGATGCGCAGCGCGGCATCCAGCGTCGGCTTGAGGGTGTAGCTGCGACCACCGATCACCAGAGTGACGGTGCCGTGCAAGGCTTCGCTCATTGGGGTTCTCGCAGGAGAGGACGGAGCTTGCGCCCCATCGATCACGGAACAGCCGGGCCGGCTGGAATTTCAATGATGTCGGTGTTGATCCCGAGCGTGATGTTTCGGCGCACCACGTTGTCGGCGGCTCCGGGTGCCACGGTGTTGTTCATCACCTTGACACCGTAATAGAACGTGGTCGGCAGGATCGCAGGGGTTGCGCCCGGGTCGCCATCGTTGAGCGTGACCTTGATGTTGTAATTGCCCTTGGAGCGGTCTTTGTGAGCGACACCCACGGCTTTCTGCCCGGCATCGCCATTGTCCAGGCCAACGGCCAGGGTCATGTTGCCCGCATCAGCGGTGCCCTTGTACTTGCGCACCCGGCCATTGGCCAGGGAGGTGAAGTTCACCGGGTTGAACGTGTCGCCGAATTCGCCAAGATCTTCGATCTCGCCAACGTCCACATAGGTGTCAGCTTCGTATTCGGTAAGAGTACTCGCGCCGGTCTTGCCGCCAATGGAAAGGCGGCAGCCTGCGGCTGTGTTGAGGTTGTCGTCGGCCATGGTGGTTCCTCCAAAGGCACATTGGATAACAGCCGCAGCGCGGCCCGTGGGTGATTCAGTGGGTGGTGATCACGCGGAAAGTGATCGAACCCTGGTAGGTGATGCCGTCAGCATCGCGCTGGGCGTCCGCCTGCTCAAGACGAATAGAGACGGCGCGACCTACTTCAAGCGGAAGTCTGCGCTCGTCCAGCGCGGCGATAACCTCGCCATTGATGCGCTTGACCTCTGCCTGGCCCACTGCATCGGACCAGACTGAAAGGTACAGCAGACGCGTATCACGCTTGCGGCCCGAGATCGGACTGCTATTGACAGAGACCTCTCGGTCGATGGACACATACGGCATATCCGCATTCAGCGGTGCTCCGTCGTAGATTGGGCAACTGACCTCGCTTTGCAGTCTGGCGAAGATGGCCTCCTGAAGGGCCAGGGATGGATCAGCCATTGCCTACCCCCTGGCTTGCCTTGCGTAGCGTGCTCCGCACGGCTACCTCAATGTCGGCCATTACGTATTCTCGGTTGACTTGCATGGAGGGGCGCAGCCAAGGGTGCGCGGGTCTGGCGGGAATATTGGGGTATTTGCCGAAGAAGTTTGTCCCGTCACTTTTGTTGGTCACGCGCCGGCTTCGATCTCCAGCCCGCTTCCCACCAGAGTAGCCCTTGGTCCCATACTCGATGAAGCGCAGGTAGAAGAACCTTTGGTTGTCCCTTCTGCCTCGGATACCGATCTGGGCATCCAGGCCACTAGGTGATACGTAGACTTTCAGTGCAGCAGCTGCAGCACCGGTATCCTTAGGCATCAGCTGTCGTTGTGTCTCCAGAATCCGATTCGCGGCCTTCTCCATCGCCGGCTTCAGCTCGTTGTCCATCGTCTTGTGGATGTTGCGAAGCGTCCGGCGCAGCCGGATGTCGCCGCGGATGCTGGACCGGCGTGGCATAGCCTACTCCTTGACCGGGTCAGTCTTCGCGGGCCTGACGCTTTTGTCGGTGACGGCTTCGGCGTAACCACGAGCAATGAGGCCTTCTGCCTGCTCCTTGGTCACCTCGAACTCTTCGCCCTTCTCACGCTCACCAGATGCTCCCGTCAACGGGCCCAGTGCTCGAATCTTCATGGTTCACCTCATGGGTTAGGGACTGATGAGCACAAAAGCCTCATCAGCGTGTTGTCGTTATCTGGCAGAACCGCCTCGACCTGATAAGTAACTCCGCGTCGCGTGAGCCGAGATCCTGCAACGATGTCTGAGCGCGGCCTGCCGATGATCTCCGCTGTCAAAACAGCATTCAGTTTTTCAGCAACAGCTGTGACCCTACCGCTTGGAGTTCGAACCTCTCCCCACATTTCAGGGCGAGCAGCTGGCAGCCAGGTCACTGTGGCGCCACCTGATTTGTTCCTCTCCTCATGCCTATGAGCCACCTTCAGCCGATGACGCAACGGGCCGGCCCTCATACACCCCACCCAATACGATGCGGGGTCAGCAGAGCCATCGAGCCTTTCGGTAGCTCGGTGGCAATGGTGCCGATCACAACGTCCTCGCGGTTCGCATAAAGATGGCCGAGGATCAGCAAGCAGGCAGCGCTGATCTGCTTGTTGCTGACCATAGGGCGCTCGCCGGCATCACCCGCAGCTACCGCAACATCCAGCGCTTCTTGGTCGGCGTAAAAGCGGCGCCCCAGATAATCCATCGCCTGCCCTTCTGCAGCCTCGATCAGGAGCTCAAGGTACTCGTCATCATCGTCTGGATCACGAAGGTGATGACGGGCGATGGTCAAGCTGATGACCGACATACCCTCACTCCTTCAGCGGTTCGAGGGATGCCAAATTCCGCTGCACTAGTTCTTCAGCGTGCCGGCGCGGCACCGTATACGCCGGGCCGCCGCGACGGCGAAGCTCACCTTCATCCATGTATGACCGCAGCGGATAGATCTGAAGAGTCGCAGGGTTTAGCTTCGGCTGCCCATCTGGTGCCGACTGGTCAGCGTCGGCGGGGCTGTAGGGCAGGATTGATGCGCTCTGGCCGGCGTCTTCGGACCCCGCAGCGTCAGTAGTGGCGATGCCGGGGCTGGTACCCTGATCGCCCGTGGCGACATCCAGCCCAGTGCCGGCGACTGCTTGTCCTTCTGGCGGCACCAACCCCGATCCTTCCGCTTGACCTGGAGCAACTGCCGGGACCCCCGAGTCGCTCGAGTCACTGCTAGCTGGAGCAAGCGCAGTGTCAGCCGAAGAAGGCGAACCGGCAGTCTCAGTAGAGCCGCTGCTAGAGTCAACGGTGGTGACCGGACCCTTCGCATCAGCCGTGGATACTTGTGTTTCCTGTTTACGTGCCATTGGATTACTCCATTGGGGCGCCATTTCTGGCGCCGCGTTGCGGAATAGTTAAGGAGTGACCAGCGGGCCAGTGACGAACGCTTCGTCGCGGTAGATCGCAAACGCCAGGCGCTCCTCGGCACGGATCGTCGCCATGTTGTTCTCGAAGTCCTTGTCGTTCTCGGTCGAGATCAGCACTTCGATCTCCATGCGGTCGAAGATCTGAGCGCCGAGCTTGAACGCGCCGACCAGGAAGTCGTTCTGGGTCATGGCCTGAGTGGAAACCACCGGGCGATTCCAGAGCTTCGCGTTGGTGCCTTCCTGCGGCTGGCCGATGATGTATCGGCCCTCACCATCTTTGGTGAGCTCGATCGCTGCCCAGTCGATGGGGTTCAGCACGATGCCGTCCGAGGGGAAGTCGGCCAGCTCTGCTTGCAGCAGCGCCAGGCGCAGACGGTCGATCCGTTGCTCGCCCACTACCGTCAGCCCGGCCTGCGGTGCATACAGCTGAGCAACAGTCACAAGACCCTGAAGGTTGGCACCAGTACCGTTGCCGTAGAGCAGCTGAGCCTCTTCCGCCATGTTCAGTCCGTAACGAGCGCGACCGTCGATGTAGCTCTGCAGTGCCTTGGCATCGTCGAGCATCTGCCGACTCGCCTTGAACAGGTGGGCAATGGTGCGGACGTTCGCGGTGGTCAGCGCGAAGGTGATGTCGGAGTACGGCTTGGCGGTGTTCTCCGCGACGGTCCGCGCGTTGTTGGTGAATCCGGTCTCGCGAATGTATTCGATGGAGTTCGACTCGGTCTGACCCGGCGCCACCAGGTCGCGAATGGTCAACCGGCGCTGAGGCGGAGCAACGACACCAGCCAGACGCTCAGCAGGCACCAGGTCGCCGCCGGTTGCGGTGGTAATGGCCGCGCGCGGTACGGAAACGCGGCGAGAGCCACGGAAGGACGAGTTCATGTCCTGCATTTCTTCGCTGCCGATCACCAGAGCGCCAACCGACTTCTGCGGCTCCTCTTGATTGCCGCGGTCACGGCTGGCGTTCACCAGCTTCTGCTCGGCTTCGCCCAGGCGGGCATTGAGCTCGCCCTGCTTGGTCAACAGTTCGTCGACCTTGGCGCGGGTTTCGGCAGTCATCTCGCCGGACGCCTTGATCTGCTTGTCGGTCGCCTCAGCTTGGGCTTTGATCTGATCACCAATGCCTTTCAGGCTGGCATTGAGTTCTTTGACTTGGGCTTCAAAGTCCATGGTCACTTTCCTTTCAGAGAATTGAGAAGATTTGTTGCCGCGCTCAGTGAGGCGGAGAGGTCTGGCGCGACAGCGCTGGGCTTATCGGTCAGGGCAGCGTTATGCGTGCCCCCGCCGACAGCGCGAGGCATGGCGGACTTGAAATTGGCGAAGAGTTCGCGACGCTCGGAGCGAGTCATGCCACCTTTGGCCAGCGCTACATCCATCGCCTTGAGTGCATTGGCCTGGGCAGCGTCTTCTGTCTCGCGCTCCGTGACTTCGGTTGACGACAACAATCCAGTGGCCAGTCCGAGCTCCACGGCACGCTTGCCACGGATGTAGGTCTCGTCGTCCATCAGTTCGGCCATGTCCTCTGCCGACTGCCCGCTGGTCTCGGCATAGAGATCCGCCATCGCGGCGTCGAATTCCTCCATGTCGTCAGCGATGTCGCGCAGGTAATTGCGGTTGCCTGCGAGCCAGGTCCAGCAGTTGTGAATCATGAGAAAGGCGCTGCTGGCCACCTCACGCTTCTTGCCGGCCAGGAAAACAATCGAAGCAGCGCTGGCCGCCATGCCGAGCACCTTAGTGGTGACCTCATGGCTGTGCTCTTGCAGGCGGTTGTAAATGGCAATGCCTTCAAACATGTCACCGCCAGGCGAGTTGATGTAGACAGTGACATCGCGCTCGCCGATAGCCCGCAAGGCGGCATCGATTCGCTTCAGCGTGACGCCCTCGCCATACCAGTCCTCACCGATCACGCCGTATACCGTGATGGTGTCCGAGGTGTTCTCGACGGCCGCCTGGATCGCGGGGTTCCATTTGTCGAGCGCGCGCGGGCTCATCTCGCTGCGCAGGCCGCGAGACTGGATCTTGTGTTTCATGGATTGCTCCCGTGATTTACTTTTCCGGCTGTTGCAGCCAGTTCATCAATGCGGCCCGTGCGGCCTGGCTATCGTTCTGCTTTCCCAGCTGATCCAACGGCACCAGGTTCGATTGAACAGTAAGAACGTCACCGCCGGGCATGTGAGGCATGTTGTCCTTGCGTCGCCCCTCGTTCCGGGTGATGAACCCGTTCTGAGCCATGGTGCTCAGGTACGCGGCGCGCCCGGAGCTGTCTGCCCGCAGGAATGCTTCCAGCGAGAACTCCGAATAGAAATTGATCCGATCCACGGCAGTCAGGCAGCGCTTATTCACGCACTGCTCAATCGGCGCCGTGAAGGACATGATGCAGTAGGTGAGAAACGCGATCTGCTGCTGTTCCAGACCGGTGCCCCAGTTGCTGCCCTTGTCGGTCTTCATCACCATCCATGGGGGGACGCCGAACCAGCGGCATATCTCTTCAACGCTATGCCCTCTCGACTCAAGCAACTGAGCGTCGGCGGGGTTGATACCGATCAACTCCGGCTTGACGCCCTGCTCGAGTACTGGGCTCTTTCCTGCGTTTAGCGCGCCGGAGATCGTCTTCACGTATTCGCGGAACTCAACACGTTGGGCCGGGCTCAACGTCTTGTCTACGGAGAACGCCACCGTAGGCATCATGCCGTTGCGGAAGGTGCTGTTCGCAGCGTCGTCTGCCGACATCGCCGAACCGAACACATCCGCGCCATAACGAATGGCGGAGAGCCCAACCTTGCCGTCTAGGGTGAAGGCTGGGATGTGGAGCATGTCCTGCCGCTTGATCTCGCGGCGTGCGCCCTTTCGTGGCCTGAAGTAGTACCTCAGCCGGTCGTTATCATCGAACTCAAGGTCTACCCTGGACGGCATCAGGAAGTCCAGAGCGATGACGCGGCCGGCCGAGCGATGGATTTCGCAGTAAGCATTGCCCCACAGCAACATCGATGCGACGACTGCTTGCCAGAAATGGAAGGCGGCCATGTCTTCGTTTGGGCTGTTGTGCACCACATCGTACAGCGGGAAATCCCTAGCATTTTCGCGACTACCATCCGGCATCCGCTTGTAGATACTCAGGGGCAAGCCTGCCACCGAAGTCGAGATGATGCGGACGCAGGCCCATACCGTGGAGAGCCGCATCGCTTTGTCCACGCTGACCGACTTGCCGCTGCTGGACTGAGCGCCAGAGAAAGCGCTCCAAAAGCCGCCATCTGAAAGCCTAATCGTCCGGCCCAGCCACTCACTCACGCTGGCTGAAGGCTTGGTGGCCGCAACCCCCAATGCCTGGGATAGAGTTCTAATCACTGATCAGCCCTCGGCGTGGGATCGCTGGTCAGACCTCGGCGAAGGAAGCCGGCGATGCAGAAGAAACTCACCGCTCCCGCGAGCAAAGCCCAGCCTGTACCGGCCAGCACCCATACCCCGGCACAAGCCAGGCAGAAGGCCACCAGAGCGCAGGCGATGAAAATGTAAAGTGCGTTCATGCGATCAACGGGTCCCGAATGCCAGCCATGAAGTTGTCCATTCCCCCGCGGCCTTCAGGATTGAGGCTGATCAGAGAAACGGCGTTGAATGTAGCCATCAGCGGGTCGATCTTCGCCGTGCCAGACGCCTGCTTGGTGATCAAGAAGGCGTTGGCCGACGGCACCCCTTTGGCGTTGCCGCACGACCAGGCCATGAGTGGTTGTCCGCAGTGCAACAGCGTGCCCTCGGCGAGCTTGCGTTCTGTCGTCTTGATCGCGCCGGTGAGCTTCCAGCCCTGGGAGATACCAACGATCTTGTCTTCCTCGACGCCGGCATCGGCCAGAGCGTCGAGAACAGAGCCGATACCCGCGGGGTCGAGTCCAACCTTGTCCAGCAGGCCGGTCTCATTGATGCGTTTGACGATGGCGGCGAACTGCTCAACGTCATCACCAATCCGCTTGACGATGGTGAGATCGCCTATCGCCTCGAGATCCTTGAGTCGGGGCGCCTCCGATTTGCGCCGTTCCAGCACAGAGGGGTGAGCCCAGGCATGGGCCCAATGGAACCACCTGCGCGTGCCGGACTCCCGACCAACAACAGCAAGGCCGAGCAAGTCATCAAGCCCGCCACCGTCACCACCCACATCGATGACTTCGCAGCGGCCAAGGATTTCATCCAGGCTTAGCCAATCGGCCGCCTGTGGCTCCCAGAATTCGGCGCCGACCCAGGCGTCAGACATGAGGGCCAAGCCGATCTCGATGTTGAGGTGCTTTGCCAGGAATCCACGCAGCTCGGCTTCGCCGTCGATCTCGGCCTGCATGAACAAACGCTCAAGCGTAGGACGGTCGACCGAAAACCCCATGTTGGGATTCACTAGGTGAAAGTTCTCAGGCCGCCGGGCCTCGCCACTGTCGATCATCTCCTTGGAGAATTCGTAGATGATCGGCAGGAAGCGGTTGTCGTTGATGCGGCCATCCCGCACGCCGCGTGCGTAGTTCAGCTTCGACCGGAACACGCCGGCCGGTGGCTCGTTCGACTGCGTGGTTAGCCAGATGACGAAGCCTTCAGGCCTCGACAGCAAACCGCCGGTGGCCTCGCGGATCATGTCCGCAGCCTTGGGGTTCTTGCCGAAGAGCCAGGCCTCATCGATCAGCACGCCGACAGCCTTCTTGCCCCCCACCACATCGCTGTCAGCGGCAACCACCTTCAGCGTGGCACCCGTCTCTCGGTGCGTGATCAGCCGAAGGTGTGGCTGTACGTGCAGCAGATCCTTCAGCTCCTCGTCGTTGTTGACCATGTCCTTGGCCGGCACGAAGGCGTTGTCGGCAATCTCCTTGGTCGGCGCGAGGATGATGAACTCAGCCGACATCCGCCAGTTTCGGACCAGCGCCGTCAACATGATCGCGGCGGCGATGGTCGACTTGCTGTTCTTCTTCGGGATGCACAGCATGAACTCCCGAATCAGGCGCTCACCGGTCTCGCTGTTGTAGCTGCCGAACACAGCTCCTGCGAAGGCCAGCACCCAAGGGGCGCACGCACTTGCGATGGTCGGACTGCCCGGGGCGTCGACGATACGCAGTCCCTTGAAAACCTCCAGGCTCTCTTCGGCTTCCTGGGGAAACAGCGGCTCTGGAATGATTGATTCGCTGGCAGCCAGGCGCCGCCACCAGTCGGGGCAGGCTGTAGTCCAAAGCATGTGTCACCCCTTGACGACAGTGAGGGGCGGTTTGCTCTGGGAGTACTTGCCCTTGCCCGCTTCTTTGGCGGCTTCCGCTTTCTGCTCTTTCTTGCCAGCTTCTGCTTTCTTCCCGTGTATGTATGGGACGGCAGTCTGCGCAGCGTTGCGCCGGTCGAAGACTTTTGCCCGGGGCTCGTTCATCAGCGCTAGCAGCCAAACCAGCGGGTCGTCGGTTGACGGCAGGCAGCTCAGGAACTCGCCGTCGGCTTCGTTGACCTCGGCACCGTCTCCAGCGGGCTCATCAGCCTTCGCTTTGCCTCTGCGTTTTTTGGGCTCAGGGTTAACACTGAGCTCTGCCCGGCGAGCCAGAATGGCGGATGCAATCTTCGGGTCGTTGGCCCAGCGTGAACCAGCTGCAGCAGCGGTAGAGGGCTTGCTGCCTGCGGCTTCCGCAGCTTCTTTGTTTGACGCGCCCCGGGCCTTAGCGTCAACAAACTGTCGCTGTTTGTCTGTTAACACCATTAACAAAAACCTTTAGGGGGGAGAAAAATGTCTACGTGGGGTCGGAGGCGGTCTAGCTAGATGAGAATCCCTAGCTTTTGACCCCCCTACACCTTTAGAGGCACGCCATTGACGTGCTTCTGCGCCGCTCGGATGGATTTCGACGGTCCGCGGCTGACTCAGCCGCCCAGGCCAGCTGACTCCTCGGCCTGTTTGACCGAGTCGTGGCAAGGCTTGCAGAGGCTCTGCCAGTTGGCCTGATCCCAGAAGAGAGTCATGTCCCCACGGTGAGCAATGATGTGGTCGACCACCTTTGCGGCGGTCGTGCGGCCGTTCCGCTCGCAGAACACGCAGAGCGGGTGCTCATTGAGGTAATGCTCTCGCGCTTTCTGCCATCGGTAGTCGTAGCCACGCTGAGAGCTGGTCATGCCGCTACGCCAGCTGCCAGGCGTGACCACCTTGACCCGCGAAGTCGCGTTTTCCTTGATACGCGATCCCAGAGTCTTGAGCCTGGCCATCAGCGTACCTCCACCTTAATGCCGCACTCTACCCATCGAAAGACGCGACTCGTCTCCGGCTCGCGGCCGGTTATGTGGGGCATGACAAGGAGCCCGGCAAGGTAGTACTTCAGCCACCAGGACTGGCGGCAGACGATCGTTGCATACACCTTGGCCATAGCCGGTGTTCCTCATCTCTTGTACCAAGTCAACTGGTAGCACCGCGCATCAGGCGGCACCTCGGCGATTGGCCAGCGCAGTCAGTCCATGTGCATGCGCTCTGGCCGCGTGCGGCTGATACGAAGGGTCTGCACCAGGTAGGCAGAGCCGGCTGCGGTGGTGATGAAGTCTCCTACTGCGATGCCGTCGGCGCCGTCCACATAGAGCTTGCAGGATGTGTAAGGTGGTCGCTTCAAAGCCATCCCGCACCTCCTGCCCGGATTGTTCTGCTATTCGCCGCTCCAACCCAGCAACTTGAGCTGAGCATCGATTGCGGCCAGTTCAGTCCTGAAGTGTTTTTCAAGAGACTCAGCAACCGATTGCAGGACACCCTCGTCCTGATAGTCACCGGTGATCATCAACGCAACGCCCTTGCCGCTGAGCACCGTATCTAAGCGCCGCTGCGCTTGGTCGCGGGTGTGGAACAGGCTGTATGCGCAGGCAATCTGCTGTCGATTCATCGGCATCTCCGCGCCACGAAACGGCGCATGTCTATTTTGTGGTACGGCTACGGCGATACCCGGTTGAGAGCCTCATCAGCTTTGTCGGCTGCCTGGTTCGCGGTGGTTGCAGCCTTCGAGGCCTTGGTAGCGGCACTCTCGGCCTTACTGGTCAGCTCATCTAGGCGCTTGTCGCGCTCCGCCATTGCGGCGTCGTAGGCCTCGCGGATCTGCTTCACCTGGTTGGCTTGGGTGCTCGTCATAGCCCAATAGGCCGACTGCCAGCCCAGCACCGCACCGCCGGCAATCAGCACCAAGGCGATGACCCATATCTCAGCCCGTCGCCACCAGCGACGAGCGATGAACTCAATTGCACATCTGTCCATCAGGAATTACCTCCCAGCTTTCCGCGCAGGCGTGCGATCTCCTCGCTTTGGGCGGTGACCTGCTTGGAGAGCTGGCCGACCTGCCCCGTCAGGGCTTCGATCTTGCCCTCCAGGCGGCCAACGGTGGCCATGAGGTCGTTTCGCTCCTTAGCGAACTGATCAGCACGGGCCTCGGCCTGCTTACGAGCATCGCGCTCTGAGTCGAGCAGTTCGTTCAGCCGGCGGACGGTGCCTATGTCGGCATTGTCCATGGCACGGTCAGCAGCATCCTTCGAGAGGAACTTACGCAGCCATAGAAAGCCACCCAGCAATACAGTGCCCGTTCCGCCCAGCCATGTGGCTGTGCCTGGGCCGAGGTCGGTCGGGTCCATCCAGAATCTCCAGAGACAAAAAAGCCCGCACTGGGCGGGCAAGGGAGCTACGCAGAACGAGTTAAATCTGGTGGCTATAGAAGAGCGAGTAGGATTCGATGCCGTCGTTCGGCTGCTTGATGCCGGCGTTGGAGTAATGAAGGGCTCGAATACCCACCTTCTGGGTCTCGCCAATCTTTAGGCCAACGCCGATGCGATCCTCGAAGTTGAAGGAGGAGCCAAAGTCCTGATCACCAGCAGAGGTGCCGGAGAACACCGCAACGCCAATACCCGCCTCAACAAATGGCTTCACATTGCCGCTACCGAATTCATACACAAACACCGGAGCGAACGAGAGCGAGTGAGCACCACCGGAAGCATCTCCTGCCTCCCAATATGTATACCCAGCATCCCAGTAACCGGTTAAACGGCCCGCGCTGCTTTCAAACCAGCTTTTGTCCCAGTTGAAGCCCACGCCTACGCGCGCTGTAAGGCCGCCTTGGCTTGTCGCACCGAGCGCCCCCGACAGCTCAGCTGCTCCGGCGGACGCAGCGAAAAGGGAAAGCGCTGCAGCAGCTAGAACGGTTTTCATAATCACGGTCTTCCATATTTGTTTAGTTAGCAACCTATCAGAATCATAGTGCTATCAAAACGTTCCGCGTTCCAGAAAATAATTCTGCTCGCTCTCGCTAGGGTTGCGCCAGGACTCATGAGGGCCTCAATGGGCCAATAAAAAACCCGGCTTTTTGGCCGGGCTTTGAATGTTTTCGCCATAGGCGAAATTATGACGATGGCGAAATAGTGCCAGAACGCTCCTCAAACCGTCAAGCGGCTAGTTCATCATCCTCATCCCAGCCTCTAATCCTCTCGATCGCAGCCGAAACGGGCTTGAGTGCCTGCCGGTCCAGCTTATCGATTTGCACGCCCAGTCGCTCCCAGATTTCCTGCCAATCACGCGCCCAATTCTGGGGGTTCATCTTCTCTCCTGTCCGCTCTTCAACGAAGAGGCTGACCGCTCCAGGGCCCATTCCCTCGCGGCCTGCCACCAGCAGTTTGTGTGACTGGAGCGCGGCCATTGCCATCCAGTAAGCCCGCTGCTTCTTGCGGTCGGTCAGAGAGTCCAGTCCACTCCCTAGCCAGACCAGGCCATGCGCAATGCTCAGGTCATTCCCATTTGCGATCGGCGAATAGAGAAAGTTACCGAAGTGCCGGAGGCTTTTCGGCAGCGAGTCAACGGCGAGAAGGATCAGCCCAGCGGTGAGCATGTGGATACATTTGGTTTCAGTCAGACGACGTCCTGATCGGGTTTCCTGAACATCCTCGGTGCGGACCTTGTAGACCTTTGCCACCTCTTTGCCGTCATGGTTTTCAAGCATGACCATGATCTTGTTTTCTCCTGATCCGAACTTACGGCCAATCACAGCCGCCTCTGCGGCGACCGCAAGCGCCGAAGGCCGGTCTTCGTGGAGTGCATCGTGCCAAGCCTGGCGAGCGCAAATTACCTTCATGTCCTTCCCCCTCAATCCCCGGTGTAGTTGGTGCCGCCGGCGCCGAGCCGGTTGCTTCCCTGATATGTAGCCTCAGGCCCGGATGCCTGAGGGTTCTTCAACTGCTCGATCTGCCGGAGCGCTGCCCGGAGCCTCATGCTGAGCTGGGTCACCAGTTCATCCAGGGCCAGGGCCTCGCCAGTTGCAGCCACTACCCAGCCCGAGGCGTTGCAGTGGCCGCATGGCAGTTCATGAAACAAGCCCTTGGTGACCGCTCTCCCACGGCACAAAGGGCACTCACCCAACTCGATTACGGCCTTCTTGAATGCTGGGCCGTGCGTCTTCATCAACCGACCACCTTCAGCCCTTGAGAACGCAGCGACTGGTCAGCAACACCCCGGGCCCAATCTGCATCCGGGTCACCCATCTGAACGGGGAATGGGTTGGTGACGCGCAGAGTTTCGAGTGAGGTCTGCCAGCCCCACCAGGCAGATTGAACCTGCGGAATGACGTACTCGTCGTCACCGCCTCGGGTGAGCACCGCCCTGTCAAAACGGCCGTTCCGCTCAAAGCTTTTTGCCTCATATGCCGCCTCAAACTGGACGCGCATCTTGTCGCTGTTCTTCATTTCGAATCCTCGCTAATTACAAATGCGGTAAGGTCGCTCGGTGCCACGTCTGCCGTGGCCTCGGGCGAATTCTGCGAAATTTCAAATAAGGCCTTGGTAAGGCGGTGGATGACGGCGAAGCCAACCCGGTCAAGCCAAGCGTGCCACTTCTCCAGGGCTGCCCGACGCTGCTGCATGGCCTGGGTGTGGATGTAGGTGCTGGCGATCTTGCCCAGCGTGTGGTTCAGCAGCATCTCGCCGATGTGGCCGTCGATGCCGAGGTCGGTCCAGGTGCTGCGAGATACCTTGCGCAGGTCGTGGCTGGTCCACTCACCCTGCCCCAGGCGGGTGAACACCGCGCTGGCCTGGGTCTCGCTCAGCGACAGGCCGTGCCTGTTCGGGAACAGGTACACGCCCTCGTAGCCCTGAGCCTGCTGAGTCGCCCGGTACCGGACCAGCAGCGCCTTCACCTGAGCGGTCAGCGGCAGGCGGTGCTCCGTGCGGGTCTTGGTGTTGGCGGCCGGTATGAACCACTCGGCAGCGGCCAGCGAGACTTCGCTCCAGCGCGCCATCCGGGTCTCACCGATCCGGGTGCCATGGGCCAGCATCATCAGGGCCAGCATGGCGTCGCCCGGGGTCTGCTCGAAGGCCTGGGCCAGCTGCTGCATCAGCTCCGGCAGCTGAACGTCACGCAGGCGGGCTGCCTTGGGCAGGATCTTTGCCTTGGTGAAATCGTTGAAGCGCATCCCGGCCATCGGGTTGCGATCGATCAGGCCCAGCTGCAGGGCCTGGCGGAAGGCAGTCAGCAGCAGCGCGAACATCTGCCGCAGGTAGGACAGCGACACCTCGGCCTGGCATGGCCACATCAGGTGCTTGTCCAGGGCATCGGCATTCACGGCAGCCACGGCCAGGTCATCCAGGCGTGGCTTCAGGTGCTGGGCGATGGCGGAGCGGGCGCCGGCCTTGCGCTTCGCCGACAGTGAGCGATCCCGCGCCATCCGGTCGCCGTACCAGTCCAGCAACTGCCCAACGGTGGCCATGCCCGACACCACCGGCGCAGTGGCCGGGGAGCGCAGCAGGCGCTGACGCAGGGCAGGCAGCTCGGCAATCACTGCCGACACACTCAGTTCGGGCCAGCGGGCGACCGGCACCCACTTCTTGCCGCGCACCAGATGCCAGGTCGCACGCTCGCGGTTGCTCCAGAAACGCAGGTACAGGCCGGGGTGACGCGGGTCGCGCAGATCGCGCACCGACTTGTCGGCAGCCTGCCGGCGCACCTCGGCCTCGCTCAACTTCACTTCACGGGTCGCGCTCATGCGGCCACCGTCGCAGGCAGCAGCAGGTAGGCGCGGATGGCTTCGACGGCGTCGATGTTGCCCCGGCACACGATGGCCAGATAGCCCTGGTCGGCAAGGGCCTGCAGGTAAGCGTCCTGGCTGGGTGAAACCGGCGCATCGAACGGCGGCATGGCCTTGAACTCGATGTACAGGCCGAAATAGCCACCGCGCGCCATCGGCAGCACCAAGTCGGGGACGCCGGCCTTGACGCCCTGCCCCTTCAACTTGGCGGCCACGGCCTTGACCCGATGCCCACCATTCGGAACGTGGTAGATCAGCTTGTAGGCCTGCGGATAGCGCAGTTGCAGCTCCTGCATCAGCGCGGCCTGCTCCTGCCCCTCCCGGTCGACGGGCTTGGCGCGGGCCGCTTTGGCCTTGGACGGGCGAAGGGCGGGTACTGTCATGCGACTTCCTTGCGTGCGTAGCGGGCCGACAACGGCCGCTCGGATTGGCTTGGGGCCTTGACTGGCGGCTGCCAGCTGGCCGAGAGGGTCTCGAAACGGTTGTATTGGCCGAGGAAGGCTGCACGGACGGTGCCGGTTTCGATGTCACGGCCCTTGCCGACAATGATCTCGGCGACACCCTTGAACTCGCTGTTTTCGTGGTAGACCTCATCGCGGTACACGAACAGGATCACGTCGGCGTCCTGCTCGATGGCCCCCGATTCGCGCAGGTCGGAGTTCACTGGGCGCTTGTTCGGGCGCTCCTCGCATTTGCGGGAAAGCTGGCTGAGCAGCACAACCGGAATGCCCAGCTCGCGGGCCAGCAGCTTGCAGCCGCGGCTGATGCTGCTGACCGCTTCAGTGCGGTTGCCGCCCTCGCCGTCCATCAGCTGCAGGTAGTCGACCATCAGGATGTCCAGGCCGTACCGCATCTTGTGCCGGCGTGCCAGCGAGCGGATGCGGCCAACCGTGGCGGCGGCGCGGTCGGCGATGAACAGGTTGGCGTGTTTCAGCTTGGCCGCTGCAGCGCAGAGCTCCGCGCCATGCGACTCACAGGCTGAGCCGTTCTTGATCAGGTTGAGCGGGATCCGTCCTTCAGCGGCGACGGCACGGTCGATCAGCTGACCCTTGCTCATCTCCAGGCTGATGACCAGGCCGGACTTCTTCTGGCGCACCACGGCGTCCAGCACAAAGCCCATGGCCAAGGTGGTCTTGCCCATGGCCGGGCGACCCGCAACGATGATCAGTTGCTCAGGCTGCAGGCCGCCCAGCTTCTCGTCCAGGTCAGCCAGGCCGGTCGAAAGGCCGATCAGCGTCTCGCCGCGTGACAACCGGTCGTGACGCTCCTGCCACACCTCCAGCTGGTCAGCCATCAAGTCGGCGGCCTTCACGATCTCATCGCCGTCACCGCCAGCGTCGATGCCCATGGCCGCCGCCTGCACGGCCGAGATCTTGTCCTGAATGTCGCCACTGCCCTGCACGATCTCCAGGGTGCGGTCGCTCAGTTCGTACAGGGCGCGCTCAATGGCTCGATCCCGAACGATGCCGGCGTAGGTGCCAGCGCTGGCCACGCTCGGGGTGTTGTGGACCAAGGAGGCGCAGTGCCCCAGGGCGCGCTCCCCGTTGTGCAGCACGCCGATTTGGTCGGCGACGGTCAGCAGATCGACGGCCTTGCCAGCAGCGCGCAGAGCCTGGATCCCCCGGAACACCTCGGCGTTCTCGGCGAAGTAGAACGACTCGGGCGAAAGGTCATCGGACAGGGTGTCGATCAGCTCCGGGCGCTGCAGCATGGCGCCCAGCAGACCGTGCTCGGCCTCAGCGTTGTAGGGCTCATGCATGGTAATTGCCCTCCACCACCTTCACGAAGTTGGACGGGGCAATCAGCCAGTCGAACGTGGCGCGGAATGGCTTCGAGCCGTTACGGCCTTCGACCTTGCCCATCAGGAAAGCGGAAATGCTCACCTGGAAGAAGTAATCAGCCCAGAAGCCCAGATCGCGGTGCACGTCGCTTTCGCGCCAGCGGGCCTGCAGGGCACGCTTGCGAGTGTCGTTCAGGATTGCGACTGCTGGCAGCTCAGGGAGAGCCTGGTGGTACAGGTCGACAATGGCCTGGTACGGGCACGACTCCATCGCTGGCTTCTGACGACGAGGTTTCGCTTGAGCGGATTGACCCTCGGCGCCGACGACTACTCCGTCAGGAGTAGTATTTGTATTTCTTTCTTTATTGTGTGTCAGGAACGCCACATTGGACGTGTTAGAAACGCCACACTGTGGCACTTCTTTTGGTTTGTTCGGATGGGTGTTTTTCTTGTCGATCTTCCACTCGCCGACCGGGGCGAAACCGATCGGACTGCGGCTGCCACCGTCGCGGTGAATGACGCCCTGACGAAGCAGCTCGCTGATCGCCCTGGACACGTCTTCGCGACGGATTCCGGACATCTGGGCGATGTACGATGCAGCGATGCAGGCGCTCTCCAGGTTGTAGCCAGCGGTTTGGCGGTGGATTGCCAGGGCGACACGAAGCTCGCGGCCTGACAGATCAGCCCCGATCAGGGCCTCGTACAGGTCGTTGTCCATTCGGGTGAATCCGCTTTTCGGTTGGATAGTGGTGACGATGCTCACACGCCACCTCCGCACAGCGATGCCCGCAGGTGCTCGACACACTCGCGGCGGAGCGCGGATTTCGAGGAAGCTGCGTACTGGAGGCGAATCATTCGCGCGGCATCGAGTGCGGCGGATTGGTGGTAGGCTTTTTGGTGTGAATCGAACAATGGCGCGGTATTGCTAGCGTCCTTTGCTGTGTGCATAATCGACCTCGATATGTGTTGTAGAGAAAGCCGCCCTGCCAGGCGGTTTTTTTTCGCCCTCAATTCAGGCACTGGATGCATGAACAGCGGGACGGACTCACTACTGGCGCAAGGCCAGGTCATCCATAATTCCCATCAAGCAGCGCCGAGCTCTGGCCAGATAACTCTCCAGTCATCAGGCCGAAGTTGCTGGCGAGTAACGGCGCCACGGCTGGCTACCTCAGTCTTCGCAGCCATCTCCGCAGATGCGGTCTTGTGTCCGTAGGCGATAAGTCGCAGGTAGGCCCGAGACGTACCGGTTTGAGCGACCTGCTCATCTGTCGCCGTCTTGAGCCACTCCAGCAGCCCGTTTTTTCTGGTCCGCATTTCGGGCCTCCGTCGTAGTCCATCCGATTATTACCGCTGGGTAATGATTAAACAATACCCACAGGGAATTTACCTTTTGGTAACGGTCACAGATCATTGCTCGATGGAAATTTCAGACATTCGCCGCGACAATCTGCGGCTACTCATGAACTCGCGCTTCGAAGGCAAGCAGGCCCGTATTGCTGATGCCCTGGGGAAAAGCGCCAACTACATCTCGCGCTGCCTGGCAGGACCTGAAAGCTCCGGCGCCAAGAAGATCGGGGAGGATTTCGCCCGAGAGATTGAGGAAACCCTCGGCCTTCAGCGCTACGCCATGGATCAACCAGGTCTCGTCAGCAAGCAGCCGACTGTTGAGGCAAATGCCGAATTCATCGGCTCCTTCGACGTCTGGGACGACGACACGCCACTGGGCGACGATGAGGTCTATGTGCCGTTTCTAAAGGAAGTAGAGCTGTCCGCTGGCCAGGGACGAACCGTGGTTCAGCAGTCGAGCAACCGGAAGCTGCGGTTTGGGAAATTGACACTTCGCCGACAAGGCGTTCAGCCGAGCGACGCAGTTTGCGTAACCGTCAGCGGTAATAGCATGGAGCCTGTTTTGCCCGATGGCAGTACTGCCGGCGTGGACCAAGGCAGGACGACGGTGGTTGATGGGAAGATGTATGCGATCAACCATGCAGGACAGCTTCGGGTCAAGACGCTGTACCGGCTACCTGGCGGCGGAATCCGCCTCCGTAGTTTCAACAGAGAGGAGCATCCGGACGAGGAGTACTCCGCTGAAGATCTCGTTTCTAACCAGATCATTGTGCTTGGCCGGGTGTTCTGGTACTCGGTCCTTCTGTAGATCCCCCAAAAACGAAGCCCGCTGATGCGGGCTTTTTTTTGCCTTCGAGAAAAAAGATTACCCATGGGTATTGACGCATATCGTTACCCGCAGGTAACTTTACCTCATCGCCGGATAGACACCGGCCAGAAACGAAGGCAGCGATGGACAGGCCTCAACGGTCCAGAGGGGTGGCAACTGCCCCGGGCGCGCAGCGTAAAGCGCCAATGCAGTTATCCAGCGGGTGGGCACCGCGGCTGGAAGAACAAAACGAGTGCGAACTGGACTAGGGCCAGGTGGTAATCAAGGCGCACATGAGTTGTTGGTCGACGCCAGTAGCGGACCGACAACGGAAAGCATCACTGAAGCGCCTGGCTTGCCCGGGCGTTTTGGGATGCAGACCATGTTCAGTCAGCGGCGCTTGCCCAGGCTTGGCGCCCCGCCACTGACGAAGTGGACGCTAGCAAATGGGGTTGAGTGGTCAGGACCTGTCGGCAAGTAGGTCTGATCCAGATCCTTTGCGCACGCCTGGCAAAGGGTTGGGGGGCGCTCCCAGTCTCCGTGAATTTTGAATTTTGACTTGCACCGCCAGCAATTTTTCTCGATCCATTTAGAAACGGAAGCTGGCTGTTTCGTCTTTGGCGCCTTCAGGGACCACTGTCCCTTTCCAGCCTGCTTGTTCGCCTTAATTGCCGCTTTTGCGGCAGCTTTGGACGCCTTCCGGCTCTGCTTGGCGTTTGGATGACCTTTTGCGAGTTTCTGGAGCTCAATGATTTTATCGAGCAGAGCAAACTCGGCACGTAGCTGCAGTGTTGTCTCATCCAGTTCTGGCGCGATCGGCTTCTTTCGATCTTCGGCGTCCATATGGAACTCCTCCCCTGATCATCCCGCGAGAGTAGCAATTTGCCTGCATCTCGCGCCAGCTCATACCAACCGAGATCACAAATGGACACGATCACCGTCGGCGCATGGATAGGCCATCTCGGCCGAGGCCTGGCACCTCGCGAATTGCAATGCATCCTCGACGTCGCCCAAGGCTTCACCACCAAAGAAATCGCACGGCACTTCGGCATCAGCGAAAGCGGTGTCGAGAAGCGCATCGGCGACGCCATGTTGAAGCTGGGCGTTCCCCGCCGTGCCGCGGCCGTAGCCGAAGCCATGCGCCGCCAGATCATCAGCCCCCTCTGCATCATGCTCGCTAGCCTCATCGCCATGCATGCGGTGATCGACGATAGCGACCCGATGCGCCGCGACCGCCGCGCGCCGGAGCGCCGCACCGCGCAAGTTCGAATCGTTCGCAAGGCCGAGGCCTTCGAGCTCCACGCCTGACCCTACCGAGGATCACCACATGCAGACAGCAATGCACCCTGCTTTCGAGCAGAAGATTGCCGTGCTCGCGGCCCTGCTCGAGCGCAGCAAGTCAGTGAGGGCAGAGGCGCACGCCAAGGTCGGCCAGCCAGCCCCCCGCTACCAAGCCTCCGGCAAGGGCGGCACGTGGGATGTGGTTGAAATCGCTACGGGTGCTGTTCAGGGCTTCGCGTACAGCTACCAGGCAGCCATGCGGTTTGTGGATGCGATGGAGGCAGGCGCGGCGACAAAGCGTGGCCTGCAATGAGCAAGCGCAAACCCCACAACATGCGGGCCCGCCTGGAGCGAACCTGCCGTGCACTGGTAGTGGCCAACCATGCCGCCGTGGTGAACATCGACCCCAGCGGCCAGCAGGTGCTGGTCAACTGGCACAACCTCAAGCAGATCCGAGTGCGCCAGGTCGTAGACGCTGTGTGCGATCTATCGCACCGCTGGACCATCTACCTGAGCGTGATGTGCCAGAAGCCCAACGGCGAGCAGTACTGCAAATCGATCGAGGTAGCGCCGCAGGGCAACTACAAGGCCGAGCACATCACCGATGTCATCGAAACCACCTACCGCGACTTGCGGGCCCAGGCCAACCCTGGCCACCTGATCGCATCAGGGTGGATCGCAATTCCCACCGACACAACGCTCGACGAAGTGCAGGCCGCCAAGGTCTTTGCAGCTGTCGGCGCCTGGAATCAGCAGAAGGCAGCATGAAACGCATCACCGAGCGCGTCCGGCACGGCCGGCGCCAGCAGAACATCAATTTGCCGCCCAGTGGCTTGGATACTCAATCAGAAGGTATTCACATCGCACGGACGAGCAATGCTGAAAAGGAGGGTACCTCAGGCGTGTCTCTCCGCCTGAGGCCGACCATTAAAAGCCGAACCAAGCTGTGAACAGCGTGATCAGAACTTTCAGGTCTAGCCTGATAGTGATCTCTACTTCCATAGGACCCTCCTTGAGCAAAGTCAGTGTTTTGGATGGCCATGGGGTTTAGCCACGACACAACCACCGCCAGTTCCTATTCAAGCAAACTGGGTCGGACGACTGGATGTGACCCAGACGACAGACTTTAGCCTTCGTTCAGAGGGAGCTCAGGTTGGGCGCGACTTTACCCATTCCTCAGTATTAAAACAAGCACTTACCCAAATGCCACCATGCCGCATCCGGCCACGGAGGGCGGCGCATGCATGGAGAAAGCCATGATCGGCACACCCTGCCACTACGTCCAGCAGCACTATCAGGTGCCGGCCTGCATCGGCCGTCGAGTTATCGCCTACGGCAAGCCTGGCACCATCACTGAGGACCACGGCCACTACATCGGCATTACGCTCGACGAAAGCACGAAGCGCCGCGCCGGCCGCTACCACCCAGTGGACGGCATCGAGTACGGCGACATGGTCGAGAAGCTGCCCAGGCCGGCGCGCAGTAGCAACTACGACAAGTTCCTTGACGAGGACATCGACTGCTACTTCCACGAGTTCCTTTGCATCATCAAGCCAGAGGTTGAGATGCGCGGCGGGTGCAGAGTATGGCGTGACGGCGGCTTCCACCAGGTGCCGCGCGAGTTTCGCATGTACCGCACCACGCACGCGCTTGATTACCTCGCCCGCGCCAGCGTCACCGGCGAATGGTGCCGCACCATGAAAGAGGCCAAGGCCAGCTACAAGGAAGCGCTGAAGAAGGCGCCAAAGCCATATCGTCGCTGGGACAACGAAGCAGAATACGGCGCCTACCGCGACGCCTACTACGACCTCTAGTCCATCCCCGCTGCCCGCCAGCGCCTTCCCCTATTCAACGATAACGCCTCCCCGGCAAGGGCGGCGCCTGCACGCAAGGACCAGAACATGACCTGTATGACCTCCCTCGCCCTGCCCTTCGAAAAGGAGCTGGTCGTCGATCTCTTCGCCGGTGGCGGCGGCGCCAGCAGCGGCATTGCCGAGGCGTACCGCGAGCCGGATGTGGCAGTAAACCACAACCCAATCGCACTGGCCGTGCACCGCGCCAACCACCCGCAGACCGAGCACTACGTGGCTGACGTGTTCGAGGTCGACCCAATCGAGGCGACCAAAGGCCAGCCGGTCGGCATCCTGTGGGCTTCGCCGGACTGCCGCCACCACAGCAAAGCCAAGGGCGGGAAGCCGCGCGACCGCAAGATTCGAGGCCTGGCATGGGTCATCATCCGCTGGGCATACCAGACCAGCCCTCGCCTGATCTTCTTGGAGAACGTTGAAGAATTCGCCGACTGGGGGCCACTCGACGACGAAGGCAAGCCGGTCAAGGCGGAAAAGGGCCGGACGTTCAAAGCGTTTGTGGATGTGCTGGGCAGCGGCATCCCTGAGGATCACCCCGACCTGCCAGAGATCTTGGCCGAGATCGGCGAGCACGTACCGAAGGAAGCTCTGCTGCGCGGTCTGCGCTACAACTTCGAGCACCAGGTGCGAGTCGCAGCTGATCAGGGCGCACCGACTATTCGCAAGCGGCTGTACGTCATCGCCAGGCGCGACGCCAAGCCGATCGTCTGGCCTGCACCAACGCATTACAAGAATCCAGCCAAGGGCCAGAAGGCATGGCGATCAGCCGCCGAGTGCATCGACTGGGAGCTGGAGGGCCGCACGATCTTCCGCGACGATGCCCTGGTGGAGAACACCATGAACCGAGTCGCCAAAGGCCTGTGGCGACACACCCTGGCCAGCAACGATCCGTTCATTGTCCCGATGCGGGGCACCTCGAAGTCGCACACCAGCACGCACACCGTTGCTGAACCGGCCTCGACCATCAGCGGCGGTGGAACCCATCACGCATTGGTTCAACCGGCGCTGGCTATGGCGGGATGCCTCACCGAGCATGCGAACGGGTCCACGCAGCGCACATTCGATACCATTGAGCCGCTTCGCACCCAGGTTGCTCAGGTCAAAGGGGGCCACTTTGCGCTGGTCGGCGCGCATCTGACGCACCTCACGCATCATGGCGATCGCTCCGGCTATCCAGTGACGGACCCCGCCCTGACTGTAACGGGCGCCAATCGTGGCGAACAGGCGCTGGTCTCTGCGTCCCTGGTTACGCTGCGAAAGGGCTGCGTGGGCGCCGCAGCTACCGGACCTCTCAGCTGCATCACCCAAAACAGCGGGCACCACGCGATTGCATCAGCCCACCTTGAGCAGGCCAACGGCGGTTTCTACAAGGGGGACGGCCGAGCAGCTGACGATCCGTTCTCGACTGTCCTGGGCAAAGGCGCCAATCAGCGGCTGGTCACCGCCTACATGGTGAAGTACTACGGCGCCGAGAAGGATGGCATCTCACTTCGCGAGCCAGTCCACACGATCCCATCAAAGGATCGAATGGCAGTGGTCGAGGTGGTGCAACTGCAGAGCCATTCGCTGACTGACGAACAGCTAGCCAGCGCCCGCAAATGCGCAGCGTTCCTGCGCAAGTATCTGCCCCAGCACTTCACCGAATACGCCGACATTGTCATGGTCGGGGGTTACGTGCTGGTCGACATCACTCTTCGGATGCTGCAGCCGCACGAACTGAAGCGGGCCCAGGGCTTCCGCCCCAGCTACATCATTGATCGCGGCCTGTTCTTGGACGAGAAGACCGGCGAAACCTACTGGAAGGCCATCAGCAAGACCGACCAGGTGAAGCTGCTGGGCAACAGCGTCTGCAAGGACGAAGCCCGGGCTCTTGTCGCGGCGAACGCATCCGACCTCATCGAACTCTATCAGCGCTTGGCGGCCTAGGATTTTAGTGCCGAGATCAACCCGGTAACTGCGCCGATTAAGCCGAACACGATTCCGAACCAAAACATCACCGATTCCCTTCGATGTTTCTGCTCCTCTCTGATCGCCGACCGCACCGTTCGCAATCCAAGATCCGTAAGGTATTTAGGCTGCTTTGGGTCCTTATCCCATTCCACCTGATCGTACATAGTCCTGTCTGACAGGTCAGGCATTGGGATAAGCAAGCGTTCAGCCTTGCCGCGCAAATATTCGGTTTGAATTAGCCTTTTCCATTCAAAAAGGTCTTCAGCCTGGCGGTAGTAGTTATCAAGCTCGCCCGAATCATATGCCTCTTGCGTGTGCGGCGGCCTCTTCAGCTCCATCTTCAGTTCGGCTTTCGCCTGACGGAAAAGCTGCATCCGGTACTGGATGTAACTCAACATTGACTGAACCCTTTTGACATTTCGGCGAACTATAGCCGCAAGGTATCCCCATGCCCACAGAAAACAAAATCGATTGCCCCGCACTTCACAAGCGAAGCGCTGGCTACCCGTTTGGCGATCGCGTACCTCGTACCGTCCGCATGCTGGTGACCGCAACCGCCGACAAGATCCCTGGTGTCGAGCTCGCGCACTACCCGGAGGCTAAGGCCGGCCACACCTACCGGGTGTGGACGAACAGCCACGGCGCCGTTGTTGCTGTGATGGATGACGGCAATCGCCTCGGCCTGCGCCCAGCAGAGTTCGAAGTCGACAGCTGGCACCACCTTGCAGCTGAGCCAGCCCCACAGCCCCACGCCGAGCCGATAGCGTGGATGGTTGGTACTGCCTTCTGGTGGACCAAAGAAGAGGCAGAGCGGGATGCGGCGGCGATGAATCTACCCGTCATTACCCTAGGCCCGTGCGCCGGTCCAGGTGAGGTCGAGCGGCTGCGCAAGGAGCTGGTCGAGTCGGATCACGCCTTTGTCCGGGCGTCCCGTGAAGCTGAGCAGCTGCGCACCAAGCTGGCCGAGCGAGATGCGCTGTTGCGCGAATTCCTCGAAGTTGCAACCGGCGGCTTTTCGGATAGCGATCACGTTCTACGCGTGCGACGCCACCTCGAAACCTTCCTATCCGCCAGCGCAGATCCGGACGACAAATGCGCGCACAGCTACGCCAACAAGCTGGGCTGCCCGGAGTGCGGCGAGGCGTTCAGCGGCGAAGATCCAAAGGCGAAGTCATGACGACGCACTTCGCACCATTCACCGACCTGGATGACGTTGAGCAAGCGCCCTGCGGTACTTGGCTGGGCCAATCTTCCGAGCTTTCAGCCGACTGGTCCATGGTCGATTGCCAACTGTGCCAGAAACGCAAGGAAAGGATCATCGCAGCCTCAGATGATGAAGAGCGCTTCATCGTCGAGCAGATGGGCGACATGGCGGCCTTCATGCGCGCGGTGGATTCAGCCCCGTAAGAGAACATTTGTACTCCTGCGCTGTAACCCTTCTCCCCTCTATTCACTCAGCGAGAGCTGAGGCGCTGACCTGCTACCCAGTCGTAGGCACGCTGGAGGGCCCAGGCCATAGCGGCAGTCATCGTCTGCCCCTGGCAAGCTGGGTGGTTTTCTTCAAGAAGCATCAACCCTTTCTCGCCGTAGACGCCGAAGAAAAGCTGGGTGACGTTCTCTTTGGAGACGCGCACCTGAATGTTGATGAGGGTGCCGCAGGACAGGCGCTCGTCGTAGTTGCGGAAGTGCAACTCCGGATTGGCCCATTCCCAGTAAACCGTACCGCGATTACGCATGGCTGGGCCTAGTAGTGATGAATTGTCATCTTAGGCTACAGCAACACTCCGAAATGGCTATCTATTTCTTAACCGCTGAATCAGTTAACTGCCGCGGTGTCCTGCCTGAAGGGGGTGCACCCACCGCCCCCTGGCCTTCAGCGTACTCAATCCAGCGGGCGAAGGCCTGACGGTGCCGTCGGCAAGTCTCGTCCCAATCAATGTGGTCCATCTGCTCGTAAGCAATTTGTTTCATCGTATCAGCGGCCAAATCGCTCAGATCCTTAAGCGCTTGGTACGCCTGATATTGGCGCTCATGTTTGTCAGCACTCATGAGAATTCATCCGCAAGCTATTGATATCAGTTACCTAGAATTACCGACCAGCGTAAGCGGCTTGAAGGTTCACTACCTCCCGAAAAAGCCGACGAGCGATACCAAAGGCCTTCGCGCCATCTAATACCAACCCCCCTCTATTCACTGCCGCGATATGGCGGCCAAGGCGAAGCTATGTCTCAAGCAAAGGAACGCCCGATCCTGTTCAGTGCGTCGATGGTGCGCGCCATCCTGGAGGGCCGGAAGACGGTAACCAGGCGTGCAGCCAAGAACGTCGTCGAGGCCCCGCATTTTAGGTCAGGCTGGAAAGCGACCCTGCCCAAAGGCAGTGGCGCGATTGACATAACCTCCGATACTGCACAGTTGGCCAAGGCCAGTCCTTATGGCCGGCCAGGTGACCGCCTGTGGGTGCGCGAGGCTTGGTTGGCAGATGCTCAACTCGACTTGATCGTTCCGCGCGACCTGAGCCAGGGAGAGCCAATCTTGTATCCGGCAGATGGCAGCGTCCGGCAGACGGGGTGCGCAATGGTCTCGCAGGGCCGAGGGCGCCCATCGATCCACATGCCGCGCTGGGCTAGTCGCATCCTGCTGGAGATCACCGACGTGCGCGTCGAGCGACTGCAGGACATCAGCGAAGAGCAGGCAGAGGCGGAAGGCGTTGGCTTTCTCCGTCGTTCGCCAGACGCCGACGAGACATTGACTGCTGCCCAGTTATTCGAATGCCTCTGGAGCAGCATCAACGGCGACGAATCATGGAGCGGCAACCCCTGGGTATGGGTCGTCGAGTTCAAGAGGATCGAGCCATGACCCGCCTCGCCCTCTGCCTCCTGCTGCTAGCCACCCTGGCCGGATGCATCGAACAACCCGGCCACCTGGAGGTGAAAGAAGACAAGGCACGCGCCGTCACCTGCTGGCAGTCGGATAGCGGTATGGCCTGCCTTCCCAACTGGATGCTGGCCCCGCCGGAACCTGAGAAGTGCCTGATCAATGACATTGGCAAGTCCGAGGCCTGCAAGAAGCTTTTCAGGGAAAACGCCGGCAACCAGCGCCAGCTCTCCCCGCACGAAACACAACCAGAACCTACACCCGCACTGGCGCCTGGGCGCTGGATTGATGAGAGGTATCAGCTGTGAGCAAGGTTATTCACTTGGTCTCGCACCTCAGTTGCTTCGACGATCACGACTGTCAGATCGCATGCAACCAGGCCGGCGAAGACATGGACGGCTCAGACCGGCCGAAAGAGGTTACCTGCAAGAAGTGCTTGCGGGTGTACGAAGCACGCGAACGGCATGCCAGGAAGCAATTCGAAAAGCGCGAAGCTGAGCTGAAGGTGGTGCAGCCATGACCGACCTGATCGAAGTGAAGACGGCAGACCTGGCCGGCGAGGCGCTTGGCTGGGTTGTAGGGAAAGCCGAAGGGCTGGAGCTGGAATTGGTCCCGCCGCAGTACGGCAACCCCTGGCGGGTATTCGCGCGGTACCGGGGCCAGGTCATCGAGCACACCAAGCGCTACAACCCTTGGGAAGACTGGGCGGTCGGCGGGCCGTTGCTGGCGAATTACCGTGTCGGCTTCGGCCTCTACTCGGACTCGTTCTTTGCAGTCACTGGCCTGGATGAACTTCCGGGCGACGCTGACGGTTCGACTCACCTTATCGCCGCCTGCCGCGCCATCGTCGCCGCAAAGCTCGGCGATACCGTCCAAGTGCCGAAGGAGCTGATGCCATGAAAACCCTTGGCGAAATCATCGAAGCCGCGAAATCCGGCGAACGCCCTGACTACGACGACCTGCGCCTGGCCGTATGCGCCATGGATGGTCTCATGACGTTCGACCGCCAGGCCATCTGGAAACTGGCCGAGGGCGAGGAAAAAGGCAAGAAGCCGTTCTTGATCTGGAGCAGCGTCTGGCAGCGTGACGAGCAGTTCCAGCGCATCAAGCGCGCCATGGCGACCGACCCGAAATCCTACCTCGGCGCCAGCTACGACCCCGACAGCCCAGCCGTGCAAGAAAGGCGGCGCATGTCGATCGCAATCATGGAAGGCGTTGCACGCCGCGCACAGGAGAAGAAGCAATGATCCCGCCCCTGATGTACATGGCCTACCTGGTATATCGAGGCCCGCGATGAGTGCTGCAGCCAAGGTGCTCGACCCCTGCAGCGCCAGCCGCATGATGTGGTTCGACAAGCAAGACCAGCGCGCCCTGTTCGGCGACATCCGCGACGAAGAGCACCTGCTCTGCGACGGCCGGGTGCTGAAGGTTGAGCCCGATGTGCTCATGGACTTCCGAAGCCTGCCCTTCGAGGACTCAACCTTCCGCCTGGTTGTATTCGACCCGCCACACCTTACCCGGGCCGGCGTCGACAGCTGGATGCGCGCCAAGTACGGGGTCCTCACCAACGACTGGCGGGAGGACATTCGCCAGGGTTTCGCCGAGTGCTTCCGAGTGCTGGAGCCGGAGGGAATCCTGATCTTCAAGTGGAACGAAACCCAGGTACTGGTCAGCGAGCTGCTGACCCTCACCGATGAAAAGCCCCTGTTTGGCCACAAGTCCGGCAAGCGCGAGAAGACGCACTGGATCACCTTCATGAAACGCGCAGCAGCCTAACCCCTCCCCCTACAACTCAAGCCCGCCGACATGCGCGGGCGAGGATTCCCCATGTCCGCAACTCAACGCTTCCACGAAACCGCCAACGACTGCCTGGAACGCCTGGCGGCCGATCTCTGGCCAGACGCCAAGCTGGCCCTGGTCATCTACACCCCGGACAAACCTGAGCTCGACATCGTCCTCAAGGACAGCGGGCTGAAAGTCGACGAGGTGATCAACACGCTGCGTCGGCGCGGCGGCCTCAGCCTTGATGGCGAGAACGTCTACAAGCGCTCGGTCTGTGACGTCATCATCGGCGCCCTTGCCACGGGCAAGCAGAACAACAACCCACCGCCAGCCGATCACTGGTGCCTGGAGTTTTGGGATATCGGCCGAGCCGAGGGGACGCTGCAGGAAGAACTGGTGCAGGCGCTGCGCTTGGTGCGCAAGGAGCTCGACGCCTGCCAGCGGGTGATCCATTACGCGGGCGGCTTCGATCCGGCCTACGTCAATGATGCCCAAGCCGCACTCAAGATCGCCGACGCAGTGCTCGAAAAAACTCCAGCCTGACAACCAACCTGCCGCCACCGGCGGCGTGGAGACCATCCCATGGAAACCGAGATCCTTTCGGACGAAGAGCTGGTGGTGATCACCGGCTACAAACCCCGGGCGTGGCAGCGCCGCTGGTTGAAAGAAAAAGGATGGCATTTCGTCGAGAGCCGTGGCGGCCGGCCCTTGGTGGGTCGCCTGTACGCGCGCCAAATGCTCAGCGGCGTGGTGATCGACACCGTGCCGGTAGCTGCAGCCCCGCCCCCGGCGCCAGCCTGGACCCCTGATTTCTCCCGAGTAAAGTGAAATGCGACCCAGAAGTACCGAGAACCGCGACCTGCCGCCGGGTATGTACCGGCGCAAGCGAACCAGAAAGAACGGAAACGTGTGGGTTGGGTACTACTACCGCGACCAGGCCGGCAAGGAAATCCCTCTCGGTACCGACCTGGTGCAGGCCAAGCTGAAGTGGGCCGACTTCGAAGCCAAGGCCACCCCGGCCGAGCTGACGACCATGAAGGGGATCTTCGACGAGTACCTGCTGAAGATCATCCCGGGCAAGGCCGCCAGAACCCAGAAGGACAATATCTACGAACTCAAGCAGCTGCGAGCCGTGTTCGACTCGGCACCGATCGACGCCATCACGCCAGCGATGATCGCCCAGTACCGCGACTCGCGGTCGGCGAAGACCAGGGCGAACAGGGAAATCGCCCTGCTCTCCCACGTATTCAACACAGCCAGGGAATGGGGTCTCACCACCCGGGACAACCCGTGCCTGGGCGTGAGGAAGAACAAGGAAAAACCGCGCGACTTCTACGCCAACGAAACGGTATGGCAGGCGGTGTATGAGGAGGCTCCACCGGAGCTGAAGGATGCGATGGACCTGGCGTACCTGACTGGCCAGCGGCCGTCGGACGTGTTGTCCATGCGGAAGGACGATATTGAGGGGATCTACCTGCTGGTCAGCCAAGGCAAGACCGGCAAGCGATTGAGGATCGTCTTGGAGGTGGACGGGGTGAAGAACAGCCTGGGCCTGCTGCTGGAGCGGATCATGCGCAGGACAAGTGAGCACCTGTCGCCGTTCTTCATCGTCAATGAACACGGCAAGCGCATGAGTTGGCCGATGCTCCGCAACCGATGGGCAGATGCCCGGGAGGATGCCAGGGTGAAGGCCGAGGTCGAGAAGAAGCCGGACCTGGCCAACCGAATCGCTCAGTTCCAGTTCCGCGATATCCGACCGAAGGCGGCGTCTGAGATCAACGACCTGAGCGATGCAAGCGTGCTGCTGGGCCACTCGAAAGAGGGAATTACCGAGCGCGTTTATCGCCGCGTCGGCGCCATCGCCAAGCCCTCGAAAGGCTGAAGTTTCGGAACTCCATGCCTTTCGTTTCGGAACTCTTGGCTTTTTTGACCCATAAAGAAAAACCCCGCAGACGTTAATCTGCGGGGCTTTCGAATGTGGAGGCCGAGGTCGGAATCGAACCGGCGTAGACGGATTTGCAATCCGGAGCATAACCACTTTGCTACTCGGCCTCAAAGTTCGGATCTAGCTGCTTGCGCTTCTATCTCCTTGAAACACCGAACCTTTTTCAAAGTTTCCTGCGTTTCGATGGGCGCCATTATGTCTGCATTCAACCAACCTTGCAACCCCCTGAACATAAAAAATATTCAAGGCGTTCAAGGTGTTAGCGCAAGCGGCCCAGCTTGCTCCACAAGCCCACCACGGTATTCTCCACCGTGCCGCTGGCAGCCATGCCGATTCGCTCCTGCAGGCTCTTGCGTTCGGCGTAGTGCAGGTGGAACAGGTTGGCGTTGCGGGCGCGGTCGCTGAGGTATTCGTCACTGGTCTGCAATTGATCCACCAGTTGGCGATTCAGCGCAGCGACGCCCAGCCAGACCTCACCGGTTGCCACCTCGTCTATGTGCAGCTGTGGACGATAGCGCGAGACGAAATCCTTGAACAGCTGATGGGTGATGTCCAGGTCTTCCTGGAACTTCTCCCGACCCTTATCGGTGTTTTCGCCGAACACGGTCAAGGTGCGCTTGTATTCGCCTGCGGTCAGCACTTCAAAATCGATGTCGTGCTTCTTCAGCAACCGGTTGACGTTGGGCAACTGCGCAACCACGCCAATCGAGCCAAGCACAGCGAAGGGTGCGCTGACGATTTTCTCGCCGATACAGGCCATCATGTAACCACCGCTGGCGGCCACTTTGTCGATACACACGGTCAGCGGAATACCGGCCTGGCGAATACGTGCCAGCTGCGACGCGGCCAGGCCGTAGCTGTGCACCAGGCCACCGCCACTTTCCAGGCGCAGCACCACTTCGTCTCGCGGCGTAGCGAGGGTAAGCAGTGCGGTGATCTCGTTGCGCAGGCTCTCTGTGGCAGAGGCTTTGATGTCGCCATCGAAGTCGAGCACGAAAACTCGGCTCTTCTCCTCGACCTTGCCCTTCTTCAGTTGTTTATCTGCCTTGGCCTGCTGCTTACGCAGGGCCTTGAGCTGGGCCTTGTCGAGCAAGCCCGACTCCAGGCGCTCGCGCAGCTCTTTATAGAACTCGTTGAGGCGGGTGACCTGCAACTGCCCGCCCGCCTTGCGCCGCCCCTTGCCGCGCAGACCGGCGATGGCGGACAACACAACCAGAATGGCAATCACCAAGGTGGCGGTTTTGGCGAGAAAGCTTGCGTATTCGGCAAGAAACTCCACGTTGACTCCTTCATGAACCAGCGCCAGGAAGGCGCGAAACTGTTGCAAGCATACCGGCGCGACCGTGGCGCTGCCAGCGGCGGTAAACGCTGGCAACACAGTTCAAACAACCTTTTCAAACGCTTGTATGTTTTTTCGTTGACAGCCTGTGTGCCGCGTCCTAACCTCGCATCAACCTTCAAGCGGCCGGACACTTTTGTGGGCAACCTCTACCTGATCCGACATGGCCAAGCCTCATTTGGTGCCGACGACTATGACGTCCTGTCGGACGTGGGTGCTCAGCAAAGCCAGGCACTCGGCGAGCATTTCGCCCAGCTGGGCCTGAGGTTGGACCGTTGCGTTGCGGGTAGCCTGCGCCGTCAGCAAGACACCGCACGATTGGCACTCACAGCGTTGCAGGACAATGGCCACGCCGTTCCAGCTATTGAAACCGACGCGGCGTTCAATGAGTTCGATGCCGACGGCGTGATTCGCGCTCTGCTGCCGGGCCTGTTGGCCGATGAGCCAAACGCGCGGCACATACTGCGCAACGGCGTACAGAACCGCAGCGAGTTTCAGCGCCTGTTCGCGCTGATGGTGCAGCGCTGGCACGCCGGCGAACATGCCGACGATGGCCTGGAAACCTGGCAGGCATTTACCTCCCGGGTCAACGCCGGCCTGCAGCGTGTGCTGGAAACTGCTGGCAGTGGCGACAACATCGCCGTGTTCACCTCCGGCGGCACCATTGCCGCCCTGCTCCACCTGGTTACCGGAATTACCCCCAGTCAGGCCTTTGCGCTGAACTGGCAGATCATCAACACGTCGCTCAGCCAGTTGAAATTCCGCGGCCGCGACGTGGCCCTGGCTTCCTTTAACAGCCAAGCCCATATACAGCTGTTGAAGGTGCCGGAACTCATTACTTATCGATGAGCCCGGCCTGTTGCGTCCTGTGGACGCGAATAATCACTTAACAAGGAATACACCATGAGCGATGTAGCTAAAGCAGTCGAAGCGATGAAAGCAAAGTTCAATCCCGCCGCTGCCGCCGGCCTGGACCTGGTGTTCGGCTTCAATATCACCGATGAAGACAAGCACTACGCACTGCTCGTCAAGGATGGTACCTGCGAGATCCAGGAAGGCGAAAACGCCGATGCCAACTGCACCCTGGTCCTGGACAGCGAAACCCTGAAAGGCATCGTCAGCGGTGAAACCGACGGCATGCAGGCCTTCATGGGCGGCAAGCTGCGCGTCGAAGGCGACATGATGCTGTCGATGAAGCTCAGCGAGCTGTTCCCTTCCTGAGTGACGGGCGCGCCAAGCGAAGCGAAAACCGAAGCCTGAACAGCTTCGGTTTTTTTTTGCCCGGCGACGGCATTCGGGTCAGTGATCAACCGGCAACACCCTCACCTATTGGGCGTTTGGCACGCTTGTTCCAGAGCAGTAACGCCATTAGGCTAGCCAATAATCCTTGCGATCGATAATAAGGCAAACGCATGACGCTCACCGACCAGTCCACCCAGGTACGCCCCGGCGAAGAACTCGACGCGGCCGTCATCGACCATTACCTGAAGGCCAACATCGCAGGCCTCGAAGGCACGCCAAGGATCAGCCAGTTCCCCGGCGGCGCGTCCAATCTGACTTATCTGGTTACCTACCCCGGCCGCGAATTCGTGCTGCGGCGCCCGCCGTTCGGCCAGAAAGCCAAATCGGCCCACGACATGGGCCGCGAGTTCCGCATTCTCAACCAGCTCAACAGCGGCTTCCCGTACTGTCCGAAGGCCTATGCCCATTGCACCGATGAAACACTGATCGGCGGCGAGTTCTACGTGATGGAGCGGGTCAACGGCATCATCCTGCGCTCGGACATTCCTGCCGAGCTTGGCCTGGATGCCACACGCACCGAAGCGCTGTGCAAAAGCTTCATCGACCGCCTGGTAGAGCTGCATCAAGTCGACTATCAGGCCTGCGGCCTGGCCGACCTGGGCAAGCCGGAAGGCTATGTGCAGCGCCAGGTCGAAGGCTGGACCAGCCGCTATGAAAAAGCCCTGACCCCCGATGCCCCACGCTGGCAGCAAGTCGTCGCCTGGCTGCGCGAGAAGATGCCGGCCGACCACCCGCGCCCAGGCATCGTGCATAACGACTATCGCTTCGACAATGTGATCCTCGACGCCGACAACCCCATGCGCATCATCGGCGTGCTCGATTGGGAAATGGCCACCATTGGCGATCCGCTGATGGACCTGGGCAACAGCCTGGCTTATTGGATCGAGGCGAGCGACCCGGCGCCTGTGCAGATGATGCGCCGCCAACCGAGCAATGCCCCCGGCATGCTCACCCGCCGCCAGTTCGTCGACTACTACGCCGAGCGCGCCGGCATCAGCCTCGACAACTTCGATTACTACTATTGCTACGGCCTGTTCCGCCTGGCCGGCATCGTCCAGCAAATCTACTACCGCTTCTACCACGGCCAGACCCAGGACAAACGCTTCGCCCAATTCATTCACATGAACCGGTTGCTTGAGCAAATGAGCTTGCAGGTCATCGCCAAATCCACGCTCTGACGACAGACAACAAGGAAAACAGCATGTCCAAGACCCACCTGTTCGACCTCGATGGCAAGATCGCTTTCGTTTCCGGCGCCAGCCGTGGCATTGGCGAGGCTATCGCCCACCTGTTGGCGCAGCAAGGCGCCCATGTGATCGTTTCCAGCCGAAAGCTCGATGGCTGCCAGCAAGTGGCCGACGCCATCATCGCGGCAGGCGGCAAGGCCACCGCAGTGGCCTGCCACATCGGTGAACTGGAGCAGATCCAGCAGGTTTTCGCCGGCATCCGCGAACAGTTCGGGCGCCTGGACGTGCTGGTCAACAACGCCGCTACCAACCCGCAATTCTGCAACGTGCTGGACACCGACCCAAGCGCCTTCCAGAAGACCGTTGACGTCAATATTCGCGGCTATTTCTTCATGTCGGTGGAAGCCGGCAAGCTGATGCGTGAAAACGGCGGCGGCAGCATCATCAACGTGGCCTCGATCAATGGCGTTTCGCCAGGCCACTTCCAGGGCATCTATTCGGTGACCAAGGCCGCAGTGATCAACATGACCAAGGTTTTCGCCAAGGAATGCGCGCAGTTCGGCATACGCTGCAACGCCCTGTTGCCAGGTTTGACCGACACCAAGTTCGCCTCGGCACTGGTGAAAAACGACGCCATCCTCAACGCCGCGCTGCAGCAGATCCCACTCAAGCGCGTCGCCGACCCCAAGGAAATGGCCGGTGCGGTGTTGTACCTGGCCAGCGATGCGTCGAGCTACACCACAGGCACCGCGCTCAATGTGGACGGTGGCTATCTGTCGTGATCAAACCTTGATCGCCTGCAGCGTGTAGCTGAGCGGCAGGCGCTCGGGACCTTTGCTCAGGCGCCACTCGCCGTCGGGGCCTTTGTCCATCTGCCCCGGCAGCGCCTCCCAGGGGATGCTCTGGTGCTCGGCCAGGGCTGTCAGTTGCAGGCCGTGCCCCAGCAAGGCGCTGATGATCTCGCCCAGACCATGGTTCCATTCATGGGTCTCGGTCAAGGTGAGGCGCTGGACGCTGTCGACGTAAGTCTGGTCGTTGTGCCATACCGTTGGCGTCTCATGCTCGAAGTACGGATATTCCAGCTGTAGCCGATCCTGGTGGTCTTCGTTGACCGCCATCAGCATCGGATGTCCATCACGCAGGAACAAGCGCCCGCCCGTTTTCAGCAAGGCCGCCACAGTGCGGGCCCAGGGCTCGATATGCGGCAGCCAGCAGAGCGCGCCGATACCGGTGTAGACGAGGTCGAAACTACCGGCCTGCAGCACCTGATCAGCGTGATAGACATCGGCTTCGACATACTCGATCGGCGTGTTGCAACGCTTGGCCAACTGGCGCGCTTCTGCCAGCGATGCTGCCGAGTAGTCCAGGCCGCAGACCTGGGCGCCCAGCCGCGCCAGCGAGAGGGTATCGGTACCGATATGACATTGCAGGTGGACGGTTCGCAGACCGCTGACATCGCCGAGCTGTGGCAAATCGAAGCGCACGGTTTCCGAGAGATGTGCTGATTGCTGGACGAATAGATCGACCTCGTAGTCTTTCGACGCGGCATGCAGTGGGGCACGTTCGTCCCAGCTGGCACGGTTGAGTTGCTGTGATCGGTCCATGGTGAACATCCTTGTTGCCATTGGTGTTTAGATCGGCCCCACTCAGTGTTACAAACAGGTAGCCGCCGCAGCGCGGCGTTGCAATGCCACGCCATCGTTCTTCTGCGCATAGTAGTCCACCCGCGTGCCGCCGCCCTGCGGATACACATCCACAAACGATTCCGCCTCACGCGTATAAACGGTCAGCCCACCTTGCTTGCGCGGCTCCAGGTAACCACTGGCGTCTTCCCCGAACACATCCTCTTTCTGCCAGCTGAACTGAATGCACTGGGCCACCAGCTCCGGCGCCTTGCGCGAGTCGAGCTGCGCAGTCGGCTTACCGCCGCGTGCCGTTTCCATGGTCGCAGAAGCGCAACCAACCAGTACCAGCGCTGCAGCCATCGGCAGAATTGCTCGCATGTTCCATCCTCGGGGCAAAAAAGAAAGCGACTCTAGCACTGCCGGGCAGGGCGAGTGAATTGTCCGCCGCCGGCTGCTGTCGCAGGTAAGACATGCCTACAACAGGAGATTTGTCATGAAAGCACGCCGTCTTTTGCCTTCGCTGTTCCTCGCCACCCTGCCCTGCCTGCCCATGGTCGCTTCAGCTGCGCCATCGGCCGAAGAAAGTATCACCGCTCCAGAAACCCATAACCGCGAACTCAAGGTCGGTGACAAAGCGCCGGACCAATACAAGCGCGACGACCAGGCCATCAAGGACTGGAAAGCCAAGGGCTTGCCGGCCCCCGAGAAAGAAAGCCACTGGGTGCGCATGGGTGACCACTATGTGCTGGTGCAGATTACCAATGGCGTCGTACTTGCTATCCACCCTGCCTCCTGATTCAGCGCACCAAGCTGCGCCGCTCATCGCCGGCGCAGCAAATCTTGTCCGCACAGGAAACCAAATGGATCGCTCACAGTCCTAGCAAGTGCCCCGTAAACCTATGCGGATCAAGGACCTATATCGTGATGACCCGCCTTGCAAGCTTTTCGCTGATCGGCGCATTCCTGCTACTCGCCGGCTGCCACCACCATCATTACCACGATGACGATGACGGCTGGCGCGACGGTGATCGCGGCCACCGTCACCACCAGCGGCACGATCGCGACGATGATGATCGCCGCTACCGTGACCGCGATTACCGTTGATACGTCTTTCCACTCCACACATAACCTGATGATTTTTCCGAGGCTCCTATCATGCGTCTGACTTTGCCTTCCCTCGCCCTTGGCCTGCTGCTGTGCCAAGGCGCTTTCGCCGGTGACGGCACTGCCGCCATTGGCGGTGGCCTGGGTGGCGTCCTGGGTAACGTTGTCGGCAAACAGCTCGGCGGCAGCACCGGTGCAGCCATCGGTGCTGGCGTGGGCGGCGCGGCGGGCAGCGCGGTCGCAGCGCGCAAGGGCAACCGTACTGAAGCCGCCATCGGCGGCGGCCTGGGTTCGGCTGGCGGCTCGCTGCTGGGCGGCAAGGTTGGCGGCTCAGCCGGTTCGACCATCGGTGCCGGCCTCGGCGGCGCGGCCGGTGGCGCCATCGGCAACCACCTGGGTGACAACAACGGCAAGAAGCACCGCCGTCATCGTCACTGAGTCATCCTGCACCAGGGCCGCCTTCGCGGCCCTTTTTGTTCACGCGCACACCAAACCCTGCAACACATCAACACGGCCTTCACTACAACCTGCCACACTGACTGCTACTGTCTTCCGTGCCCCTTGAGTGAAGGAACACCCCCGCCCCATGAACCAGGAACTGCTCTGGGTCCTCGGCCTGCTGGCTGTCGTCGTCGCCCTCTTCGTCATCAACCGTCCGCGCATGGACGTGGTCGCCCTCCTGGTGATCCTTGCCCTGCCCTTGTCGGGCATCCTCACGGTCGAGCAGGCGCTGGCCGGTTTCAGCGACCCCAACGTGGTGCTGATCGCCGCCTTGTTCGTGATCGGCGAGGGGCTGGTTCGCACTGGCATCGCTTACCGCATCGGTGAATGGATGAGCGCACAGGCCGGTGACAGCGAAGCGCGCCTGTTGGTATTGCTGATGGTATCGGTGGCCGGGCTGGGATCGGTGATGAGTTCGACCGGCGTGGTCGCGATTTTCATTCCGGTAGTGCTGAGCATCGCCGCGCGCCTGCGCATTTCGCCCAGCCGCCTGATGATGCCGCTGAGCTTCGCGGGCCTGATCAGCGGCATGCTCAGCCTGGTGGCGACCCCGCCGAACGTGGTGGTGCACAGCGAGCTGGTGCGCAATGGCGAACAAGGGTTCAGCTTCTTCAGCTTCACTCCTTTTGGCCTGGTAGTGCTGGTGCTCGGTGTCGGCTACATGCTGCTGACGCGCCATTGGCTGAACGGTGAAGTTCGCAAGGACGGCCGGGTGGAAAGCCGCCGCACTTTGCTCGACCTGGTACTCGACTACAAACTCAACGGCCGCGAGCGCCGCCTGCGTATTCGCCCGCATTCCCCGCTGATCGGCCATACCCTCGGTGAATTGGCGCTGCGTACCCGGCATGGCGCCAACGTGATCGGCATCGAGCGCCAGCACAAGTTCACCACGCGGGTAATCGCCGCCGACTCCAATACCGTGCTGCATCAAGGCGATGTCCTGCTGCTCGACCTGTTCGCCAATCGCGACGACCTGCGCAACCTGTGTCAGACCATGCAACTGGAACCGCTGCACTTCAAGGCGGCCTACTTCATCGACCAGTCCCAGGAGCTGGGCATGGCCGAAGTCTCGCTGCCTCCTGGATCGCAACTGATTGGCAAAAGCATCCTGGACCTTGCCTTTCGCACCCGCTACGACCTCAACGTGGTCGGCCTGCGCCGCGAGCAGGCGGCGATCGAAGAAAACCTGGTGGAAGAACCGTTGCGCCAGGGCGATACGCTGCTGGTGGTCGGCCTCTGGAAAGCGGTGCGGCAACTGCAAGGCCAACCGAAGGACTTCCTGGTACTGAGCCTGCCCGCCGAGATCGACCAGGTCGCACCGGCACGCGCTCGCGCGCCCTACGCCTTGATCAGCCTGGCGGTCATGGTCGGGCTGATGGTCAGCGGTGCGGTGCCCAACGTGCTTGCCGCGCTGATCGGCTGCCTGCTGATGGGGGCGGGGCGCTGTATCGACATGAACAGCGCGTACCGGGCGATCCACTGGCAGAGCCTGGTATTGATCGTCGGCATGCTACCGTTCGCCCTGGCCCTGCAGAAAACCGGCGGTATCGACCTGGCGGTGGGCGGGTTGGTCAGCCTGCTGGGCGGCGCCGGCCCGCTCGCGATGCTTGCCTGCCTGTTCATGGTGACCGCCGTAATCGGTCTATTCATCTCGAATACCGCCACTGCGGTGCTGATGGCGCCCGTGGCAATCAGCACCGCGACCCAGCTGGGTCTATCGCCCTACCCGTTCGCCATGACCGTGGCCCTGGCGGCCTCGGCTGCATTCATGACCCCGGTTTCCTCGCCGGTAAATACCCTGGTGCTAGGACCTGGCCAGTACCGCTTTGCCGACTTCGTCAAGGTTGGGGTGCCCTTCACGGTGCTGGTGATGTTGGTAACGGTGTTGATGGTGCCTTGGTTCTACGGTTTATGACATTACCGCAGCGAGTGTAGGCTATTTGGCATTATGTTGCGCGATCGCGGCAGATTGACATCAACTAGCCTGTGGAAACACACTGACACGTCATTGCCCCAGGTGCCTACAGCCGTTGTCCTGGATTTCGTCTCCGCTTGTCGGTCGAGCCTATGGTTTTTCCAGCCCAATCGCGCTTGTTGCCCTATGTCGCCCTGTTCGGGCTGACCTTTGCCCTGACCCTCGGCGGGATCCTGGCCCGGCCAATCGAGTCCCTGTCGCTGTTCTGGCCAGTCAATGCCGTGCTGGCCGGCATGCTCTTGCGCTACCCGCGCCAAGCCAGCCCGCTGGGTTTCGCCTTGATCTGGCTGGCGATGGTCGCCGCCGACTTGGCCTGCGGCAGCGCCTGGGCGCCGGCACTGTGGTTCAACCTGTGCAATTTGGGTGTGGTGGTGACGGTATGGCTCTTGCTGTCACGCCTGCCGCGTCGGCATCGACGCATGCGCAGCCCGCAGGGCGTGCTCACTGTGTTCGGCGCCAGCACCGCAGGGGCTGCGGTGGCGGCCAGCCTGGCCTGCGTGATGGCTGCGCCGTGGTTCGAGCAATCGCTGCGCTCCACCTGGCTGGCCTGGTTCAGCGAGCAGTTCTCGACCAGCGTGCTGGTGTTGCCTGTGCTGCTTACCGCGCCTTCGGCCCGTGCGCTGGTGCGCAGCGGTGCCCAGGCGATCCGCCTGGCTCCCCTGCTGGTGCTGCTCGCGTCGCTGGCGTTGAGCATTCTCTTCGGCGGGCCGGGGGCGATTGCCTTCCCGATCGCGGCGCTGCTGTGGTGCGCCTGGACCTACTCACCCTTCCTGGTTTCCCTGCTGACACTCACGGCAGGCAGTACGTTGATCGTGGCAGTGGCGCAGAACCTCATGCACTTCAGCGTGCCGCAGAGCGAACCGGGGGTCAGCACACTGATGTCGGCGCGCCTGGGCATCGCCATGCTGGTGCTCGGGCCACTGGTAGTGGCCTGCGTCAGCCAGGCCAATCGCAGCCTCCTGGCCCGCCTGGCGCATCAGGCCACCGTCGATCATCTGACCGGCGTGCTGACCCGCAGCGCCTTTACCCAGCGCGCCAGCGCCGTGCTCGACAGCCGCCAGCTGCATGCCCAGGCACTGCCGCTGACCTTGATGATGCTGGATATCGACCACTTCAAATCAATCAATGACCGCCATGGCCACGGCGTGGGTGACCAGGTGTTGCGCCAGTTCGCCCGTACGTTGCAAGACCAGTTGCACGACGGAGAGCTGCTGGCGCGCATGGGCGGAGAAGAGTTTGTGGTGCTGCTGCCGGGGCTGGCACCGGAGCGTGCCAAGTTCACAGCTGAGCGCTTGCGCCGGGCCGTCCAGGACCTGCACGTGGCTCAAGGCGATGCGCGCCTGCAAATCACCGTCAGCATCGGCCTCGATGGCTGCGCTGCCGATGTCACGGCACCCGGCCTTGACGAGCTGTTGGCCCGCGCGGACCAGGCGCTGTATCGCGCCAAGGCCCACGGCCGTAACCGCGTCGAACTGGCCGAAGCGCAGCGTCAGGTGGTCTGACTCAACCTGCCAGCAAATCCCAGGACAGCTTGGCGATCAGCACGCACAGCAGAATCAAAAACAGCCCGCGCACGAACCCTGCGCCCTTGCGCACAGCCAGCCAGGTGCCGGTCAGCGCGCCAAGCACATTGCACGCAGCCATTGGCAGGGCAATCGCATACAACACATTGCCGGAAGGCACGAAGAACACCAGCGCCGCCAGGTTGGTGGCGATGTTGACCAGCTTGGCCGAGGCTGAGGCATGCAGAAAGTCCAGGGCGAAGAAGCGAATGAACAGGAAGATCAGGAAGCTGCCGGTGCCTGGGCCAAACAGGCCATCGTAGAAGCCGATGGCGCCTCCAATCAGCACCGCCAGGCACTGCTCTTTGCGGCCAATTTTCGCCGGCTTGTGCAAGGTGCCGAAGTCTTTCTTGCAGAAGGTGTAGATCGCCATCAGCACAATCATCACCAGCACCGCCGGGCGCATCACGCTGGGTGGCACCAGCGACACCGTAGCGGCACCTGCGAACGACATGACGAACGCACTGAGCGCCGCTGGCACGATCAGTCCCCAATCCAACGTCACCTTGCGAATGAACGAGCGCGCCGCAAAGGCCGTACCGCAGACTGAAGCCAGCTTGTTGGTGCCCAGCAAGGCTGCGGGTTGCGCGGTGGGCAGCACGTTGAACAGCGCCGGGATCTGAATCAGCCCGCCGCCACCGACAGCGGCATCGATCAGGCCGGCGGCAAAGGCGAACAGGGAAAGTACGGCAATATCCATCATGAAGCGGTTCCAGGCAGTGAGGGCAGACCGCAAGGCTAATCAAAACGTCGCGCTTGTGTTGAAATGCCACATTGCACAAACCGCAACAAGGAGCCTTTCATGGCATTGGACATGCTGCGCGAAATCCAGGCCTTCGTCAGCGTCGCGCACAAGCGCAGCTTCGTCGCCGCCGCTCGCGCCCTCGGCCGCTCACCCAGCGCCGTGACGCGCGCGGTGCAAATGCTGGAAGACAACACCGGGTGCAAGCTGCTCAACCGCAATGCCAATGCGGTGACCCTCACCGACGCAGGTGAACGCCTGCTCCCGCATGCCGAACGCTTGCTGGATGTGCAACGTGACGCAGCCGACGAACTGGCCGCGCTCAGTGGCAACGCGCAAGGCTGGATCCGCTTCGGCGTGCCGCAACTGCTCGGCGAACATGTGCTGCCTGGCGTACTGGAGGCGTTTTCCCAACGCCACCCGCAGGTCACCCTGGATGTGCAGTACAGCGATGAGGCGATGGACCCGTTGTTGGGCAAGCTCGATTTCGTGGTGCGGGGGGCCTTCCCACAATCAAGTGAGCTGATTGGGTATCCGTTGTGGCGCTACCAACGTCATGTCTATGCCAGCCCTGCCTACCTGGCCCGCAATGGCACACCTCGACTGCCAGAAGAGCTAGTGGATCACTCATTGATCCTGCACACCGCTCCACGCATCCTCAAGGCCTGGCATTTCTGCCGTGATGGCCACATCACGAGTCTGCGCCCTCACCCGAGGCTGCGACTGAGTTCAGGTGACGCGGTGTATCACAGCACGCTGGCAGGTGCCGGCATCGCTCGACTGGCTGATTGGGTCGGCGAAGCACAAGTCAAAGCCGGACGCCTGGTGCGTGTATGCCCTGAATACCGGTTGACGTCCAGCACCGGACAAGACCCTCAGATGCATGCTGTGTACCCCGCTGGAGAGCTGCCAGCACGGGTACGCGAGCTGCTATTGGCATTGCGCCAGGCAGGTGAAATGACGATTGAACAGCCCGGCTGACAGCTGTTCAAAATCTGCTCAATTTAACAGAAGCCACAAACGGCTTGGCTTGCAGCATTTTATCCACAGACCTACCCACGTTTTTTGTGGACAGATTTCCCCTTGCAAAGAAGGACTTATCGCACGCGCAGCAATGCCGCATTCGCCGCTTTGACCAGCTCGATCCATTCAACCGCGCTGATCTCACCCGATTGCTCCAGGGCTTCGGCACAGCGCAACGCCTGATCATATTCATCCTCTTCGAGGATATCGGCAGTGAGAAAACGGCTACGCCACTCCAGCATGGCTGAAGTGTCCTTCTTGCATTCCATCTATGTATTGACTCCAAGGCAAATGACCAGGCGCTATGCGACCCATTATGACGCGAGCGCGAGAGTACACGAGCTATTTGCACTTGAGAACGACTTGCAGCTACCGCTAGTCCAGCGGTATACCAAGATGGGCTGAGGAGAATGGCAGGAAATTGGCCCATCTGACGAAGGAGACGGGCCGGAGGGTGGGCGGAAAGTCAGCTGGGCGGAATGGTCCCCAGCAGGCCGATCAGAATCGTCAGTAGCAAAAAACCACCCAGAAACAACGCGAGCTTGCCCATTGAAACCTCTTCAAATATAGAGTGGGGATGAAAAGCAGTATGAGGGGCAAGCTGATACGGTTACAGATTCAGGTTTGTAGAAAAAATGCGTATCAGATGACGATTGCAGCGCTAATATTCTCGCAGCTGCAGCGTATTTGTATCTTTGTGTGTACGAAGTGAGACCTGATACACAACAACGCTTTCTGCGCAGCAATAGGACACATGCGCGATACAGCGATCTACTTTACTGGCTGGCATCCAGACACAACCGATGGCCAAGCCAAGGAATCGCCCCATGTACGCCAGCCATGCTCCCGCAACTCGCCGCCTCAAACGCACTACCCTGTTTGCCTGTGCCCTGCTGCCGCTTGCGCTAATGAGCGCTGGCGCAACCCTCGCAGCACAAACCCAGCCGCCAGCCTCCACGCATGCTGCAGATGAATTCGGCCCACTGAAACACATCAACGCCGGTGTGCTTGATGTCGCTTACGTTGAACAAGGCCCGGCCGATGGCCCGGTGGTGATTCTGCTGCATGGCTGGCCTTACGACATCCACAGTTTCCAGGACGTCGCCCCGACCTTGGCCGCCAAAGGCTATCGAGTTCTGGTGCCCTACGTACGCGGCTACGGCGCAACACGCTTCCTCTCGGGGCAGACGCCTCGCAACGCCCAGCCTGCGGCGCTGGCCAGCGACGTGATCGCGTTCATGGACGCACTGCAGGTAAAACGTGCCGTGCTGGCGGGCTTCGACTGGGGCGCACGCACTGCCGACATCGTCTCGGTGCTGTGGCCCGAGCGGGTGAAAGCGCTGGTTTCGGTCAGTGGCTACCTGATCAGCAGCCAGGAAGCAGCCAAGGCACCTCTGCCGCCGAGCGCCGAGTTGCAGTGGTGGTACCAGTACTACTTCGCGACCGAGCGCGGCCAGGCGGGCTATGAAAAGGACCGTCATGCCTTTGCCAAGCTGATCTGGCAGAGCGCCTCGCCGAAGTGGGCGTTCGACGATGCCACGTTCGAACGCAGCGCGCAGGCGTTGGACAATCCCGATCAGGTAGCGATTACCGTACACAACTATCGCTGGCGCCTGGGGCTGGCGCAGGGCGAGACACGCTACGACCCGCTGGAAGCGAAACTGGCCAAGTTCCCCAGCATCGGCGTACCGACCATTGCCCTCGAAGGTGACGCCAATGGCGCGCCGCACCCACCTGCCGAAGCGTATGCGCAACGGTTTACCGGCAAGTATGAGTACCGGCTCATCAGTGGCGGTATCGGCCATAACCTGCCGCAAGAGGCACCGCAGGCATTCGCCCAGGCGGTGGTGGATGCAGATCACCTGTAGGCCCTGGCGGTTTAATTGCTACATCAAGTTTCCGAACACACCCAGCCGGCCCGGCTGCGGTCGTCAGCGCCCTGCGACCCGCCGGCAGCCGAAAACCCGAGCAAACTCGGGTATCAAAGAGGGTTCCGATCTACACGAATAGAAACAGGTACAACTCAAATTTGTAGGATGTTTTTCTTCGCTGGGTACGAATTATCGTGATCGTCAGCATTCGCTGTATGAAACCTCAGTTTCCGCAGGATTATTGAGCTGCTACGGTCCATTTTCCTACAACGGCACGGAGGCCCTCAGCGTGAGAGATACATGGACCCGTTCAATAGTTCTGGCTTGGCATTGCAAAAAAACCTGCTCGCATTGCGCAAGGAGCGAGATCGCCTGAAGGCACTCGGCAAGCTTGAAGAGGCGCTGCAGCTTGCGCGACAGATTGCCCAGATCGAGGCCGTTGTTGAGCGATTGCCCCAGGGTGCGAAGCCGCCGACGTTGCAATAGCGGCTATGCTCCGGCCCCGCTCAGCAGGCAGCTCGAGTGCCCACTCGCTTGGGCATCGCCCCAAGGCCTGTCACGGCAAAGGCAATCACCAGCGCCCCGGCACCTAGCTGGAAGATCAGTTGCTGATTGGAGCCATCCACCAACATCGCGATCAGCGCCGGGGTCACTGCTGCAGCCCCCATCAAGGTCATGCTGACCACCGGCGTGAGCTTGCCTGTCGGGTCGTTGGTGGTGATCAGTGCCATGTAGTACGACAACGACAGCACCCAGCCGAAATTGAGTAGCAACAGCGCGACACACAACTGCATCGGCGTACGTGTATGGCCCGTGAGCATGGCAATGGAAATAAACACCGCCACCAATCCCACGGCGATCATCAGCTGGCGGTTGACCCGTGCCCCCAGCACACTTGGCAATGCTGCGCCTGGCAAGCCGCCAATGGCGGACAGGCCGAACGCCCAACCGATATCGACACCACCGATTCCCTGATCACGCGCCAGTTGGTCGATGAAGCCCCAGACACAGTAAATGGCGATCTGCATGAAGAGCATGCCTACCAGCGCACTGCGCCCCGTGCGCGCAGAACCACCCTGGGCCAGCGTACCTTCGCCGCTTTCCTGCAAGATTACCGGACGACGTGGCAGAACCAGGCTGGCGGCGCAGATCAGCAGGTACCACAGGCCGAACGAGCACAAAGCGGTCACCGCTCCACTCTGTGCGGCAAGCAAAGGCAAGGCTGCGGAAAACAACGAGTACTCCGGCGTCTGCAACAACAGCATCAGCCCAAACGAACGGTCCTGATTGGGCAGGCGCCCCAGCGTCGTCACCGCGTACGCATAGACCAGCCCCGCGCAGGTACCGGCTGCCAGGCGCACGATCAGCAGCGTCATGCTGGTGCTGGCAAACGCCGTGGCAATGCTCAAGGCCACGCACAGCATCCCGACCCACAAGCACAGGCCGCGCCCACCGTGGCGCTTCATCAACAGCGGACACAGCAAGGTGCCGAGGGTCATGCCGATCATTTCGACCGACACCACCCAACCCTGCAGGTCAAGTGACAGGCTCAGCCGCTCGGTGACCAACCCCATGAAGATGGGTTGCACTCCACAGACGATGAATGACGTACAGGCAATGAATATGAGGGCGGCACGCACTCGCTTGGAATCACTGAGCATGGGGAAACTCCGACACGGCATTGTTTTTATTGTGGGAAGGCGGGGCACGCGCCCAATGCTGGGCCGAACCAGAGGGCTTTGAAAGTTAATTATCGGAATCGACTCCAGTGGGCTTTTTAATGCAGGCCCGCATCCAAAAACGCACTGCCGTCGATCCTGATAATTAATTTGAGCCCTGTCCCGATCCTCCCTACCGTGTGACGTCATACCAGCCTCGGAGAACAGGCCCGAACATGAACGACCGTGAGTTCATCAACGCCATCGACCCAGATGGCCTACCCCTGCACATAGCCGTCAAGAACGGGCGCATTACCCACGTCGGTGCGCAGCGCGCCGCCGAAACGGCCCGCGAAACCATCGACCTGGAAGGCCTCTTGGTGTTGCCAGGCTTCGTTGACGGCCATATCCACCTGGACAAGAGTTTCGTCGGCGACCGTTGGCGCCCGCACCAACCGGTGGCGTCCCTACGTGAGCGCCTGGCCGTGGAAAAACGCGAACTGGCCAGCGCCCCGCCTATCGTCGAGCGCGCCAATGCCCTGATCCGCCAAGCCGCCTCGTTCGGCACGATTGCCATGCGCTGCCATGTGGACGTGGACGCAACCACTGGCCTTGCCAACCTGCGCGCCATCCTGGAAGCCCGCGAGCAGTGGAAAGACCTGCTCGACATCGAACTGGTCGCCTTCCCCCAGGCAGGTGTGGTCAGTTGCCCGGGCACCGCCGAAGTGATCGAAGCCGCCGTGCGCGAAGGCGTGCAGGTGGTCGGCGGCATCGACCCGACCACCCTGGACGGCGACGCCGAGGCCCAGCTCGACATTGTCTTCGGCATTGCCGACCGGCATAGCGTGAAAGTCGATATCCACCTGCATGAACCGGGCGACATCTGCATCGCGCAGCTCGAACGGATTGCCGCACGCACCCACGCATTGGGCATGCAAGGCCTGGTGGCGGTCAGCCATGCCTACGGCCTGGGCGATGTCTGCGAAAGTGTGGTCGACCGCACCGCCGAGATGCTCGCCCGCGCCGGCATATCGATCATGACCAACGCTCCCGGCGAGCACGCCTTCCCGCCTGTGCTACGCCTGCGCGCCGGCGGCGTGCGGGTGTTCACCGGCAACGACAATATTCAGGACGCCTGGTGGCCTTACGGCAACGGCGACATGCTGCAACGGGCCATGCTGGTCAGCTACCGCTCAGGCTTCAATACCGACGAAGAACTGCGCGTAGCGCTGGAAATGGCGACCGAGGCCGGCGCCGGGGTCATGGGCAAACAGGACTATGGCTTGAAGGTTGGCAACGAAGCGAGCTTCGTGCTGTTCAAGGCGCCGAATGCCGCAGCGGCGGTGGCGGCGGCAATCCATGAGCGGGTGATTGTGCGCCATGGCGCATTCTGGGGTGGGCCTGCGCAGTTGCAGTTGAAGGCAGCGCAATTCGCCGAAGAACTGCGCCGCTGACCCTGGCTTAATCAGCCTCTGACCTGAGGATGCCAATCAGGATCTCGGCCAGCGCTTTGACCATCGGATCGACCGTCGGGCGATGGAAGATTGCAGCCTCGAATACCGTGATCGGTGTGAAGCCCTCCTCCGCCCCCAGTACCCGATGCGCTGCCGTCACCACCCGGTGCGGCAGCAGGCTGACGCCCAGCCCATTGGCCACTGCCTCCTGGATACCCGCCAGGCTCGAACTGGTAAAGCCGATACGCCAACTACGGCCCATGGCTTCGATGGCGCTGATCATATCGTCACGGTACAGGCCGCGCGGCGGGAAGGTCACCAGCGGGATCGGGTCCTGAGCGAAACACGGAAACTGCGCGCTGTCGAGCCAGTCGATGCGCTCCGGCTGGCAGGCTACCGCTTCACGGCTGTGCCGACGCTGCTTGACCAGCACCAGGTCCAGCTCGCCGCGGTCGTAGGTGCTCATCAGGTCACGGCTGAGCCCGCCGGTGATCTCCAGCTTGACCTTGGGGTGCTTCCGGTTGAACGCCGCCAGCGCCTGCATCGTCTTGCCTGCGACGAAATCGTCCGGCAGGCCGATACGCACCGTGAGCGTGATTCCACCCGACATCGCTTCGGTGAGCTGGTTGCTTACCGCCAGCAGATGGCGCGCGTAGCCCAACAGGGTTTCGCCAGCGTCGGTGGGGTGCACCTCGCGGTTGCTGCGGTCCAGCAACTGTTGCCCGACCATTTCTTCCAGGCGGCGAACCTTCTGGCTGACGGTGGACTGCGTGGAGTGCAGGCGCGCGGCGGCAGTGGTGAAGCTGCCGCAGTCGGCGACCATGACCAGGGTGCGAAGCATGTCCAGGTCGTAAATGGGACGGTTGGTTTTGGCGGAGTCTGACATTGGGGGTTCAGTATTTGAATTTTTGGCTGGATGCATGATGCCAGAATGTTTCAAAAAATCAGATTCCGCCCCTTTCTTGTAGTCCATTTCCCAAACATACTGCTGCCGCCTATTTTCCGTTGCGGTTGCAGTATCACCGCTCTAGTCTCGGCCTGTCGCTGCACATCAGCGACACGGCTTTGACAGGCCGCAACGGTTTAAGCACACGGCTTACCTTCTATGGTGGCTGTATGTGGGGCACGCTTGCGTGCGCCGGAACTTGCTTATTCCGCCGGTCTGTCAACCCACGTACAGCTGCCACCCTTCTGTTTGACAGCGGGAGAGTGGCGACATCTAGCGAGGTAATAAGCAATGTTAAAGATCGTCCCCGATCCACCTCACAATCTCCTTGCCCCGCGAAAGGGCCCGCCCAGTCACAGAAAATTTCAGGGAGATGAGCAATGAGCACTGACGACATCAAATGTACTGTCGGCAAGACCACGTTCTTTCAGGGCGAAAACCAGACCCATCCACTGTTTCGTATCGAAGCCGGTATCCCTTGCCAGGATGCCCGCGAGCAAGCGTCAGCATTGATGGGCTATGTAAGGGAACTGACGGTTATCGGCGTAATGGATGAAAAGCCGATGATGATCTGGGCTGCACACTACCTGAGTGCACTGGCCAAGGCGCTGATGGATGATGCCGAGTTGGGCATGATGCATTGACTCAGTGGGCACACATGCAGAGCCTTTCATTAGTGTAATTTTCGCCTCACGTTGGCGTCAGATGCAGGCCGCACCGCAGGAAGTTTTGCATGCTATCAGTGCTGAAAAATCGAGAACTTAGACATCGCCTCCTGAGACCGTCGCCATGATGTTTGCCATAGGCAGCTACCTTGGCCTCTTCCTCGCTGCATTCGGCGCCGCGACAATACTGCCGATGCAGTCCGAGGCGGTGCTCGTGGGTATGCTGGTGTCAGAGCACTACGCAACCTTGACGCTGCTAACTGTTGCCACCTTGGGTAACGTGCTGGGTTCGCTGGTGAACTGGCTTTTGGGTCGGGGGATTGATCATTACCGGGACCGCCGCTGGTTTCCCGTAGGGCCAGACAAACTGCAAAAAGCGCAGAATGTGTACCAGCGCTATGGCTATTGGTCTCTCTTGCTGAGTTGGGTGCCATTGATAGGCGACGCATTGACGCTGGTCGCAGGGGTAATGAGAGAACCCCTATGGCGCTTTGTGCTGATCGTGTCGTTGGCCAAAGGTGGCCGATACGCCATTCTTGCGTTGGTTGTCCTGGGAATCATGCCTTGAATGAACGTTGTTCTATGGGAGAGTGGCGGAGGCTGTGATAATGGGGGCAACTACAAGGGCCCTAACATGCTGACCATCTCCAATAACGTGCATCTACCGGATGCCGACATCGAACTGACATACATCCGCGCGCAAGGCGCGGGTGGGCAGAATGTCAACAAGGTGTCCAGCGCCGTGCACCTGCGCTTCGACATCCCGGCCTCATCGCTGCCCGAATTTTACAAGGAGCGGCTGCTGGCGCTGCGCGACAGTCGCATCACCGGCGACGGCGTGTTGATCATCAAGGCTCAGCAGTATCGCACTCAGGAGCAGAACCGTGCTGACGCACTGGCGCGTCTGGCCGAGCTGATCATCTCTGCCGGCAAGACTGAGAAGAAACGCCGCCCCACCAAGCCGACCCTCGGCTCGAAAACCCGCCGCCTCGAAGGGAAAGCCAGGCGGAGCACTGTCAAGGCGGGCCGGGGGAAGGTGGAGTTCTAGTGCTGGCGGTGGGAGGCTGCGGGCATGTCTCAGTTCTGGGCTGCCAGTATCCCCTGAGTGAACGGATTAACAAATTCAATCCTGGCCTCAAAATGGGCGCATGCTACCGATTTCTGGTGGTCCCAACTGAAACGAAAAAAGGCCCCTAAGGGCCTTTTTTCTTGCCCTACCGAAATAATTCGATAAGGCCAATTTGGAGCGGGAAACGAGACTCGAACTCGCGACCCCGACCTTGGCAAGGTCGTGCTCTACCAACTGAGCTATTCCCGCGTCGTGATGGGTGCCATTCTAGCGATATCTAAAACGGCGTCAACCCCTTGATTCAAAAAAGTTTTATTTTTGCTCCGAACCTTCGCGCAGGTGTGGCCAGGCGGCCAGCAGGTAGTGCGCCATGGACCACAGGGTAAGCGCCGCAGCCACCAGCAGCAAACCATAACCCAGGATCACCCAGAAGCTCACCGCGGGTGGATTGGCCAGCAGAATCACCAGCGCCAGCATTTGCGCGGCGGTTTTCCACTTGCCGAGGTTGGACACCGCCACGTGCGCCCTCGCCCCCAGCTCGGCCATCCACTCGCGCAGCGCCGAGACGACGATTTCGCGGCCGATGATCACGGCAGCCGGCAAGGTCAGCCAGAAGTTGGCGTGCACCTGGACCAGCAGCACCAGGGCCACGGCGACCATCAACTTGTCAGCCACCGGGTCGAGGAATGCACCGAACGGCGTACTCTGCTGTAGGCGACGCGCCAGGTAGCCGTCCAGCCAGTCGGTGGCGGCGGCAATGGCGAACACCGTGCTGGCGGCCATGTAGCTCCAATGATAGGGCACATAGAACAGCAGGATGAAGATCGGAATGAGCAGGACGCGTAGAACGGTGAGCAGGTTTGGAATATTCATCGGTACGACTGGCTGCGGGTTGAGCCCGGCATTCTACTCGCTATGCAGGCTGGCATAAATCGACTCGGCAAGCTTTTTACTAATGCCCGGGGCTTTGGCGATCTCATCGATACTCGCACGGTTGAGCTCCTGCAAGCCGCCGAAATGTTTCAGCAGGTCACGGCGGCGCTTAGGCCCCACCCCGGCAACGTCTTCCAGGCTCGACACGCGGCGGGCCTTGCCGCGCCGGGCGCGGTGGCCGGTGATGGCAAAGCGGTGGGCTTCGTCGCGGATCTGCTGGATCAGGTGTAGCGCCGGGTTGTCGCCCTTGAGGGTGAATTCGTGGGCCACGTCGTTGAGGTACAGGGTCTCGAAACCGGCCTTGCGGGTCACGCCCTTGGCCACACCGAGCAGGGTCAGGTCGGTGAAAGCCAGCTCCTGCATCACATCGCGGGCCATGTTCAGCTGGCCCTTGCCACCGTCCACCAACAGCACATCGGGTAGCTTGCCCTCGCCGTCCTTGATACGCCCGTAGCGACGTGTCAGGGCCTGGTGCATGGCGGCATAGTCGTCACCGGCAGTCACACCTTCGATGTTGAAACGGCGGTAATCGGACTTGAGCGGGCCTTCCGGGCCGAACACCACGCAGCTGGCCACGGTGGCTTCGCCGCTGGAGTGGCTGATGTCGTAACACTCCAAGCGTTGCGGCACTTCGGCCAGGCCCAGCACCTCAGCCAGCGCCTCGAAGCGTGCGGCCATGTGCTGGCGGTTGGCCAGGCGCGCATTGAGCGCCTGCTCGGCATTGGTCACTGCCAGTTGCTGCCAGCGCGCACGCGTGCCACGCACCCGGTGGCTGATAGTCAGCTCGCGGCCGCGCAGGGTCTGCAACGCCTCGCTGATGGCGCTGAAGTCTTCGTGCACCACGTTGACGATCAGCTCGCCCGGCAGTTCGCGCTCGGCATTACCCAAGTAGTACTGGGACAGGAAGGCCGACATGACTTCGGCCACCTCCTCCTCGATGCCCACTTGCGGGAAAAAGTTCTTGCTGCCCAGCACCCGCCCACCGCGCACGCTGATCAGGTGCACACAAGCGCCGCCCGGGTTGACGAAGGCGGCAACCACATCGACATCGCCGGAGCCGCCTTCCATGTATTGCTGGTCCTGAACCCGGCGCAGCAAGGCGATCTGGTCGCGCAGCTCTGCGGCCTTTTCGAAGTTCAGGGCCATGGCGGCCTTTTCCATCTCGACGTTCAGTTCATTGCCCAGCTGCTGGCTGCGGCCTTCGAGGAACATCACCGAATGGCGCACGTCCTCGGCGTATTCATCGGCATCGACCAGACCAACGCACGGCCCCTTGCAGCGTTTGATCTGGTATTGCAGGCAGGGCCGGGTGCGGTTGGCGTAGTAGCTGTCTTCGCACTGGCGCACCGAGAAGGCTTTCTGCAGCAGGCTGAGGCTTTCACGGATGGCCCCGGCACTGGGATAAGGCCCGAAGTAGCGACCCTTGGCTTTTTTCGCCCCGCGATGAATCCCCAGGCGTGGGAATTGGCCGTCGGACAAAAATACATAAGGGTAGGATTTATCGTCGCGCAACAAAATGTTGTAGGGCGGCCGCCATTGCTTGATCAGGTTCTGCTCAAGCAGCAGCGCCTCGGTTTCGTTGGCGGTGATGGTGGTTTCGACCTGGGCGATACGCCCCACCAGCGCGGCGGTTTTCGGCGCCAGGCCGGTCTTGCGAAAATAGCTGGCCAGACGCTTCTTGAGGTTCTTGGCCTTGCCCACATAGAGCAACCGAGCCTCGGCGTCGAACATCCGGTAGACGCCCGGGCGACCGCTGCAGGTCGCCAGGAACGCGCTGGCATCAAAGACTTGGGACATGAGATTTTACAGGCTTGCGTCGACCATACCGTGGCGAACGGCCAGCAAGGTCAGTTCGACGTCGCTGGTGACCGAGAGTTTTTCGAAGATCCGATAACGGTAAGTATTGACGGTCTTGGGCGACAGGCACAACTTGTCGGAGATGATCTGCACTTTCTGGCAACCGACAATCATCAGGGCGATCTGGATTTCCCGCTCCGACAGCGCGTCGAATGGCGAACCTTGCGGCTGAAACGATTTTAGCGCCAGTTGCTGGGCGATCTGCGGGCTGATGTAGCGCTGGCCGGCGAACGTCAGGCGAATGGCCTGGACCATCTCGTCCAGGCCTGCGCCCTTGGTCAGATAGCCCGCCGCACCGGCTTGCATCAGGCGCGTGGGGAACGGGTCTTCCTCGCACACGGTCACCGCCACCACCTTGATGTCGGGGTAGCTGCGCAACAGTTTGCGGGTGGCTTCGAGGCCGCCAATGCCGGGCATCTTCACGTCCATCAGCACGACATCCGGCTTGAGTTCTCGGGCCAGCTTCAGCGCCGACTCGCCCGAATCCGCCTCACCCACCACCTGCAGGCCGTCGATGTCGGCGAGCATGCGTGTAATACCGGTTCGTACCAGATCGTGGTCATCGACCACTAGGACCCTAATCAAGCAGACACCTCGTCAACAGGGCGATTGGATCCCGCCACCTTAACAAAATTTTTCACGGTGGACCTAGCGTAAAACTTCCGTCAGAAACGTCTGACACTCGCGGCGCTGCGACCACGACGTTTCACGCTTGCCCCCCTCGCCCACCAGGCGCACCAACAAATGCGAAAAGGCCGCCTGGTCGGCTGCAGACAACCGCCGAAAAGCGCCAAGCACGCTGGTTTCATCGGGGGTAAGACTTGACAGCAATGCAGGCGTGCGCACCCCACTCAGTACATACAGCGCGTCCACACCTCGTGCCGCCAGCGCCGCCAGGTAATCCACCCGTGGTGTTCGCTCGCCACTTTCGTATTTACCCTGAGCATTGGGTTCGACACCGCCGATATCACCAAATACCCGCTGGGTCATGCCCAAGCGTTCTCGCTCTTCCCTGAGACGTGGACCGAGTCCATTCATGCGGCGCTGCTCCTTATTTCCTTACCGGCATCAGGCACTGCCCACGACCTTGTGGGCGATTGAAAAAAATCCACAGCCACTATGCCCCTCACCGCCCTGTGTCGCAAGCCAGCATTAAGCCATCACCGGCAGCCGCCAGTAACCCGCTGCATGCGCACAAAGCACTCATCCTCCCCCATCTCGACAAAGCCATTGCGCCGGTAAAGCTGCCGCGCCGGGTTGCTCTTGAACACCATCAGCCGCAACAACGGCAATCGCCGCTGCCCTGCCCAATCGGCCAGTTGCCCCAGCACCCAACTACCAACGCCGCGCCCACGATACTCTGGCAACAGATGCAGCTCACGGATGAACAACGCCTGGCGATCCTGGCTGAGGCTGCAAAAACCCAGCACACTTTCGCCTTCAACAATCAGCCATTGCTCCCGCCAACCCCAGGCTTGGTCGAATGCCTCTTCGATCCACAACAGGTCGAACTCGCGGTAATAGGGCAGCATTGCTCGCCGAGTGAGGTCGCGGGCGAAGGTGCGATGGTCATCAGTAGCGGGTATGAGCTTCATGTCAGCATTGTGCACCTATCAGCCAGCTCGCACTGACTGGATTTACCACTCGTCTTGAGCCTGGATAGTTCATTGACCGAGGTCACGCCCAAGTCAGGAATTGTTTCTATGCTGACAGCCTTCGGCACCTTCGCCCGACGCCCATCGGAGCCCCCATGGCAACCCCGTCACTGGCCAGCCAGCTGCCACTGGCCCAACGCGATTCCGGCCCGCAGCTGGACCACAAACCTGGACGTGCCACCCTCCTTCTGTTCTTCGGCCTGCTCATGGCCGGCATCGCCTACACCGCCTGGAGCCTGAAGCAAGACGTCAGCGCCAGCGGAACCGTGATCACCACGGTCACACCTTTCCTGCTGCTGGGCCTGGCACTGCTGATTGCCCTGGGCTTCGAGTTCGTCAATGGTTTTCACGATACCGCCAACGCCGTGGCCACAGTGATTTACACCCACGCGTTGCCGGCACCGGTGGCGGTAGTCTGGTCCGGGCTGTGCAATTTCCTCGGTGTGTTGTTTTCCAGCGGCGCGGTGGCGTTCGGCATCATCGCCTTGCTGCCGGTTGAGCTGATCCTCCAGGTGGGTTCGACAGCGGGCTTCGCCATGGTCTTCGCCCTGCTGCTGGCCGCGATCATCTGGAACCTCGGCACCTGGTGGCTGGGCCTGCCAGCATCGTCATCGCACACCTTGATCGGCTCGATCATCGGCGTCGGCGTGGCCAACGCGTTGATGCACGGGCGTGACGGCACCAGTGGAGTGGATTGGGGCCAGGCCAGCAAAGTCGGCTATGCGTTGCTGTTTTCGCCGCTGATCGGTTTCGCCTGCGCGGCCTTGTTGCTGCTTGCGCTGCGCGCGCTGGTCAAGCGCAAGGAGCTCTACCAGGCGCCAGAAGGCCAGACGCCGCCACCGTGGTGGATCCGTGGCGTGCTGATATTGACCTGCACCGGCGTTTCCTTCGCCCACGGCTCCAACGATGGGCAAAAAGGCATGGGGCTGATCATGCTTATCCTGGTCGGCACCTTGCCGATGGCCTATGCGTTGAACAAGACCATGCCCAGCGAGCAGGCGCTGCAATTTTCCGCCGTCGCCGAGGTGACCCGCCAGGCACTGGTGCGCAGTGACCCACATTCACTACCCGCTGACCCACGCCAGGTATTGACCCTGTTCATCACCGAACCCAAGGCTGATCCTCAATTGGTGCCAGCGCTTGCCGCGCTCACCGGCATGATCGGCGAAGAGGTCAAAGGCTATGGCTCGCTCAAGCGCGTACCGGCCGAAGCCATGGCCAATGTGCGCAATGACATGTACCTGACCAGCGAAGCGATCCGCCTGATCGAAAAGCACCAGCTGGTGGCCTTCGACGCCGACACCCTTAGGCATGTACAGCTGTTCAAGACCCAACTGGACGACGCCACGCGCTACATACCGCTTTGGGTAAAGGTGGCGGTGGCAATTGCCCTGGGCCTAGGGACCATGGTCGGCTGGCGACGCATCGTGGTGACGGTGGGCGAGAAAATCGGCAAGACTCACCTGAGCTACGCCCAGGGCGCATCGGCTGAAGTGGTCGCGATGTGCACCATTGGCGCGGCGGACATGTTCGGGGTACCGGTGTCGACCACCCATGTACTGAGTTCGGGCGTGGCCGGAACCATGGTCGCCAGCGGTTCGGGGATCCAGAAGCGCACGCTGATCAACCTGCTGATGGCGTGGGTGCTGACCTTGCCAGCGGCAATGCTGCTGGCGGGTAGCCTGTACTGGGTTCTGAATCAGATTTTCTAGCCTGAAATAAAGAACCCGTGGGAGCGGCTTCAGCCGCGAACCAAACGACGCGGTGGATGGCACCGGCATTGCCGGTGTTCGGGGCTGAAGCCGCTCCTACAGGTTTAATGCTGGCCTTACCCAGGAATTTTCAGCCCACGTTGAACGGCTGGCCGTTCGAGGAACTTCGCCAGCACGCGCTGCACTTCCTTGAATTCATCGAACCCAACCAGCTCGCGCGCGTTATAGCGCTCCACCAGGTTACGCACCCAGGGGAAGATAGCGATATCAGCGATGCTGTACTCATCGACCATCCACTCCCGCCCATGCAGATGCCGGTCCAGCACACCCAGCAGGCGCTTGGACTCGTTGACGTAGCGATCGCGCGGGCGCTTGTCTTCGTATTCCTTGCCCGCGAAAAAGTGGAAAAAACCGACCTGGCCGAACATTGGGCCGATGCCGCCCATCTGGAACATCAGCCACTGGAGGGTCTGGTAACGGATAGCCGGATCCTGGCTAAGCAGTTGCCCGCTCTTTTCCGCCAGGTACTGAAGAATCGCGCCCGACTCGAACAGCGGCAGCGGCTGGCCAGCGGGGCCATCGGGGTCGAGAATCGCCGGAATCTTGTTGTTGGCACTAAGCGAAATGAATTCGGGACTCAACTGGTCGTCGCTGTCGAAGCTGACCTTGTGCGGCTCGTACGCCAGGCCGATCTCTTCCAGCATGATCGACACCTTGACGCCATTGGGCGTGGGCAGCGAGTAAAGCTGCAGGCGCTCGGGGTATTGCGCCGGCCACTTGCGGGTGATGGGGAATGCGCTCAGATCGGTCATGCTCAGGCCCTGGAAGAGTGAAAGTGACCACTCTAGGGACAATGCCGCGATTTGACCATCACGACCGAAGGCACGGCTTGGCGCCGCGCCCTGGTTAAGATAAGAAGCGCGGTGTCACGGCCTCGGCGCCTTGCGAAATGATCACTTCGACTCGGCGGTTGAGCTGGCGCGACTGCGCGTCGCTGTTGCTGGCCACCGGATACTCTTTGCCGTAACCCGCGCTGGCAATGCGCTCGGCTGCTACACCCTGGCGGCGCAGGGCATTGGCCACCGAAGCGGCTCGGCGCTCGGACAGTTGCTGATTGAAGGCATCGCTGCCGGTCGAATCGGTAAAGCCTTCGACCAGTACCTTGCGCTCTGGATTGGCCCGCAGGTAGTCCGCCAGTTGCTGGATGTTACGGTGGTTTCCACCGCGCAATTCAGCGCGCCCAGTGTCGAACAGCACGTCACCGAAGGTCACCACCATGCCACGGTCTGTCTGCTTGGCCTTGAGCGATTGCAGCGCCTTGAGCTGGGCAGTACGTACGTCCAGGCGGGCCTGGGTGCGCTGCGCCTCGATGCCTTGCAGGCCCTTTTCTGCCTGGCGCAGCAGGATAGTCTGCTCGGCTGTCTCGATCTTGCGCTGGGCCAGGTAGGCCAAGTGTTCGACCTCGGCCGATTTGCGATCCTTCAGCGAGGCGCCTTCTGCCTTGCCCAGGGCGGTGTAGGCCTCCTGGGTTTCCAGGGCGGCGATGCGGGCGGATTCCGGTTTTCTTTGCAACAGCGAGTAAGACTCACGGGCTTCGAGCAGTTTGGCGTTTTCCGGCGTCGTGCTGCAGCCGGCCAACAGCAAGCCAAGCACAGATACGGTGGGCAGCAAGTAGAGTTTCGACATGTTCGGCGCCTTTATTGAGTGACGTTGGCAGGGTTGCTTTCAGGTGCTTCGAGCAGTTCCTGCCTGAGCACTTCAATGCCCTTGCGGGCGATTTCCAACTGCTCGTGATTCTTGCGCGCCAGCGCCTTGCGCTCGGCCAGGCGGGCATCGGCTTCGGCCAGTTCGGCCAGGCTGCGGGCCTGCTTCAGGTCCTTCTGGCCGAGAGCGCGGTCCATGGCGCTGAGCTTGTCCTGGGCCGCGCGCATTTCGACCGGCGCGTACTGAGTGGCATCGGCCGACACGGCACGATTGATTGCGCTGCGGGTCAGTTCGATCTGCTCGCTGGGCACGACAGCGCTTGCGCAGCCGCCGAGCAGCAACAGCAAGCCTGCGGTGGACAGGGCTTTGGTAGTGAATCTGGCACGCATGAAGGATCTCCTTGAATGCGCCTGCTACAGGCCGGGCACACCGCTACCGCCGTGTCCGGAAAGCCTTTGCAGAGGGGGTGGGATTGAACCAGGATGTTCGCGAGAATCCCGGCCGCGTCAGGGGGCCGGGAGAGGGTCAGGTTTGCTGGGAAAGATGAACATCCTGGAGCGTCTCGTAGTGAAAGCGCTGCCAGACTAGTGCGAGGGAGGTTGTGCACCTATAGGACGTTTCCCATGAGGCGCATGGGAATTATCTACAATCTTCAGCGATCAGGGCACGCAATCAGCCTTGACCATGGGCCTTGAGTTTGAGCTTCTCGGTGTCCACCCGGACGAATACCGAATCGGCGCTGACAGTGAGTACATCCCCCGCCCAGACCTCGCACAGCACGCGGGTCTTACGCCCCACCTCGCCCTCCACACGCGCCTTGAGCAACAGCTCGACGCCCATGGGGGTGGGCTTGAGATAGTTCAGGCCAAGGCTGCCGGTCACACAATCGATGCGCGGCAGACTGCCTGCTTCACGGCCTTCGGCCCGGTAGTGGTAGGCCATGGCAGTCCAGTTGGAATGGCAGTCGACCAGCATGGCCAACAGGCCGCCGTAGACCAGGCCGGGCCAGCCGGTGAAGGTGCTGTCTGGCGAATGGCGACACAGCAGGTGAATACCGTCGGCATCCCAGTGGCTTTGCACATGCAGGCCGCTGGGGTGGGCGCAGCCGCAGCCATAGCAGATGCCGTCGGCGGCGGCCAGGGCCTGCAGCGAGAGAGCTTGTTCGTTCATACGCTTCCTGTGCTTGTTGGAATGGGGCGCAATGCGCCCCCAAGGATCACGCAGTCTGCACAACCACTTTAGCGCGTCGCTGGGTCAGCGAGACCAGCAGGATGAACAGGGTCACACCGGCAGTCATCAGCGTCTCGTAGCGGTAGGCGTCGCTGAACAGCATATACCCCAGGACCATCACGATGGTGCCGATCACCAGCCAGGTCAGCCACGGGAACAGCCACATCTTCAGTTCCAGCGTCCGCCCTTCACGGTCGGCACGCGCCCGCATGCGCAGTTGCGACACGGCGATCACCAGATATACCAGCAAGGCAATGGCGCCGGTGGTCGACAACAGAAAGCCAAACACCTTGCCGGGGAACACATAGTTGACCAAGCAACCGGCAAAGCCTGCCAGGGTCGAGAAGATGACCGCCACGGTTGGCACGCCAGCACCGGAAATGCGCTTGGTCATGCTCAGCGCCTGGCCCCGTGCACCGAGGGAATACAGCATCCGCGAGGCGGTATACAAACCGGAGTTCATGCAGCTGGTGACCGCCACCAGTACCACCAGGTCGACCAGCAGCTTGGCGCCTGGCACGTTGAGCACTTCCAGCACGCGCTGGAACGAGCCCACGGCCTTGAGGCCCGGATCGTTCCAGGCCACCAGCGACACCACCAGGAAAATCGACGCCAGGTAGAAGATCGCGATGCGGTACACCACCAAGTTGGTGGCGCGGCGGATCTTGTCCTTCGGGTTGGCGGTTTCGTCGGCAGCAATGGTGACAATCTCGGCGCCGAAGAACGAGAAGATGGTGATCAACACGCCGCCCAGCACTGTGCCGAACCCATTGGGCATGAAGCCGCCGTTGTCCCACAGCCGGCTCACGCCGGACACTTCGGCGAGCGGCCAGAAGCCGAACACCGCCAGGCTGCACACCCCGATGAAGGCGATGATCGCAATCACTTTGACCAGCGCGAACCAGTACTCGAACGCACCGAAATTCTTCACGCTGACCAGGTTGGTACCCGAGAGCACGAGCATGATCAGGAAGGCGAACAACCAGGACGGCACACTTGGGAAGTATGCGTGCAGGATGTCCGCCCCGGCGATGGCCTCGACCGGAATGATGAGCACCCAAAACCACCAGTACAACCAGCCGATAGTGAAGCCTGCCCAAGGGCCGATGGCCTCGGAGGCATAAGTGGAGAACGACCCGCTGTTGGGGTTGGCGATGGCCATCTCGCCAAGCATGCGCATCACCAGCAGCACCAACAGCCCGGTCATGGCATAGGAAATCAGAATGGCCGGGCCAGCCGTGGCAATGGCGTTGGAGGAACCAATGAACAGGCCGGCGCCGATGATGCCGGCGATGGAGATCATGGACACCTGACGGGAGGTCAGGCCGTGCTGCAGGGAACGCTGTTTGTTGTTTTCTAGCGAAGCCATGGAGAACCCTCGAATGGGTCGGCCGCCGCGTGGGCGGCTGAAAAGTTGGAGCAGAATTCTTGTAGTTCGTGTCGCTCGTTTTTCTTGTTGTGACGTTGCCGGCGGTGCATTTGCCTCCTCTTCGCAGTACCGGTTGTGATCGTTGATCCGGGTCAGTATTGATCTATAGGGCGAGGCCAACAAACGACCTTTTCGAAGTACATGATTCCGATATGGAATGAACTCAGAGGAATCAGCGTGGGGATTGCACCACCGTCAACACATCGCTGATTTTGGCGCCCTGAAGATCGAGAATTTATGGAATTACAGCAATCGAATAATTCGTTTGCGCATAACCCTGGGGCGAGCTTCGATAAACACAAAATCGAACAAGGTCCGCATGCCCATGAATCTGGAAAGTGTCAGCCAATCCATTGCCATCGTTCATCCGATCACGCTTTCCCATGGCCGCAATGCCGAAGTCTGGGATACCGAGGGCAAACGTTACATCGACTTCGTCGGCGGTATCGGTGTACTCAATTTGGGCCACTGCAACCCCGCCGTGGTCGAGGCCATTCAGGCCCAGGCCACACGCCTGACCCACTACGCCTTCAACGCCGCACCGCATGGGCCATACCTGGAGTTGATGGAGCGCCTGAGCGCATTCGTCCCGGTCAGCTATGCGCTGGCCGGCATGCTCACCAACAGCGGCGCGGAAGCGGCGGAAAACGCCCTGAAAGTCGCCCGCGCCGCCACTGGCAAACGCGCCATCATCGCCTTCGATGGCGGCTTCCACGGCCGTACCCTGGCGACCCTGAACCTCAACGGCAAGGTCGCCCCCTACAAGCAACGGGTCGGTGATCTGCCGGGGCCGGTGTACCACCTGCCCTACCCCAGTGCCGACACCGGCGTCAGCTGCGAGGAGGCGTTAAAAGCCATGGACCGCCTGTTCAGCGTCGAGCTGGCAGTGGAAGACGTGGCGGCGTTCATCTTCGAGCCGGTGCAGGGCGAAGGCGGCTTCCTCGCCCTCGACCCGGCATTCGCCCAGGCCCTGCGCCGCTTCTGCGACGAGCGCGGGATCTTGATCATCATCGACGAAATCCAGTCCGGCTTCGGCCGTACCGGCCAACGCTTCGCCTTCACGCGCCTGGGGATCGAGCCGGACCTGCTGCTGCTGGGGAAAAGCATTGCGGGCGGCATGCCGCTCGGCGCCGTTGTCGGACGCAAGGAACTGATGGCGGCGCTACCCAAGGGCGGCCTGGGGGGCACGTATTCCGGCAACCCGATCGCCTGTGCCGCAGCGCTGTCGAGCCTGGCGCAGATGACCGACGAGCACCTCGCCACGTGGGGCGAACGCCAGGAGCAGGCAATCGTCAGCCGCGTTCAACGCTGGCAAGGCCAGTACCCATTCATCGGGCGCCTGACCGGGGTGGGCGCGATGCGCGGCATCGAGTTCGTCAATGCCGATGGCAATCCAGCACCGGCGCAACTGGCCAAGGTGATGGACGCGGCGCGAGCCAAAGGCCTGTTGCTGATGCCCAGCGGCAAATCGCGGCACATCATTCGCCTGCTGGCACCGCTGACCATCGAAGCCGAGGTGCTCGAGGAAGGATTGGATATCCTCGCACAGTGCCTGGCGGAGTTGAACTGAGGCTTAAAGGCCCAGCTCTTCAGGGGTGAGCATGTCGGACTCGAAAGCAATCCAGCCGCCTTCGAGTTCGGCGTGGCCGTTGACGATCGGCCCGTAGTAGGTCAGGCCGTTCTCCAGGGTCACGCAGATGTGCGTGGCAGTTTTTTCTGGCGCCGCGAGCGTACCGACGAAATGCACCTTCTTCAGGGTTTCAGTCACCGCTTCGAGGCCGACGCGCATGTTGGGGTTTTCCGAGGCTTCGGTATCGCCGCCACGGTCTTCGGCGCTGACGGTCACAGTAGCGGTGTACGGGTACTTGGTGCTCAAGCGGAGTTTCCTCGGTATAAAATGCGGGCTTGCGGGCGCGTAAGAGTACGGGAGCAAGGCGCGGATGTCTCTAGCGGCCTGACCGAATCCACATGGCCTCCCCCGCCCCGATCTGTTAGGGTGCCCGCCGATGCACGCCACACCACACGAGGACACCGAGTGAGCGCCGAAGAACCCCTGATCGCCGACCTGTTCGAGGTCGACAAACGCCTGACCCTCAAGCCCGTCGTGGACTTCAACAGCTACTTGCGCAATGCCTTCGGCGAAGGTCCATGCCGCTGCCACCGCTGCAGCGAAGGCGGCGACGAAAGTACCTACAGCCACGCGCACAGCTTCACTTTCGAAGGGCGCCAATGGCACCGCCGCTTTGCCAGCACTTCCGGTAGCGATGTGGCGCAGGTGCTGAAAAAGGCCTGGCTGTCGTACACCAAGGCCGACCTCAACCTGATCGGCGCGCTGGACCTGACTACTCTCAAGACGTTCACCGACGCTGCCCTGCACGAGCGCCTGCTGGCCCTGCTGCCGGCCAGCGGCCTGGCCCGCGAAGTCGATGGCCAATGGTTGCTGCAAGCCCTGGCCGACTGACGGCCCGGTGGTAAAGCAGGATTCCCCCGCTCTGCTACCGTGGGAGAATCCGCACAGCCACAGGTAGTCCGTCATGGCCCGCACAACACCCATCGAGCTGTACCGCAATATCGGTATCGTCGCCCACGTGGACGCCGGCAAGACCACGACCACCGAGCGCATCCTGTTCTACACCGGGGTCAACCACAAGATGGGCGAGGTGCACGATGGCGCCGCGACCATGGACTGGATGGCCCAGGAGCAGGAACGCGGCATCACCATCACTTCGGCGGCGACCACGGCGTTCTGGCAAGGCTCGACCAAGCAGTTCGCCGACAAGTACCGCTTCAATATCATCGACACCCCCGGCCACGTCGACTTCACCATTGAGGTGGAGCGCTCATTGCGCGTGCTCGATGGCGCGGTGGTGGTATTCAGCGGTGCCGATGGCGTCGAGCCGCAGTCCGAAACGGTGTGGCGCCAGGCCAACAAGTACCATGTACCGCGCCTGGCCTACATCAACAAGATGGACCGCCAGGGCGCCGACTTCCTGCGCGTGGTCAAGCAGATCGACAAGCGCCTGGGGCACCACCCGGTACCGATCCAGCTAGCCATCGGCAGCGAAGAAAACTTCATCGGCCAGATCGACCTGGTGAAGATGAAGGCCATCTACTGGAACGATGCCGACAACGGCACCAGCTACCGCGAGGAAGAGATCCCCGCCGAGCTCAAGGCGCTGGCCGACGAATGGCGCGCGCACATGATCGAGGCCGCCGCCGAGGCCAATGATGAACTGACCATGAAGTTTCTCGACGGCGAGGAACTGAGCATCGACGAAATCAAGGCAGCCCTGCGCCAGCGCACCATCGCCAACGAGATCGTGCCGACCATCCTTGGCTCATCGTTCAAGAACAAGGGCGTGCCCCTGATGCTCGATGCGGTCATCGACTACCTGCCCGCGCCGTCGGAAATCCCGGCAATCAAAGGCACCGACCCGGACGATGAAGAAAAGCACCTGGAGCGCCACGCCGACGACAAGGAACCGTTCTCGGCCCTGGCCTTCAAGATCGCCACTGACCCGTTCGTCGGCACCCTGACCTTTGCCCGCGTTTACTCCGGCGTGCTCAGCTCCGGCAATGCCGTGCTCAACTCGGTCAAGGGCAAGAAGGAACGCATCGGCCGCATGGTGCAGATGCACGCCAACCAGCGCGCCGAGATCAAAGACGTGTGTGCCGGCGACATCGCTGCACTGATCGGCATGAAGGATGTGACCACCGGCGACACCCTGTGCGATATCGACAAACCGATCATCCTGGAGCGCATGGACTTCCCCGACCCGGTGATTTCCGTGGCCGTTGAGCCGAAGACCAAGGCCGACCAGGAGAAAATGGGCATCGCACTCAGCAAGCTGGCCCAGGAAGATCCCTCGTTCCGCGTGCGAACCGACGAGGAAACCGCCCAGACCATCATCTCCGGCATGGGCGAGCTGCACCTGGACATCATCGTCGACCGCATGCGCCGCGAATTTAATGTCGAGGCCAATATCGGCAAGCCACAAGTGGCCTACCGCGAGAAGATCCGCAACACCTGCGAGATCGAGGGCCGCTTTGTTCGCCAGTCCGGCGGGCGGGGCCAATACGGCCACTGCTGGATCCGCTTTGCGCCCGGCGATGAGGGCAAGGAAGGCTTGGAATTCATCAACGAAATCGTCGGTGGCGTGGTGCCGCGCGAGTACATCCCGGCGATTCAGAAGGGCATTGAGGAACAGATGAAGAACGGCGTGCTCGCCGGCTATCCGCTGATCAACCTGAAGGCGGCCGTGTTCGACGGTTCGTACCACGACGTCGACTCCAACGAAATGGCCTACAAGATTGCCGCCTCGATGGCCACCAAGCAGTTGTCGCAGAAAGGCGGCGCGGTGTTGCTGGAACCGGTGATGAAGGTCGAGGTGGTCACGCCCGAGGAGTACCAGGGCGACATCATGGGCGACCTGAGCCGGCGCCGCGGGATGATTCAGGATGGCGACGAAACGCCCGCCGGCAAGGTAATCCGCGCTGAAGTGCCGCTGGGTGAGATGTTCGGCTATGCCACCTCGATGCGCTCGATGACCCAGGGGCGGGCCAGCTACACCATGGAGTTCACCCGCTATGCCGAGGCGCCGGCGAGCATTGCCGATGGCATTGTGAAGAAGAATCGCGGGGAGTGAATCTTTCGCCTGTCCCGGCCTCATCGCGGCTAAAGCCGCTCCTACAAGGGTTATGCGATCCCTGTAGGAGCGGCTTTAGCCGCGAAGAGGCCGGCACATTCAGCACCTCATTTCAGTGCTGCTCACCCGCCCGCTTCAACAGCTTCTTGCACCGCTCCGACAAATGCACCACGCGCAAATGCTTGCCCGCCTTGGCATACCGCTCACGCAAAGTCGTCAGCGCCGCAATCGCCGAATAATCGACAAAGCTCACATGCTGGCAATCCAGCGTAACCTTGGCCGGATCATTGGCTGGGTCGAACTGGTTGAGAAACGGCGTGACCGAAGCAAAGAACAACGTGCCATGCACCTGGTAATGCTTCACACCCTCCCCGTCCTCATGGCTATCGGCATACAGCTCTCGCGCATGCTGCCAGGCAAAGTTCACCGCCGCGATGACGATGCCGAACAGCACCGCCGTGGCCAGGTCGGTAAACACCGTGACCACGGTTACCGCGATGATCGCCAGCACATCGCTCACCGGCACTTTGTTCAGCACCCGCAGGGACGCCCAGGCGAAGGTCTGCTGGGCAACCACGAACATCACCCCGACCAGCGCCGCCAGCGGAATACGCTCGATCAGCGGCGACAGGAACAGCACGAACAGCAGGATCATCACCCCCGCCACCACGCCAGAGAGCCGCCCCCGGCCGTTGGAGCTCAGGTTGATCACGGTCTGGCCGATCATCGCGCAACCGCCCATGCCGCCACACAGGCCCGAGACCATGTTGGCAGCGCCCAAGGCCACGCATTCGCGGTCCGGATAGCCGCGGCTTTCGGTGATTTCGTCGGTGAGATTGAGGGTCAGCAGGGTTTCCAGCAGCCCGACCATGGCCATCAGCAGCGCATAGGGGGCGATGATTTTCAGGGTTTCCAGGTTCCAGGGTACATCGGGCCAGGCCAGCGTCGGCAGGCCACCGGCGATGTGCGCCATGTCGCCAAGGGTACGGGTCGGCAGATCGAGGAGATAAACCAGCAGGCCGACACCGAGAATCGCCACCAGCGCTGGCGGCACCGCACGGGTCAGCTTCGGCAACACGTAGACCACCAGCATGGTCAGCGCCACCAAGCCGATCATCAGGTACAGCGGGATGCCGCTGAGCCAGTGCTCGCCCTGCTTGAAGTGCTCCAGTTGTGCCAACGCAATGACGATCGCCAGGCCGTTGACGAAGCCAAGCATCACCGGGTACGGCACCAGCCGCACCAATTTGCCAAGGCGCAGCAGGCCGAACAGGATCATCACCACACCGCCGAGCAGCACCGTCGCCAATAGATATTGCGCGCCGTGCTGCACCACCAGGGCGACGATCACCACCGCCATCGAGCCGGCAGCACCGGAGATCATGCCCGGGCGGCCACCGAACAGCGCGGTCAGGGTACAGATGATGAAAGCGCCGTACAGGCCCATCAACGGATTGAGGTGGGCCACCAGGGCAAACGCGATGCACTCAGGCACCAGGGCGAAGGAAGTGGTCAGGCCGGCGAGCAGATCGGCGCGAATTCGGGCGGGTTTCATCGAAATCCTACAGGGACGGCAAAAATCGTGGAGCGCGATGTTACGGAATTTGTCTGACAGCGGCCACCGCCCACGCGTTTGCGATCCTGCCCTGAACACGATCTTGAGTGCACGGCACAACGGAGCGGACATGAAAATATCCCTAATTATCTCGCTGACTATAATTTGTAGCTAGCCAGATAATGCTTGGGTTAATGGCAGCCGTTGATGCGGGTCCAGCACAATCTGGACAAGTTTGTCATCATGGCAATTTCACCTGCGGAGATCATGGACATGCCGCTACGCCCCCTTTTCGCCTCGCTGCTGCTGGCCGCGAGCCTGACTGCCCAAGCTGCCACCGAAGTGTTGCCCTTGCAGTACCGCAGCAGCGCCGAACTGCTGCCCGCCGCACAGTCCTTCATCGGCAAGGACGGCAGCGTTAATGCTTTCGAGAACAAGCTGATCGTCAACGCCCCTCCCGAACGCATCGACGACCTTCGCGCACTGCTTCAACAACTGGACACCGCACCCAAGCGCCTGTTGATCAGCGTCGACAACAACGACAGCAACTATCAGGACAACCGCGGCAACGCGCACATCATCCATTACGGCACCAGCAACCGTGACGGCGGCCTGCAGCAGGTTCAGGCCAGTGAAGGCCAGCCGGCACTGATCCAGGTCGGCCAGAGCATCCCGATTACCAGTACCAGCACCGACGGCTACGGGCGCATCCAAAGCGACACCGAGTACCGCAATGTGACCCAAGGCTTCTACGTCACCCCAAGCCTGAGCGGCGAAACGGTTCGTCTGCAAATAAGCACGAATAATGACCGAATGAGCCAGGAACGTGCTGATGTAGTAAAAGTGCAAAGTACCGACACGACTGTCACCGGCAGGCTCGGTGAGTGGATCACCCTGGCAGGTTTCAATCAACAAAGTCAGGCCGAGCGCAGCCCGTCAAGTCGCACATACAGCACCCAACGGGGTGAAAACATGACTTTACGTGTCAAAGTCGACCTTCTCGACTGATCCCTGGCAATTCAAGGCCTCGACCAAAGGCCTTGAATATGACCGCCAAGTCGCATTAGACCAAAGATGTAGTAAGCAGAAAAAAGCACTACAAAACATTTGACAGGCCGTTTTTGGCAAGGGCATGATGGCCTCGCTCCCGCTAATCAGGGGCCCTGGCAAGGGCCTTCGAGGCGCACTCCTACCACCCTTGGAGGCACCTCGTGTCTATACGGCCCACAAGGCGGTTCGATGGGATTGCGACTGCAACGAAGAAGTTGTCCCGAGGGACGGAAGCGCATCACCGCAGCAATGGCAATCGCGTAGCACTGCAGCAAGGCATCCACGAGCCAACCTGCCGGAGCACCGCCTCGCCTGCCCTGCACCTCCTTCCCCTTCGAGCCTTCGCGTTCGCCGCCGCACTCCCTCGGACAGGACAGCCGCCAGGCCCCCTGATTCGCTTCGTGAGCATCAGCACAATTACCCCAAGATCGATGCGACGAGGTTTATTTCCATGGCACTGACACGCGAACAGCAAATTGCAGCCCTCGAGAAAGACTGGGCCGAAAACCCGCGCTGGAAAGGCGTGACCCGTACCTACACCGCCGCCGATGTCGTTCGCCTGCGTGGCTCCCTGCAGCCAGAGCACACCCTTGCCCGCCTGGGCGCAGAAAAACTGTGGAAGCTGGTCACCGAAGGTGCACACCCGTCCTTCCGCCCTGAAAAAGATTTCGTCAACTGCATGGGCGCCCTGACCGGTGGCCAGGCAGTGCAGCAGGTAAAGGCCGGCATCCAGGCCATCTACCTGTCTGGCTGGCAGGTGGCCGCCGACAACAACTCGGCCGAGTCCATGTACCCAGACCAGTCGCTGTACCCGGTCGACTCGGTACCGACCGTGGTCAAGCGCATCAATAACTCGTTCCGCCGCGCCGACCAGATTCAATGGAAAGCGGGCAAGAACCCAGGCGATGAAGGCTACATCGACTACTTCGCGCCGATCGTGGCTGACGCTGAAGCCGGCTTCGGCGGCGTCCTGAACGCCTACGAACTGATGAAGAACATGATCGAAGCAGGCGCCGCCGGCGTGCACTTCGAAGATCAGCTGGCCTCGGTGAAAAAATGCGGCCACATGGGCGGCAAGGTGTTGGTACCGACTCAGGAAGCCGTACAGAAGCTGGTGGCAGCGCGCCTGGCTGCCGACGTTTCGGGCGTACCAACCATCATTCTGGCCCGTACCGACGCCAACGCCGCCGACCTGCTGACCAGCGACTGCGACCCGTACGATCAGCCGTTCGTGATCGGTGAGCGTACCCGTGAAGGCTTCTACAAAGTGCGCGCTGGCCTCGACCAGGCCATCGCCCGCGGCCTGGCCTACGCACCGTACGCCGACCTGATCTGGTGCGAAACCGCCAAGCCGGACCTGGACGAAGCCCGCCGCTTCGCCGAAGCGATCAAGAAGGAATACCCGGACCAACTGCTGTCGTACAACTGCTCGCCTTCCTTCAACTGGAAGAAGAACCTGGATGACGCGACCATCGCCAAATTCCAGCGCGAGCTGTCGGCAATGGGCTACAAGCACCAGTTCATCACCCTGGCCGGCATCCACAACATGTGGCACGGCATGTTCAACCTGGCGCACGACTACGCCCGCAACGACATGACCGCCTATGTGAAGCTGCAGGAGCAGGAATTCGCTGATGCGAGCAAGGGTTACACCTTCGTAGCGCACCAGCAGGAAGTGGGCACTGGGTACTTCGATGACATGACCACTGTGATTCAGGGTGGGGCTTCGTCGGTGACCGCGCTGACTGGGTCGACCGAGGAAGAGCAGTTCCACTGATTGGGTAGGTGGTGAATGAGGCCCGGGGCTTGCGAGAGCCCCGGGCTTTTTTGTGCCTGTCACAAAAGCTTCAGCGCCCATGAGACCGAGCGCCGCGCGGGCGGCGCTCGATCTCCAGAGCGCTGAAAATATCATGACGATCACCTCTGAGGCTCACCTCAATCCACCCCCTCCCAGCCAACCCCCCATATCCCGTCTATGCTTCAACCCAACCGCCAAACCATTGACCCAGAGCGGTACCCCAACCTCAAAAATCTGATAGAACACGAGTCTTTCGCATTTGCAAGTGGGGCCATTAGCCAGATGAACTTTACAAGCCTCAGAACAGCCCAATTACAAGGCATCAGGTCAAATGATATTAATTATCATTACGCAACTTGTAATTCGTTACCACTCGCAAGAAACATAATTAACAAAACCAGTCGCAATGCCCGAATCTCAAGGCTTTCAGCCAGTTACGAGCAGGTTTTGTTCTAAATGCTACGAATAAATTTGCAACGGAAATTTTACTTGCACCGGGTTTACCCATAAAATCAGCGCGATTGACTCAGCTGCGACATTTGGTCACTGCACCTGCGACACCACGTCGCCGCTTTACTTATTTCAGACTGCAGAGCTGGGTCTCTGTATAAGGATCTTTAGCATGTCCGATTCGGCAGGACTCATCGCCCACAACTGGGGCTTTGCCATCTTCCTCCTGGGTGTCGTCGGCCTGTGTGCCTTCATGCTCGGCCTGTCCAGCCTGCTCGGTAGCAAGGCCTGGGGCCGCGCCAAGAACGAACCCTTCGAATCCGGCATGCTGCCCGTCGGTAGCGCCCGCTTGCGCCTGTCCGCCAAATTCTATCTGGTCGCGATGCTGTTCGTGATCTTCGATATCGAAGCTCTCTTTCTCTTTGCATGGTCTGTGTCCGTCCGCGAAAGCGGCTGGACCGGATTCGTCGAAGCTCTCGTTTTCATAGCAATTCTGTTGGCAGGTCTTGTCTACCTATGGCGCGTCGGTGCTCTTGATTGGGCTCCCGAAGGTCGCCGCAAGCGGCAAGCGAAGCTGAAACAATGAGGCTTTGGCAATGCAATACAATCTCACCAGAATCGACCCGGATGCGCCCAACGAGCAGTACCCGGTAGGTGATCGGGAAACCGTCACCGACCAGCTGCTGGAAGACCAGGTCCACAAGAACATCTACATGGGGAAACTCGAAGATGTGCTGCGTGGCGCGGTCAACTGGGGTCGCAAGAACTCCCTCTGGCCGTACAACTTCGGCCTGTCCTGCTGCTACGTGGAAATGACCACGGCCTTCACGGCGCCCCACGACATCGCCCGCTTCGGCGCCGAAGTCATCCGGGCCTCGCCGCGCCAGGCCGACTTCATGGTCATCGCCGGTACCTGCTTCGTGAAAATGGCGCCGATCATCCAGCGTCTGTACGAGCAGATGCTCGAACCGAAGTGGGTCATCTCCATGGGTTCGTGCGCCAACTCCGGCGGCATGTACGACATCTACTCGGTCGTTCAGGGGGTCGACAAGTTCCTCCCCGTGGACGTCTATGTGCCTGGCTGCCCGCCACGCCCTGAGGCTTTCCTGCAAGGCTTGATGCTGCTGCAGGAGTCGATCGGCCAAGAACGACGCCCGCTTTCCTGGGTTGTTGGTGATCAAGGTATTTACCGTGCCGAGATGCCAGCCCAGAAAGACCTGCGTCGTGAGCAGCGCATTGCCGTGACCAACCTGCGCAGCCCCGACGAAGTCTGATCCAGCGACCTGCCGCCCGCTCCCTGAAGAGCCGGCGGCCTGGCTTCATTCTTAACGTTGACCCAAAGCGACCGAGACCATGACAGCGGACAACGCTATTTATATTCCGCCCTACAAGGCTGACGACCAGGATGTGGTCGTTGAACTGAACAACCGTTTTGGCGCCGACGCATTCGTCGCCCAGGAAACCCGCACCGGCATGCCCGTGCTGTGGGTCAAGCGCGCCCAGCTCAAAGAGGTGCTCAGCTTCCTGCGCGGCGTGGCCAAGCCATACAGCATGCTGTACGACCTGCACGGCGTCGACGAGCGCCTGCGCACCCAGCGTCGTGGCCTGCCGGCTGCCGACTTCAGCGTGTTCTACCACCTGATGTCGATCGAGCGTAACAGCGACGTGATGATCAAGGTGTCGCTCAGCGAAGGCGACCTGAACCTGCCGACCGTGACCGGCATCTGGCCAAACGCCAACTGGTACGAGCGCGAAGTCTGGGACATGTTTGGCATCGACTTTGCCGGCCACCCGCACCTGAGCCGCATCATGATGCCGCCGACCTGGGAAGGTCACCCGCTGCGTAAGGACTACCCAGCCCGTGCCACCGAGTTCGACCCCTACAGCCTGACCCTGGCCAAGCAGCAGCTTGAAGAGGAATCGGCACGCTTCAACCCGGAAGCCTGGGGCATGAAGCGTCAGGGCGCCAACGAGGACTACATGTTCCTCAACCTCGGCCCCAACCACCCGTCCGCCCACGGTGCATTCCGTATCGTCCTGCAGCTGGACGGTGAAGAGATCGTCGACTGCGTCCCGGACATCGGCTACCACCACCGTGGTGCCGAGAAAATGGCCGAGCGCCAGTCCTGGCACAGTTTCATCCCTTACACCGACCGTATCGACTACCTCGGCGGGGTGATGAACAACCTGCCGTACGTATTGGCGGTCGAGAAGCTGGCGGGCATCCAGGTACCGCAGAAGGTCGACGTGATTCGCATCATGCTCGCCGAATTCTTCCGCATCACCAGCCACCTGCTGTTCCTGGGTACCTACATCCAGGACGTCGGCGCCATGACCCCGGTGTTCTTCACCTTCACCGACCGCCAGCGCGCCTACACCGTGATCGAAGCGATCACCGGTTTCCGCCTGCACCCGGCCTGGTACCGCATTGGTGGCGTCGCACACGACCTGCCGCGCGGCTGGGACAAGCTGGTCAAGGACTTCGTCGACTGGCTGCCCAAGCGCCTCGACGAGTACACCAAGGCCGCCCTGCAGAACAGCATCCTCAAGGGCCGTACCATCGGCGTTGCCGCGTACAACACCAAGGAAGCGCTGGAATGGGGCACCACCGGTGCCGGCCTGCGCTCCACCGGTTGCGACTTCGACCTGCGTAAAGCGCGCCCCTACTCCGGCTACGAGAACTTCGAGTTCGAAGTACCGCTGGCCCACAACGGCGATGCCTACGATCGCTGCATGGTCCGCGTCGAGGAGATGCGCCAGAGTATCCGCATCATCGACCAGTGCCTGCGCAACATGCCGGAAGGCCCGTACAAGGCGGACCACCCGCTGACCACGCCGCCACCGAAAGAGCGCACCCTGCAGCACATCGAAACCTTGATCACGCACTTCCTGCAAGTCTCGTGGGGCCCGGTCATGCCGGCCAACGAGTCGTTCCAGATGATCGAAGCGACCAAGGGCATCAACAGTTACTACCTGACGAGCGATGGCGGCACCATGAGCTACCGCACCCGGATCCGTACCCCGAGCTACCCGCACCTGCAGCAGATCCCTTCGGTGATCAAAGGCAGCATGGTCGCCGACCTCATTGCGTACCTGGGCAGTATCGACTTCGTTATGGCTGACGTGGACCGCTAAGCATGAACAGCACGCTTATCCAGACAGACCGTTTCGCCCTGAGCGAAACCGAGCGCTCGGCCATCGAGCACGAGATGCATCACTACGAGGACCCGCGCGCGGCGTCCATCGAAGCCCTGAAGATCGTTCAGAAGGAACGTGGCTGGGTGCCGGACGGCGCCATTCACGCGATCGGCGAGGTGCTGGGCATCCCGGCCAGCGACGTCGAGGGTGTGGCCACCTTCTACAGCCAGATCTTCCGCCAGCCGGTCGGCCGCCACATCATCCGCGTGTGCGACAGCATGGTCTGCTACATCGGCGGCCATGAGTCGGTGGTCAGCCAGATCCAGAGCGAGTTGGGCATTGGCCTCGGCCAGACCACCGCCGACGGGCGCTTCACCCTGCTGCCGGTGTGCTGCCTGGGCAACTGCGACAAGGCCCCGGCGCTGATGATCGACGACGACACCTTTGGCGACGTGCAGCCAGCTGGCGTTTCCAAACTGCTGGAGGGTTACGTATGACCATTACTTCCTTCGGCCCGGCCAACCGCATCGCGCGCTCGGCCGAAACCCACCCGCTGACCTGGCGTCTGCGTGACGACGGCGAGCCTGTATGGCTGGCCGAGTACGAGTCGAAGAACGGCTATGCCGCCGCGCGCAAGGCGCTGGCCGACATGTCCGCCGACGACATCGTGCAGTCGGTCAAGGATTCCGGCCTCAAGGGCCGCGGCGGCGCAGGCTTCCCCACTGGCGTGAAGTGGGGCCTGATGCCCAAAGACGAATCCATGAACATCCGCTACCTGCTGTGCAACGCGGACGAAATGGAGCCGAACACCTGGAAGGACCGCATGCTGATGGAGCAACAGCCCCATCTGCTGGTCGAGGGCATGCTGATCAGCGCCCGCGCCCTCAAGGCCTACCGTGGCTACATCTTCCTGCGTGGCGAATACACCACCGCAGCGAAGAACCTCAACCGCGCCATCGACGAAGCCAAGGCCGCAGGCCTCTTGGGCAAGAACATCCTCGGCTCGGGCTTCGACTTCGAGCTGTTCGTGCACACCGGTGCCGGGCGCTACATCTGCGGTGAAGAAACCGCGCTGATCAACTCGCTGGAAGGCCGCCGCGCCAACCCGCGCTCCAAGCCGCCCTTCCCTGCCGCCGTGGGCGTGTGGGGCAAGCCGACCTGCGTGAACAACGTCGAGACTCTGTGCAACGTGCCGGCCATCGTCGCCAACGGCAACGACTGGTACAAATCGCTGGCCCGCGAAGGCAGCGAAGACCACGGCACCAAGCTGATGGGCTTCTCCGGCAAGGTGAAGAACCCAGGCCTGTGGGAGTTGCCGTTCGGCGTCACCGCCCGCGAACTGTTCGAAGACTACGCCGGTGGCATGCGCGATGGCTTCAAGCTCAAGTGCTGGCAGCCAGGCGGCGCCGGTACCGGCTTCCTGCTGCCCGAGCACCTCGACGCGCAGATGTACGCCGGTGGCATCGCCAAGGTCGGCACCCGTATGGGTACGGGCCTGGCCATGGCGGTCGACGACAGCGTCAACATGGTCTCGCTGCTGCGCAACATGGAAGAGTTCTTCGCTCGCGAATCGTGCGGCTGGTGCACCCCATGCCGTGACGGCCTGCCGTGGAGCGTGAAGATGCTGCGCGCGCTGGAGAACGGCCAGGGCCGCGCCGAAGACATCGAGACCCTGCTGGGTCTGGTCAACTTCCTCGGCCCAGGCCGCACCTTCTGTGCTCACGCACCGGGTGCCGTCGAGCCCTTGGGCAGTGCCATCAAATACTTCCGGTCCGAGTTCGAGGCCGGTGTCGCGCCAGCAAGCGCTGCCGACACCCTGCGCCCCAACCTGGCCAAGCCGATTGTAGTCGGCGCATAAAAAGATAGACGGCGAGTGGTCCGTGCCACCCGCCAGCCCGCAGGCCGGCCCGCATGAAGCGAGGCGTGCCTGCAGGCTTACAGATTTCCATTAGCCACGCCCGCTCACGCGGGCCAACGAAGAACTTTGAACAATGGCCACTATCCACGTAGACGGCAAAGCGCTCGAAGTCAACGGTGCAGACAACCTGTTACAGGCGTGTCTGTCGCTCGGCCTCGATATCCCTTATTTCTGCTGGCACCCGGCGCTCGGTAGCGTCGGCGCCTGCCGGCAATGTGCGGTCAAGCAGTACACCGACGAGAACGACACCCGTGGTCGTATCGTCATGTCCTGCATGACCCCTGCCTCCGACGGCACCTGGATCTCCATCGAAGATGAAGAGTCCAAGGCGTTTCGCGCCAGCGTCGTCGAGTGGCTGATGACCAACCACCCGCACGACTGCCCGGTGTGCGAGGAAGGCGGTCACTGCCACCTGCAGGACATGACGGTAATGACCGGCCACAACGAGCGCCGCTACCGTTTCACCAAGCGTACCCACCAGAACCAGGACCTCGGCCCGTTCATCGCCCACGAGATGAACCGCTGCATCGCCTGTTACCGCTGCGTGCGTTACTACAAGGACTACGCAGGTGGCACCGACCTGGGTGTCTACGGCGCCCACGACAACGTGTACTTCGGCCGCGTTGAAGACGGCGTGCTGGAGAGCGAGTTCTCCGGCAACCTGACCGAGGTCTGCCCGACCGGCGTGTTCACTGACAAGACCCACTCCGAGCGCTACAACCGCAAGTGGGACATGCAGTTCGCCCCGAGCATCTGCCACGGCTGCTCCAGCGGCTGCAACATCAGCCCGGGCGAGCGCTACGGCGAGCTGCGCCGGGTCGAAAACCGCTTCAACGGTTCGGTCAACCAGTACTTCCTGTGCGACCGTGGCCGTTTCGGCTACGGCTACGTCAACCGCACCGACCGCCCACGCCAGCCACGCCTGGCCGATGGCACCAAGCTGAGCCTGGACGCCGCCCTGGATAAGGCCGCCGACCTGCTGCGCGGCCGCACCATCGTCGGCATCGGCTCTCCACGCGCCAGCCTCGAAAGCAACTACGGCCTGCGTGAGCTGGTCGGCGCCGACTACTTCTATTCGGGTATGGAAGCTGGCGAACTGGCCCGCGTACGCCTGGCCCTGAACGTGCTGAACAACAGCCCGCTGCCTGTGCCGACCCTGCGCGATATCGAAGACCACGACGCGGTCTTCGTGCTCGGCGAAGACCTGACCCAGACCGCCGCCCGCGTTGCCCTGGCCGTGCGCCAGGCCACCAAAGGCAAGGCCGAAGCCATGGCCGAGGCGATGAAAGTGCAGCCTTGGCTGGACGCAGCGGTTAAGAACATCGGCCAGCATGCGCTGTACCCGCTGTTCATCGCGTCCTTGGCTGAAACCAAGCTGGACGACGTCGCCGAAGAATGCGTGCACGCCGCCCCCGCCGACCTGGCCCGCATCGGTTTCGCCGTGGCCCACGCCATCGACCCGAGCGCACCCGCAGTAGCAGGCCTGGACGATGAAGCCATCGCCCTCGCCCAGCGCATCGCCGACGCCCTGGTTGCGGCCAAGCGCCCACTGGTGGTTGCCGGTACTTCCCTGGCCGACCCGGCACTGATCGAAGCTGCCGCCAACATCGCCAAAGCCCTGAAGCTGCGCGAGAAGAACGGTTCGCTGAGCCTGGTCGTGCCTGAGGCCAACAGCCTCGGCATGGCGATGATGGGCGGTGAGTCCGTCGATGCCGCGCTGGATGCGATCATCAGCGGCAAGGCCGACGCCATCGTGGTGCTGGAAAACGACCTGTACACCCGCGTGCCGGCCGCCAAGGTCGACGCTGCCCTGGCAGCCGCCAAGGTGGTGATCGTCGCCGACCATTCCCACACCGCTACCCTCGAACGCGCCCACCTGGTGCTGCCGGCGGCCTCGTTCGCCGAAGGCGACGGTACCCTGGTCAGCCAGGAAGGCCGTGCCCAGCGCTTCTTCCAGGTGTTCGACCCGCAATACCTGGACAGCAGCATCCTGGTCCACGAAGGCTGGCGCTGGATGCACGCCCTGCGTGCCACCCTGCTCAACAAGCCGGTCGACTGGACCCAACTGGACCACGTCACCAGCGCCTGCGCCGAAGCCGCCCCGCAACTGGCCGGCATCGTCAACGCCGCGCCAAGCGCCGCGTTCCGCATCAAGGGCATGAAGCTGGCCCGTGAGCCGCTGCGCTACTCCGGCCGGACCGCCATGCGCGCCAACATCAGCGTGCACGAGCCACGTACCCCACAGGACAAGGACACCGCGTTCGCCTTCTCGATGGAAGGCTACTCGGGCTCCGCCGAACCGCGCCAGCAGGTGCCGTTCGCCTGGTCGCCGGGCTGGAACTCGCCGCAAGCCTGGAACAAGTTCCAGGACGAGGTCGGTGGCCACCTGCGTGCCGGTGACCCGGGCGTGCGCCTGATCGAATCGCAAGGCGATCGCCTGAACTGGTTCAACGCCATCCCAGGCGCATTCAACCCGGCCCGTGGCACTTGGACTGCGGTACCCTTCTTCCACCTGTTCGGCAGCGAAGAAAGCTCCTCGCGCGCCGCTCCGGTACAAGAGCGTATCCAGCCAGCCTACGTGGCCCTGGCCAAGTCGGAAGCCGACCGCCTGGGCGTCAACGAAGGCGCGCTGCTGAGCCTGAACGTCGCCGGTGTCGCCCTGCGCCTGCCACTGCGTATCAATGAAGAGCTGGGCGCTGGCCTGGTCGCGCTGCCGAAAGGCCTGGCCGGCATTCCGCCTGCCATCTTCGGTGCATCCGTCGAAGGCCTGCAGGAGGCAGCACAATGAGCTGGTTCACCCCCGAAGTGATCGATGTGATCATTCAGGTCGTCAAGGCCGTCGTGGTGCTGCTGGCCGTGGTGGTCTGCGGCGCCCTTCTCAGCTTCGTCGAACGACGCCTGCTGGGCTGGTGGCAGGACCGCTATGGTCCGAACCGTGTCGGCCCGTTCGGCATGTTCCAGATCGCCGCCGACATGCTGAAGATGTTCTTCAAGGAAGACTGGAACCCGCCCTTCGTCGACAAGATGATCTTCACCCTGGCGCCGGTCGTGGCCATGAGTGCCCTGCTGATCGGCTTCTCGATCATCCCGATCACCCCGGGCTGGGGCGTCGCCGACCTGAACATCGGCCTGCTGTTCTTCTTCGCCATGGCCGGCCTGTCGGTCTACGCCGTGTTGTTCGCCGGCTGGTCGTCGAACAACAAGTACGCCCTGCTGGGCAGCTTGCGGGCTTCGGCGCAGACCGTGTCGTACGAAGTGTTCCTGGGCCTGGCGCTGATGGGCGTGGTGGTGCAGGTGGGTTCGTTCAACATGCGCGACATCGTTGAATACCAGGCACAGAACCTGTGGTTCATCATTCCGCAGTTCTTCGGCTTCTGCACCTTCTTCATCGCTGGCGTCGCCGTGACTCACCGTCACCCGTTCGACCAGCCGGAAGCGGAACAGGAACTGGCCGACGGCTACCACATCGAATATGCCGGCATGAAATGGGGCATGTTCTTCGTCGGTGAGTACATCGGCATCATCCTGATCTCGGCGCTGCTGGTAACTCTGTTCTTCGGTGGCTGGCACGGTCCGTTCGACCTGCTGCCGCAGCTGCCGTTCCTGTGGTTCGCCCTGAAGACCGGCTTCTTCATCATGCTGTTCATCCTGCTGCGCGCCTCGATCCCGCGCCCACGCTATGACCAGGTGATGGACTTCAGCTGGAAGTTCTGCCTGCCGCTGACCCTGATCAATTTGCTGGTGACCGCTGCGATCGTGCTTTACAACACGCCAGCCGTCGCGGCCCAGTGAGGATTTGACCCATGTTCAAGTATATCGGCGACATCGTTAAGGGCACCGGCACACAGCTGCGCAGCCTGGCCATGGTGTTCTCCCACGGGTTCCGCAAGCGCGACACCCTGCAGTACCCCGAAGAACCCGTGTACCTGCCGCCGCGCTACCGCGGCCGCATCGTCCTCACCCGCGACCCCGACGGCGAAGAGCGCTGCGTGGCCTGCAACCTCTGCGCGGTGGCCTGCCCGGTTGGCTGCATCTCGCTGCAGAAGGCTGAAACCGAAGACGGCCGCTGGTACCCGGAGTTCTTCCGCATCAACTTCTCGCGCTGCATCTTCTGCGGCCTGTGCGAGGAAGCGTGCCCGACCACCGCGATCCAGCTGACTCCGGATTTCGAAATGGCCGAGTTCAAGCGTCAGGACCTGGTGTACGAGAAAGAAGATCTGCTGATCTCCGGCCCCGGCAAGAACCCTGACTACAACTTCTACCGTGTTGCGGGTATGGCGATCGCTGGCAAGCCGAAAGGCTCTGCACAGAACGAAGCCGAGCCGATCAACGTGAAGAGCTTGCTCCCATAAGGACAGAAAGATGGAATTCGCTTTCTACTTCGCATCCGGGATCGCCGTGGTCTCCACCCTGCGTGTGGTGACCGGCACCAACCCCGTGCACGCCTTGCTTTACCTGATCATTTCGCTGATTTCCGTGGCCATGATCTTCTTCGCCCTGGGTGCGCCGTTCGCCGGCGCCCTGGAAGTGATCGCCTACGCCGGCGCCATCATGGTGCTGTTCGTCTTCGTGGTGATGATGCTCAACCTCGGGCCGGCTTCGGTCGCCCAGGAGCGCGGCTGGCTCAAACCCGGTATCTGGGCGGGGCCGGTGATCCTCGGCACCCTGTTGCTGCTCGAACTGCTGTACGTGCTGTTCGTCGCGCCAAGCGGCGCCGGCATCAGCGGCACCACCGTGGGCCCGAAAGCAGTGGGCATCAGCCTGTTCGGCCCGTACCTGCTGGTGGTCGAACTGGCGTCGATGCTGCTGCTCGCGGCAGCGGTCACCGCCTTCCACCTGGGCCGCAACGAGGCGAAGGAGTAAATCATGGGTGCTATCCCTCTCGAACATGGTCTGGCGGTCGCCGGCATCCTGTTCTGCTTAGGTCTGGTTGGCCTGATGGTCCGCCGCAACATCCTCTTCGTGCTCATGAGCCTGGAAGTCATGATGAACGCCTCTGCCCTGGCGTTCGTCGTCGCCGGTGCCCGTTGGGTCCAGCCCGACGGCCAGGTGATGTTCATTCTGGTGATCAGCCTGGCAGCCGCCGAGGCCAGTATTGGCCTGGCGATCCTGCTGCAGCTGTATCGCCGCTTCCACACTCTCGACATCGATGCTGCCAGTGAGATGCGCGGATGAACCTTATCTTCCTGACTTTCGTCTTCCCCCTGATCGGCTTCCTGCTGCTGTCGTTCTCGCGCGGGCGGTTCTCGGAGAACCTGTCCGCGCTGATCGGCGTCGGCTCGGTCGGCCTTTCGGCGGCCACCGCTGCCTACGTGATCTGGCAGTTCAATGTCGCCCCGCCTGAAGGCGGCGCGTACAGCCAGCTGCTGTGGCAGTGGATGTCGGTGGACGGCTTCGCGCCGAACTTCACCCTGTACGTCGATGGCCTGTCGGTCACCATGCTCGGTGTGGTCACTGGCGTGGGCTTCCTGATCCACCTGTTCGCCTCCTGGTACATGCGTGGCGAAGCCGGCTACTCGCGCTTCTTCTCGTACACCAACCTGTTCATCGCCAGCATGCTGTTCCTGGTGCTGGGCGACAACCTGCTGTTCATCTACTTCGGCTGGGAAGGCGTGGGCCTGTGCTCGTACCTGTTGATCGGTTTCTACTACAGCAACCGCAACAACGGTAACGCCGCACTCAAGGCCTTCATCGTCACCCGTATCGGCGACGTGTTCATGGCCATCGGCCTGTTCATCCTGTTCGCCCAGCTGGGGACCCTGAACGTGCAGGAACTGCTGGTGCTGGCACCGCAGAAGTTCCAGGCGGGTGATACCTGGATGGTCCTGGCGACCTTGATGCTGCTCGGTGGCGCGGTCGGTAAATCGGCCCAGCTGCCGCTGCAGACCTGGCTGGCCGACGCGATGGCGGGCCCGACCCCGGTTTCGGCACTGATCCACGCGGCAACCATGGTGACCGCGGGCGTCTACCTGATCGCCCGTACCAACGGCCTGTTCCTGCTGGCGCCGGACATCCTGCACCTGGTAGGCGTGGTCGGCGGCGTGACCCTGGTACTGGCCGGCTTCGCCGCACTGGTACAGACCGACATCAAGCGGATCCTCGCCTACTCGACCATGAGCCAGATCGGCTACATGTTCCTGGCCCTGGGCGTTGGCGCCTGGGACGCGGCGATCTTCCACCTGATGACCCACGCCTTCTTCAAGGCCCTGCTGTTCCTGGCCTCCGGTGCGGTGATCGTTGCCTGCCACCACGAGCAGAACATCTTCAAGATGGGCGGCCTGTGGAAGAAGCTGCCACTGGCCTACGCCAGCTTCGTGGTCGGCGGTGCCGCCCTGGCCGCATTGCCGATCGTGACCGTGGGCTTCTACTCCAAGGACGAGATCCTCTGGGAAGCCTTCGCCAGCGGCAACACCGGCCTGCTGTATGCCGGCCTGGTTGGCGCGTTCATGACCTCGCTGTACACCTTCCGCCTGATCTTCATCGCCTTCCACGGCGAAGCCAAGACCGAAGCCCACGCCGGCCACGGCATCAGCCACTGGCTGCCACTGGGCGTGCTGATCGTGCTCTCGACCTTCGTCGGCGCCTGGATCACTCCACCGCTGGCCGGTGTGCTGCCGGAAAGCGCCGGCCACGCCGGTGGTGATGCCAAGCACTCGCTGGAGATCGCCTCGGGCGCCATCGCCATCGCCGGTATCCTGCTGTCGGCCCTGCTGTTCCTGGGCAAGCGCCGCTTCGTCAGCGCCATCGCCAACAGCGGCATCGGCCGCGTCCTGTCGGCCTGGTGGTTCGCCGCCTGGGGCTTCGACTGGATCTACGACAAGCTCTTCGTCAAACCTTACCTGCTGATCAGCCATGTCCTGCGCAAGGACCCGGTTGACCGCAGCATCGGCCTGATCCCTCGGATGGCGCGTGGCGGCCACGTCGCCATGAGCAAGACCGAGACCGGCCAGCTGCGCTGGTACACCGCCTCGATCGCCGTCGGCGCCGTGCTGGTACTCGGTGCTGTGGTAGTGGCTGCGGTATGACTATGAATCTTGCGACTTTGCCAAAGGAAACCAACCCGTCATGATTTTGCCTTGGCTGATCCTGATCCCCTTCATCGGCGGCTTCCTGTGCTGGCTGGGTGAGCGCTTCGGCGCCACCCTGCCGCGCTGGATCGCGCTGCTGACCATGTCCCTGCTGCTTGGCATCGGCCTCTACCTGTGGGGCACCGGCGACTACACCCTGGCGCCTGCGCCAGGCGCCGAACCTGCTTGGGCCATCGAATATAAAGTCGAGTGGATCAAGCGCTTCGGCATCAGCATCCACCTGGCCCTCGACGGCCTGTCGTTGCTGATGATCCTGCTCACCGGCCTGCTCGGTGTGCTGTCGGTACTGTGCTCCTGGAAAGAAATCCAGCGCCACGTCGGCTTCTTCCACCTCAACCTGATGTGGATCCTGGGCGGTGTGGTCGGTGTGTTCCTGGCCCTGGACCTGTTCCTGTTCTTCTTCTTCTGGGAAATGATGCTGGTGCCGATGTATTTCCTCATCGCGCTCTGGGGTCACAGCTCCGCAGACGGCAAGAAGACCCGGATCTACGCCGCAACCAAGTTCTTCATCTTCACCCAGGCCAGCGGCCTGATCATGCTGGTGGCGATCCTGGGCCTGGTGCTGTTCAACTACAACACCACCGGCGTGCTGACCTTCAACTACAGCGACCTGCTCAAGGCCGAGCTGCCGGCCGGCGTCGAGTACATCCTGATGCTGGGCTTCTTCATCGCCTTCGCGGTCAAGCTGCCGGTCGTGCCGTTCCACTCCTGGCTGCCTGATGCCCACGCCCAGGCCCCGACCGCAGGTTCCGTGGACCTGGCGGGTATCTTGCTGAAGACCGCGGCCTATGGCCTGCTGCGCTTCGCCCTGCCGCTGTTCCCGAACGCTTCGGCGGAGTTTGCGCCGATCGCCATGACCCTGGGCCTGATCGGTATCTTCTACGGTGCCTTCCTGGCCTTCGCGCAAAGCGACATCAAGCGCCTGATCGCCTTCTCCAGCGTCTCGCACATGGGCTTCGTGCTGATCGGTATCTACTCCGGCAGCCAGCAGGCCCTGCAGGGCGCGGTGATCCAGATGCTGGCCCACGGCCTGTCGGCTGCCGCGCTGTTCATCCTGTCCGGCCAGCTGTATGAGCGCCTGCACACCCGTGACATGCGCCAGATGGGTGGCCTGTGGCACCGCATCGCCTACCTGCCTGCGATCAGCCTGTTCTTCGCCGCCGCCTCCCTGGGCCTGCCAGGTACCGGCAACTTCGTCGGCGAGTTCCTGATCCTGATCGGCAGCTTCGCCAGCGTGCCGTGGATCACCGTGATCGCCACCACTGGCCTGGTGTTCGGCTCCGTCTACTCGCTGATCATGATCCACCGCGCCTACTTCGGCCCAAGCAAGAGCGACACCGTGCTGGCTGGCATGGACGGCCGCGAGCTGATCATGGTGCTGGGCCTGGCGGTGCTGCTGATCGTTCTGGGCGTGTATCCGCAGCCGTTCCTCGACACCTCTGCCGCCACTATGAGTGGTGTGCAGCAGTGGCTCGGTTCCGCTTTCACTCAACTCGCTTCGGCCCGGTAAGAGCGCTATGGAATTCACCACTCAACACTTCATCGCATTGGCGCCGATGCTGATCACCACCATCACCACGGTGGTGGTGATGCTGGCGATCGCCTGGAAGCGCAACCACTCGCAGACCTTCCTGCTGTCCACCGTGGGCCTCAACCTGGCCCTGCTATCGATCCTGCCGGTCTTGAAGGTCGCGCCCCTGGCGGTCACACCGCTGATCACCATCGACAAGTTCGCCTGCCTGTACATGGCGATCATCCTGGTGGCCACGCTGGCCTGCGTCACCCTCGCCCACGCCTACCTTGGCGAGGGCTCCAAGGGCTTCCCGGGCAACCGTGAAGAACTCTACCTGCTGCTGCTGATGTCGGCCCTCGGTGGCCTGGTGCTGGTCAGCGCCAACCACCTCGCCGGCCTGTTCATCGGCCTGGAATTGCTGTCGGTGCCGGTGTATGGCCTGGTGGCGTATGCGTTCTTCAACAAGCGGTCGCTGGAAGCGGGCATCAAATACATGGTGCTGTCGGCTGCAGGCTCGGCGTTCCTGCTGTTCGGCATGGCGCTGCTGTATGCCGATGCAGGCAGCCTGAGCTTCGACCAGATCGGTAAAGCCCTGGCTGCCACCAGCATGCCAAGCCTGGTGGCCCAGCTGGGCCTGGGCATGATGCTGGTCGGCCTGGCCTTCAAGCTGTCGCTGGTACCCTTCCACCTGTGGACCCCGGACGTGTACGAGGGTGCCCCGGCGCCGGTCGCCGCGTTCCTGGCCACCGCCAGCAAGGTCGCGGTATTTGCCGTGGTCGTGCGCCTGTTCATGCTCTCCCCTGCTGCCAGCAGTGGCGTGCTGAGCACCGTACTGGCCGTGATCGCGGTCGCCTCGATCCTGGTCGGCAACCTGCTGGCGCTGACCCAGAGCAACCTCAAGCGTCTGCTCGGTTACTCGTCCATCGCCCACTTCGGCTACCTGCTGATCGCCTTGATCGCCAGCAAGGGCTTGGCCCTGGAGGCCATGGGCGTGTACCTGGTCACCTACGTGATCACCAGCCTCGGCGCCTTCGGCGTGATCACCCTGATGTCCTCGCCTTATGGCGGCCGTGACGCCGATGCGCTGTACGAGTACCGCGGCCTGTTCTGGCGCCGCCCGTACCTGACCGCGGTACTGACCGTGATGATGCTGTCGCTGGCCGGTATTCCACTGACTGCTGGCTTCATCGGCAAGTTCTACATCATCGCCACCGGCGTCGAGTCGCACCTGTGGTGGCTGGTCGGTGCGCTGGTGATCGGTAGCGCCATCGGCGTGTACTACTACCTGCGCGTCATGGTCACCCTGTACCTGGTTGAGCCGAACCTGCGTCGCCACGACGCCCCGCTGAAGTGGGAACAGCGCACCGGCGGCGTTATGCTGCTGGCCATCGCTATTCTCGCCTTCGTCCTGGGTGTGTACCCGCAGCCACTGCTGGAAATGGTCCAGCAGGCTGGCCTGCAACTGATCGGCTGATTGTTCAGCGATTCGGAGAACCCCGCCTCGGCGGGGTTTTTCTTTTTCAGAGCTACAGAACGAAAGCTGTGCTTCGTCTGACAGTTGCAGCGTCAGATTCCCGCTTATCGTTCTGGAACCCATGAAATGCGCCCCTCCCTTCCCCTCTCCTTGCTGGCCCTGTTGGTTGCCAACGCAGCCCAAGCCACTGGCCGCGTCGAACTTGATCAGGTGTTGATCGAAGACCAGCAACAGACCGAACTGGAAAGCGCCGCCGAACGCCTGCGGGAAATCCCCGGCGCCAGCAACCTGGTGGACATGAACAAGGTAGGCCAGGGCCGGGTCGCCAGCAACCAGGATGTGCTGGCTTACCAGCCTGGCGTATTCGCCCAATCAGCGGGCAACGACGGCATCAAGCTGTCGATCCGAGGCTCAGGCATCAACCGCGCACCCGGCGCGCACGGTTCAGGCGTGTACACGATGTTCGACGGGCTGCCGCTGACCGGCCCTGGCGGTACGCCCTACGAGCTGTTCGAGCCACTGTGGCTGAGCCGCGCCGAAGTGTTGCGCGGGGCCAACGGCTTCGATGTGGGCTCCCTGGCCCTGGGCGGCGCGATCAACTACGTCACCCACACCGGCTACGATGCCGCGCCGCTTGAAGTGCGTTACGAAGCCGGCAGCCGTGGCTACCAGCACCGGCACATCAGTTCTGGGCAGGTGCTGGGCAACCTCGACTACTACGTGGCCCTGACCGACTCAGAGTATGACGGCTACCAGGACCACAGCAGCGGCAGCGCCAAGGGCATCGCCGCCAACGTCGGCTATCGCTTCAACCCGAACCTGGAAACACGCTTCTACCTGCGCTACCGGGAAACCGAAAACGACCTCGCCGGGCGCCTGACCAAAGACCAGATCAAGCATGACCCGCGCGCCGCCAACGCCGCGTACCTGGCCCGCGACGACAGCCGCCCGCAACCCGGCAGCACCTGGGTCGCGAACAAGACCACCTTTTACCTCGAAGACGATGCCCGCATCGAAGCCGGGCTGGTCTATCACGACTTCCCGATGGACCTGCGCGAAGGCCCGATGCGCCTGAAGGTCGCCTACACCGATGTCAGCGGCACGCTCAACTACATGCGCCGCGACACCCTGTTCGGTCACGAAAGCAAGACCACCATCGGTTGGCGCACCACCAAGCACCTGCCCAACAGTGGTGCCTCGCAGTTCGCCCGCAGCAGCGGCGACAACTTCGGCGCGCGCAGCCGCGACTTCAGCTACCAGGGTTCGGATACCGTGCTGCATGTCGGCAACGACCTGGAACTGATCCCGGACCTTTGGCTGACCACGGGCCTGGCGATGATCTACACCCGACGTGAAAGCGACGTCACCTACCCCGCCACCGGCGGCAAGGTCAGCCAGCACGACTGGGACTACGCCCCGCGCCTGGGCCTGCGTTACGACATCAACCCGCAACTGCAGGTGTATGGCAACCTGAGCCGCTCGGTCGAACCGCCGCATCCATGGTCGCTGATCTGGAGCTCGACGGTCGCCACGCAACCGATCGAGATGCAGAACCAGACCGCCACTACGCTTGAACTGGGTGCACGCGGCGATTCGGCGCTGGGGCGTTGGGATCTGGCCTGGTATTACTCGCAAGTACGCCACGAACTGTTGGCGGTGGAGATCGTGCAAGGCCAGCCGGCCAAGGAGTTCAATGCCAGCCCCACCGTGCACCAAGGTGTTGAGGCCGGCCTGGACAGCACCCTCTGGGAGCGCACGGGCACTGGCAAGCTGAGCCTGCGCCAGGCCTATACCTTCAGCGATTTCCACTACCGCGACGATGACACGTTCGGTGACAACCGCCTGCCTGGCATCCCGATGCACTACTACCAGGCCGAACTGCGCTACGACTGGCCGAGCGGGTTCTACACCGGGGTGAACACGCAAATGGCCTCCAAGGTGCAAGTCGACTACGCCAACAGCTACCACGCCGATGCCTACGCGCTGCTGGGCGCGCGGCTGGGCTGGGACTCGCCGAAGCAGGACTGGCAGACCTGGCTGGACTTGCGCAACCTGACCAACAAGCGCTACGCGGCAACGGTAACACCGGGCTACAACGATGCTGGGCAGGACATCGCCCGGTCGACGCCTGGGGAAGGCTTTGGGGTTTATGCCGGAATTGCCTATCGGTTCAACTGACCCAGGCTCACGAAACATTTCCCTCTCGGAAGAGGTTTTAGCCAAGACGATAGTAGCTCCTGTGGCAATAAAGCCACGTACTGAAAGGAGTTCACCATGGGTGGTTACACCAAAGGCTGGGCCAATTCCTTCAAAGACCGCGATGCTCAAACTGCTTCGCAAGACGCCGAGAAGAAAAACCAGCCGCTCACTACCGAGCAGCTGGCTCGACATGAAAAGAAAGTGCTGAACGACAAGTAATGCACTGCGCCAGGTAACCGCCAAGGCTGCCTGGCCACCCACCGCGTCCTGCATGCCGCCTGATCTGAAACATCTGCAGAGGTGACGAACATGGGTACTGTCGTGAAGCAGCTGTTCGAGCCCATCGGCCCTGCGCTGAATGCACTGTTCGTACTCACTGTCGAGGGTGTCGAATACCTGGGTCGCAAACAGCGTGACGAGCACCAGGAACTGGGCAGTCGACTGACTCCCGACATGCTCTATGGCCGATTGCTCAAGTCCACATGGAGCGATCAGGGCTTGAACTGCAGTTACCAACCCATCGCCAGTGCGAATAAACACGCCCTGTTTCGCCAGGCATTGCTTGCCCCGCACAACCGCGTGCATTTTCCTTTTCCGGTTCTCGGGCAACAGTGCGAGGAGCTGTTCGCTTCAGCGGACTACTGGAACAATCCAGAGCCACTGGCTACCAACCTGGACCGCCAGGAGCAGCATTTTCGCGATGCATGCCACGCGCTTCTCGAAAAGCGCTTGCCTGAAGGGGCCTTGGTCCATGACCCCGCGTGCTCGACAGGCACGTTCATCGCCTCGATCGCCCGCACCTTACCCTGGGTGCGCTGTATTGGCGCAGATGCGTCGCTCAACATGATCGAACATGCCAGGCGCCATCATCGCTCCCACAACCTGGCATTCCGACGCGCTGATGCCCATACGCCGGCAGTCCCGCCCGCATCCTGCGATGCACTGATCCTGCGTTTCTTGAATGCTGAAGTCATGCCACGACAAACCGCCGTAAACCTCTTTCATTCGCTGGCCAGACTGCTGCGGGCCGATGGCGTGATGATCCTGTTCGGGCATACGCCACTGCTGTTCGAGGTCGGTGTCGAAGCCCGCCGCGCGGGCCTTATGGTGCACCGCAGCCTGGCCGGCACTGTAACCGGGGACAGCCTGTTTCAGTTCTACCACCTTGAGCCCTGACACTGAGGAAACCCATGGAAAGCAAACTTCCCCCTGAGCGTGAAATCAGCTTGAGCCAGGCTCTGGCGAGAATTGATGCACAGCTAGCGGCATTGTCCTTGAAGGTGGAGGAACGCCAGTTGGGCGCCGCTATTGGCTCCGTTCTGGTGAAGCTCGAAGCATCGACCGGTTGCACTGCCCGAGGCAGTGGCAAAGGGACCCTTGCCGAAGCAACGGTAGGTGCTCGGTTCGAGGCGCTAGAACATTACCTGGATGAACATCAGCACCGTCACTGGGTAATCCGTGACAGTACGGAGCTTGCCGCCGACCTGCATCTCAAGGACGATTTTCTGCAGCCCTGGCTGTTGGAGCAACCCGATACGAGACTGGCCTGCCAGCGCTACCTGACTGCAGATGGCCGGCCACTGTTTGACTATCCGCTTGGAGTAACACGGCCCGACTATGCGAAAGCTTCGCTGCCAGGGGATACATTCAACTACGACGGTCTGCGCCGATACAGCGGCAATGACGGCTCGGCGATCGGTGCAAGCCGTGATGAAGCGGTTCTGCATGCACTGAACCAGCTCATCGAACGTGATGCGCTTTCCCTGTTCATGCTTCGCCACTTCTACTTCCAGCGCCCCGACACACTGCATCGCGTGAGCAAGCCTGCCGACGAAACGGACTTGTCGATGCTCTGGGAGCAGGCTGAACGCCAACTCGGCGCGTCGATCGCGGTACTGGACATCAGCAGTGAGTTTGCCAGCCGGACCTACCTGGCTTGGTGCCCGCACTCACCCCATGGGCTGCATGAAGGCCTCACCGGTAGCGGGGCTGCTCTGGATCCTCGACATGGTGTTAGGCGGGCAATCAGTGAACTGGTGCAGATGTGCCTGAACGCCAAGGTGCCTGCAGCCGCCCTGGAGCTTCGCGAAGCGGAACTGCAGCTTCGCAGCTGGCCCGGCTTGCACCGCTGTTTGCAGCTACAGCTGACGCCACTGCTTGAAACGACAGTAACGGAGGTCGTTTTGCCCACGCCGATGGCACGCGAGCCCGTCGCTGAACAGGTGCAGGCAGTGCTGCAGGACCTGCACCAGCATGGACGCGTGGCCGGTATCTGCGAAGTTTTCCGTGGCGATCAGGGCATCAGCTTCGTCAATGTCGTGGTGCCAGGCCTGGAGCGTTTTCATCTGGTATCCAGCGGCAACGTCGTGTTGCCCCATGCTCGTGGCATGCAACTGGCTCCCGTAAAGGGATCAGCATGAGTGTCACGGCAACTGCACCTGCGGCTTGGTCGCCGCGAATATCCCCCAACTGGACATGAACAGCGCGGCAATCAGCGGCCCGATCACGAACCCGTTGAGCCCGAATACCGCCAGCCCACCCAAGGTGGACACCAGGATCAGGTAATCGGGCATGCGCGTGTCCTTGCCCACCAGGATCGGCCGCAACACGTTGTCTACCAGGCCAATCACCAGCACGCCAAAGGCCGTCAGGATCAAGCCCTGCAGGATCGCCCCGGTCAATAGAAAGTACGCCGCCACCGGCGCCCAGATGATCCCCGCGCCCACTGCCGGCAGCAGCGACAGAAAGGCCATCAGCACCGCCCAGACCAGCGCGCTGGGAATGTCCAGCACCCAGAAGATGAACCCACCCAGCGCCCCTTGGGTAATGGCCACCAGCACATTGCCTTTGACCGTGGCCCGCACCACCCGGTTGAACTTCAGCTGCAGGCGGCGTTTCTGGTGTTCCGGCAGCGGCACAGCGAGGCGTACACGGCGCGCCACGTCGGCGCCCTCGCGCAGGAAGAAGAACAGCAGGTACAGCATGATGCCGAAGCTCACCAGAAATTCGAAGGTGCCCTGGCCAAAACTGAATGCCTGGCTGGCCAGCACCTGACTGCCTTGCGTTGCCCATTTGGTTATCTTGTCGCGCAACCCATCCAGATTACCCATGCCCATGCTGTCCAGGCTGTGCTGGATGAACGGCGGCAGCATGTCCATGCCGCGCTCGACGTAGCCGGCGATGTCCAGCTGCCCGCTCTCGATGCGCTGATAGAGCACAGCACCTTCCTGCACCAGCAGGGCGCTGGTGATAATCACCGGCATGATGGCCACCAACAGGCACACCAGCAACGTCGTACCGGCAGCCAGATTGCGCCGCCGGCCAAAGCGTATGAGCAAGTTGCGTTGCAGCGGCGCGAACAGGATGCCAAGAATCACCGCCCAGAAGATGGCGCCATAGTACGGCAGCAGGATCCAGCCGAAGGCTATGGTCACCAGCGCCAGCAATACTGCCAGGGCTTTGTTCTGTAGAGCGGTCTGGTTCATGGAGCGTCCTCAAGTGTCCTGAACATTAGTGCACGGCGTAATCGCAAAAGTGCCGTCGCACCCTTGATTCAAATCAACATGGCTCCAGCGGGCAGGCCTTAGCATCCGCGCTTTTTGCCCCGGTGCGCACATGAACCTCCCCGCCAAGCCCGAACTGCTGGCTCCTGCCGGCTCCCTCAAAACCCTGCGCTATGCATTCGCCTACGGCGCCGATGCGGTCTATGCCGGGCAGCCGCGCTACAGCTTGCGGGTGCGCAATAACGAATTCGATCACGCCAACCTGGCCTTGGGTATCCAAGAGGCACACCAGTTGGGCAAGCGGTTCTATGTGGTGGTCAATATCGCCCCGCACAACGCCAAACTGAAAACCTTCCTCAAGGACCTGGCGCCCGTCATCGAGATGGGCCCCGATGCACTGATCATGTCGGACCCCGGCCTGATCATGCTGGTGCGCGAGCATTTCCCGCAGATGCCGGTGCACCTGTCGGTACAGGCCAACACGGTCAACTGGGCCAGCGTGCGGTTCTGGCAACAGATGGGCCTGAGCCGGGTGATCCTGTCGCGGGAGCTTTCCCTGGAAGAGATCGAGGAAATCCGCCTGCAAGTACCGGACATGGAACTGGAGGTGTTTGTCCATGGCGCGCTGTGCATGGCCTACTCCGGCCGTTGCCTGTTGTCGGGCTACCTCAACAAACGTGATGCCAACCAGGGCTCGTGCACCAACGCCTGCCGCTGGAAGTACGACGCCACAGCGGCCACCGAGAATGCCACGGGCGACATCGTGCGCGAGGTCGAACCGACCCTGGGCCACGGCGCGCCGACCGAACAGGTATTCCTGCTGCAGGAGAGCAACCGCCCAGGCAGCGAGATGCCCGCGTTCGAGGATGAACATGGCACCTACATCATGAATGCCAAGGACCTGCGCGCCATCCAGCACGTCGAGCGGCTTGCGGCCATGGGCGTGCACTCGCTGAAGATCGAGGGCCGTACCAAGTCGCACTTCTACTGCGCCCGCGCGGTGCAGTCGTACCGCAAGGCGATCGACGACGCCGCTGCCGGGCGGCCGTTCGACATGGCCTTGATGGACAACCTGGAATCGCTGGCACAACGCGGCTACACCGAAGGTTTCCTGCGCCGCCATGTGCATGACGAATACCAGAATTACCTGCGGGGCAATTCGTTGTCCGAGCGCCAGCAGTTCGTCGGCGAGCTGACGGGTGTGCGGGTCGACGGCCTGGCCGAGGTCAAGGTCAAGAACCGCTTCGCCGTCGGTGACCACCTGGAACTGATGACCCCACGCGGCAACTACCACTTCGACCTGCACCGCCTGTGCGACGGTCAGCAGCGGACCATCGAAGTGGCACCCGGGGATGGTCATGTGGTGTATCTGCCAATCCCTGAACAGGTAGCGCTGGAGTATGGCCTGCTGATGCGCGACCTGGGCGAACAGGCTGGCTGACAACGCTGTAATGTCCGCCTCAGCTAGCTGACAGGCGCCCCAGGTGAAGATCGTGGCTCTTCCGCAAGAGGCCACGCCATGTTGCGCAACCCCACCCGCCGTACCTTCGTCAAAGGCCTGGGCGCCGCCACCACATTTATAGGCCTCGGTCTGTGGCGCCCGCTTGCCCAGGCTGCCGATGGCCGAGAACTGGCCGGCCAGCACTTCGAGCTGTTCATCGGCCAGACCCCGGTCAACATCACCGGCAGCCCACGCACTGCGTTGACCATCAACGACAGCCTGCCCGGGCCACTGCTGCGCTGGCGCGAAGGCGATACGGTGACGCTGCGCGTGCGCAACCGACTTGACCAGGACACCTCGATTCACTGGCACGGCATCATCCTGCCCGCCAACATGGATGGCGTACCCGGCCTGAGTTTCGCCGGCATCGCCCCGGGAGGCGATTACCTTTACCAGTTCACCCTGCGCCAGAGCGGCACCTACTGGTACCACAGCCATTCCGGCCTGCAAGAGCAGGCTGGGGTGTACGGCGCCATCGTCATCGAGCCGCGCGAACCTGAAGCGCACCGCTATCAGCGCGACCACGTGCTGTTGTTCAGCGACTGGTCGGACCAGGCGCCCGAAGCCCTGCTGGCGACACTGAAAAAGCAATCGGATGCCTTCAACTACCACAAACGCACGGTCGGCGATTTCATCGAGGACGTCGCGCACAAGGGCTGGAGCAATACCGTCGACGAGCGCATGGCCTGGGCACGCATGCGCATGAGCCCCACCGACCTCGCCGACATCAGCGCCGCCACCTACACCTACCTGCTCAACGGCCAGCCCCCGGACGGCAACTTCACCTGCCTGTTCCAGCCAGGCGAAACCGTGCGCTTGCGGTTGATCAACGCCTCGGCCATGACGTACTTCGATTTCCGCATTCCCGGCTTGCAGCTCACGGTCATCGCGGCCGATGGCCTGCCGGTGACGCCCGTAACCGTGGACGAACTGCGCATCGCCGTGGCCGAAACCTACGACGTGCTGGTAACTGTCGGTGACCTGCCCGCCTACACCTTGTATGCCCAGAGCATGGACCGCAGCGGCTTTGCCCGCGGCACACTGGCCCGAGCCAGCGGCCTGCAAGCCCCCGTGCCACAACCGGACCCGCGGCCCGTGCTGAGCATGGACGACATGGGCCACGGCGCCATGACGAGCATGAATCACAGCAATATGGCAGGCATGGATCACAGCAACATGGCTGGCATGGACCATTCGGCGATGTCGGCCATGCAGCAGCATCCGGCCAGCGAAACCGACAACCCGTTGGTCGACATGCAGACCATGACCCCTCGGGCCAACCTGGCCGACCCCGGCATCGGCCTGCGCGACAACGGTCGCCGGGTACTGACCTATGCCGACCTACGCAGCCCCTACCCCGACCCGGACGGTCGCGAACCCTCGCGGGAGATCGAACTGCACCTGACCGGCCACATGGAACGCTTCGCCTGGTCGTTCGATGGGGTCAAGTTCAGTGACGCCGAACCGCTGCGCCTGACCTATGGCGAGCGCGTGCGCATCACCCTGGTCAACGACACCATGATGACCCACCCCATTCACCTGCACGGCATGTGGAGCGACCTGGAAGACGAACACGGGCGCTTCATGGTGCGCAAGCACACCGTCGACATCCCACCCGGCAGCCGCCGTAGCTACCGGGTAAGCGCCGACGTCCTGGGCCGCTGGGCTTACCACTGCCACCTGCTTTACCACATGGAGACCGGCATGTTCCGCGAGGTACGGGTCGATGAATGAGTTCAAGAACCGCCGCATCGTGGCCGGCGTCGCCTTGCTGACGTTGCTCAGCAGTGAGCGGGCGGTGGCCGCGTCTGCGCCCCTGACCGGTCACCAGGTGCATGATCGCGCCGTCAACTGGGCAGTCATTGTCGACCAGCTGGAATACCAGCATTTCGACAGCAGCGCACTGAACTGGAACGCCACCGCCTGGATAGGTGGCGATATCGACCGACTCTGGCTGCGCAGCGAGGGGGAGCGCGAGCAGGGCAAAACGCACAAGGCCGAACTGCAGGCGCTTTGGGGGCATGCGATAAGCCCGTGGTGGGAGCTGGTCGGCGGTGTTCGCCAGGACTTCAAACCCGCCAGCGGCCAGACCTGGGCCGCGTTCGGCATCCAGGGCACGCCACTGTATGGACTGGAGATAGAGGCCACGGCCTACGCGGGCGAGCGGCAACAGGCCGCGCTGCGCCTTGAAGCTGCCTACGCTATGCTGCTGACCAATTGCTGGATCCTTGAGCCAACCGTGGAAGCCAATTTCTTCGGCCGCAACGACGCCGGACGCGAGCAAGGCGCGGGGCTGGCCGACAGCGAGGTCGGCTTGCGCCTGCGCTACGAAATCACCCGAGGCTTCGCGCCGTATATCGGAGTAAGCTTCAACCGCCTGCACGGCAACCGTGCCGACCAGGCCCGCGAGGACGATGAAGACCTCGGCCAGACCCGCCTGGTGGCAGGCGTGCGTCTGCGATTCTAAAGGAGTGGCTTGACCATGATGCACAAACACCTGATCGCTTTCGGCCTGCTGGCCATCTCCGGCCTGGCCCAGGCCGCCGAGGTCATCGATGTCTACCGCGACCCTAACTGTGGCTGCTGCAAGGCCTGGATCAGCCACCTGCGCGACAACGGCTTCACCGTCAACGACCACGTCGAGCCGAACATGAGCGCCGTCAAGCAGCGCCTGGGCGTGGCGCCCCGCCTGGCGTCGTGCCACACCGGGGTGATCGACGGCAAGTTCGTCGAAGGCCATGTGCCGGCCGAGCAGGTGCGTCTGCTGGCCAAACGCAGCGACCTCAAGGGCCTGGCCGTACCGGGCATGCCGATGGGCTCGCCGGGCATGGAAATGGGTGACCACAAAGACGCCTATCAGGTTATCGGTGTGACCCAGGATGGCCAGGACACCGTGGTTGCCAACTACTGATACTCGGCCTTCGGGGGCCACGCTGCGCCGCTGGTTTCATGCCTGGTAACACCTTTAACGTTTAAGGTGCTTCTGCGGCTGCTAAAGTCGCCAATTCCTACATGGTCCCACACGGAGTGCCCCCATGCTGCGCGCAACCGCCCTGGCCTTGGCCTGCCTCATCGGCGCCCCGGCCATCGCTGCCGAGTCGCCCACCTACGGTAAACAACTCGAAGGCTTCAGCTACCCTCACCCCCTCAAGCATTTCGACTTCCAGTCCCAGGGCCAGCGCCTGCAGATGGGCTACATGGACGTGCCCGCCAAAGGCCAGGCCAATGGCCGCAGCGTGGTGCTGATGCATGGCAAGAACTTCTGCGCCGCCACCTGGGAAACCACGATCGATGCGCTGAGCCAGGCGGGCTACCGGGTCATCGCTCCTGACCAGGTCGGCTTCTGCACGTCGAGCAAGCCGGACTATTACCAGTACAGCTTCCAGCAGTTGGCCGCCAACACCCATGCACTGCTCGAACAATTGGGTATCAAGCAGGCGATCATCCTCGGTCACTCCACCGGTGGCATGCTCGCCACCCGCTATGCGCTGATGTACCCGCAGCAGGTCGAGCGCCTGGCGATGGTCAACCCGATCGGCCTGGAAGACTGGAAAGCCCTGGGCGTGCCCTATCGCACGGTGGACCAGTGGTATGCCCGCGAACTCAAGCTCGATGCCGAGGGCGTGCGCGAGTATGAGCGCAAGACCTATTACGCGGGGCGCTGGAAACCCGAGTACGAGCGCTGGGTACAGATGCTGGTGGGGTTGAACAAGGGCCCGGGGCATGAAGTGGTGGCATGGAACTCGGCGCTGATCTACGACATGATCTTCACCCAGCCGGTGAACCACGAGTTCAAGGACCTGAAAATGCCGACCCTGCTGCTGATCGGTGACCAGGACAGCACGGCCATCGGCAGTGATATTGCCCCGCCGGAAGTCAAGGCGCGGTTAGGGCACTACAAGGAACTCGGCCCGCAGGTGGCCAAGCTGATTCCGCAGGGTGAACTGGTGACCTTCGAAGGCATGGGGCATGCGCCGCAGATCGAAGAGCCGCGGCGTTTCAACAAGACATTGATCGAGTGGCTTGGGAAGTAGAACCCTGCCCGTGACCGGTGGGAGCGGCTTTAGCCGCGAAGCGGACAACGCGGTGGATGGCACCGGCTTTGCCGGTGTTCGCGGCTGAAGCCGCTCCCACAGGGGGCTGTTAACCCCTCCATACCTGGCTTTCTGTCCAGCCCAACTCGGCAAAGTCCGCCTCGCGCAACCCGGCCTCTTCCTCGCAGAAAAACTCATCGAGCTGCGGTGGCCGCACCGCCGTGTCGCTGAGCATCGCATGGACCTGCCCACGGTGATGGATCTGATGCTCGAACAAATGCGCCAACAGGCGCAGGCGCGGCTCGCGTTGCACCCGGTCTGGCCGCACGATGCTGACATAGCGCGCCAGTTGATCGTCGTGCAGCCTACTGCAGTAGGTGATCAGCCTTTGGTCTGCCTGGGCCTGCTGGGCATGCAGGTCGGTACAGGTGGCAAAGGGTTGTTCCGGTTCGAAGAAGCGCTCGCCATCAGGTTCAGGCGCCTCGCCACGCTGCTCGCACTCGAGCATGTGCAGGTAGAACCAGTCCACCGTCAGCAGATGGTTGAGGGTGGCCTTTATCGAGGGGAAAAAGCTGCAACGGGGGGCGACGAACTCGTCCTGGGTCAGTTGCAGGCAGGCCTTGTACAGGCGGTGATTGGCCCAGCCATTGTTGTAGGCCTGGGTCAGCAGATGGTGCGACAGCGGCTGCATGGGTCGGCTCCTTCAGGCGAAGCGTTGCAGTTGCATCTCCCGTAGCCGGCTCAGGGTCCGTTGATACGGGAACGCCAGATACCCTTGAGTGTAGAGCGCTTCCAGCGGTACCCGCGCCTCCAGGTACAAGGCCACCCTGCGGTCGTAGCATTCGTCGACCAGGGCAATGAAGCGGCGTACGGCGTCATCCTTGGGTGACAAGGCCGGCAGCTGACGGTCGCCCGCCTCCACCCGCGCAGCGCCGTCCTCGGTACCTCGGGCAATTCGCCCGGCACGTTGCTGGCCGCTCAGGGCGGGGATGCCTTCCACCAGGATCGCCGGAAAACGGTCACACAGAGCCATGAAGTCGATGGCCGCCAGCGGCTGCTCACACAAGTCGGTGAAGCGGCACCAGAGCGCTTGTGGGCTGTGCCGGACCACTTGGATCTGCCGTGACCCGATCGACAGCGGCGTCGTGCTACCCGGGTCATCCACGCTGAGCTGCTGGAACACCGCCGCCAATGCCCCGCCGCTGCCCTGTTCAGCTACCCAATAGCGCTGGCGTGCTACGCCAGGATGAAGACGATGGTCTTGCTCGCCAGCCACCGGCATCACCTGCATGTGCCGCTCAATGGCACTGATGGCCGGCAAGAAACGCTCGCGATTGAAACCGTCACGGTACAGCTGTTGCGGCGGCTGGTTGGAGGTGGCCACCACCACCACGCCATGATCGAACAGCACCTGGAACAGGCGGCCGAGGATGATTGCATCGCCGATATCGCTGACGAACAGTTCGTCGAAACACAGCACACGGATTTGGCCCGCAAGCTCACGGGCGAGCGCTTGCAGCGGGTCGGCGGTGCCATTGAGCTGGAACAGGCGCTGATGCACCCAGGCCATGAAGTGGTGAAAATGCTGGCGCCGGGCCGGGATGCTCAGGCAGCGGTGGAACAGGTCCATGAGCCAGGTCTTGCCGCGCCCGACCGGGCCCCAGAGATAGATACCCTGGGCGACCCTCCCTTGTTCGATGGCCTCGAAACAGGCTTGCAGGGCGCTGACGGCCAGGGCTTGCGCCGGGTCGGGAACGTAGCCTTGATCAGCAAGGGCCTGCTGGTAGAGAGAACTGGGATCGAGCGCCATGCAGCATTATGTGCATGGGCCCGATCGTCGGCAACCCGCTTCAGCCTTCGCTCAGGCCCACTTTCAGCAAGGCCCCGTCCTTGTCATCGGTCAGCACATACAGATAACCATCCGGCCCGACCCGCACATCGCGGATGCGCGCCTTCAGGTCGCCCAGCAAACGTTCCTCGTGGACGATCTTGTCGCCTTCGAGTTGCAGGCGGATCAATTCCTGGGTCGCCAGCGCGCCTATGAATAGGTTGTGATCCCAGGCCTTGAAGGTCGGGCTGTCATAGAACGCCATGCCGCTGATCCCAGGCGATTTTTCCCAGACATGGTGCGGGTCGACCATGCCATCGACGTGCTCGCCCTTGGCTTCGGGAATCGCCAACATGGAATAGTTGATTCCATGCGTGGCAATCGGCCAACCGTAATTCTTGCCCGCTTGCGGGATGTTGATCTCGTCACCGCCGCGCGGGCCGTGCTCATGGGTCCAGAGCTTGCCGGTCCAAGGGTTGAGCGCCGCGCCCTGCTGGTTGCGGTGGCCGAACGACCAGATCTCGGGGCGCACGTTGTTCTTGCCGACGAAGGGGTTGTCCTTGGGTACTTCGCCATCAGGCAGAATGCGCACGATCTTGCCCTGGAGTTTGTCCAGGTCCTGTGCGGTCGGGCGCTGGTTGTTCTCGCCCAGGGCGATGAACAGGTAGCCGTTACGGTCGAACACCAGCCGCGAACCGAAGTGGTTGCCAACCGACAGCTTGGGCTGTTGGCGGAAGATCACATTGAAGTTCTCCAGCCGAGCGCGGTCTTCGGACAATTGCCCGCGGCCCACTGCAGTACCGGCCTTGCCATCGCTGCCCTCTTCGGCATACGACAGGTACACGGTGCGATCCTTGGAGAACTCTGGCGACAGCACCACATCGAGCAGCCCGCCTTGGCCCTCGGCCCAGACCTTGGGTACGCCGCTGATGGGCGGGCCGACCTTGCCTTCGGCACTGACTACGCGCAGGTTACCGGGACGTTCGGTGACCAGCATGTCCTTGCCGCCCGGAAGAAACGCCAATGCCCACGGGTTGCGCAGGCCATCAGCCACAGTGCTGACGGTGATCTGCCCTTCTTCGCTTGAGAACTGCTGCTCGGCCGCAGCGTGCGCGAACAGCGGCAACAATGCGGCGGCGGTTAGTGTGGTCAGCCAGGTAGCTCGGATCATGCAGAAGTCCTTTCAAAGGGGCTCAAGGCGCGCGCTGGGTATCACGCGGTGGGCGGGTGGGTTCCAGATTGGGCGTCTGTTGCTGGCGGCGCAGGTTGTCGCCATTGCCTATGCCACGGTTGTCCAGGGAAGGTGTGCGCTGAATTGGCGCGGTCGAAGGGCCGCGCACCGGCGGCGCTGCTTGCACGCTGCCTTGGCGGCTATTGGGGTTGGCGCGCTGGATAGGGCTGTTGTAGGGATTGTTGTTGCTGGCGGCGAGCTGCAATGGCTGCTCAGGCGCCGCCTGTGCCGACAAACTCAGCAACAGGCCGATGGCCAGGGTTGGCAATATCAGGTTCATGCTTCACCTCCTGTACGAAAAGGCGCGCCTCATGCGTTGGATAGCCTAAGGCGCGAGGGGTTCGCGGCAAAAGTGTGAATGCGATTCGTGATGTTTCAGTATGAACCTGTTGGGGGCCTGCGCGGCCCCACTGATCAGCGGGTGATATCGACCTTGTGCCGTGCCGCATACAGGCAAAGCATCTCCATGGCCAGCGTTGCGCCCGCCAAGGCGGTGATGTCGGCATGATCGTAGGCGGGCGCCACCTCCACCAAGTCCATGCCCACCAGGTTGATGCCGCGCAGGCCACCGAGGATCTCCAGCGCCTGCACCGTGGTCAGGCCGCCGCACACTGGCGTGCCGGTGCCGGGTGCATAGGCCGGGTCAAGGCAGTCGATGTCAAAGGTCAGGTACACCGGCCGCTCGCCAACCCGCTGGCGGATCGCCGCGATCACCGCTTCCGTGCCCTGGCGATGCACTTGCCGGGCATCGAGGATGGCGAAACCCTGGCTGTCGTCATTGGTGGTGCGCAAGCCGATCTGTACCGAGCACGACGGGTCTACCAGGCCTTCGCGCGCGGCGTGCCAGAACATCGTGCCGTGGTCGATACGTTTTCCCTCCTCGTCCTGCCAGGTGTCGCTGTGCGCATCGAAATGAATCAATGCCAGCGGGCCATGACGCCGGGCGTGGGCCTTGAGCAGCGGATAACTGATGAAATGGTCGCCGCCCAGGGTAAGCATGGCGCAGCCCGCTTCGAGAATGTGTTCGGCGTGGGCTTCGATGCTGTCCGGGACCGACTGCGGCGTACCGCTGTCGAACGCGCAGTCGCCGTAATCGATTACCGCCAGGTGGTCGAACGGGTCGAATGCCCACGGCCAGTGGCGCGCCCAGGCCTGCTGCACCGAGGCGGCGCGGATGGCCCGCGGCCCGAAGCGCGCGCCTGGGCGGTTGCTGGTGGCGGTGTCGAACGGCACGCCGCTGACCACTACGTCCACCCCGCGCAGGTCTCGGCTGTAGCGGCGGCGGGAGAAACTGGTAATACCGGCGTAGGTACTTTCCGCTGCGGTGCCATACAGGCTGTCGCGGGTCATGGCCTGGTCGTTGTTCTGGGCTTGCTCCACGGTCGAGCTCCTTTGTTGTTGTGCATTACTGGCGGGTGCGGAATGCCGTCCACAAGCGGTTGCGCTGGCGCAGGTCGGACAACGCCATGCTGCGGTCGGCAAACAGGCGCTCACGCACGTCAGCGGGCGGGTAGATATCCGGGTCATTGCGCACGGCCTCGTCGACCAGGGGTGTCGCGGCCTGGTTGGCGTTGGCGAAGAACAGCGTGTTGGTCAGCGCGGCGACCGATTCGGGCTTCAGCATGAAGGCGATGAAAGCCCGTGCCGCCTCTGGATGCGGGGCATCCTTGGGGATGACCAGGTTGTCCTGCCAGATCAGCGTCCCCTCACGGGGGATGCGGTAGATCAGCTCGAAAGGTATGCCGGCGCGGCGTGCCTGATCGGCAGCCATGGCGGCGTCACCGTTGTAAGTCAATGCCAGGCACACGCTGCCGTTGGCCAGGTCGCTGATCTGCCGGCCATTGGCGACGTAGCTGATCGACGGTTGCAACTGCTTCAACAGGTTCTGCGCCGCAGCCAGGTCAGCTTTGTCTTGGCTGTAAGGATCCTTGCCCAGATAATTCAGCGCGACGCCGATAACCTCCTGGGGTGAGTCGGGCATGGCGATGCCACATTCTTTCAGTCGGCTGGCGTATTCGGGCTTGAACAGCAGGTCGAGGCTGTCCAGAGGCACATCTCCCAGGCGTTGGCGCACGGCCTCGACATTGACGCCCAGGCCCAGCGTGCCCCAGGTGTAAGGCACCGCGTAGCGATTGCCGGGGTCGGCCTCGGCCAGCTTGGCCAGCAGGTCCTTGTCGAGGTTGGCGTAACCGGGCATGCCCTGCGCGTCCAGAGGCTGCAGGGCATTGGCCTTGAGCGCCCGCGCCAGCACGGTGGACGACGGCACCACCACGTCATAGCCGCTGCCACCGGTCAGCAGCTTGGTTTCCAGCACCTCTGTGGTATCGAAGGTGTCGTAACGCACCTTATAGCCGGTTTCCTTTTCGAAGCGTTGTAAGGTTTCCGGGGCAACGTAGTCCGCCCAACTGTAGAGGTTGACCACCTTTTCTTCAGCGTGCAGGGGCAAGGCCAGGAACAGGGACAGCAGACACAACGATCGACGCATGACGGACACCTCGGCTAATGGGTGGATGCCGCCAGCATGCCAGCCGGGTTACATTGCAAGAATGGCAAGTTTGCAAAGCTGACATTCATCAGGAGCAATGTGATGCTTGGACAACTGCACGACCCTGACCTGCATCTGTTGCGGCTGTTCGTCACTGTAGTCGAGGCCGGTGGCTTCAGCGCCGCCCAGGGGGTTTCCGGCCTGAGCCAGCCCACCATCAGCCAGCGCATGGCACAGCTGGAAGCGCGCCTGGGTTATCGCCTGTGCAGCCGGGGCAAGCGTGGGTTTCGCCTGACCGAAAAGGGTGAGCTTCTGCTGGACGCCGCGCGGGCATTGCTGGTGAGCATCGAGCAGTTTCGTCAGCAGGCCAACGGCGTGGGTGGGCGTTTGCTGGGAACAGTACGGGTGGGCATGGCGGAGAATCAGGACCCGGCCGTCAGCCTACGCCTGGCGTCGGCCATTTCACGCTTTCGCGAACGGGACGAGTCGGTGCAGTTGGAACTGATCAGCGCGCCGCCAGCGGAGTTGGAGCGATTGCTGCTGGAGCAGCGCCTCGATTACGCCATCAGCTACTTCTCCGGCAACCAGGCGGCGTTCGATTACGAGCCCTTGTTCGAAGAGCGCCAACGTTTGTACTGTGCCAAGGGGCACCCATTGTTTGGCATGACGCAAATAACGCGCGAGCAATTGCTCGACGCTGATCAAGTGCGGCACCCCTACCGCTTTCTCAAAGCCGGCGAGCCGTTCCAGAGCCGGCGCAGCATGGCCGTGGCTGAGCAGATCGAGAGTGTGCTGACCTTCATTCTGTCGGGGCGGCATATTGGTTATTTGCCGTGCCATTGTGCCGCCGGCTGGGAGCGCCAAGGCGTATTGCGGGCATTGGATACCGAACTGGACTTCGGTGTGCCGTTTACCCTGGCCAGGCATCGGGCGCAGGCCCCCGGGGAAGCACAACAAGCGTTAGCGGAGGATTTGCGGGCTGCGTTTGCTTAAGCGAATCCGCCTGCACCGGCCTTGCCGCCAGTGCAGGCAGACACAGGTCAGTAAGCCATGCTCCAAGTCAGGGTGTAGGTGCGCCCACGCCCCTGATAGTCATACAGGTACGCCGGCCCATAGGTGGGCGAGTAGAACAGCGTCGCCCGCTGCCCCCAGACCGTACTGTACTGCTTGTCCAACAGGTTCTGGATACCCGCGCTGAAGGTACCGAAGCCGGTGTCCTGGCTGCCCAGCAAATCGAAAGTGGTATACCCGTCGATCTCGTGGTCGGCATCGTCCTTCAGGCTGAACGCGTGGTTGGCCTGCAGCCGCGCACTGCGGCCATCGCCCTTCCAGCCGACGAAGGCAGTGGCTTTGGACAGCGAGGCATAGCGGGCATCGCGCTTGATCCAATCACCATCGGCGGCCTCCTCTTCGGAACGGGTCAAGTGCAAAGTGCCGCCGCTTTCCCAACCATTCTGGAAATGCCGGGTCAGCGCACCTTCGAAGCCGAAGTCGCGGCTCTTCTGTTCTTCGACGTTGATCGTCAGCGTTTGCGAATCGACGTTGATGATCTTGTCCGACCAGATGTAGTACAGCGCGGCCTGGGCGTCCCAGTCCAGGTCGGCATAGCGCCAACCAAGCTCTACCTGGCGGCTCTTGATACCTGCCAGCGGGTTGTCGGCCACGCTCAGGCCGGGTTTGCCGTAGTACTTGGCCGGGTCCGGCAAGTCGAAACCTTCGCCATAGTTGGTCCACACCTGATGGCCGTTCTTGAAATCATAGATGGCACCGACGTTGTACAGGTCGACCTGGTAGTCGTTGCTGCCACCGGGCACACCCTTGAAGTCGCTGACATCCACGTCCATCTGCTGGCGCCGGGCACCGCCGGACAGCGTCAGGTTGTCGGTGGCATGCCAATCCAGCTGGGCGTAGACCGAAATGCCATCGACCCGGTAGCTGGGGTAGCGTGGGGCCTTGCTCTGCTTGTCCATCTCCAGGCCGCCACTTTCGGACGAAGCAAGGGCATCGAAGGTGGTCTGCTCGGCGTTGAAGCGCTCGCGGTCGAGGTCGATGCCATAGGTCAGCTTGAGCGTGTCCCATTGCTTGGCGAACAGGCCTTTGAGGCTGCTGACCTCGAAGTTCTGCTGCGAGGCGGCGAAGTACACGCCGCGCGATCCGGTTGGCGTGGCGCGGTTGTAGTAGGGGAACGGGTAGAAGTTGTCATCCTCCTTGCGGTAGGACGCCTGCAGATAGAAGTCCTGGCCGAGCACGTCGGCATGGTGGTAGTTGGCGTTGAGCAGCAAGCGCCGGGTGCGAGGCTCCAGGTCCGAGGAATAGCCGCTGCGCAGCTCGGCATCCTCCAGGTCGGACGGGGCGTTGTAGTTGAGGTTGGGGAAGTAGATGCCTGTGCTGCCATGGTTGCCGGAGTCGTAATACTGGGCCAGCAAATCGAGGCTCTGCTCATCATTGATTTTCAGGCCAAGCGTGCCGAGTACGTCGATCATGCGGTTGTACTGCAGGTCGGTCTGGGTGTTGTCGATGAAGATCTGATCGCCCGCACCATCGTAAAAGGCTTCGTTCTGCTCGCCGGAAATACCCAGGCGGGCATTGACCCGGTCGTTGCCGCCGCTGATCGACTGGGCGAACCGGGTGGCCAGGTCATCGCTGTTGTTGAAGCCGCTGCTGGCGCCCAGTTGAGTCTCGAAGCGCGCAGGGCCAGGCTCGCCTTTCTTGGTCACGATATTGATGATGCCGCCGGTGGCACCGCCACCGTAGATGGCGCTGGCGCCGGACAACACCTCGACGCGCTCGACGTTGAACGGCGAGATGCTGTCGAACTGGCGCGACAGGCCGCGCGAACTGTTCTGGCTGACCCCGTCGATCATCACCAGCACATTGCGCCCACGCATGTTCTGGCCGTAGTTGGTACGCCCTTCCGGAGCAAGGTCCAGGCCTGGCACCAACTTGCCGATGGCCTCCTTCAGGCTCACCCCGCTGTCGAGCTGTTCACGCAGTTGCTGCTGGTCAACCACCCAGACCGTGCCGGGGATCTCGCTGATCGCTGTGCTGGTGCGCGACGCGACGGTAACTTCAGTGGGTTTCAAATTGATAGCCTGCGGCTCGGCTGCGGACTTGCGCAGGGTAACCGTGCGGGCATCACTGAATTGCCAAACCAGATCGCTGCCGGCCAGCAGCTGTTGCAGTGCCTGCTCGACGCTGTAGTTGCCCTGCAACGCCGGGCTGGTGAGGCCTGCGACATCGTCGGTGGTATACAGCAGGTGCAAGCCAGCCTGGTCGGCAAATGCCGTGAGTGCCTGATCAAGGGGTTGCGCTGGCACATTTAGCTGGACCTGGGCAGCGGCTATGAGAGCCTGACCGGCCTGGTTGGTAGCCCACACCTGCAGCGGGCCAGCGAACAGTGCCAGGGCACTGCAGGACAACATGACATGATGAAATCGACCGCCGCGGCGGTACGAGGGCTTGGGCATGAGAGGCACGAATGAGCTTCCAGACAAGTCGTGAATGAGAATGGGTTGCTGATCAGTCCCACTACGACGTTCTGGATTGCACCAACTTGCAGTGACCTTAGTAAAAAATCTGATTATTTTTCAGCGACTCAATGCACCACAGCCAGCCACGGCAGGTAGGTGACCTTTAAGCCATAGCGCTGCTCAAGTGTACGCAGCAGGGCCTGGGGCTCGTTCAGGTCGAATACGCCGCTGACCTCAAGCGCTGCCAGCTTGTGGTCGGAAAGCAGGATGCGGCCGTGCTGGTAACGTTCAAGTTCGGCCAACACCTGGCCCAAGGGTTTGCCGTTGAAAATCAACTTGCCTCGCTGCCAAGCGGTCTGCGCGTTGGCGTCGAAGGCCACGGTCAGATTGTGATCACCTACCTTGGCCGCGCCTTGGGCCAGGACCACCCGGCCATCGCGACGGACGCTGAAGGTTGCGGCGCTACCCTCTACGGTCTCGCCTGCGCTTTCGACGACAAAGGGTCGTGGATCGGCGGAGGTCTCGAACATCACCTCGCCGGCCTGTACCGACACCCTGCGTTCACTGGCGCTGAACGCCACCTTCAGCGCGCTTGCGCTGTTGAGCATCACCCGTGAGCCATCCGCCAGGGTGATGCTCTGCCGCTCTCCCATGCTGGTGTGATAGTCCGCCAGCCACAGCGGTGCTTGCTGCCAACCGCTGTAGCCGACCACCAGTATCGCCAGGGACGCGGCAATCCCTGCAAGCCAATGCCGCTTGCGGCGTATGGGCGGGGCCTGGAGAGCCTGCGCAGTGGAGGTGTGGCCAAGGTCCTGCCAGAGTGCCGAGGCCTCCATTGCGGCCTCGGCATGGGCCGGGCTCAACTGACGCCAGCGCTGGTAACGCGCCAGGTCCGCCGCGCTGGCGTTACCTGAGTGCAACAGGACCTGCCAGTCGAGGGCATCGTCGGACAAGTCGCTGATCGGCTGGGGAGCGTGCATGGTCGAGGTGTCAGTCATGGTTGGTCTTGAGCCAGTCACGGCAGTGACGCAGGGCCTGGCCGATGTATTTTGCCACCATGCTCTCTGAAACGCCCAGCCGTTGTGCGATCTGCGCATGGGTCAGGCCTTCGACACGGTTGAGCAGCAGTGCCTGGCGAGCGTTGTCGGGCAGTTGCAGCAAACCTTCATCAAGGATCTGCAGGCGCTCACGGGCCAAGAACGCCGCTTCCGGCGCTGGCGCCGGGCAGGCCACCTCCCCCGCACTGTCACTGTCGCCGTGGCTGGCGGCCATGCGTTGTTCACGGCGTAAAGCGTCGATTGCCAGGTTGCCGGCCACGCGGAAGATGAAACTGCGCGCGTGCAAGACCGGTACCGCCTGCTCGTCGACCTTGACCAGTTTCAGGTACGTCTCCTGCGCCACATCAGCGGCGCGCTGCCGGTCACTCATGCGCCGGGTCAAAAACTGCAGCAGGTCGTCGTAGTGCTCCTGGAAACTTGCCAGCAGAGCGGACACGGGAGACGTCAGCATGAGGTGGGAATACTGCCAGTAGGAGGAGTTATCGGGCGTTAATGAGAAACAGTATCTTTCAAATGGCCTGATACTTTCAACGCCGCTGTGCATTTGCCACACTGCAGGCCAGACTCTGTTGGTAAGGTCCATTCCCATGACTGCCCGTTTGTACCGCTGCGCCCCTTTGTTACTGGCTTTGCTGATCGCGGCCAGCCTCAATGCCTGCGCGCTGTTCCAGCCACGCGACCCACTGAACATCAGCGTGATCGGCATTGAACCGCTTGCCGGGCAGGAGCTGGAAATGCGCATGGCGGTCAAGATGCGAGTGCAGAACCCCAATGAGGCAGCGGTCGACTACAAGGGTATCGCGCTGAATCTGGAGGTCAATGGCCAGCCGCTGGCGTCTGGGGTCAGCGACCAGCAGGGGCATATTGGCCGCTACGGCGAAGCGGTGGTGGTGGTGCCGGTGAGCATCACGGCGTTCGGCTTCCTGCGCCAGGCCTACGGCCTGAGCAAGCTCGACTCACTGCAGGGCATGCCTTATGTGCTGCGCGGCAAACTGGCCGGCGGGCCGTTTGGAACCGTGCGCTTCACCGACGAGGGCAAGCTTGACCTGCCCAAAGGTGGCAGTCTGTATTGGTGACACTGCCTTTCAGGATCAACGGTTGGCGCTGGCGGCGGCCATCATCTTGTTGACCTCACTGCGTACCATTGCGGCATATTCGGGCGGCGACATCCCTTCCAGTTCGGCACGCACCCATTCGGCCCACTTGCCCTTGCGGCGGGATTTTTCCGAGATCAGGCGCGCGGCCTCGCCCTTCGCTTTGCCGAGATTGTTCTGCCACATCTCGAATAGCCGGGCCTTTTCTGCCTCGATCTGCGCCCGTTCCTCGAAGCTTCTGTTGGCCAGATTGAAACTCATGAAGGTACCTGCCTGTTGAAAATGGCCGCTATCTTACACCGAGGCGCTGCACTATCGGAACGCCAGCGCAACTTTCCCGGCGCGGCGGCATCCATTGCTTAACCACCCCCATCGACGAGGACGAGTTCATGGCCCGAAAAACCGCCATCGCAGCCAACAGCGAGCAGATCAAGGATCAGGTGTTCAGTGAGCTGCAGGCATTGATCGAAGAATCGGAAAAGCTGCTCAACGACAGCGCCTCCCTGGTAGGCGAGGAAGCCGATACTTTGCGCGCGCAGGTCAGCCAGAAATTGCGCCAGGCTGTGGAGGCTGCCGGACAGGTGCGCGCCAAGGCACAACCGGTGGTCGAGGCTACTCACGACTATATTGGCGGGCATCCATGGCAGACGGTTGCTGTCTCAGCGGGCTTTGGCCTGGTGATCGGCCTGCTGCTGGGGCGTCGCTACTAGACAGTTGTGTCGTGCGCAGCCGCCTAGCGCTGATCAGGCGGCCTGCGCCATTGGAATTCCGCTGTGGAAGCGAAGCTCCTGGTCTGGAGATTGAATCAACTCAGCTTCAGCTTCGCGCACCAGCAGCACACGCTTGGCAATGTCCGCCTCATCCCCATAGTGGTGAGCCAACTTCAGATAGCCTTGGTAGTGGCGCGCTTCGCTTTTCAGCAAGCCGTGGTAGAACGTGCCCAGTTCCTCATCCAGATGCGGTACCAAGGCCGCAAAGCGCTCGCAGCTACGGGCTTCAATGAATGCACCCACCACCAGCGTGTCCACCAGCTTTACCGGCTCATGGGCACGTACCAGACGTCGCAAACCAGACGCATAGCGCCCCGCCGACACCGGCCGCAACGGCACTCCTCGGCGTTTCATCAGGCGCAGTACCTGCTCGTGATGCACCAGTTCTTCGCGGGCCAGGCGCGACATCATGTTGATCAGGTCCAGATGGGTGTTGTACTTGGCAATCAGGCTCAATGCCGTACTGGCCGCTTTGAACTCGCAGTTCTTGTGATCGATCAGCAACGTTTCCTGGTCGGCGAGCGCCGCTTCGATCCAGGCGTCTGGCGTAGGACAGCCAAGAAAAGCATCGATTTCGGGGATCAGGGACATAAACGTGCAACCACACAGGACGGACAAGACCGGCGATTATACCGGCGGCGACAGCAAGCGCCAGTGGCTATGCTTGATGTACATCAAGCGGCGACACGAGGGGCGCCGACTATAGTCAGGCATTGGCCGCCACCTTTGAACGGAGTTCACGCCCATGCAAGCTGTCCGCAGCATTCTTGTCGTACTTGATCCTGAACATGCGCATAGCCGTGCGTTGACTCGCGCGAAGCTGATTGCTGGCGTGACCGGTGCCCGCCTCCACCTGCTGATGTGCGACAAGAAACACGACCATAGTGCGTTGCTCAGTCTCTTGAGCAGCCAGTTGCATGATGATGGTTATGACAACGTCACCCATGAGCAGGCATGGCATGACACGTTGCATGAATCGATCATTGCTGTACAGCAAGCCGAAGGCTGCGAATTGGTGATCAAGGAACATCGCCCGGATAATCCATTGAAGAAAGCCTTGCTTACGCCAACCGACTGGAAGCTGTTGCGCCAGTGCCCTTGTGCTGTGCTGATGGTGAAGAGTGAGCGGCCTTGGACAGGTGGGGTGATTCTTGCGGCTGTCGATGTGGGCAATCAGGATGAAGACCATCGCAGATTGCATGCGAACATCATTGATCATGGGTATGCAATCGCCGGTCTGGCCAAAGGTGATCTGCATGTGATCAGTGCTCATCCCTCACCCATGCTGGCAGCTTCGGACCCGGTTTATCAGCTCAGCGAAACTATCGAGAAACGTTACCGGGAGGCTTGTAGTGCGTTCCAGGCTGAATATGACATCAGCGAGGATCGTCTGCATGTCGCGGAAGGGCCAGCGGATGTGCTGATTCCCTTTACCGAGAAGAAGCTCGATGCAGTGGTAACGGTGATCGGCACTGTCGCCCGCACTGGTATTTCTGGAGCCTTGATCGGCAACACTTCGGAAGTCGTGCTTGATGAGCTGGAGAGCGATGTACTGGTGCTTAAAAGCGAAGAATCGATCGCACACTTGGCCGAAGTAGCCCGTGGCAAGGACACCTGAAGCTGAAAAGACAAAACCCCTACCTGCTCACGCAGATAGGGGTTTTGCGAAATGAATCTTGACGATGACCTACTCTCACATGGGGAAACCCCACACTACCATCGGCGATGCATCGTTTCACTACTGAGTTCGGGATGGGATCAG